>CAZJAA010000010.1:0-73846 GCA_964544055.1 uncultured Lachnospiraceae bacterium | reverse complement strand
TTATGGCAGATGAAAATGGCATACGCCAGCCACCCTTATATTAGGCGCTTACGAAATGTTTTATGAACTGGGCAATAATGAAGCTGAAATGTTTGTTACAATTGGCTAAAAAACAATTTCCATACCAGACCATTTTCCTGTCTGGCATGGAAATAAACGAGCTTTATTTTTGTTCCTTTATCAGTTGCTCGTAAATAGGACGGATGTTTTCCACATCCTCCTCCAATTCCTCGGCAATCTGCTCCAGGGATTTGCCTTTGGCAAATTTTTTAATGATTTGTGAGGAAAGATGCTCTGTATGACCTTTGGCAAATCCTTTGGCAAGTCCTTCGGCAAGTCCTTCGGTATGGCCTTCACTGTGCCCCTCCTGAAAGCCTTCACTATAAGAATTGGCTATGATAAGTTGTTCGTCTACTTCGGCAAGATACATATGTGCTACCTCCGTTTTGTGCAATTTCAGAAATTCTGCCATAATGTCTTCAACGATGCATTCGTCTGTCGCTTTTTCTACGGCATCGACAACCGGCATGGTTTTCTGATAGGTTTGAATTTTACTGATAAGTATGGTGTAGTCGTACAGCGGCTTGCACCGTGTGAGTAAATCTTTGTTGTCGGGATGATTCAGGTTGATCACGGTGCATGTCCATTCAAATTCGCCACTGTGATCCGGTACATAAAAAGCATCGGACAACTTAAGCTTTTCGCTGGCAGGACGTTTTTTCATGCCGTTATAAAATACGACATAACGAGGTGTCGGTATCTTCACTAAGAAACTGCTGTGTAAATCCAAATGTTCTTTGACCAAATGTTTTTCGTAGAGGTTTCCGAAATACAGGAAACCGCGCAATGGCATGTTTGGGTTATGCGACGACTGTTGTTCATACAGGTTCATGATGTTGTCAATGATGAAAGATAAGTCGTTTTTCATTTTAATGTAGATAACATCCTCAATGGTTGTAATCTCCAGATCCTCTGCGTTCTCGTACGAAGAATCGTTCAGTGCATTGTAGAGTGACAGGGTGTTTGCCTTGTTTTTCTCATCGGCAAAGATAAGACGGAAGAGGCGGTCCTTGTGCTTTCGGTTGATTTGTGTCATCTGGGTTCCTCCTTGGAATGTGCCGGAATAAGCGGCAGAAAGATACTCCCAAGTATCTGAAATATAACACAGAAGAATCACCGAAGAAAGAAATGAAAACGAGAACCTTTCTATATAAAGTATAACGTTAGTTTATGTTTTTTGCAAGGGAAAATTCATTCGTTTTATTCAGGTACAAAGGGGTAATGTTGATAATGAAATTTTGAAAAGATTAGAAATCATTTTCTGTTTCTGATTATAGTACAGAAGCAGCAGGAAAGCAAGCAGTTTTTTGAGAAAGAGAACAAAGAAAACTATAGTATAAGATTGAAAATGAGAAGTAGAGGGTATCCATTACCTTAATCGCATCACAAATAAGCCATCTTGCGGTGGCTGCTTTAAAAATTGAATATTTTGAAATGTTAAGGTTATGCAGTTGCTGACTTGTTTTTATAACCCTGGTTTTTGACTAGCATAAGAGCCTGCTCTACGGTAATCTCACGATCAACAGGTGGTAAGTCGGATTTTCGATAAAGTTCCGCATTATAGTTTTCTCCGTTCTTTAACATGTGGTATAATGCGGTAAGAAGCATTCTTGCTATCGCAATGATTGCTAAAATGGGCTAATTTCTTTTCCGCTAAAAACAACTTTCATGCATTGTAAAAATTTCTTTTTTTTGATACAATAGAGTTTGGATGATACGATCCTGATGCAAAAATAGAAATGAAATACCAGTTGTTTTGAAAGAAAATTTGAGGAATAACATATGAAAAGAAAAGTATTAGTCACATTTGGAATCTGCATTCTTTTGACCGTTGGAGTGGTTACTGGAACTTCCTATTTTGCCAGTGCAGATACTACCAATTCTTATCAGGACGAGATTGATGCAGCAAAAGCAAAAAAAGAAGAACTGGAGCAGGAAAGAGCCGAACTGGAAGAAAAGATAGATGCCTTAAAGCAACAGAAAGAGGATATGAACGCTTATATTGAAAATATGGATAAGCAGTATCTGGAGGTTATGTACAGCATTGAAGAACTGGAGGTAGAAATTGCTGCGCAGGAGGAACAGCTTGCTGAAACGCAGGAAATGCTGGAGCGGGTCAAGGCGCAGGAAACGGAGCAGTATGATACGATGAAAAAACGTATCCGGTATTTGTATGAAAATGGTGAAACCGGTTTTTTAGACATATTGCTTGGAAAAGGTTCATTAACGGACATGCTGAATGAAATGGAGTATCGTGCGGCTATTACAGAGTATGATAACGGTTTGCTGAAGCGTTATAATGCCACCAAGCTTCAGGTGCAGAATACAGAAACGCTTCTGTTGGCACAGCTGGATGAAATGAATGCTTTAAAAGAAAGCAGAGAGTTTGAGCTTGCACAGGTAGAGGAACTGATTCAGGCTAAGGCAACCGAATTGGAAGCATTGGCTACTTCTATTGGCGTGGATGAGGAAATGCTGTTCTGGTACTGGGATGAAATCGTTACCATGGGAACAGATATTGAAGAGCTGGAAAAAAAAGAGGCCGAGCGGATTGCAGAAGAGGAGCGTAAGCGGAAAGAAGAGGAAGAACGTCTCAGGAGAGAAGCGGAGGAGCGGGAACGCAAACGAAAAGAAGAAGAGGCAAAAAAGAAAGAGGAAGAAAAGAAGAAGCAGGAGGAAATTCTTGCAGAGCTTCGTCGAAACACCGATATTGAAAACATGCTTTGGCCGGTTCCAAAATCCGGAAGAGTTACTTCGGACTATGGCTACCGGAATGCTCCGGTGGCGGGAGCAACCACATTTCATCAGGGAATAGACATCGGTGTGGGAAATCTGGAAAGAAAAGACCGTACTGTTGTTGCTGCATTGGCAGGAACAGTAGTTGATGTAGGCTACAACAAATCTGCAGGCAACTATATACATATCGACCATGGAAACGGACTGGTTACCTGGTATCTTCATGCATATAAAATATATGTAAAAGAGGGACAGGTTGTGGAACGTGGTGAAGAAATTATGGAGGCAGGAACTACAGGCTATTCTTCCGGACCGCATTTGCATTTTGGTGTCTGGGTCAATGGGGTTTCCGTAGATCCGCTGCTCTATATTGATTATTCCGACTGGAAGTAAATGAAAAATAGAAGAAAGTCCCCTTGAGCAGATTTTTGTCGGGTTTGATATGCAGTTCAATCCGTCTGTTCAGGGGGATTTGTATTCTTTCATAATTTTTTTACTTTTTTAATGGTTCTTTCATTGAATTACAGGTAAAATAAGTATATGATAAGTAATAAGCAGAAAGTGTTCCACAAAAAACTTTTTCAGGGAGCATTCTGAGAGTACATTTCTTAAAATGGAGGAGAAAATGAAATTCAGAGAAAGAATTCAACGGTTTATGTATGGAAGATATGGAATGGACGGTCTTGGTCAGTTCTTGATGTGGACTGCGGTTATTTTTATGGTGCTGTCGTGGTTTTTTATACCTGGGCTGTTCAGTACGGTGGCATTGGTGCTTTTGATATGGGGCTATTACCGGATGCTGTCGCGGAACATCCAGAAACGGTATCAGGAAAACTGCACCTATTATCGTTATCTGAATACGGTAAAAGGCTTTTTTAAACGTCAGAAGTCTTATATGCAGCAGAGAAAGACGCATCACATTTATAAATGCCCGCAGTGCAAGCAGAAAATCCGTATTCCAAAAGGAAAAGGAAAGGTGGCAATCCGCTGTAAACGTTGTGGCACGGAGTTTATAAAGAACAGCAGGTAAGAAAAGGAATTGTATGTTTGGGTATGTTATAGTTAATAAGGACGAATTGAAAATCAAGGACTGGAATCGGTACCATGCCTATTATTGCGGTTTATGTCATGCATTAAAAGAAGTGGCAGGTACCAAAGCGAGAGCTACGGTATCTTATGATATGACGTTTCTTGCCATGCTGCTGGATGATTTGTATGATTGTCCGAAAGAAGAAGGAGGAAGCAGGTGTCTGGTGCATCCGGTAAAAAAGCACCCATTTATTAAGAGCGAGGCTTCGGTTTATGCGGCCAAAATGAATATACTGCTCTGCTATGATAATCTGCTGGATGACTGGCAGGATGAGCAAAACGTTGCGGCAGCGGGGGCAGCGGCAATCCTTCATAATGCCAGAATAAAGATTGCAAAAGAATATCCCCACCAGACAAGGGCAGTAGAACAGTATATAGAAAAATTGCATGCCTGTGAACAAAAGCGGGAAGTGAATCTGGATGTAGCAGCCGGATTAACAGGAGAAATGCTTGCAGAACTGTTCTGCTGGAAAGAAGATGAGTGGCAGCAGGATTTGCGGACGCTTGGTTTTTATCTGGGTAAATTTATCTATCTGATGGATGCCTATGAGGATATGGAACGGGACAGCAAACGAGGAAATTATAATCCGTTTTTACTGAGTCATGGTGAAAAGAAAAATGAAGAACTGGCAGAGCAGTGTCTGAACATGATGGCGGCAAGTGCAGCAGAAGGCTTTGAACGGCTTCCGTTAATAGAAAATGTTGAAATTTTAAGAAATATCCTGTATGCTGGTATATGGAACAAGTTTGAACGAATGAAAGCAAAAAGAGAAAAAGTAAAGGAAGAAAAAAATGAGTAATCCTTATCAAATACTCGGAGTGAGTGAAACGGCGAGTATGGATGAAGTAAAAAAAGCATATCGTAAGTTGAGCAGGATTTACCATCCGGATGCCAATATCAATAATCCGAATAAAGATCAGGCAGAAGCAAAATTTAAGGAAATACAGGCGGCATATCAGCAGATAGTGAATGAAAAAGAAAATGGTGGAAGAAGTACGGGCAGCGGATATGGTCAAGGCAGTTCGCAAAACGGAAACTACAGTCAGGGTGGATATCAGCAGTCTTATGGAGGTTTTGAAGACTTTTTTGGTGATTTTTTCGGCGGCTTCGGATATAATAACAACCGTTCACAAACCAGACAGGATGCTAACGATTCCACATTGCTGCAGGCGGCCGGAAATTATCTAAGAAACGGTTATTACAGAGAAGCGTACAATGTATTAAACAATATTCCGGAAGCAGAACGGAATGCAAAGTGGTATTACTACAGTGCGCAGGCAAATGCGGGGACAGGCAACAACATTACCGCCATGGAGCATGCACAGCGTGCAGTGCAGATGGAACCTGGAAATTATGTATATCAGGATCTGCTTCGCAGATTGCAGTCCGGTGAGACCAGATATAACAGCCGGGGCGCATCCTATGGACGACAGTCCGGTGGAATGACAAGCTTGTGTTTTGAGTGTCTGATGCTGAATTTGTTCTGTAATTGCTGTTGCCGGTGCTAGTCAACAGAAAGATGGCAGAACAGGTTCTTTTGCCAAAAGCCTCACATCATGTTGTATTGTGTGTTTTTGAAACATTAGTCTAGTAACAACGAACTGTGAGAAGTCAGCAGAATCCATGGTAGGAAAAAGGAAAAATACGATGGATAAACGAATGATTGGAAGAATGATAGGTTACGAGCGAGGTAAAAGAAAAATTAGTATGCAGATGTTGTCAGAAGGTCTGTGTTCTGTCTCGGTACTACAGAGATTGGAAAGTAGTGAACGTTTTCCGGATTTTTTTGTACTGGAGCGTCTGATTGAGCGGTTGGGGAAGTCGATTAATAAAATGGAGTTCCTATACAGTGAGGCGGCATATGAGATTTACTATCTTAGGAAAATTACATTGGAATTATGAACCGCCGTATACGGAACCGTACATACGGTAGTGTGAGAGGAAGAAATTTCTCATAAACGAGAAATTTCTCCTACTCAATTTGGATGTGACAGGATATAAGGCAAAAGCCGGTCTGGCTTTAATATCTTTTTTTTAACCTGTAAAACGTATGAGAACTGCGTTTTCTGCTTCGAATGCGATAAATCCGAAACCAGATGCGGATGCGGTGCAAGTGTGGAACAATGTACCAGAGAAGAGATACCAGTGCCAGAAATAAAGCACACACGCAAAGGGTGATTTTGTTTGGTTCTTTTATCAGGTCGATTAAATTAAAACCATGCTGTTTTGTTACGATTGAAACGGAAGTAGCTGCACTCAATGGAGCAGTTTTGACTGACTCTTTTACGGCATGGATGGTAAGCGGTGTTCCGGTTTCAGTAAAGACAACTTTCTGATAGTCGGACAGAAGGCTGCCTGTTGCATCCTTTGGATGAATGCGCATAATTCCAAGGGAGCGGTAGGAAATGTAATGGAAGAGTGAAAAAATATCTTCCGTGCTGATGACATGGTACAACTGGTTGTCGGTAAGTTCGTCGCCGGAACGTAAAGTAAGCCTGGTGACACGGTTGAATGGCAGTCGGTTTTTATGGTAGGTGTAGTTCAGACCGTCCAGATAAACGGAGGAGTTTTTGGAAACAGCGGTAACGGCACCTTCTGCAAGATAGGAAAGCTCCCTGCCAGTAAGATAGAAGCTGTAAAGTATTTCTTTTTCGACAGAGGAGGATTCTTCCGCAGAATTTTCGGGAGAAAATAATGCGATGATGTCTGCGGAGCAGACACTGTTTTCGGAGGACAGGGAGCGGATTGCGGAAGCAAGCTCTGCTCCTTGTACAGCCGGAGGAAATGTGCGGTTATCTGTTTCAAAGGTTGGCAGCTTTGCTAAGGCCAAAAGTATGGCTGCAATCAACGTCAGATAAAATAATGGACGAAATCGGCTGAAATCGATGGCATCGACTTTTACTAAAAATAGATACAATTTTTTCTTAAAGCGTCTTTTTAATCTTTTATATGTTTTATTGGTGTTCATTGGAACCTCCTTTGTAAAATCCGGCTCAGAATGCGTCGTTCAGAAGAATCTGAGAGGATATAAAATCGATGAAAGTCTGGACCGGGGCAGCCTGCAGTGAGGTTTTACTGTAGGCGAGTCCGATACTGCGCTTTTGAAATTTTTCGGGAAGCGGTAGTTCGGTCAGGGAACGTTCTGCAAGCTCGTTTTGTACAAATTCTTTGATAACACATCCAATACCGATTCCAACTTTGGAGAAGTCGATTAATTGCTGCATATCGTTAAGCTCCAGTGTGTGACCGGTTTCTAGATGTTGGTTATTGAAGTAGCGGTTGACGCAGAGACGGGAAATGTTAGTTTCGCCGGGAAGCAGAAGAAGCCCTTCTTTTAGCCAGGTCTGGATGGAAGAAACATTTTTTCTGGTTGTGCTGCGTCTGCCTTTTGTAGTAACTGGGTCAGAAACTTCTGAAATTCGCTGGGTAAGGTGGTTCAGATAGCTTTCTGTGGCGACAAATGTATTTTCAACTTCAGCAAGCGGAAAATAATCGAGAGCATGCAGACTGTCCGGCTGGCTGATGAGTGCAATATCAATTTTTTTATTTTCTAAAAGAGTAACCAGTTCGGAGGAAGAGCGGCAGCAGACAGTAACCTGAATGTGCGGTTGCTTCTGAATGAAGTTTTGCAGCTGCGGTATGAGAATATGCTTACAGAGCATGGAACTTGCTCCAATACGCAGGGTGCGGATGCCGAGAGTGTTCATTCGGCGCAGGTCTTCTTCTACCTGACGTAGAGAGTCGAAGGCTGTTTTTGTGTGCTCGTATAACAGGCGGCCTTCTTCTGTGAGACGGACTCCGCGGGAACCACGGATAAAGAGCTTGACAGAAAGACTGTGCTCTAATTTGCTTACGGCACGGCTGATGGCAGGCTGACTGATGTACAGCAGCTTTGCGGCTTTGGAAAGATTGCCGGTTTCTGCAACTGCGTTGAAAATGTGATATGTGGATAATGCCGCTTCGGGTTCCATAAACTACTCCTTAGGTATAAATAAAAGTTATAATAGTCTGAACTACTATGCAAAATGATTATACCATAAACGGAACGTTATTGCAAGACAAAAATCATTTTATCTTTTCATATCTTTTCTGTTTTAAACTTTTTTCTTGTATTTATCAGAAATATGTTGTATTATAATAGTATAATTTTTTACAAAACATAAATGGGAGGTTTTTTATGGGAAAGTTTGTTATTAAGAAAACTAACACAGGAGTTAAGTTTGATTTAAAGGCAAGCAATGGACAGGTCATTGCAACTTCCGAAATTTACACAACAATGAATGCATGCAAAAACGGAATTGCCAGTGTGCAGAAGAATGCTCCAATAGCTAACGTAGAAAATCAGACAGTAGAGGGCTATGAAACACAGAAAAATCCTAAGTTCGAGGTATACAAGGACAAGGCTGGTGAGTTCAGATTCCGCTTAAAGGCAACCAATGGACAGATTATTGCAGTGAGCGAAGGTTACACCACTATGGCAAACTGTGATAATGGAATTGCATCTGTAAAGAAGAATGCAGCAGAGGCTGAAATCGTAGAGGAATAATTTTTATTTCAATGTAATATAAGAAAAGCGTCAGGAAACTTAACTTTCCTGACGCTTTTTCAATGTGCGCCTAGAGGCGCACGTTTCTAATGGGTGAAAGTCCCTAATCCACCCTGGTAGTGGGAACGAAATATTTTGCGTATTTCGTCCGGTTATTAAGCATTTGATATACTAGCTATAAAATTTTGTTATATCATCCAGACGGGAATGCATATTGATAAGCAGGGCATCTGCAATGGTAAGTGCAGTCATGGCTTCTACTACAACAACGGCTCTTGGAACGATGACCGGGTCATGACGCCCTTTGATTTTCAGGGAAATGGCAGTGCCGTTTGTGCTGACTGTGCTTTGCTCGGCAAAAATAGAAGGCGTCGGCTTGATGGCTGTGCGGAAGATGATGTCGCTGCCGTCGCTGATACCTCCTAGGATACCGCCAGCGTGGTTGGTTGCTTTGCGTATTTCGCTGTTTTCCGTTAAGAAAGCATCATTGTTTTCAGAACCCTTCAGCTTTGCAGCAGAAAAACCGGCTCCCAGTTCAAAGCCCTTTACTGCACCAATAGAAAACATTGCTTTGGCAAGGGAAGCATCCAGCTTGTCGAAGACTGGTTCTCCAATGCCGGCAGGCATACCGGAAACAACGCATTCAATGATGCCGCCCATGGAGTCGCCCTGTTCCATAGATGCGGCAAGTGCATTTTCTGCTGCGCTGGAGGCTTCTTCGTCCGGCATATAAAGCGGACTTGCAAACTTGCAGGCACGAAGCTTTTCTAAGCCTTTTTTTGAAATTCGGTCAAAAAGTACACGTTCCGTGCCTAGGTTATCTTCACTCAAACAGAAAATATAGTTATTTTTCTGACAGAAAACAGAACCGATGGATTTGGTATAGGCACAAAGTTCAATTCCAAGACTTTTTAAAAATTCAATGGCAATGGCACCGGCAGCTACGCGTCCAAGCGTTTCCCTTCCGGATGAGCGGCCACCGCCTCTGTAATCCCGGAATCCGTATTTTTTATCAAATGTATAATCGGCATGTCCCGGACGATAGCAGGAGGCAATGTCTGCGTAGTCCTGCGAACGCTGTGTTTCGTTTTCGGCAAGGAGAAGAATAGGAGTTCCGGTGGTTTTTCCTTCGAAAACCCCGGAAAGAATGCGAATTTTGTCCTGCTCCTTGCGAGGGGTAGAATAGCTTGTCTGACCGGGTTTGCGTTGGTTTAAATAATTCTGGATGCTTTCTTCACTGATGGGAAGCCCGGCGGGACAGCCATCAAGTACTGCACCGAGACCTGCACCGTGGGACTCACCAAAGGTAGTTACTTTAAAAATTGTTCCAAATGACGAACCTGCCATAGTTGTTTACCTCAATTCTGTTGCATTGTATACTTTGATGCGACAACGTAATAATGTAATCAGTATATCGGATTTTAGAAAAATAAGCAAGACGGAAACGGAAAGAAAAACAAAAAATGGGGCATCACACAGGTGATGCCCCGGATTGCTGCTCCAAAACTAGCAGCAGGTATTGCAGTTGTTGCAGCCACAGCCGTTGTTTGCGGTTACAAAACCGTTGTTGTTACCGCAGCCGCCGCCACAGAAAAGCAGTAAAAGGATAATCCAGAAGCAGCTGTTGCAGTCATTACTGTTGTTACCGCAGCCACAGCCGTCATTACCGCCACAGAATAATAAAAGAAGAATAATGATTAAGCAGCTGTTGCTGCCACAGTTAGAAAAGCATCCCATAATGGATCCTCCCAAAGTTTATTTACAGTCTAAATATATGTAGCAGTGGTTGTCTGGTTTCCACTTTTTTAGTAGAAAACAGATTTCACATTTTATTCACAGAAGCTACAAGGTATTTTACGAAATTTATTTTACACTGAAAAGTGAGCAAATCAAAAAAATGTGAGAAAATAGCCGGGTAATTCGTTTAAAGAAGATTCCGGAAATACATTTTTTATAAGCAGGGAGGAAAAATGATATTTGTTGTAAGCTATCTGAATGTGGAGCATCCAAATTTTCTTTCCTTGTTGGAAGCATATGGAATTGAACTGTCCGGGGGCTTGATTTTTGAAGGTAGTTCCAGATATTATATGCAGGCACAATATGTTTTGCTGCCACAGACAGTTTCTCATGACATTACCAGCGGAATTTCGGCAGGAAAATATATTATTGCACAGCATTCCAGCCCATTGTATTTTACGGAGAATGCTCCGGAAAATCTGACACAGCGGGCATTTTTGACAACGTCTTCTTATGCTTATGAGAAAAATATTGATGCACAGTCGTTCTATCAGGAGGAAGGCGATGCAAGCGGTGCGTTTTATGTCGGAGTCTGTGTAGAGGATTCTAATACGGATGCAAAACTGGCAGTCTATTCCAGCTATTATATGTTTAATGAGGCGTATGCCGGAAGCTCTACGTTTGCAAATATTGACCTGTTAATCAATACAATTAATGCGCTGGCCGATGTGAAGAGCAATACAGTGGCAGTACGTGCCATTGACTTAACAGAAGATACATCACTGGTGCTTACGGATGCACAAATTAATATGTGGGGGCTGGTAACTGTTATATTACTGCCGCTTGCTTTTTTGATAACCGGAACCGTGTGGGTTGTATATCGTAGAAAGCATGCATAAAAAGGAGCGGTGGAAGCAGATCCAGAAATCCTGGAGCTTGTTTTTACATTTGGAACGGTTGAGGAGCTGAAATACGAGCCGGAAGCATAAATAATAAAAGGAACCTGACGGGCTATGGCACTGCTTTTGTGTCGAACAGCCTTGCCGGGTTCTTTTTGTGTTGTGTGAAATGAATGCTCTTTTCTGTAAACTTGTCCAATTATCAGATATTCTACAACACTAGATATAGTGCTAAATAAAAATAAATCCGGAAATTAAAAACTATATATTGATATTCTCTAAAAAATAAGCTATACTGTTTCAGTGGCATGACAATGTGCGGGGAAAAAGGAGGAGAAGAAAAGTGAATGTTATCAAACGGGATGGTCGTACCGTGGATTACGACAGAAACAAGATTTTTAATGCAATTATAAAGGCAAATGCAACAGTACATAAAGAGAACAGAGTGGAGGAGTCGAAGATTAATCAGATTCTTCTTGAGATAGAGGCGTTAAAAAAGCCAACCATGCAGGTGGAGGAAATTCAGGATTTTGTGGAGATGAAGCTGATGGAGGATGGAAAATTCTCCCTGGCAAAGAACTACATTATTTATCGATATACAAGAGAGTTAGTAAGAAAGTCCAATACAACGGATGAATCCATTTTAAGCTTGATTCGGGCAAGTAATAAGGATGTCATGGAGGAAAATTCCAATAAAAATGCCGTTATTGCGTCAACGCAGCGTGATCTGATTGCTGGTGAGGTATCCAAGGACTTAACCAGAAGAATCCTGCTTCCGGAAAAAATATCAAAAGCACATGATGAGGGCGTTTTACACTTCCATGATGCCGACTATTTTCTTCAGCCGATTTTTAACTGCTGCCTGATTAACATCGGAGATATGCTTGATAACGGCACGGTAATGAATGGCAAGCTGATTGAAAGTCCAAAGAGTTTTCAGGTAGCATGTACCATTGTCACCCAGATTATAGCGGCAGTTGCCAGCTCCCAGTACGGTGGTCAGTCGGTGGACATTCGCCATCTGGGTAAATACCTGCGCTACAGTAGGGAAAAATACGAAAAAAGATATCGGGAAAAATTTGCAGATACGGTCAACGAGGAGGTCATCCAGGCATTTGTGGACGACCGTTTAACAGATGAGCTTCGCTCCGGTGTGCAGACGATACAGTATCAGATTAACACGTTGATGACAACAAACGGTCAGTCACCTTTTGTTACTTTATTTTTAAATCTGGACAAGGATGATGAATATCTGGAAGAAAACGCTCTGATTGTAGAAGAAATTCTTCGTCAGCGGCTGGAGGGAATTAAAAATGAAAAGGGTGTTTATGTGACACCGGCATTTCCGAAGCTGATTTATGTTCTGGATGAACACAACTGTTTAAAGGGTGGAAAGTATGACTATGTAACGAAGCTTGCCATCCGGTGCTCGGCAAAAAGAATGTATCCGGACTATATTTCGGCGAAGAAAATGCGTGAAAATTACGAAGGCAACGTGTTCAGCTGTATGGGTTGCCGGAGTTTTCTGACACCATGGAAAGATGAAAAAGGCAACTTTAAATTCGAAGGACGGTTTAATCAGGGCGTTGTTTCTATTAATCTTCCTCAGATTGGCATTATTGCCCGGGGCAATGAAGAATATTTCTGGCAGCTGCTGGAAGAACGTCTTGCACTCTGCTTTGAGGCACTGATGTGCAGACATCACGCTCTGGAAGGAACAACTTCTGATGTGAGTCCGATTCACTGGCAATATGGTGCCATTGCACGGTTGAAAAAGGGCGAAAAAATAGACAAGCTGTTACACAATGGCTATTCCACGATTTCTCTCGGCTACATCGGCTTGTACGAGGTTACAAAGCTGATGACCGGTAAAAGTCATACCGAAGAGGGCGGACAGGAATTTGCCATGAAGCTGATGAAACGTCTCCGTAAGGCGACGGACGGCTGGAAAGAAGTTACCGGAATTCATTTTGGATTATATGGCACGCCGGCAGAGTCCTTGTGTTACCGCTTTGCAAGAATTGACAAACAGCGTTTTGGTGATATTCCGGATGTTACGGATAAGGGATATTATACAAATTCCTATCATGTGGATGTACGGGAAAAAATAGACGCATTCCATAAATTTGACTTTGAGTCCCAGTTCCAGGTTATTTCCTCCGGTGGTGCTATTTCCTATGTAGAAATTCCAAATATGCGCCACAACCTGGAAGCACTGGAAGAACTGGTGAAGTATATCTACGACAATATTCAGTATGCAGAATTTAACACCAAATCAGATTATTGCCATGTTTGTGGATATGATGGTGAAATTACAATAAATGACCAGATGGAGTGGGAGTGCCCGCAGTGTGGAAATAAAGATCATGCAAAAATGAATGTTACAAGAAGAACCTGCGGTTACCTTGGAGAAAATTTCTGGAATGTTGGAAAGACGAAAGAAATTAACTCCAGAGTACTCCATATATAAGAATGAATTAGTGTGAGAAATCACATTGATATGCTGATATTTCCTAAACAACTAAGTTGTTGGCTATTTGTGCAGGAACGTCACAAATAAGTCCTGATGGGCGAACAGAAATCGTCTGCACGAATTTCTGTTCGCCCATCGCACAAAAAAACGCTCCGGAATGGAGATTAGGATGAATTATGCAGATATAAAACAGTATGATGTTGCCAATGGACCGGGAATAAGGGTTTCTGTTTTTGTCAGTGGCTGTACGCATTATTGCAAAGGCTGCTTCAATAAAGAAGCCTGGGATTTTAATTATGGAAAGCCATTTACGGATGATACGATTCAGACGGTGCTTACTTATTTAAAGCCTTCCTATGTGAAAGGTCTAACCGTTCTTGGCGGAGAACCGTTAGAGCCGAAAAACCAGCCGGAGGTACTTCGACTGTTGAAGGCAGTAAAGAAGCAGTATCCGGAAAAGTCTGTCTGGATGTTTTCTGGATACGATTTTGAAAAAGACATTTTAAACCGTATGTGCCAGGAAGTTCCTGAAACAAAAGAAATCCTGTCCTGTCTGGAAGTATTGGTGGATGGCAAATTTGTAGAGGAATTAAAAAATTTGTCGCTGCGTTTTAAGGGTTCTTCCAATCAAAGGACGATTTTAGTGCAGGAATCACTGGCAGCAGAAAGCGTTGTGCTTTATGATTTGGAGCAACAATAAAAAGTTAAAGCAGGGAGAACACGGTTATGCCGGGGAAGCTGATTAACACATTAAAATATGGAAGTACCAAAACGAAACGGAAATTGTTTCTTTTGGTGGGAATACTGGTCTCAGGTGCGGCGCTGACGATTACGGCACTGATACTTGGAAGTACTGTGCTTGGGTTGACTGCATTTGCCGTTATTTTTGCCGATGGCATGCTTCTTTTTAATACCTCTTTTGCACAAAAAACTGTTTCCGTGGAGAAAAAAAAGAAAGAAAAAAAGAAAAACGAAACAGAAGAACCGGGTGCACTGGAATGGATTTCATCAGAAAAAAAGGAAAAGAAGCAGACAAAAACTCAAGAAAATGAAACAGAGAATCCTTTGCAGGCATATGATGAGGCAAAACTTAAAAAAATCATGGTAGCCTATAAAGTAAAAAAGCATCATGTTACGGTGCTGATTGACCGATGTCAGACAGAAAAAATTATTCAGAGTCCGGCATATCTCTGGGCAGATGCGCAATATCTGTATTTTCTTGTGTTGGAAAAGGAACCGCGTCTGGTGAAATCTCATCGCTCGGAGTCAAATAAAATATATATCCGGCGTGGAATCTTTGCATATCCGTTGGAAGAATACTCCGAGGTTAGTGAACCGTCGGTGATAAATATGATTTTTGGAAATTTGTTACCAAAATATTATAAAGTTGAAACAAACAGGTATCACCAGGAGTACCGGAAAAACCTATATTCTGCTGCACCTGGTATCTGGTGTACCTCCGGCTCGGTAAAAAATCTGTTGAAAATCCTGCCGGACTGCTTCGTACTAGAAGACGGAAAAACAGATAATGAAAGCGTTTATTTTCAGAAAATCTACATTGCACGGTTTCTTTATTGGGATGGCATATATAGCGGTCAGGAGTATAAAGAAAAAGTACTGGAGATACTTACGAATCTTGCTCGGGCAGAGTTGTCTGAAAACACGGTGGCAGAATATCTTTCTGCCATGAGGAGCAAAGGCCTGATTCCACAGGAGTATGCCGATTATGTCATTTCAAAAAGAAAAAGCAAATAAAAAGTAAAAACAGAGGAACTTTCTGTTGACAATACTCGTATAATTGTATACAATTATGCAAAAGCGAAAAGGGAGAGTAAAAACATGCAGAATCGAAAAGTTCATATTAACCCACAAAATAATCTGTTGTCTTTGGAAGAGAAGATTTATGAGTTGGTAGACGTGAAGCAGCCCAATGTGTATCGTAACCTGTTTCCGTATGATGAAATTCCTAAAATTGCCTTCAATGATCGAATTGTACCACACAATTTTCCAGAAGAAATCTGGATTACGGATACCACGTTCCGCGATGGCCAACAGTCGCGTGCACCATATACGCCGGAACAGATTGTGACAATTTATGACTATTTACATAAGCTTGGCGGTCCAAATGGTCTGATTCGTCAGAGTGAGTTTTTTGTGTACAGTAAAAAAGACAGAGATGCTTTATATAAATGTATGGAGAGAGGCTATCAGTTCCCGGAATGTACCACATGGATTCGTGCCAGCAAAAAGGATTTCGAGCTTGTAAAATCCATCGGTATTCGCGAAACTGGTATTTTAGTAAGCTGTTCCGACTATCACATTTTCTACAAAATGAAAATGACCCGTGGTCAGGCGATGCAGCACTATTTAAATATTGTAAGGGAATGTCTGGAAACTGGCATCGCACCAAGATGTCATCTGGAAGATATTACCCGTGCTGACGTTCACGGCTTTGTTATTCCGTTCTGTTTCGAACTGATGAAGCTTGGTGCAGAATATAACATTCCGGTAAAAATCCGTGCCTGCGATACGATGGGTTACGGAGTCAACTTCTCCGGTGCCGTTCTTCCGCGTTCCGTGCAGGGGCTGATTTATGCACTCCTTGTCCATGCGGGTGTTCCGTCTGAGCTGCTGGAGTGGCATGGCCATAACGATTTTTATAAGGCAGTTACCAACTCTACAACAGCATGGCTGTATGGAGCTTCCAGCGTGAACTGTTCCCTGTTTGGTATTGGCGAGCGTACCGGCAATACGCCTTTGGAAGCAATGGTATTTGAGTATGCACAGTTAAAGGGTACGTTAGACGGTATGGATACAACGGTAATTACCGATCTGGTAGATTATTTCCGGACAGAAATCGGTTATAAGCTGCCATCCCGTACTCCGTTTGTCGGCTCAAACTTTAATGTAACCAGAGCAGGAATCCATGCGGATGGTCTGCTGAAAAATGAAGAAATTTACAATGTTTTTGATACAGAAAAGTTTTTAAAGCGTCCGGTACTTGTGTCAGTGTCCAATACTTCCGGTCTTGCCGGTATTGCTCACTGGATGAATACCATTTTCCATTTAAAGGGTGAGGCTGCTCTGGATAAAACACATCCACTGGTTGTGGCACTGAAAGAATGGGTGGATGAACAGTATGACGGCGGACGAATTACTGTTATTACAGACAAAGAGCTTTCCGAGCAGATACAGCTTCGTCAGGCAAAGTTTGGTATGAATCTGCCGCCAATTGTTGATTAAGGCTGTTGGAATGTGCAGAAAGAACTGATAATAACCAAAAACGGAAAATGTGAGAAATTTTCCTGAGGGAAAAAATTATATAGGTAAAATATTCAGAAAAAAAGGAGAACAAAACATGGATTACGCAACACAGATTACGGCAGCAAAGGAAGCATTTGGAAAGCTTTTAGAAGAGCAGCTGGCAAGAGTAGAGGATATGAAAGCACAGGGCGGCTTTTTGGATTATGCAGCTCTTGACACCATCAAAATCGGCGTGTGTGGTGGCGACGGCATCGGTCCGGCAATTACAGCACAGGCACAGAGAATTTTAGAGTATCTGCTCGCAGATGAAGTAAAAGCCGGAAAGGTAGAATTTAAGGTAATCGATGGTCTTACAATTGAGCGTCGTGTGGCTGAAAATGCAGCAATTCCTGCGGATGTGTTAGAAGAGCTGAAAGAATGTCACGTTATTTTAAAGGGACCTACTACAACTCCTAGAAAGGGTGATCCATGGCCAAATGTGGAAAGTGCCAACGTTGCCATGAGAAAGGCATTAGACCTGTTTGCTAATGTTCGTCCGGTTCGCATTCCGGAGCAGGGCATTGACTGGACTTTCTACCGTGAAAATACAGAGGGTGCGTATGCTGTAGGAAGCAAGGGTGTACATGTTACAGAAGACCTTGGAGTTGATTTTACCGTAGTAACAAGCCAGGGCTGTGAGCGTATTATCCGTGCAGCATTTGAATATGCCAAGGCAAATAAAAAGACAAGAGTAACTGCAGTTACCAAGGCAAACATTATCAAAACAACAGATGGAAAGTTCCTGGATACTTTCCGTGAAATTGCAAAGGAATATCCGGAGATTACAGCAGATGACTGGTATATTGATATTATGACAGCAAAGCTGATTGATGAAAAGAGAAGACGTGATTTTCAGGTACTTGTTCTTCCAAATTTATATGGTGACATTATTACCGATGAAGCGGCTGAGTTCCAGGGCGGTGTGGGTACTGCCGGAAGTGCAAATATCGGTAAGAGATATGCTATGTTTGAAGCAATTCATGGTTCTGCACCTCGTATGGTAACAGAGGGCAGAGATAAGTATGCGGATCCATGCAGTGTCATTCGTGCGGCTGCTATGCTTCTTGGCCATATTGGCTACCAGGACAAGGCAGATAAGCTTTATAAGGCACTGGATATTTGTACTGTAACCGAAAAGAAGTATGTGGTTACTGGTCGTGACACCGGTGTTACCAGTGCAGAGTTTGCCGACTACATCATGGAAACTATCGCCAAGTGCTGTTAACACTGTACTGCGCCTGCATAAAAGCAGGGTACTTGTACCCATGCTTTTATGCAGGCAGCAGGACAGTGGAAACACACTGCTAAACTCACGAGTAAAACAGAAGCTGCGAAAGCAGCGACTGACAGCGAAGCTGGCAGGTTTTGCGAGTGGAGGTTAGCAGGTGTTAACAGCACTTGAAAAAAAGAAAAAGAGAGAATGAAAAGCAGGGTACTTGTACCCATGCTTTTATGCAGGCAGCAGGACAGTGGCGTTAATAATAAAAAGGAAAGGTATAACAATGGAAGTTGGTAGGGACAAAAGTATTGTCCAGAAAGAGGTGACTGATAAGTATTCTCTGCGAGGACGAGTGTTTCACCGGATTCGTGAAGATATTTTATCTGGAAAATACAGTGAAAATGAGGAACTGAAAGAAACAACCATTGGTGCAGAGTTTGGTGTCAGCCGTACTCCGGTTCGTGAAGCACTGCGACAGTTGGAGCTGGAAGGTCTGGTAAAAATTGTACCAAATAAAGGGGCTTATGTGACCGGAATTTCGGACAAGGACACGAGAGATATTTATGTTATCCGCTCGTATCTGGAGGGTCTGGCGGCACGTTGGGCATGTGAACGGATTTCCGAAGAGGAAATTGAAAGCCTGGAAGAAATTGTTTACCTTTCTGAATTTCATGAAAAGAAAAAGCATTACGATCAGCTGGTAGAGTTGGACAATAAATTTCACGAAAGCATTTATAAAGCTTCAGGCAGTAAAATTCTGGAGCATGAGCTGACAACGTTCCATCATTATCTGGAGCGTATCCGTAAGCAGTCTTTGCAGAAAGAGCATCGTGCCAAGGAATCCAATGAAGAGCATCTGGCAATTCTGGAGGCAATGCGAAAACGTGATGGAGATCTGGCAGAACAGCTGGCACATAAGCATATTATCCAGACTATAGAAAATATGAAGGAGAAAAAGGATGCGTAGGATAAGTGAAGTTATCAGTTATTTTCTACCGCTTGTAATCGCTTTGCTCTGTCAGCTTGTGGTATCACTGCTTGGTATTTTGGGATACAGCGTGTATTTGGGCATCCGCATGGCACAACTTGGAATTATGGATTCTGCGGAGCAGAAGGTATATCTGGCTGAAAAAATGAGTGCCAATTATCTAATGATAGTGACGGTGGCTGCTACAGCATTGACCGTGTTTGTCGGTGCACTCTGGTATCGTAGATATAAGCAGGAAACGGATTGGAAACTCAAAGAGGTTGTCAATGGAAAGCTTCTGGCGGCTCTGGCATGTCTTGGACTGTCGTTGCAGTTTTTGATTTCCATGTGTCTGAGTGCACTCTATCCTGTTTTGCCTCAGAGTCTGACCGAACAGTACAGTGAACTGATGGAGCAGTTGGTGGGCGGAAATCTCTGGCTGTCTCTGTTGACAACAGTGGTTCTGGCACCACTGTCTGAAGAATTTTTATTTCGCGGTGTTACTTTGAAAAAAGCACAGAAAACAATGCCTTTTTTTGCAGCGAATCTGTTGCAGGCGGCGTTATTCGGCATATATCACATGAATCTAATACAGGGTGTTTATGCATTTGTCACCGGTCTGGTGCTTGGTTTTACGGCAAATTATTTTCAATCTATCTGGGCATCCATCCTGTTACACGCATTTGTCAATGCGTCAGCAGAAGTTCTGAATTTTCTTCCTGTGGCAGTGACGGATACGCTAATCGGATTGTTCGGAATTGCGGTAGTCGGTGTGGCACTTCTGTTTCTGGCAGCAAAATTGTATCCGGCTGCACGAAAAGAGCCAAAACTGCTGAGTGATGAAGAAAAATCCGTAAAAAATAAAATGTTTAGTGAAAATTCATTTGACGAATAAGAATAAGAATTTTATAATAGAAAGAAAGTGAAGAGGCAGATGAAACAATCTGCCTTTTTCATTCCGGAATATATAGCATATTGTAAAAAAGCGTCTGGCGCATTTTTATAAAAAGGGGGAGCGTTGGGATGATTGAGATTTTTAAGACAATGGAAGGAAAAATACTGGAAAAAATTGATACTGTGGAAAAAGACTGCTGGATTTCCATGACAAACCCTACTCTTTCAGAAATTCATCAGATATCCAGTGTATGCGAAATAGAAGAAGATGTTCTGAAAACCGCACTGGATGCAGAAGAACGTGCCCGTATTGAAAAAGAAGAGGATTATACCCTGATGATCGTGGACATTCCTGCGGTAGAAAAAGAAATTGTGGAAAAACAGGAAAAAGACCGTTATACGACCATGCCGTTAGCTATTGTGCATCTGGATGATTATATTATCACGGTTTGTCTGATAGAAACACCGGTGCTGACGCATATACGATCCGGCCGGATGAAAGGGTTTTCCACGCATAAAAAAACGCGTTTTATCCTGCAGATTTTTTTCAGGGTAGCTACCGAATTTTTGCAGTATCTGCGCTCCATTAATCGGCAGAGTGAAACGATTGAAGACCGTCTGCATGTGTCCCAGAAAAATAAAGAATTGTTTGAACTTCTGGAACTCCAGAAGAGTCTCGTCTACTTTACAACTTCTCTGCGTGCAAATGAAGGTGTATTCGAAAAAATGTTGAAAAGTGAGAAGGTAAAACGTTATCCGGATGATGAGGATTTACTGGAAGACGTTATTATTGAAAATAAACAGGCTATGGAAATGGCAAATATTTACAACGGAATTTTAAGCGGAATGGTAGATACTTTTGCCTCTGTTATCAGCAATAATCTGAATATTGTTATGAAATTTCTTGCTACGATAACGATTGTAATGTCAATTCCAACCATGATTGCCAGCTTTTATGGAATGAATGTGCCGTTGCCGGGACATGATAATCCATATGGGTTTTATTTTGTGCTGGGTTTTGCTTTACTGTTGTCCTGCATTGTTGCAATGATTTTTCATAAAAAAGATATATTTTAGTTTAGTATCAAGAAAGGCAGAAAAAATAGTTTATGGGAAAGTTTTTAATGAAAATGGAACAAAAATATGGAAAGTATGCATTGGATAATCTTCCGCTTTATTTTGTGATTTGCAGCGTAATCGGCTTTTTTCTGCAGACGGTGATGCCTGGGGTAGTGGAGTATCTGTACCTGAACCCTTATTTGGTGATGCATGGGCAAATCTGGCGGTTGTTTACCTGGGTGCTTGTACCGGACAGTAGCTTTGGTTCCGGAATATACGGAATACTTATGATGGCTCTGGTACTGTACTGTTATTATGTTCTCGGAAATAATCTGCAATTTGCTATGGGAAAATTCCGTTATAACCTGTTCGTTTTTTCGGGGCTTCTGTTTACCATGCTGGGCAGTTTTGTATTGTATGTCGTTGGCAGGGTTCAGTTTGCAGAATTGATTGAATATCTGGGCGAAGACGGTGCAAAAACGGTATTTACCATGTATGGAACAACAACCATTGACGGTGAAAGCGTAGTGCTTCCTGCAATTTGGTTTCGCAGCATATCCACTGACCAGATAAAAATGTCTATGCTTCTTGCCATTGCGGCCATTTATCCGGATGCGGTATTTCGGATAAATTTCCTGATTCCGATAAAGGCAAAATGGTTCGGCATTTTTTATGCGGCACTGACTTTGTACACTTTCCTGTTTGGGGATGCTTCAACTAGAATCATGACAGTAGCTTCTCTACTTAATTTTATTGTATTTTTCTTCGCAACAAGAGATTATCGGAGAATTTCGCCAAAGGAACAGAAAAGAAAAATGGAGTACCGTAAAAAGGTGCAACAGGCGCAAAAAGCGGGAAATACAGCTTCCTATCAGGGAAGAACGGTAATTACAAGGCACAGATGTGCCATCTGCGGACGGACAGAATTAGATGATGAGACGTTGGAATTCCGTTATTGCTCCAAGTGTGAAGGAAACTATGAGTACTGCCTGGAGCATTTGTATACACATGAGCATGTAAGAAGAATTGTGCCGGGAGCGCAGATAAAACCAGAGGATTAAAGAACCAGGAAATGATAAGGGAGAATGAAAATGGAAAACACAACGCGACAACTTATTAAGGATATTAAGGCAGAAAGAAATCTGGAACAGGCGTTACCGGAGCTGATGAACCGCATGGCATCTTTATATGGACTGTTTTCTTATTACAATATGAATATGGAGTTTTCTGTATTTAAAGAGTCGAAGGCAGAGGGAAGACTAAAAACGGGACGAAGTATAAAAGAACTGGAAGAACGGATTTATGAGATTATGAATAAAACACTGATGGTTCCTTTTTCGCCGGATGCTTATGAGAAAGCAATAAAGGAGCTGATTGACTTTCGAGAAAAGGTTATTTCCAAGGTGGATATTCTTACGGTATATACGGATTTGTTTACTCTTTATGAGTATATGCTGAATCGTCTGGAGGCAGAGTTTGAGCCAGAAGAGAATTTGGAGCCGATGGACAATGATGCAGTGGCAAGGGAAATTCTTCAGAAAATTTTTTCAGACGAGGAGCCGGCATTCATCAACCAGCATATCAAGGAAATGCTGATCTGTCTGCCGATGAGAATGACGAAATCCAAATTTCTGGAGCTGGTGGAAAATTCTTTTTCCATTTATGAAGAGTCAGATGTCCAGAGTGTGGAAATGTATGACTATATATTACGATGTGCGGCGGGGCTGTACACTCCGAAAGGAATGGCAAAAAACTTCAGCAAGCTGGATAAGGTAAAAAAGCTTTTTGAAAGCAAAAATCCTGCCGAGCTGACGAACAAGGAATATCAGGAAAGAAAGACCGCCTTGGCGGATGGAATAGAATATCTGAAAAATAACATGGAATGTCTGGAAAGTATACAGTCAGTTGCAAATGCACTGTTGTCGGTGCTGCTGACTAGACAGTATTTTACCATGGAAGCAGAACAGCTGAGTGAGCGTCCACAGAAAATGGCAAAGAAGCTGTTAGCGGAAGAAACAATAGATATGGAAAAACTGTTTGAAGGAGCAGAAACAGATATGGAAACACTGATGGAAGAGTGTAAGAGTTTGGAGCCTACCTTGCTGTATGTAAAGGAAACAAAGGAAAAACAGGTTGGTGAGCTGCTGCTTTCCGTAGTATACCAGAGAATTTTAATTGTCATGCAGTTAAATTCCGGCAGTAAATATGTATCCTTGAAGAAAAAAGAAATAAAGGAAGAAAAAGACTATTTAAAGAAAGTAAAGGAACTGTTCCTGAAAGATATTAAAATGACTCTGGACAATGGCTCTCGCTTAGGAAACCGTGCCATTATGGCAGCAGTACTTCGTGAACTCCCGGTGTTTTTCAATAATCATACCGAAGTGATGAACTATGTCCGAACGTCTCTGGATGGTTGCCGGGACGAGCAGGAGAAAAAAATCAGTGTAGAGCTTCTTAGAAGCTGTTATGAAAGGTAAATCTTTACTTCCGGCAAAAAGTCTGGTATGATAACTATGGTATACCTTGATGAGGTGGCAGAAATGATACAATGGTCAGGAAAATTATATATAGGTGCGCAGGCAAAAAAGCAGCAGGACAGAGTAAAGAAAAAGCTGTCTGCGGGGAAGCCTGTGCCGGGCTATTTTTTGATTACCCGGCCATCGAATGAAAAAAATCTGCTTGATATTCTGCCGGCAGCAGAACTCCTTTTTCCATATTACAAATGCTGTAGCCTTTTTGTCTATGGGTTGGCGAAAGGAAAGGAAGAAGCAGAAAATCTGGTGGTTTCCATGCTGGAGGACGTATACCAAAACACAGAAGGACTTTCCTGCAAGGAGTATTTTGAATCGGAATGATACAGGTAATTTTGTTTATTTTAAAAATTATAGGAATTACCCTCCTGACAATTTTGTGCCTGGTGCTTTTTATTCTTGCCCTGGTGTTGTTTGTGCCGGTATTTTACAAGGTGAAAGTTGTCCATAATCCGCAAAAAACGCAGATAAGAGTGGGAGCAAGCTTTTTATTCCCGCTGCTATGGATTCGTTTTGAGTATATGGAAAAAATCAGTTATGCGGTTCGAATTTTTGGATTTGCCCTGATTGATTCGGAAAAAAGCAAAGAACAGAAAAAAGAAAAACAAAAAAAGAAGCAGAAAGTAAAGTCCGGCAAAAAAAAGAAAAAAGCTGCGAAACCGGAAAAGAAAGAAAAGACAAAAAAGGTTATTAAACCGGATGATACAAGAAATCAGGATACCGACAGGAAGCCGGAAGGGACAGAAAAACCGAACAAGCTGAAAACAAAAGACAAATCGCAAAGCAGACCAGAAAGCAAAAGCACAGCGGAAACAAATGAAAATTTTCAAAAAACAGAAACGAAGGAAAAGAGCAGAAGCAGTTTCTTTGAAAAAATTAAGAGTAAGATTGAAAAGATAAGAAACACTATAAGCAGCATTGTTCAAAAAATACGCAGGCTGCTGCATCAGAAGGATGAACTTTTCCGGATACTTGGAAAATCGGAAACCAAGTGGGCAATTGTATTTGTCTGGCAAAAATTAAAACAGTTGCTCCGGCATATTCTTCCACGAAAAATCAAGGGATATATTGCCTATGGTGCAGATAATCCAGCAACAACAGGTCAGGTGGTCGGTGTCATAAGCGTTTTTTATGCAAAAACCGGGAAGCTTTTGGAGCTTCGTCCGAATTTTGAAGAAAAGCAGCTGGAAGCAGATGTGGAGCTAAAAGGAAGAATGCAGATATTTACTTTGCTTTTGATTGCCGGAAAGGTATATTTCAATAAAGAATTAAGACAGGCAGTAAAAGAAATAAAAAATATAAAGGAGCCGGAATAGGAGGATAATTATGGCAGATAACAGGTTTAATAGCACGGTAGAAGCTTTATTTAAAGGAATGGATGGTTTTTTGACAACCAAAACAGTGGTTGGGGATGCTGTGAAATTCGATGATGGCACCATTATTCTTCCTCTGGTGGATGTATCGTTTGGTGTTGGTGCCGGCGCATGGGCAAAGCAGGCAGGTGATATGAGCAGCGGCGGCGGTCTTGGCGGAAAAATCACACCAAGCTCTGTGGTAGTATTAAAAGATGGGCATGCAAAGCTTGTTAATGTAAAAAATCAGGATACGGTAACGAAAGTACTGGATATGTTACCGGATATTATCGACAATTTGAAAAAAGACAAAAAAGAAAAAAAGGAAATGCAGGAAAAGGTAGACAGCGTAGTCGAAGAGATGGAGGAATAAGGTACAAAAGCAGATAGATACCAAAAGAATAAAATTTATTTAATTTGTACTTGCATTCTGAAAGGTTTTCTGTTAAAATAATTTTGTTTGTGGGCCATAGCCTTAAATTATTACCTAAGGAGGTGCAATAAAATGGCTAAATGTGCAGTTTGTGATAAGGGTGCTTTATTCGGAAGAACTATCAGCATTACCAGAAGCCAGGTTTCCGGTAGAGCTAATAAGATGTGGAAGTCCAACGTCAAGTCCGTAAGAGTTAAGACAGAGGGCGGTACTAAAAAGATGTATGTATGTACATCCTGCTTAAGATCCGGTAAAGTAGAGCGTGCGTAAGCCGCTAAAAGTGGATTAAGCAAATAAGCTTGATTAAAAATGGGTGTCAGCGGTTGCTTGGCACCCTGTTTTTCGTTATGAAAGAATGAAGAGTATTTCTTCATTTGCAGAACAAGTGGTATCCGCATACCAGAAAGAGCAGGATTATGCAGAGTGCAAGGATGCCATGGCGTATGAAAAGCATCAGAATCATGCCGATGGCAATCCAGAATAAAATAAAGCCAATCAGGCGTTTCATGGACTGCTCCCAGTTTGATGTTTGATATAATATATGAAACTTTTTAAAAAAATTTAAAGAAAAGGTTCCTTTTATGCTGAAGTTATGGTAAAATTTCTGAAAAAGGGAACAAACGGATATCAGTTCCTAAACAGAGGAACCGTAACCGTACAGAGCTGTTCTCGGAATGGAGGAATACTATGAGTAGTACGTTAAGTGGTATGATGAATACGAACCTTGGAAATGTTCAGATTGATAAAGAAGTTATCGCAAAATATGCAGGTTCTTCTGCCGTGGAATGCTTTGGCATTGTTGGAATGGCAACGGTAAATGTAAAAGACGGTTTCGCTAAACTGTTAAAAAGAGAAAGTCTGACTCACGGTGTGGAAGTAACAGTAACAGAGGACAATAAAATAAAGATAGACCTTCATATCATTGTTTCCTATGGTGTCAGCATTTCAGCAGTTACGGATAATCTTATCAGCAACGTGAAATATAAAGTGGAAGAGTTTGCAGGTCTTCCGGTAGAGCGGATTGGCGTTTATGTTGAAGGCGTCCGCGTAATTGACTGACCGTAGAAATTTAGGAGGATAGTATTGTGGCAAATATTACAATAGACGCAAAGATGCTTTGCAAGGCTTTTTTATCAGGAGCAAAGAGAATAGAAGCAAAAAAGGAATATATTAACGAATTAAACGTGTTTCCGGTTCCGGATGGAGATACGGGTACGAATATGACATTAACGATTATGTCAGCCGCAAAGGAAGTAAGCCAGATGGATAATCCGGCCATGAAAGAACTTGCCAAGGCCATTTCGTCCGGTTCTCTGCGTGGTGCAAGAGGAAACAGCGGTGTCATTTTATCCCAGCTGCTTCGTGGCTTTTGCAAGGTAGTCGGCGAACATAAGGAAGTTACAGTGACTGTTGCAGCAGAAGCTTTTCAGCGTGCAGTTGAAACAGCATACAAAGCGGTAATGAAGCCAAAGGAAGGAACCATTCTTACCGTTGCAAAAGGTGGTGCAGAACGTGCTGCTCAGTTAGTGGAAGAAACAGACGATATTCTCTTCTTTATGGAAGAAGTAATTAAATATATGGACGAGGTGCTTGCCTATACACCGGAGCTGCTTCCGGTATTAAAGGAAGCAGGTGTTGTAGACTCTGGCGGGCAGGGCTTAATGGAAATCATGAAAGGAGCTTATGATGCACTTGTCGGAAAAGAAGTGGATTTTGAAATTCCGGTTGCAAAGCCTGTAGTAAATAAACCAACAGGTGCAGCTTCAGATGAAATATCTACAGCAGACATTAAATTTGGCTATTGTACCGAATTTATTATTATGCTGGAAAAAGAATACAACATGGATACAGAACGTGAATTTAAAGCATATCTGGAGTCACTGGGCGATTCCATTGTTGTAGTTTCTGATGATGATATCGTCAAAGTGCATGTGCATACCAATGCTCCGGGGCTTGCAATCCAGAGAGCATTAACTTATGGTTCCCTGACTAAAATGAAGATTGATAATATGCGTGAAGAACATAATGAGCGTGTTATTTCGGGAGCAGAAGCAGCGACTGCAAAGCAGGAAACTGCGGTACAGGAAGCTGTACCGCAGGAAAAAAAGACACCAAGAAAAAAAGAAGGCTTTGTAGCAGTTTCTATTGGCGAAGGCATGAACGAAATTTTTCTTGGGCTTGGCGTGGACAGCATTATCGAAGGCGGTCAGACCATGAATCCGAGTACCGAAGACGTACTGGTTGCCATTGAAAGTGTAAACGCAGATACGGTTTATGTCTTACCAAATAACAAGAACATTATCCTTGCGGCAGAACAGGCAAAAACATTAACAGAGGATAAAACGGTTGTCGTAATTCCTTCCAAAACAGTACCACAGGGTATTGCAGCATTAATCAACTTTGCATATGATAAGTCTCCGGAAGAAAATGTAGAATTGATGACTACGGAAATGAAAAAAGTTAAAACCGGTCAGGTTACTTATGCAGTACGCGATACCAGCATTGATGGCATGGAAATCAGACAGGGCAATATTATGGGACTGGACGATTCCACTATCCGTGCAGTCGGAGAAGCTGTAGAAGATACGGCATATGAACTTTTGGTAAATATGATAGATGAAACTTCCGAACTGGTTACACTTTATTATGGGGAAGAAACCAGCGAAGAAGAGGCTGAGGCACTGGCTGCCCGCATTACAGAGAGCTACCCGGAAGTAGAAGTAGAAGTACATTTTGGTAACCAGCCAATTTACTATTATGTAATTTCTGTAGAATAAAGGTGTTTCAGAAGAGTGCCGTAAAATAGCGTGAAAGCGTTGTTTTGCGACACTCTTGTTGTATTTAGTATAGCAAAAAGGGAGGGGGGAACGCAGAATGCAGATTAGTGATCCTATTGATTCAGTGAAAGGAATTGGGGAGAAGACAAGAGCTTTGTTTGAAAAACTGGATGTGTATACCGTAGGGCAGCTTCTGACGTACTACCCGCGTGAATATGAGACCTTTTCCGAACCTGTGCCAATAACAGCTTTAAAGGAAGGCACGATAGGAGTGATAGAAGCCTCGGTTTCCAGAATTTCAGAAACGCAGGCGGGAGGGAAAATGACGATTCTTACCTGTGTTGCCACAGACCCATCGGGCAGTATTTCGCTTACCTGGTTTAATCAGCCCTATTTAAAAAAAAATCTGCAAATAGGCTACCGATATATTTTTCGGGGAAGAATAAGTAAAAAAGGGAAGAAGCTGTGCATGGAACAGCCCAAGCAGTATAAACGGGAAGAATACCAGCGATTGCAGAACGTGCTGCAGCCGGTGTATTCGTTGACGAAAGGGTTGACGAACAACATGGTTTCAAAGTCCATGAAGCAGGCATTATCCCTGGCAGGAGAGCTTCCTGAATACATTCCTGCCGCAGTGCGTCGTGCATATGGTGTACTTAAAAGAAAGAATACGCTGGAAGAAATTCATTTTCCAAAAAGTAGGGAAACAATGTTTGCGGCAAGAAAGTCGCTTGTATTTGAAGAATTTTTTTTGTTTTCTGTTTATCTGCGGGAACTGGCAGGAAACAAAGAAGAACGGCACAGCAGGATTTCTTTTAAGGCAGTGCCGGAATGTGATGCCCTCATTCAAAGCCTGCCGTATAAACTTACCAATGACCAGAAAAAGGTTTGGGAGGAAATTCAGCAGGATATGACCGGCGGCAGACTGATGGCACGGCTGGTACAGGGAGACGTAGGCTCCGGTAAAACAATCCTGGCACTGCTGGCATTGCTTTTTACCGTAAAAAACGGCTATCAGGGCTGCTTGATGGTGCCAACCGAGGTGCTTGCAAAGCAGCATTATGATTCTGCCAATAAACTGCTGGATTCTTTTGGCGTGAGGGTTCTTCTGCTGGTAGGTTCCATGACGGCGAAGGAAAAGCGGGATGCTTACGAAAAAATGAAGTCCGGTACTGTGGATATTATGATTGGTACACATGCATTGATTCAGGAAAAAGCCGAATATCACAGACTTGGCCTTGTAATTACGGATGAACAGCACCGCTTTGGTGTAAAGCAACGGGAAAAATTAGCCGGAAAAGGAGAAGAACCGCATATTCTTGTAATGAGTGCCACTCCGATACCGCGAACACTTGCCATGATGTTATATGGAGATATGGACATTTCTGTAATAAAAGAGCTTCCGGCAGAACGTCTTCCGATAAAAAATTGTGTGGTAGGAACGGAATATCGCGAAACGGCATATCGTTTTATGGAAAAACAGCTGGCAGCAGGACATCAGGTATATATTATCTGTGCCATGGTGGAAGAAAGTGAAACGTCCGACCTTGAAAATGTAACGGACTATACAGAACGCATCAGACAGCGTTTTGGTGCAGGGGTTTGTGTGGAAGCACTGCATGGAAAAATGTCTGCGGAGGAAAAAAACTCTGTGATGGAGCGGTTTTCTTCCGGAGAAATCCAGATACTTGTTTCTACAACGGTAGTTGAAGTGGGAGTCAACGTTCCAAATGCAACGGTTATGATGATTGAAAATGCAGAGCGGTTTGGTCTGGCACAGCTTCATCAGTTGCGAGGACGCGTGGGACGTGGCAGTGCCCAGTCTTACTGCATTATCATGAGCAGCAATACGGACGAAGCCACGATGGAGCGTCTTGGTATTTTAAATAAGTCGAATGACGGTTTTTTTATTGCTTCAGAGGATTTAAGACTGCGTGGACCGGGGGATTTGTTTGGTATCCGTCAAAGCGGGGATATGATATTTAAAATTGGTGATATCTATCAGGACGCTGACTGTCTGAAAGAGGCAAACGAAGCGGCAAATCGTATTTCCGGGACAGAGAGAAAGAAAATAATGGATGATTTATGCCGGAATGGTGCAAATGATATCTTCCTTTTTTTGAATGCTTATAGTACAATTTAATCAGAACAACAAGGAGTCCAAAGATGACACAGATATATTCTAACCAACAATTATATCATATAGCAGATGAAAACTACTGCACTTTAAAGTCGTTTTGCTCCATGCTTGAGACGGAAGGCTACTGGCAGCAGGCAGAAAAGGTACTGCATATGAAATCAGAAGAAATACTGAAACTGTATGTACAGTCTCTTCTGGTTTGTTTTGCTGTGTATTGCAGACATCTGGACACGGAAGAAAAAAGCTTTATTTCTTTTCTGGATGAAAAAAACGAGCTGTCTTTCACTTCAGAAACGTCTGACGAAAAAATACAGGAGGCTGCCGAGCGTTTTCAGAAAAATCCTCCGATTTTATATCAGCTTTTATCTTTGCGTGATGTGGAGCACAACTCCGGTACGGCAGGACTTTTCTTCGATGGTGTGATTAATATTATGCTTTGCCTGTCCTATCTGAACGGACGAAGAGAAGCCATTGCAACAAAATATCTCGGCATTTATTTTGACCGTATCAGCATGTTTTTAGCAAATGTACAAAATCCGTCCCAGACGGTAGACAGCAAGTATATGTTTAAAAAGCTGTGTCATGGCGATTTGGAAAAGAGTAATGCGGAAATTGTTCATGCAGCCGGCGATTTTGCACTGTATAAAAGACGGCACCTTTGCTACAGAGAACATCAGATGTCTGCGGTGCAGACGGCACAGGTGGAAAAAAAGATGCCGGTGAAGAATGAAAATAATCCGGTTTCCGTTCACAAAGATCCGGATTTACCGGATGCCGCATCTAAAAACATCTCCATAACCGATTTGTCGGAAAAGGAACGTATGATAGAGGAAAAGAAAGACAGTGCAATTTTAGACGCCATCGGAGCGGCACATCTGGAAGAACTGCTGGCAGAATTAAATTCACTGGTGGGGCTTAATGAAGTAAAAACAGAAATCCGCTCGTTGGTAAATCTGATTAAAGTCCGCAAAATGCGGGAAAAGTATTGTCTGCCGGAAATTGAAATGTCCTATCATATGGTATTTACCGGAAATCCGGGTACCGGAAAAACAACACTTGCCCGGCTAGTTGGAAAAATATATAAAGAACTTGGAATACTGACGCATGGAGAAATGACAGAAACTGACCGTTCTGGTCTGGTAGCAGGTTATGTCGGACAAACTGCCCTGAAAGTAAAAGAAGTTGTGGAAAAAGCGGTCGGCGGCATTCTGTTTATTGACGAAGCCTATGCTCTTGCACCAAACGGAAGCAATGATTTTGGCGGTGAAGCAATCGACACTCTGGTAAAACTGATGGAAGATCATAGAGATAATCTGGTTGTCATTGTAGCCGGTTACACCGAAGAAATGAAGCAGTTTTTAAAGTCCAATACAGGGCTTGTGTCCAGATTTAACCGTTTCATCCACTTTCCGGATTATTCTGCTGCGGAACTGGTAGATATTCTGAATGGCATGGCAAAGAAAGCAGGACTTGTACTGGAAGAGGGATTAAAGGATATTGTTATGGATTATCTGGGCAGTATGAGCAAAAAACAATGGGGAGAATTTGGAAATGCCCGTGGCATTCGTAATTTATTTGAAACAATGGTTGTAAATCAGGCAAATCGCCTTGTAACAATGACAGAGTGCTCAGTGGAACAGCTGACTATGATAAAAGCAGCGGATATATCCTGGCTGAACCAGAGTAAGGAGGAAAAGGAATGTTAGGAGCAGGTTATATTATTTTGAGCTTTGCCTGTGGAGCAGCACTGTGCAATATCTTTTTCAAAAATCTGAGGACATCTGCAATTAAATGCGGTCTTCCCGCTTTTCTTGTGCAGCTTCCGGCTTGGTATTTGACCGGAACCCTAAGCCTGACATGGCTGGTGTATCTGACGGCATATTTGTTTCAAAGTGCAGAGAAGCCTCTACTTTATGGAAATCTGATTGGCTGTGGAATGGCACTTGCGTTTCTTATCCTCTATGCCGTGCGTTTTAAAGGCTTTCAAAGGCATCCGGTGAATTTAAAAACGCTTTTTCTTGGAGAAGACGAAAATCAAAAGGCTTCCGGACCATTGCTATATACATTTCTTGCTGTGCTGTTTACGGCATTTTTAATGTTTCTGACCTTTAAAGTAGTGGACGGAAGCATTTATGTCGGTTACTCGGTGTTCAGCGATTTTGCACCGCATCTGGGGATGATTCGTTCCTTTTCCGTAAGCAACAATTTTCCAACCCAGTATGCCCACTTTGCAGGTGAAGATATCCGCTATCACTTTATGTTCCAGTTTATGGTAGGCAATCTGGAATATCTTGGACTGCGGCTGGATTTTGCATTCAATCTGCCAAGCATGTTTGGCATGATTTCTGTTTATATGCTGCTGTTTGTTCTTGCGGTGCGCATTACAAAGAGCAGGCTGTGCGGCTATCTGACGGCATTTTTGTTTACGTTCCGCAGTTCCTTTACCGTGTTCCGCTATATGGCAGAGCAGTCTAAAGGAAATGTGGTGAAAGCACTTCATTCAAACACAGAATTTTTAGGCTATACTCAGAATGAAAACTGGGGGTTGTGGAATCTGAATGTTTACTGCAACCAGCGTCACCTTGCCTTTGCCCTGGCATTTCTTTTACTGGCACTGATTTTGTTTTTTCCATATGTGGAAAAAATGGGACAGAGTCTTTTGAAAGTAAAAGAAACAGAAAAGCAAGGCGGTTCTGCTCTGGCGGCGCAGTTTAAAACGCTCTTTTTCACAAAAACAGCATTCGGCGTGCTGGACGCAAAGCAGGCAGTGGGAATGGGAATGTTTCTTGGTGGAATTGCTTTCTGGAACGGCTCGGTTCTTGTGGCAACTCTGGCAATGCTGTTCTTTATGGCAGCAGTATCTGAGTATCGTCTGGATTATCTGATTACGGCATTGCTGGCTCTGGTGCTTTATTTTTGCCAGTCAGCATTGTTTGTGGAGGGTTCCGTTGTATCACCGGCCTATTATTTTGGCTTCCTCGCGGAAAATAAGACGATATGGGGCGTGCTCCTGTTTATTGTAGAACTGACCGGAATTATTTTGTTTGTGGCAATTGTCGGGGCTTCCATGGTAAAAGGAACCAGACGCTATATGTTGCTTGTCTTTCTTGTGCCGTTTGTGCTTGCCTTTACTCTCGCCCTGACCGGTGATATTACGGTAAATCACAAATGGATTATGATGTCCTTAATGCTGGTTTCCATGTTTGCGGCAATTGTGCTGGCGAATCTGCTCCGGCAGAAAGACTGGTTAAAACGTGGTATAGCCGTGACGCTTTTGTTTGTTCTTACGGCAACCGGAATATACGACCTGACAACTGTGGTAAAACGTAATGAGAATTATCTCATTTTTTCCTATGATGATCCGGTTACAAACTGGATAGCAGAAAATGCAACGTGTGATGATATTTTCCTGACACCATACTATTCTTTGAATAATGTGGTGCTGGGAGGTGCCATGCTGTATTATGGCTGGCCGTATTATGCGTGGTCTGCTGGATATGATACCTACAGCAGGGATATTCAGGTAAAATGGATGTATGAGTCCTCATCGGTAGCAGAGTTAAAGTACCGGATAGAAGCAAACAACATCCGCTATATCATTGTTGACCATGACTGCCGTACAAGCTCGGAATACGAAGTGCGAGAGGATATTATTGAGGCAGCCTATGAAACAGTATTTGAGTATGATTCCGGCGAATGGATGATCCGGATTTTTGATACAACAAAAGAACGCTGAGGAGGAAGAAGTGTATGGATAAACTGTATATTGTAATTCCTGCTTACAATGAGCAGGACAACATTGAAGCTGTGGTAAAGGACTGGTATCCGGTTGTGGAAAAAGCCGGAGCAGACAGCCGCCTTGTGGTGATTGATGACGGAAGTCGTGATGCTACCTATGAAAAACTGAAGGAACTGGCAGGGGAGCGTCCGCAGCTTGAGCCGATTCATAAAGAAAACGGCGGACATGGTGCCACCATATTGTACGGCTATCGCTATGCCATTGAGAAAGGAGCCGACTATATTTTTCAGACCGATTCGGATGGTCAGACGCTTCCGGCAGAGTTTGATGAATTCTGGAAGCTGAGAAAAGAGTATGACATGGTAATTGGTCACCGAAAAGGCCGTCAGGACGGATTTTCCAGAGTGGTCGTAACAAAGGTATTAAAGCTTGTCTGCCTGCTGTGTTTCCATGTAAACGTGCAGGATGCCAACACACCGTTCCGTCTGATGAAGGCAGAAAGCCTGAAAAAAGAAATCGGATTGATTCCAAAAGATTATAACCTGTCCAATGTTGTAGTTTCTGTATTATTTATTAAAAAGGGCTATAAGGTAAAATATCTGCCGATTACGTTTCGCCCGCGCCAGGGAGGTGTGAATTCCATCAACCTCAAGAAAATCACAAAAATTGGACAGAAAGCGGTAAAAGATTTTATTCAGATAAATAAGATTATCAAGACATCCGGGCAGGAGGAAACAAAATGAGTAAGAAAAAAACGACAACCCAGTTTGATATTATGCCGGTAGTACAGAGTATTTTTTTGATGTTTGGCTATCTGGGAGTCCTTGTAATCGGACGGATGCTTCTGAAAACAGAATTTACGGCAGCAATGCAGTGGTGGTTTGTTCTGCTTCTGCTTGGAGCCGCCTGCCTGCCGCTTAGCAGCCTGATATTTTCCGGTTTTCACGATGGAGGTTTTATTTTTTCCAAAGCAATAGGCCTTGCGTTATCCGGCTGGCTGCTCTGGGCATTATCCTCACTTCATATTCTGAAATTTACAAGAGCAAGCTGCATCCTTGCCGTGGTGCTGGTCGCTGTGTTAAATATCCTTTTACTTTTTCTGGGCAACAGAGTGCCGAAAATAAAAAAATGGATGGCAGAGGTTCGCATAAAGTCGGAACAGGATGCCTCCCAAAAAGTAGTGCTTGCCCTGACCTTTGAACTAGTATTTCTTGCACTTTTTTTGCTCGGCTGTTATATCAAATGCTACAAACCGGAAGCGTATGGCACAGAAAAATTCATGGATTATGGTTTTATGACTTCCATGATGCGCTCAGATTATATGCCGCCGGAGGATTTCTGGGCCTCTGGAACCAATCTGAATTATTATTATATGGGTCAGTACATGGCAACTTTTCTTACAAAGCTGTCCGGTGTGACGGTAAATGCCGGTTATAATCTGGCTTTGATGATGCTGATGGCATTTTGTTTTGTGTTATCCTATTCCATTATTTATGAAGTAATGCGGATGACGGTAAAGCTTCACAATAAAAAGAAAAGGGAACAGCTGCAGGCTGGTAATGAAAATGCGGCAGAACTCGGATGCGGCTATATGGCACTGGTTTGTCATGCGGCCGGTATTCTTGCCGGTACAGCGGTGACCTTTGCCGGAAATATGCATTACACAATTTTTGCAAAAGTAATTCCTGCCATACAGAATATGCTTGGAATGGAGGTGGATTCCTACTGGTTCCCGGATGCAACCCGTTACATCGGCTATAATCCGGATACGAACGACAAAACCATTCATGAGTTCCCGTCGTATTCTTTTGTGCTTGGTGATTTGCATGCACACGTTACCAACATTATGTTCGTACTTACGGCGCTTGGAATTTTGTTTGCGTGGCTGATGTACCGCAGCGAGCGGATGGATGCAGTAAAGAACGGTTCACAGATAAAGCCTTACAGCAGAAAACAGGAACTGCTTCATCCGGCGATTTTACTGCTTGGCTTTTTTATCGGTCTGTTCCAGATAACAAATTACTGGGATTTCCCAATTTATTTTGTGGTATCAGGAGCAATTATTTTATTCAGCAATGCGGTTATTCATAAATTTGAAAAAGAAACGGTGGTGCTTACGGCAGGTCATGCTGTTGTTATTCTGGCGATTTCGTTCCTTGTGTCGCTTTTGTTTAATATAAAATTTGACTCCATGGCACATGGCATTGCACTTTGTACTGACCATACCCCATTTTATCAGCTGATGGTACTTTGGGGACTTCCGCTCACTGTGCTTGTCTGCTATCTGGTATCCACGATATGCAAAAAGAAAAAAGAAGAGCCGTATAGCAGAAAAAAAGGCTCTCGGCCGCTTTTATTCCAGTTTATCAACCGATTGAGCCTGCCGGAGCTGTTTGTTCTTACCATTGGACTTTGCGCCGCAGGACTTGTCTTGATGCCGGAGTTAATTTATGTGGTGGATATTTATGGCGGTCATAAGCGTGCCAATACGATGTTCAAGTTTACCTATCAGGCGTTTATTATGTTTGGTCTGATGATGGGATATGTAATTACAAAATTTGTTTTGCTTGCAAAGAACGGAAAACAGATTGCATGCGGTGTTCTGACCGGATTTTTGTTATTTGGAACGATGGGCTATCTTGGAAAATCCATTGATTCCTGGTTTGGAGATATCACGGATCAGGAAAGATTTCAGGGACTGGATGCGGCTGCTTTTGTGGACACGGAAAATGCCGCCGATTCCGAAGCTGTTGACTGGATTAATAAAACAATTACCGGACGTCCGGTGATGCTGGAAGCGCATGGAAGCAGTTATACTTATGCCAACCGTATTTCTGTACTGACCGGTCTGCCGACCATTCTTGGTTGGCATACCCACGAATGGCTCTGGAAAGATGACTATAACTGGGTAGAGGCAAGAAAAGCCGATGTGGAAACCATTTATACATCTGAGGACATCGGCACGGTGAAGGAGCTGCTGACGACTTATGAAGTTGCCTATATTTATGTAGGAGGGGAAGAACGCAGTGCCTATGCTGTGAATGACGAACTGCTTCGTTCTCTTGGTGAAATTGTGTTTGAAAATGATGGCGTATATATTGTAAAGCTGGAACAGTAAAGCAGCCCGGCGAAATACAAGGATTGCTGTACAAATGTTTTTTTATCAGGCGTATCAGAACCGCATTGCGAATCGACCGTAATGTAATTCCGGTACGCCTGATATTGATTTCCGGAAAAATGTCCGGTCTGCTTCCGTATTCGGCAATACTGTTAATTTCTTGTAAATTTTTCTATAATTATCGAAAAAGGAGTTTTAATTATGGGAAAAACACAACCACTCAAAGAATTGGAGCAGATTAACGCATTGAAGGAGTATTTTTACGTCAGGAGGGAATATAGAAATTATACGTTAATTGTAATAGGTTTAAATACTTCTCTTCGTATCAGTGATGTTTTGTCATTACAATGGCGTGATGTATACAATTTCAGTACCGATACTTTTAAACAGCATATTTTTCTTCGTGAGAAAAAAACGCAAAAGCGAAATACCATTGCACTGAATCCGGCGATTACTGCTGCTTTGGAAGTTCTGATGAAAAAAGAAAAGAACGTACTTCCTGAAAATTTTCTGTTTTGCAGCCGAAAAGGAAAAAATAAACCTATTACAAGAAATTACGCATTTACTCTCATTAAAAATGCTTCTCGTGTCCTTGGCTTTGAAGATAATATTTCCTGCCATTCGCTGCGGAAAACATTTGGTTATCAGGCATGGAAGCAGGGAACGCAGCCTGCACTTCTAATGTCTATCTACAATCATTCATCTTATGAAATTACGAAACGATATCTTGGCATTACGCAGGATGAACGTGATGAAGTATTTTTTAAGGTGATGCTTTAACAGAGTATGTGAATTTTTCCAAAACGTAAGCGATGTCTGCGCGTAATTATTTTTCCGTCCTATTTACTTTAAATTTTTTATGGGCAGTGCTTATTTCAGATCCTTGGAACGGCGTGAGCGTGCAGCTGCCGGAAACTGCGGATGACCGTTTCAGTCTTTGCCTATGGAAGCCATAGAGGGAATGGTAAGAGAATAAGAAAAAAGAAAGAACCGGAAGCTTGTGCGAGAGGAGTGTTTTTTGGAAACACATCCTTGGGGAACACAGGCTTCCGGTTCTTTTTTGGATGAACAAGTGAAAATTAGTTATTCACATCTTCGTAATAGGCTTTGATACAGATATCCTGGCTGTAATCTCCAAAATACTGTCCAAACAGTGTAAGTCCGCCGCAGTTTGTTGTGTCTTTTGGCACAGAAAGCTTAAACTCGATAGAACTGTTGTAATCGATATTTAAGTCATCGATGGTGTGACTGGAAATTTTGTGGGTTCCGTCGATGTAAGTACCGTCTTTGTTGACAATAAGTGTTTTCAGCAAACCGTACTGGTTTAATAAGTCCGGCCACCAGGCAGGAGAAAGCATACCCTTTCGCACACCGTAGTCACCGGGACTAATCCATTTGCCAAGAGGAACATCATTGATTTCAAAGTAAATGTCGCTTGGGTAGTCTTCGTTGACCTCCGGACATTCCGATGAAATTTCAAAGGAAATCTGCAGTTCTGTCAGCCGCTGCCCTGCATGAAGCCGGTTTGGAAGTGTGTATGTGATGCTTCCCCAGCCAATCCAGAGAATGCTGGCGTTGAAACGCTCCGGAAAGGAGAACATCTTCGGATTGTCTAACTCACCGATGATGATTTGCGGAGAAGCAAGTCCGCAGGTCGGATGCGCATCAATACTGGTATAGTGGCCAACAGAAATGTCATCTTTGTAGCACGGTTTTGCTGGAGTTTGAGGTGCCAGGTCAACAATAAGTTTATCGTGAACCGGCTGGACAACCTTGCGGATGCCGCGCTTTCCGGAGGTGGTCTTGATTGTTACCAGACCGGCTCCTTCCAGTTTTCCAACGTGGAGGGAAATAGCACTGTTGGTAAGCCCCAGAGCTTCTGCAAGGTCATTCAGGCTTAAATTGTTATTTTCATAAATCAGCTCCATAATGCGCAGGCGCATGGGAGTGCTGAGTGCCTTGAATGTTTCTTCGGCTTCCTGTAAAGAGTGAAGATAAAGCATGGGACTCCTCCGTTTCTGTGTTATCAAGCATAAACTTAAGGTTTTATGCTTAAATAAAAAGTAAATAAAAGTTTAAGTAAAAAGTTAATTCTTATTATAAATGAAAGACGTAATTTAGTCAATGATTAAATGATAAAGTTTTCGCTAAAAATTATTTTGGGCATTTTGCACAAAAATGAGAATGTTTTTTTGACATCCAGATGAAAAATTACTACTATTACCTCTTGACGAAAGTAGGTATCTAATGGTATAATTTAAGAGAAAACGTTAATAGTTGAGCAAAAAGTGAAATACAAACAAACGAAAACGTTTGAAAAAATGGAGAGTTTTAGTTTTCAGTGAAACTAAATTTAGTCGAAATGTACAAAAAAAGCCAAACGGAGGAACAGGTTTATGTTTAAATTATTTGTCAACACCCAAAGACAACTGGGACATATTAACCCGGAACTTCAGGGACACTTCTCAGAGCATCTGGGTCGCTGCATCTATGAAGGTATCTATGTAGGAGAAAATTCCGAAATTCCGAATACAAACGGAATGAGAAATGATGTAGTTGCAGCATTAAAGGAAATGAAGGTTCCGGTACTTCGTTGGCCGGGCGGATGCTTTGCAGATGAATATCACTGGAAAGATGGGATCGGACCAAAAGAAAAAAGAAAGAAAATGATTAATACCCACTGGGGCGGTGTGGTTGAAGACAACAGCTTCGGTACCCACGAATTTATGGAGCTTTGTAAGCAGCTTGGCTGTAAAACCTACATCAACGGCAATCTCGGTTCCGGCACGGTTCAGGAAATGAGCGAGTGGGTTGAGTATATGACCTTTGACGGTGTTTCTCCAATGGCAAACCTGAGAAAAGAAAACGGCAGTGAAAAATCCTGGACAGTTGACTATTTCGGCGTTGGCAATGAAAACTGGGGCTGCGGCGGTAACATGACACCAGCCTATTATGCAAATGAATACAGAAGATATCAAACTTATGTCAGAAATTATCACAGTGACCGTCCAATTTTCAAAATTGCCTGCGGTGCCAACGTAGATGATTATAAGTGGACAGATAAGGTTATGGAGACCTGTTTTGATTCACCGGCATGGCTGCACGGCTTTATGGACGGACTTTCTCTTCATTATTACACGCATCCGGGCGGATGGGAAAACAAAGGAAGTGCAACGGAATTTGATGAGGAAATGTGGTATCAGACCTTATCAAAAACGCTGTACATAGAAGAACTCATTAAACATCACAGCGCCATCATGGATAAATACGATAAAGAGCATAAAGTTGGCATGATTATTGATGAATGGGGCACCTGGTTTGATGTAGAACCTGGTACAAACCCGGGCTTCTTATATCAGCAAAACACCATGAGAGATGCCCTGGTTGCCGGAATCAACTTAAACATTTTCAACAAGCATTGTGATCGTGTTAAAATGGCAAACATTGCACAGATGGTAAATGTGCTTCAGTCGGTTATCTTAACCGAAGGAGCAAAAATGCTTCTCACACCAACCTATCATGTATTTAAAATGTACAACTGTCATCAGGGAGCAGAACTTCTTGATAGCTATATAGAAACAAAAACTATTGGCACCGAACAGAACAAGGTTCCAAACTTAAATGAATCGGTTTCCTTAGGCACGGATGGAAAAATTCATATCACCATGACGAATCTTTCTGCAACGGGAAGCTATGAAATTGAAGCCCAGCTTGCAGAAGCAGCAATTACGGAAGTAAAGGGCACGGTTCTTACAAATGAGATGCATGCCCATAATACCTTTGATGCACCGGAAACGGTTATGCCGGAAGATTTTACCGGATGCACCATTAACGAGAACAAACTGATGTTTACAATTCCTGCATGCAGCGTGCTGCATCTGGAAGTTACCGTGAAATAAATGGTAAACAAGACGAGAACAGTGTGAAAATAAGCTCGATAGCTTATTCTTCACACGGCTGTTAGTGCCGGAGCGTCACAAACAGTCCCTGATGGCAGAACAGAAATCGCCTGCGCAAATTTCTGTTCGCCTGTCGCAAAAAAACGTTCCGGAATGGAGAATAACATGAAGCAGAAGTGGTTAAAAAGAGCGGTTGCAATGACCGTGTTATCAACGTTTCTGCTGCAGCCATGTACGGGCGCGGCATCGCTTACTGCAAATGCCGCAGAAGAAAGTGCTTCGGAAAATATAACAGAAGCTTCTTCAACATCGTATAGCGTAGAACGGCTTACCACAAGCTACAGCAAGGTAAGCACCGGCTACACCGCAGTGGATTACAAGGGAGAAACAAAGGAATTTACCATTGACCAGGTGCTGGATGCGGCTTATGGCGAAATGCTGACAAATCAGAACCGGGGCTATAAAAACGACGTGGTTCAAATGGCAGTAGGAGATACCGTCAAGCTCACAATTGATGCTCCGGAAACAGCGTTATACTGGTTGCAGTTTGATTACCTTTCCTATGATGATTCCATTCTTCCGATTGAATTATCCGTGAAAGTGGATGAAGAATATCCATTTTATGAAGCAAGAAACTTAAAATTCGAAACAACATGGATTACGGATGGAGTCACAGATTTAGACCGTTACGGCAACGAAATCGTGACTATGCCGGAAAAAGATAAAACGTGGGAAAGCAAGTACCTAATGGATGCCAGCTACCGATATTCCGAACCATTAAAGGTTTCCTTGACAAAGGGAACCCACACACTGGAAATATCCATGAGTGAGGGCACAGTACTTCTTGGTAATGTTTCTCTGGCTGCACCGGAAACAATAGCAGCATATACGGGCTCTGAAAAGGCAGCCGGCAAAGAACTGATTACAATTGAGGCGGAAGACTTTTTTGAAAGAAACGATTCCTCCATTCACTCTGCTGGTGAATATGATTCCAGAATTAGCCCGCTTTCTTCCAAAGAACGTGTGCTGAACATTCTGGACGGAGATTCCTTTGATACTGCTGGACAGACCATAACCTACCAGTTTACGGTTGAAAAGGCAGGCTATTATTACATTGGAATGAATTACCTTCAGGGCGAAAAGAGTGACTTCCCTGTTTATCTTGATTTCAAGGTAGACGGCAGCCTGCCAAACGAAGCATTCCGTGCTTATCCGATGGCATACACAAAAAAGTATAAAACCACTGCCTTAAAAGATACAGATGGAAACGAGTTGAGTGTTTATCTGGAAGAAGGCGTACATACAATTTCTCTTTCCATCAGTGCAGAATATCTTCGTTTTGCATTGGAAACGGTAGACGAAATCATGAACGGCATTAACGACCTTTCCTTAGAGGTTACAAAGGTAGCCGGAACGAATAAGGACAAATACCGTGACTTAAAACTGACACGCTATATTCCGGACGTACAGGAGCGTTTGTATTCCTGGGTAGACCAGCTAAACAGCCTGATGGAGCAGGCAGCACTTCTTCCGGGTGTGAAAGCGAAAAAAGCAGAAGATGTTGCAGCCTTTGCTTATCTCGGTATTGCGGCAAAGCAGCTGAAAACGTTGGGAGATGAGCCGGATGAGCTTATTTATCGTGTAGATGAATTATCCACCAGCGTAAACTCCATCAACACACAGATTGCAAACTTTGTGGACTTAATCAACAAAAACATTCTTTCCATCGACCGGATTTACATTTATCAGGAAGATGCAAAGCTTCCGACCGGACTGAACTGGTTTCAGTCTTTGTGGATGTCGATAAAAAGGTTTTTCTACTCCTTTTTCGGTCAGTCCTATTCTGCAACCAACGTAAATGAAGAACACATTCAGGTATGGGTAAACCGCCCAAGACAGTATGTAGAAATCATGCAGAAAATGATTGACGAGCAATTTACGCCAACCACAGGCGTAGAAGTGGATTTGTCCATTATGACGGATGCCAACAAACTGGTACTTTCCAATGCCTCCGGCGACACACCGGATATTGCAACCGGTATTAACTATGCAATTCCGTTTGAACTTGGTACGCGTGGCGCACTCGTTGATTTAACCAAGTTTGACAATTATAAAGAAATCTTCGGAAGATACAGCGACGGACTTTTGGTTCCGAGCGTCATCGGTGACGGATTGTATTCCCTGCCGGAGACTATGAACTTTTACGTTATGTTCTATCGAACCGACGTGCTTGAAAAAATCGGTCTGGAAGTTCCGGATACCATGGATGAACTGATTGCCATGCTTCCTGATTTGCAGATGAGAGGCTTAAATGTGTATTATCCGACGGCATCCATGCTGGCAATGCGAAACTTCCACGGAACCACACCGTTAATTTTCCAGAACGGCGGAACTTTGTATGGAACCACAGCACAGGAGCTTATGGTAGACAGTGAAGCAAGCATCGAAGGCTTTACCCAGCTGACCGAGCTGTTTACTCTGTATGATTTGCCGGTGGATGTGCCAAACTTCTACCAGCATTTCAGAAATGGTGACCTGCCGATTGGTATTGCAGACTTCAACTCCTACAACCTGATTTTAAATGCAGCTCCTGAAATTGCAAATTCTTGGAGTATTGCCCTCATTCCTGGCGTAGAAGCTGTGGACGAAAACGGCGAATCACAGGTTTACCGCTATATGTCCGGCGGGGCCGAAAGTACCGTGATGTTTACATCAGATGACGAAAGAGAACAGAAAGCATGGAAATTCATGTGCTGGTGGTCTTCAGCAGAGGTTCAGGCAGAATTCGGACAGATGCTTCAGATTATGTATGGTGATGAATATATCTGGCCAACAGCAAATCTGGAAGCGTTTGCAATGCTTCCGTTCCCAACCTCCGACAAGGAAATTGTCATGGAGCAGGCTTCTTACATTTTAGAGTCTCCAAGACTTTTAGGAAGTTATATGCTGGAGCGTGAATTGAGCAATGCCTTCAATAACGTCGTTGTAGATGGTGAAAACCTTCGCTCACGTATTGATGATGTAGTAAAGACAGTAAACAGGGAAACAAACCGAAAACTGGAGGAATTTGGATATATTGACAGCGAAGGAACCATCCTGAAAGAATATATCGTTCCTTCGGTAGAACAGGTAAAAGAAATCTTGAACCGCTAGTGCAGAAACCGGATAAAAGCTTCCGGTTGTTTGCAAAACGATGCACTGAAATAAGAGAGGGAAAACAAAATGAGTAAAAAGAAATCCTGGTCCAGGGTAGCAAGAAAGTCCCAATTTAATAAAGCCGGCTATCTCTTTTTAGGACCTTATACCATACTGTTTGCCATCTTCATCCTGGCTCCGGTTGTTATGGCGGTTGTTCTGTCCTTTACCAACTTTGATACAATTCAGTTTCCAAGCTTTGTCGGCTTTTTGAATTATATCAATCTTTTGACCAGCGATGAAGTGTTCATGCAGTATGTATTACCGAACACTGTAAAATATGCCTTAATCGTCGGCGTGGGAGGTTATGTACTTTCTTTCCTGCTGGCGTGGGCACTGGCTAACTTAACCAAGTGGCCGAGAACGATTTTAGCATTGATTTTATATTCGCCGAGCATGACGGCAGGTGTTGCTATGTCGGTGCTCTGGAAGATTATGTTTACCGGCGACCAGACCGGGTACATCAACAGCTGGCTGATGGAAATCGGCATCATCAACGAACCAATCATCTGGCTGACGAATGCAAACTACCTACTTCCAATTGTTATTATCATCGGTTTATGGAGCAGCATGGGTGTCGGCTTCTTATCCATTCTGGCAGGCTTACTTAATGTGGATGAAAGCCTCTATGAAGCAGCGGCCATTGACGGTGTAAAAAACCGTTTTCAAGAAATGATTTATATTACCATTCCAAGTATGAAGCCGCAGATGCTGTTCGCCGCAGTTATGCAGATAGTAAATGCATTCCAGAACGGTTCGGTCAGCACTATGCTTGCCGGAAATCCAACACCGGGTTACGCTGCACAGCTCATTGTAAACCATATTGAAGACTATGGCTTCATCCGTTACGAAATGGGTTATGCTGCTGCGGTTTCGGTAGCGTTGTTGTTAATTGTACAGATTTTCTCCAAGGTCAGCACAAAGCTGTTTGGTGAGAAAGAGTAAGGAAGGAGGAAAAACAAATGGCTGCGTATAAGGGACATCGCATGAACCCTGATAAATTTGAAAAAGGTCAGATTAAGCTGTATCTGTTTGTAATTCCTTTGGCTCTGATTACGGGACTTCCGATTGTGTTCATTATTTTCCATGCGTTTAAACCAATGGAAGAACTGTTCGCATTCCCACCAAAGTTTATTACGACAAATCCGACACTGGATAACTTCCGACAGTTGTTTAAGGCATCACGTTCGGCAGGTATTCCGTTAAGCAAATATGTATTTAACAGTCTGATTATTACGGTGAGTGTTGTATTCTCATCCATGATTCTTTCTTCGGCAGCTGCTTACGCTATGTCGAAGTTAAAGTTTAAGGGCAGAGATTTTGTATTTAATTTAAACCAGCTCGCTCTGATGTTTGTACCGGTAGCAGTAATGATTCCAAGATATCTGGTTGTAAACTTCTTTGGACTTACCGACACCTACTGGTCACAGATTTTACCGCTGATTCCGCTTCCGGTATCTGTTTTCCTGTTAAAACAGTTCGTAGATACCGTACCGGACTCCTTAATCGAAGCGGCATACATGGACGGTGCAACCGAGCTACATGTATATGTAAAGATTATTCTTCCGATGGTTAAGCCGGCTCTTGCCACTGCTGCAATCTTAGTATTCCAGCAGGTATGGACCAATCTGGAAGCATCCAATTATTACATCAATGACGAAGGCTTAAAGTCACTCGCCTTCTACATGAACACACTGGCGAGTGCCAACGGTAACAGCGTAGCTGGTCAGGGTGTCCAGGCGGCGGCATCGCTTTTAATGTTCATACCAAACCTTGTTTTGTTCTGTATCTTACAGAATAAGGTTATGAACACCATGGCACATTCCGGTATTAAATAGTAAAGAGAGGACAACATATGAATAAGAAAGTAAAAAAACTTTTTGTCTCATTGCTTGCACTTCTCTTAACAATGGGATTTTTTGCAGAACCGGTGTCTGCCTTGGCAGCGGCACCATATAAAACCTATACCGTAGACGGTTATGGTTCTGTAATTGAAACACAGACGGCGTATCTGCCGTATGGCACCATCAATAAAATTGGGGATGAAACACTGAAAGCACCAACTGATTTCACCATTTTAAGCGATGGTACTATGTATATCTTGGACAGCGGTAATAAGCGGGTTCTTATTACGGATACCGAAGGAAACTATTATGGCAGCTTTGGAGAAGACATTTTCGTTGGACCACGTGGTATGTATGTCACGGAAGACCGCACCTGTTATGTTGCTGACCGTGATGCCAGAATGATCTGGGTATTTGATAAAGACGGAACCTTAATTCAGTCTTACGACAGACCAACCGAAGCGATGTATGGTGAAACCCAGGACTTCCTGCCATTAAAAATAGTAGCAAACAAGTCCGGTACCATTTATGCCATTTGTGAATCCAATACCAATGGTATTGTACAGATATCCCCGGTAGATGATGGTACATTCCTTGGCTATTTCGGTACAAATGCAACGGATCCGTCTTTGTGGAGAATTATCTGGAGAGCCATTCTTCCGGCTTCTGCAAGAGCAAAGATGCTTGGCAACATTCCGGCAACTCCGGACAATATGACGATTGATGAAAAAGGTCTGATTTACACGGTAACCCGAGGTGAAAATGCGGATTCCTTAAAACGTCTGAACATTGCAGGCTCCAATATGATTGAGCCGGATGTGTGTGATGATGTACCGGCAGCCGTGGCAGTCGGTAATCATGATAATGTATATGTGGTATCCCAACAGGGTTACATTTATGAATACAATAACGACGGTGAATTATTATTTGTATTCGGCGGCAGTGATGACGGCATGCAGCGTATCGGTCTTTCTACCAAGGCAGAAGCAATCCAGGTAGATAAAGACGATAAGATTTATGTATTGGACTCCGATAAAAAGCAGATTATTATTTATACTCCGACCGAGTTTACCAATCATCTGCACGAAGCACTGTATTTGTTTTCCAAGGGTTTTTATACGCAGAGTAAAGAACCATTAACCGAAGTGCTCCGCATGAACAACTTGTTTGATTATGCCAATATGGCAATGGGCAAGACGCTGTTTAAAGAAGAAAATTATGAGGCTTCCTTAAAATATGCAAGGCTTGCCAAAGACTATGAAACCTATTCCGATTCTTTCTGGGAAATCAGAAACACCTGGTTAAAACAGAACCTCGCAACGGTATTCCTCATCTGCATTGCGTTGTTTGTAATCAAAAAGATAATCGATGTATTAGACAAAAAGAAGCATATTCTTGATCCGCTAAGAAGGGGTCTTGATAAAATCAGAAGCAAAAAGCTAATGAAGCAGATGGGCTATATGTTCTTCTTTATGAGACATCCGATTGATGGCTGCTACGGTATCCGCCGTGAGGGCAGAATATCTGTTTTAAGTGCCAACCTTCTGCTAGTTATTGGAATGATAGAATACATTATCAACAAGTATTTCTGTGGTTTTATGTTCAAGACAGTACGAGAGGGCGAATACGATATTTTATCCGACATCGGTTTTATCGTTTTAGTACTGCTTTTGGTAGTCAGCTGTAACTATTTAATGTGTACCATCAATGACGGTGAAGGCAGATTTAAGCATATTTACTGCTCCCTCATTTACAGCTTTGGTCCATATCTTGTCATTCAGCCGGTACTGTTTTTACTTTCCCATGTAGTAACGGCCAACGAAGAGTTTTTCGTAAGCTTCGGTAATCTGGCAATGCTTACCTGGGTAGGAGTACTGATTTTCATATCCATTATGGAAATCAACAATTATTCCGTTAAGGAAACCATAAAGATTATTTTACTGACACTGTTTACAATTTTGATTGTCTGCCTGCTGGCATTCATCATTTATGTACTGGCGTCTCAGGTATTTGATTTTGTTCAGTCTATTTGTGGAGAGGTGGTGTACAAGATTGGCAACTAATTGTAAGAAAAAACTGATTTGCTTCGTTCTTATCTTTGCACTCGGTCTTGTACCGGCACTGAGCCAGGTTGGTTCTTTTGCCGCATTTGCAGCAAAGGAGCCAAGCTACACCGACTGGAAAGATACTCATAAAAAAATAACAGAAACAAAAAAATTTAACCTGTACTTTTGTGAAGATGACCTGTCCATCGTAATAGAAGATAAGGCAACCGGCCAATTTATGGAGTCTTCTCCAAGCTATAATGACGGTGCCAACAATAGCACATGGGAAGCGTATCTTTCCTCTGCCATTGTAATTACTTATATTCAGGGAAATACCGATACAAAGCAGGCAGATTTGGTAAAGGATAATGTAAGAAAAAAGATTACCTACACCAACAACGGTTTTGAAGCAGAGCTTTACTGGACCAAATATAAATTTGGCGTGACCTTAAAGGTAGAACTTACGGAAGACGGCTTAAAAGCAACCATTCCGGATTCCTCCATTATCGAGGATGCAGATACCTACATCGGAACACTTGCCATTTATCCGTGTATGGGTGTTTCCTATCTGGATGAAAAAGAAGGCTATATTTTCATTCCGGACGGAAACGGTGCCCTGATTTATCTGGAAGATAACGAAAAGCGTTTCAACACAGGATATTCTTCCATGATTTATGGAGATGACATTGGTTTTACCGAATCTTCTGTGGCAAATCTGCTCTGGAACAGATATGAAATGTTAAATGACCAGAACTTGACCATTGCTCCGGTATACGGCATTGCCCATACGGACGACGAATTGGCATATCTTGCTATTGTTGAGGATGGCGCAGAGCGTGCAACCATCGAAGCACAGCCAAACGGTGTAAATATCCAGTATAACCGTGCGTATGCAAAGTTTTTGCTCCGCAAGCGTTATACACAGCCAACCAGTAACAATTCCACTTCCGGTTCGTTCCATCTGGTAGAATCCGACAGAAGCCATTCTGACTTAACGGTTCGTTTCCTTTTTTTAACCGGAGAGGATGCTAACTATTGCGGCATGGCAAATGCTTACCGTGACTATTTGATGAAGCGTGGTGACCTTGTAGTGCAGGAGGATGATTCCTACCGCACCCGAATCGATTTCCTTGGTACGGAGCGCGAAGAATTCTTAATCGGAACAACAGCAGTTACCATGACGACCGTGGATGATATTTACGATATTTATGATGACTTAAAAGAAGCCGGTGTTACTAATCTGCTTTCGTTATATAAGGGCTGGCAGAAGGGTGGTCTGTATGACATCCCGATTACAAGCTATAAGGCAGACGGAAAAATCGGCGGTACAAAGAAGCTGACCCGGTTAATTGAGGATGTAGAAAATCGTGGAATTTCCTTCTACCTTTATAACGAAGCACTGCGTATTAATCCGGAAGAACAGAATGCTACCTTTAACGTAGTAAAAAAGGTAAACAAGAAGGTGTTTGAGGAAAGCACCTACAAAGATGTATATTCCACATTCCGTTATCTGACACCGACCAGAAGCAATACGCTGTTAAAAAAGTTTGCAAAAAGCTACACCAAACAAGGTGTAGAAAACCTTGCACTGGCAGGTATTACCAATACGCTGTTTACTTATACCTACAGCAATGTGTCCTATACCAGATTCCAGACAGCACTGACCTATGCAGACACGGTGGCAACTTTGGATGAATCCTTACGTCTGGTAATGGAACAGCCGTTTGCTTATCTTTGGAAAAATACCGAGGCATTTTTGGATATGCCGGTTTACACCTCAAATTATTTGTATGAGGACGAAAGCGTACCGTTTTTATCCATTGTGTTAAAGGGCGTTATGCCGGTTTACTCCGAGTATGTTAACTTCGAAGCAAACAAAGAAGAGTTTTTCTTAAAGCTGATTGAAACAGGAAGCTATCCTTCTTTCTACATCACAAAGGAAAGCTCCGCCGATTTGATTTACACAAATTCTTCTGATATTTATAGCTCCCAGTACGAGGTGTACAAGGATGAAATCGTGGAGTATACCGAGGCACTGGAACGGGTATATGAAGCTGTGGCAGGAGCAGTGATTACCGGACATGAAATTTTTGCAAACGGTGTCCGCATGGTTACCTATAGCAACGGAGTACAGATTTACTTAAATTACAGCAGTGCTGCCCAGACGGTAAATGGCGTGAGCATTGATACAATGTCCTATAAGGTGGTGGACTAGGATGAGTAAAAAAGAAAAGAAACAGAAAAAACCAAAAATCAAAGTAGGAAAGCTGGAAAAGCGTGAGGCAAGAGCCGGTTATTTCTTTACACTTCCCTGGGTGATTGGTGTAATCGCATTCTTACTGGTGCCGTTAGGTCAATCCTTTAAGTACATCTGGTACAATATCCGTATTACGCCAAAGGGAATGAACTATAATTTTGTTGGCATCGGAAACTTCACCAACATCTGGCATGAAAATCCGGAGTTCCCGCAGCAGCTGGTAACCTACATCTGGCAGACCTGCATACAGGTACCGATTATTATCGTATTTGCCTTGATGATTGCCATTATGTTAAATGGAAAAATCAAGATGAGAGCATTCTTTCGACTGATTTTCTTCCTTCCGGTCATTATCGTAAGCGGACCGGTGATGAATATGTTAGTCAGCGAAGGAGCAGCAACAATTCCTTCCATGAACGTGCAGTCCATTGTGGCAGCCTTTGAAGTATTTTTCCCAACGAGCGTGGCGCAGTCCATTGGAGAACTGTTCTCCAACATGATTATGACACTTTGGTATTCGGGCGTGCAGATTTTAATTTTCCTCTCTGCATTGCAGAAGGTAGACCCGGCATTGTATGAGGCGGCTAAAATTGACGGTGGTTCCGGCTGGGAATGCTTCTGGAAGATTACCCTGCCGACCATGAAGCCAATGATTTTATTAAATGCAGTTTATACCGTTATCTTCTTATCCAGTAACGAGCAGAACACACTGATTACGATGATTGAATCGGCAATGTTCTCCGGTACAAAGGAAAAGGGTTATGGTTATGCCTCTGCTATGGCATGGCTGTATGCTTTTGTAATCACGTTAATTGTCGGGCTGTTTGCATTACTCCTTGGTTCTAAAAAGGATGTTTACGACAAAAAGGCAAAGAAGTTCAAGCGATTACAGAAAAAAGAAGAACGAATGAAGAGAAGAATAGTAAGGAGAGGAGAACGTCATGCAAGGAAAGTTGCGCGCAACAAGCACAAGTACACAACCTACGACGGCAGCGGAGACTATTAAGCGTAAGCTTACAAAAGAAAAGCTGCACCGGCTTGTATTTGGTACAAGAGAACGTCAGGGACTGGGACAGCAGATTGCAGTGTACGGGCTTCTGATTATTATCGGATTTATTTTCATTTACCCGATTCTGTACATGGTAAGTACCAGTTTCATGGACAGAAATGACCTGCTCGACAGTTCCGTTAAGTGGCTGCCAAGCTCCCTGTATTTACAAAATTATATCGATGCCGCAAAGTCCATGGACTTCTGGGTAACACTCGGTAAGGGTGTTATCATTGCCGGGGTACCAACCATCTGTAACGTGCTGATAGGCATGGTGGTCGGTTATGGCTTTGCAAGATATGATTTCAAACTCAAAAAACTGTTTATGGGAATCTTGCTGTTCTCCTATATTTTACCGGACCAGGTTACTATGATTCCTACTTATGTACAGTTCAACAACATGAAGATTTTAGGCACCATCTGGACCTTTATTCTTCCGGCATTGTTTGGCAATGGAATAAATTCAGCGATTTTTATCCTGATTTTCTATTCTTTCTTTAAGCAGGTACCAAAGGTACTGATGGAAGCTGCCTATATTGATGGAGCAGGTCATTTTAAGGCATTCTTTAAAATTGCCATTCCATCTGCCGTTCCTGCAATCATTACCGTATTTTTGTTTTCCTTTGTATGGTACTGGAACGAGTCTTATCTGACTGAACTGTATGTACAGGGGCTGGCAACCAAGAGTCACTGGACCAATCTGGTTATCCAGTTAAAGAACTTTGACTCGAACTTTACCACAAAGGCAACCACAGGTGATATGGCAACGTCCTTAAATGAATCGGTGCGAATGGCGGCAACGTCGTTAAGTATTCTACCACTGTTTGTCATGTATCTGGTACTCCAGAGGCAGTTTATTGAAAGTATTGACCGAACCGGCATCACCGGAGAATAAAAAAATTTTTTAATTCTACGAATTAAAAAAAGGTTACTGACGAAAATCGTCAGTAACCTGGATAGAATGAAAAACATTATTGATCTTTGTCCACCCCGCGTGGAAGGAGAACGGTGTGGATTCAGATAAACAAACAAAAGGAGGCAAAAGCCTCTGCCCACGAAAGTGGGTGGGCATTTTGCTCCGAAAAAACTAAATCAGGAGGCTTATATGAGAAAGAATTATTGGAAAAAGCTTGCAGTGTCTATGACACTTGTAGCAAGCATGCTCATTGGTGTAGCCGGTTGTGGCGGAAATAACAATTCCGATGACAGCAATGGTACACCAACGCCAGGTGTGTCCAAAGACAACAAGGACAACAAAAACAATGTATCCGTTGATCCGGTCAATGTGTTTGGCAATTACTATGTAACAACCGACAACATCACATTAACCTACTGGCACTATGAAGACCAGGGAATGGCTGACCGTATGTGTGAAGCATTCATGGATTTATATCCAAACATTACGGTAGAAAACAAGGTTATCTCTGATATGAGTACCGACCTTTCCGCAGCCGCAGCTGCAGCAGCATCCGGTGACCCATCCGCTTTCCCGGATGTATTCGAAGGTACAGACTCTGATACCGCTCTTGCTAATATGTACTGGGCAGACATTACAGAGTACTGGAATGCAGACCCTGAGAATCAGAACTTAATGCCAACCATCAATGAATATGGTATTGGTATGTTCGATACTTCTGTTCGTTATGCAGCTCCAATGAGATACTGGCCAAGTGCAGTATTCATTGACCGTAACGTAATTGAAACATTAAACCTTGAAATGCCTCGTACTGACTGGACCTGGGAAGAAATGATCCAGCTCATCAAGGATGCAACACAGTATGATCCGGATATGCAGTACTTTGGTCTTGGTTACTATAACAGACTTGACTCCCTGTATGGTATTGCTGCAGTTTCCAAGGATGTAAGACAGATTAAGGGTGAGTTCGGTTTCGATGGCAACGACTTTGATCTTCAGTACTGGGCAATCGGTGAGCAGCAGTTCTCCGACTTAAAGCTTGCAGGTTATGTTGCTCCTCAGCAGTCCACACAGGAAATGGAAGACTGGACGGGTGACTGGGATACATGGTTTGGTGCAACCGGCCGTGTAGCTGTATTCTCCGAAGGTTTCTGGACTTATCAGAACTTATGGGGTACGGAAGGCTATCAGGAACAGTATGGTCTGGATATCGTTCCTTATGTAACTCCAAACGTAATTGATGAAAAGGAACACAACGTTATTTCTACTATGTACATGGGCGGCGTTTCCACTTCTTGTGAATATCCTTTAGAAGCTTATCTGCTTCTTAAGTTCATGGGATGGGGCGTTGACGGCTGGAAGGTTCGTAACGAAATTTACGCAGATACCTCTATCACAAATGATTCCGGTGTTGCATTAAAGCACGCTCAGATGCCGGTTCCTCTTACTTTAAATGATGAAGTATGGGAAGGCTACAAGGCTCTGTTCCCACAGGATGAAGATCACAAGCCTTACTGGGATGATTATTTCTCCAGTATTACCCGTCCGGTTCCTTACGGCTGGTATAACATTGCAGGTTACTGGAACTTCTGTGACCAGTACTTCAACAACATCGGTAACAGCGGTATCCATGATTTAGTAGATAACGGTACTGCAAAGGCTGCAGACTATACAGAACAAGCAACCCGTCAGGCAAACTACTATCATGCAGATGCTATGATTACTTACTTTGGACCAAAAGGTTATAACGTATTATCTGATGAAGAGCTTGCAAAGTATCAGGCTGTGGTAGATGATTTCGTGAACTAGTTGGTGAAGGTAAAAAACTTGCACCACGGAATTTATTTTGGTGAAATGTAACGTGCTCTTGGAAGAAACGTTAAAACTTCCAAGGAGTGCATAAAAAAACAGGAGGACAACGAACCAAAAGCAGAATGTGCATCAGGTTTGTGTCCTCCGGAATGGGGTAAAACATGAAAAAGAAATGGTTAAGCGTATTATTATGCGCAACAATGGCAGTGTCCATGATGACCGGATGTGGCAAAGAGGGATCGGCTGACCCAACTCCTACCTTAGCTCCGACAGAAGCAGCTTCGGCAACAGATACGCCGACTCCAACTTCTGCTCCTGTAGCAGAAGCACTTCCGGACGCAAAGTATTATTTCTCCTTCGATGATGCAACCGGACTCAGCCCAAGAATGAACACTTCTACCGGTTCTACCGTAGATGAAAGAGTATATGAAGTAGACGAGGAGTTTACTTTCACAAACGGTGTAAAGGGAAATGCATTATGGTTAGACGGTACATTTGGTGCTAAGGTAACCGGCATTGAACCGATTAACACAGATACCTATACCCTTTCTTTCTGGGTATGGGCAGCAAGATTTTCTACTTATGGTACAACACTTCAGTTTGGTAACGGTATGGCAGTAGGAACAACAGAGCACTGGTTAAGCTTTACCACACCGGATGCTGGTGTTACCTATCCACAGCTTTGGAACAGAAATGCAGAATTAGGCATCTGGCCAAACCCATCCTACGAGGACAGTGTCTGTTATGGCAGAAAGTCCTGGGCGCACATTGCTTTAGTATGTGATGAAACTGACTTAATTGATTTAAACGGAAATATGGTATTAAATGCAAAATTATATGTAAACGGTGTTCCTTCTGAAAATACTATTCAGATTGTTCCTGGTCTCTTCACAGGAAGTGCAGAAACCGACTGGGCATTCTTACTTGGTGTAAACCCATGGGATGCAATCTTTAAAGGTTGTATCGACGAATTATACGTCTTCGACCAGGCATTAACAGAGGGTCAGATTGCTGCTCTGTATGCAGATGGTGATAAGGATGCAGTTCCTGCCAAGTCCACAGAGCCTGAACCGGAAGTAATCAGAGATTACTCCGCAACCGCAGCTTCCGGCACACTTCTTGGTAATACCGACGGTTCTTCCGTATATGGTGATGCTTACTCTGAAATCAAGGAAGTTGCTGTAGGCGAGACAGTAGCATTCAAGTTTAAGAACTATGTTCCAAGTAAGTTAAACGAGAACGGCAAGAATGTATATGATTTTGCCAATACATTCTCTGTTATTTTACAGAATGTAGCAGAAGGTCATTCCACAGCAGATAATGTGGAATATAAGGAATATGCAGTTGTTTCCGGCAGCGAAGGCTATGAAGCATCCGCAAAGATTTCTGATTTAAACGTAACAAGAAATACCTTTAACCAGTTTAACCCAGAGAAGTTTACAACAGACTCTGACTTAGCTACTTACACCGTTGCTATTACAAACTATGGTGAAACAGCAAAGGTTACCTTAAAGGCTTCCTGTGCAGATGCTATTATCCGTTATGTAGATGTAGAGGAAATTCCGGTAGACGGACCTTTATATTACTGCTTAACAACCAACGGCTCCTTTATTGACATTGCAGCAGAGGACGCTGCATATGGTCTGATTGTTGGTAACACAGACTGCTCTACTGCATTCTGGGGAGCACATTCCGATCCAATCAAGGTAGAAGCCGGAACTACTTCAAAGCTTCACTTTAAGAATTACACCAATGGAGTAGCAAACTGGAATAACTATGTTGTAGTATTACAGAACATTGCAAAGGATCATGCAGCAACGGAAACAAATGGCTATAAGGAATATGCAGTAGTACGTTCTGATAACTACGGCTGGGGTGCCGGTTATGAAGGAATTGCAACAGCAGAAACAAATGCAGCAGATGACTGGGCAGCATGGCTTTCAGGTATGAACGGTGCAGATGTTGTTCTGGAAGTTACGAATAACGGTACAACCGCAGATGTTCTTGCAACAGTTTATACTAAGGCTGGTGACGTATATACCCAGAAGTATACAGGAATTGCAATTGATGGTGATTTATACTACTGCTTAACAGTAGATGGTTCTTATGTTGAAATTCTTGGTACTCCGGTAGGTAACATTGATAACTCCACTGCATTCTGGGGAGCACATTCTGAACCGGTTAAGGTAGAAGCCGGCACAACAGAAAGAGTATACTTCAAGAATTATACTTGTGGAACAGCAAACTGGAATAACTATGTTGTAGTATTACAGAACATTGCAAAGGATCATGCGGCAACAGAGACAAATGGCTATAAGGAATACGCAGTAGTGCGTGCTGATAATTATGGCTGGGGCGCAGGTTATGAAGGAATTGCAACAGCAGAAACAAATGCAACAGAGGTTGCTGGTGACTGGGCAGTATGGCTTTCTGACATGAATGGTGCAGATGTTGTTCTGGATATTACAAACCACGGTACAACCGCAGATGTTGTTGCAACTGTTTATGGAAAGAGCGGCAATGTATATACCCAGAAATACACAGGTATTGCAGTAGACGGTGATGTATATTACTGTCTGACAGTAGATGGTTCCTCTATTGATATTATTGGTTCTACCGTTGGTGACCTGAACTTAGGTACTGGTTTCTGGGGAGCACATTCCGAGCCTGTTAAGGTAGAAGCTGGTGAATCTGCAAATGTGAAGTTCAGAAACTACACAACAGGAGCAGCAAACTGGAATAACTACGTTGTAGTATTACAGAACGTTGCAAAGGATCATGCAGCAACGGAAACAAACGGCTATAAGGAATATGCAGTAGTGCGTGCTGATAACTATGGCTGGGGTGCTGGCTATGAAGGCATTGCAACAGCTGAAACAGATGCTTCTGCTGACTGGGCAGTATGGCTTTCTGACATGAACGGTGCTCTTGTTGATTTAACAATCACGAACAATGGTACAACTGCAGATGTTGTTGCAATGGTAACAGCAAACAGCGGAAATACATACTATCAGAAGTATACAGGAATTGCAATTGACGGTGATTTATATTACTGCTTAACTGTAGACAGCAGCTGGTTAGCAATTTTCGAATAATCTCTGCGATTGCAAAAGAGTTTAAGTAAAAGTAAAAAAGTTTAAGTGAATACAGCCGTTCCGGGGACGGTTCTCCGAATCCGGAGCGGCTTTTTCCTTACAGGTGTGTCAAACATAGATATTACGTTATTTCAGGACATTCAGATAATGCGATATGTGTGCTTGAACACAAAAAGGTAACTATTCAGCCATATATAAGCAAGTACACAGGATGCAAGCTTGCTTGCAAGACTGGGTACTTGCTTATATATGGGCGATTAGCACCACGCCACACACATGAGTAAAATGATAAGCTGCTTTAGCAGCGACTGACAGCATAGCTGGCAGATTTTACGAATGTGGGTGGTGGGGCTGAATAGTTACCAAAAAAGCAATTGCCGTGAGCAAAAAGTGACATCAGGCAAACGGCAGCAAAACAGGAGAGAAATGTTGCAAGTGGAGATTCGATAGACAGGAGGATATGAAAAATGACTGAATTAAGAAGAAACGGAGTATTAACAGAGTTTAACACACCATGGATTGAGCAGCGTGCTGACCCATATGTGTATCAGCATACGGATGGAACGTATTATTTTACGGCATCTGTACCAAGCTATGATAAAATCATTTTAAGAAAGGCATCCACCTTAAACGGACTGCGTGATGCCGAAGAAGTTACGGTGTGGACAAAGCATGAGTCCGGTGAAATGAGCCGTCATATCTGGGCACCGGAGATTCACTTTTTATTTGGAAAGTGGTATATTTATTTTGCAGCCGGAGAGCAGGACGATATGTGGAAAATTCGTCCGTTCGTGCTGGAATGTCAGAGTGATGACCCAATGACCGGTTCCTGGGTAGAAAAAGGCAAGATGCAGCGAAGTGATGATGATATTTATTCCTTTGAGGCATTTTCTTTAGATGCTACCATTTTTGAACACAAGGGAAGCTATTACTACATCTGGGCAGAAAAAGTAAGTGTCGGTATCCAGATTTCCAATCTTTATATTGCAAAGATGGAGTCTGCAACGAAGCTTGCAACAGCACAGGTGCTTCTTACGACTCCGGACTACGACTGGGAGAGAGTAGATATCTGGGTCAACGAAGGACCGGCAATTGTAAAGCACAACGGCAGAATCTTTATGGCATATTCGGCAAGTGCAACCGGAGAATGCTACTGCATGGGTCTGATGAGCGTTGGTGAGGATGAGGATATTTTAGACCCGAAGGCATGGAAAAAAGAGCGTTATCCGGTACTCTGCTCCGACCGGGAAAAGGGCTTTTATGGACCGGGACACAACAGCTTTACCAAGGATGAAAATGGGGAGGATGTTTGCGTATTCCATGCAAGAACCTATCTGGAAATTGTGGGCGACCCTCTGTATGACCCAAATCGTCATGCCATGTTAATGAAGGTTAACTGGGATGAAAAGGGTTATCCGGTATTTGATTACAAAAACATGGTGAAATTTTAAAACTGCGGGCATCTGTCCGGGAATGGAGAATGTGAATGAGAAAAAAATTGTTAGGGCTGCTTTTTGCAGCAGGTTTATGTGCAGTCTGTGTGGCATGCGGTGGAAATAGTCAGGGTGCCAATCCATCATCAACCCCAACACCGACCGTAGAACCGTTGGTGGATAACGGAACTTCCAACACGATGACGGAAGAGCAGATTTCGATTACGGTCTCCACCGACAAAACCTCCTATGAGGCAGGAGAGAAGATTTACTATACGGTTAAGATTGAAAACAATCATCAATTATATGTCGTAAATAAATCTGCGATTGAGTACAAAAATTCCAGCGGATTAAAAGCGGCAAATTCTCTTTCTATGCCAACCGAGCTTCCGCAGATATTTTACGGCGAAAGCTATGAGGTTCACGGAACTTTAATTGGAGATGAGGCAACGTTTCCGGTCACCGGAGAGGTGATTGACAATGCAGCACCGGAATACGGTACAGACCCTTACAACGGAACAAAATCCGAAGAAAATATTTCCGTGTTAAGTACCAAAAAAACGGTTACACTGCGTCCGTATGTGGAGTTTATGTATGGTGGTGAAAAGGTAATGATTCGCGCAACCGTAGAATTAAGCCTTGGTATGGAAAAGGAAAAGTTTGGTTTAAGTGAATACGTCGGTGCAAAACGTACTACCTGTCATGACCCGTCCATTTTTAAGGACTTTGATGGAATGTATTATATTTACGGAACACATATGACATTAAGCTCTACAACAGATTTGGTCAACTGGACAAACAGAGATAACGAGTGGCGCAATTCCTTTGATAAGGAAACAAGGGAAAAAATCAGTGAATGGAACAAGGATTCCGGTGCGTGGTACAGCTATCTGTGGGCTCCGGATGTAATCTATAACGAAGCTATGGGCAAATACTGTTATTATTTAAGTGCAAACGGTGACACCTGGAAGTCCAACATCGTGCTGCTGACCTCGGATTCTGCAACCGGTCCGTTTGAGTATGCCGGAAGTATTGTATACGGTGGATTTGATGCGGACAACTGGACACAGACGGATGCAGACGAAGTGCTTGGAATGAGTGAGCTTCCGGAGCGTTACATCAAAAACGGTGTTATCAACGGCAAGTGGGGAGATGAATTTCCAAACTGTATTGATCCAACCATTTTTTATGATGATGACGGCAATTTGTGGATGGCGTATGGTTCCTGGTCCGGCGGTATTTTTATTTTAGAGCTGGATGAGCAGACAGGTCTTCGTGATTACAGTGTGACCTATGAAACAAACGAGCATTCCGATGCATATTTTGGTAAAAAGATTGCCGGAGGCAAATATGTATCCGGTGAAGCAAGCTACATTGAAAAAATCGGTGATTATTACTGGCTGTTTATTTCCTACGGCAATCTCGAAGCGGCCGGCGGCTACAACGTAAGAGTGTTCCGCAGCGAAACTCCGGACGGTCCGTATGTAGATGCACTTGGTAATGATGCCTATTCGGATAAGTATGTGTTTAACTACAATCTGGCAAACAAGGGAATCCGTTTGTTTGGCGGCTATCAGTGGAGAACCTTCAGTGTAGGTGAGGTTGCCCAGGGGCACAACTCAGCCTTTGTGGATACGGATGGAAGAGCACACATTGTATATCATACCAGAACCACGGATGGCACGGAGGGACATTCCGTCCGTGTACATCAGCTGTTTTTAAACAAAGAAGGCTGGCTGGTGGCGGCACCTTACCAGACCACGGACGAAGTACTGGATGCTTCTGTCTGCACGGCAGAAAAGGTTGTCGGAACGTATGAAGTCATTCTGCATGAACTGGACATTGACTATAAAAATCTGGAGGCAAAGACTCCGGAGGCAATTACCTTACAGACAGACGGAACCGTAACCGGATATTATACCGGTTCCTGGAAGCTGGAGGAAAGCACTTCGTACCTTTATATTACATTAAACGGTGTCACCTACAGTGGTGTGGCACTGGAAATGAATGTGGAGAACCTGACAAGAAAGACCATGGTATTTACTGCACTTGGACAGGATAACCAGCTGACCCTCTGGGGCAGTAAAATGACAGAATAAAAGGCGTGGGCGGAATAGTTACCGAAAAAAGGCGATAATGGAGGGGGTTTATGAAAAAACCGGGGTTTATGTTAAACCTGCATGACAGGAAAAAAAATCCATGCTTTGAATCCCATGATCCGGGGATGATGTATGATCCGGTCAGTGGATGGTGTTATTCGTATTCCACCGACGGTGCAATTACAAGTCCGTATCGTCAGGGCATCCAAATCAGAAGAAGCAGGGATTTCGTTGAGTTTGAATATGTTGGCATGGCGTTGTCGGAGAAAGCCATTGCTGAGGGATGCGATAATGGCGAATACCCGCCAACCGGAGGCTTCTGGGCACCGTTTACGGAGTATGTTAATGGAGAATACCGGATGTATTATTCTGCAACAAAGGCGTTTGGCAGTTCGGAATCGCGTATTTGGCTGGCGGTGGCAGCACATCCGGAGGGACCGTTTGAAAACCGGGGCGTGGTGGCGGATACCTGGGGAACAACAGATGCAGAGCCAAATGCGATAGATGCGCATGTGGTGGACACACCGGAAGGAAGAAAATATCTGGTTTACGGTTCGTTCTTTGGAGGCATTTTTGTAAAGGAGCTGGACCCGAAAAACGGATTATGCTTAAATTGTACTGCAAAAGAGCTTGGCAGACGGATTGCCGTGAAGCCGGAGCATTCCTATATTGACGGACCGGAAGGGGCAGCCGTTCTGTATCATCCGGAGTGGAAAAAATATCTGCTCTTTTTGTCGTATGGCTGGCTGGGAGATGATTACGATATCCGCGTCGGTATTAGCGACAGTGTGGATGGTCCATACCTGGACAGAGAAGGAAAAAGTCTGGATGGTGTTTCCCTTGGACAAAAGTTAGCCGGCAGTTATCAGTTTGCAGCAGAGCGTCCGTATGCGGCTGACGATTCCGCACAAAAAAAAGATAGCGGATGTGTGGAAAACCAGCCGGAGGAAAATAAAGAGCAGGAAGCAGAAATTTCATGGAAGTTTGGCGGCTTTCGTGGACCGGGACACGGTGTACCGTTTTATCATGAACCAACCGGACAATATTTCTTTGTCCATCATGTAAGAGACGGTGCCTGGAATTTGCATCACGGCTCGGATCAGCCGGGGGACAGATTGACCTTTTACATGCACTATATGGCAGTGCGCCGAATGTATTTTGTGGAAGGGTGGCCGGTATTTGCTCCGGAGGTTTATGCGGAGGAACCGTCAGCAGTTTCTGTGACAGAGCAGCAAAAGGAGACATGGCAGAAGAATGGCAGCCTTTGGGAAATCATTGTACTATCCAATGATGACAACAAAATGAAAAAGAGTGTCATTGGAAGCTTCCCGATAGACTTTGCCTGTGGGGTACATGGCGCAGCATTTGATTTTGAAAACGGTGGCGAATGTGAATTTGTCAGTGGTTATTTAAAAAATAACCATGCAGTATGGATGAAAAGAAAGCAGGAAAAACTATGAGCAGAAATTCAAAATTAGACCCTAAGGATATTGTGAAAGACATTATTTTTTTCTTTCTTACTGTTGCCGGAACTTTTGCCTATGTACTTTTTATTCTTTTGATATTAAGTTTTATGTTTGTGCGTTATGTATCCATAATAAATCTTGATTTTGAGCATATGCTGCTGTATTCTGGTGTGGCGGTGGGAATTTCCGCAGTGTGGTATTTCATAAAAATGATTAAAAAATACACAAAATGACCAGAAAAGAATAGCAAAAGCTTCCAGTGTATTTCAGTAACTTCTGCAAATACTACTAGCGTAACACCAAAACAAATTTATTTGGAGGTATGAAAAATGGCTAGTAAGAGTCGAGTAGAAGTTCCTGATGCAAAGGACGCTATGAACAAATTCAAGATGGAAGTTGCAACTGAGCTTGGTGTGCCTTTAACCAACGGTTATAACGGTAATCTGACCAGCGCACAGAACGGAAGCGTTGGCGGCGAAATGGTTCGTAAGATGATTAAGCGTCAGGAAGAAACCATGGCTGGTAAATAATCTGACAGTTTCATTGGAAAAGAGAGAAAAGAGGAGGCATCGCCTTGTTGCGGTGCCTTTTCTTTTTTGAAAATTATTTTTTTGAGAAAAAATGAGCTATTTTAAAAGAAATTCTTTCATTTTTAAGAAAAAATCGGAAGATTTTTAAAGAAAAGGTTGAATTTCGAGGAAAGATACGATAAACTAAAATAGATGTAGAAGATTTAAAAGAAATAACTTTTTTGAGAAAAGGAGCATATGCATGAGAGTCATTGCCGGTTCCAGACGTCATTTACTTTTAAAAACTGTGCCGGGCATGGCGGTCAGGCCTACCCAGGACCGTACAAAAGAAACCCTGTTTAATATCCTTAATATGCATCTGGCAGACTGCCGTTTCCTTGATTTATTCAGCGGAAGCGGAGCAATTGGAATTGAGGCATTAAGCCGGGGAGCAAAGGATGTAGTAATGGTAGAGCAGAGTGCAGAAGCACTTTCCTGCATCAGAGAAAATTTAAAAAACACAAAGCTGTCAGAAGAGGCAAGACTGCTTGGTATGGACGTTTTTCAGGCTGTGCCGTTGCTAGAGAAAGAAGGCAAGGCGTTTGACATCATTTTTATGGATCCTCCCTATGACAATGGGCTGGAACGAAAAGTGCTGGAGCACTTAAGCAATTCCTGCCTTGTTGGGGAAGATACGTTAATTGTTGTGGAAGCTTCCATCCAGACAGATTTTTCTTATCTGGATGCACTGGGCTTTGAACTGTTTCGTGAAAAAAAGTATAAAAACAACCAGCATGTATTTATCCAACTTTTGGAGGATGAGCCTGCGTAATACTGGTTTATATCATAGAATGGAGATGTGTTTATGAGAATCGGGATTTATCCGGGCAGCTTTGATCCGGTAACCCAGGGGCATTTAGATATTATTCTGAGAGCCTCCAAACTAGTTGATAAACTGATTATCGGAGTATTGATTAATGGTGCAAAACAGCCAATGTTTTCAATGGAAGAAAGAGTTGAAATGATTCGGCGTGTGACTAAAAATCTGCCGAATGTGGAGGTAGAGGGGTTTGATGGACTGTTGGTTGACTTTGCTCAGAAAAAAGAAGCCAGTGTTCTTGTCCGTGGGCTGCGGGCGGTTACAGACTTTGAATATGAGCTGCAAATTGCCCAGACAAATCATAGGCTGAATCCTTTTGTGGATACCATATTTTTAACTACAAGTGTAGAATATTCCTACGTGAGTTCCAGCATCGTGCGTGAAATTGCATCTTATGGCGGTGACATCGGTAAGTTCGTACCGGAATGTATCGTAGACGATATATATAAGAAGGCGGGGAGGAAACGTTCATGAGTCAGAACAGAATTGAGCAGTTAATTGAGGAAATGTATGAATATATAGAGGGCTGCAAGCCAAAAGGGTTTTCTGCGACCCAGGTTGTTGTCATGAAAGAAGAAATTTACGACATTCTGGATGAAATGAAATTAAAAATTCCGGAAGAAATCAAGCGTTGCGCCAAGGTGGTTGCCAACAAAGACCAGATTATTGCCAATGCAGAGGAGCGTGCGGAAAAGATTATTGCGGATGCAAAGCGTCAGGCAGAAATGTTAGTGCAGGAAAGTGAAATTATGCGTCAGGCGTATTTGCAGGCAAATGAAATGGTGTCCAAGGCAGGACAACAGGCAGACAGCATTTTTCAGCAGGCAAACAGTGAGGCAGAAGCTATCAGCATGGGTGCACTCCGATATACAAATGACATGCTTTCCGAGGTGGAGCGTGTGATTGCCAACACTTATGAAGAAACGAGAGCAAAAACCGAAGCTATGATTAGTGCGCTGGAAGAAAATTTAAAAATTGTTCGTGAAAACCGCAGGGAGTTAAATGAGGATGTTGTTCCGCAGGAACAGAGCACCGCAGCTTCCGAAGAAAAAACAGACTATCGCAAAAAGGAAGATGAAATGTACGACATTGATTCAGATGCTTTTTTCGACAATATTGATTAAGCTTTGTCCAGAATGATAAGAACGTCGTTTGCTTTTAAAAAATCGCATGAGAGAGTCGTGCAGTAAAAAAACTCTGCTAAACAACCCAAAAGTCAACAGTTTTGGTGTGTTTTACAGAGTTTTTTTTGCTATGAGAAAATGCTTAATAAGAGGTATTTTCAGGCTTCAACCAATTCAACCGTTTTCTTTATATCTGATACAAATTTTAATCCGAATCCGGATTTTGAACAAACCACCCTCTGATACAAATCTGCGGCATACACATCTTCCAGAAATAATTCCAGTGCCCGCCCTGTGAGAACCTTGCGTGCCGTGGCAGGTTTTGTAATAATTGGAATGGTGGAACGCTCCTTCAGCTCTTTCATAAGGGGCGAGGCTGTTTTTTTCATGGCAAGCAGTCTGGCATAAGGCACAGAAGTATTCTCCGGCTTTTCTTTTAAACCGAGCAGAATATGAAGCAGTGCTCGGTTGATTCTGGCATAGGTAAACTGTTTGTGTTTAATGGTAGAAATCAGTTCCGAAAACGGCAGAAATTCATCACGAAAGCGGTAAATCCGGTCAGCAAGTTCTTTTGGAACGTCTAAAAAAGATGCAAGGGAGTCCTTGGTTTCTGCAGCAATCCGTGCAGAGAGCAACAGGGAAAAATCATCCTGAGCAATTGGCGCAGTATTGCCAAAGCTTTCGGAAAGAACTTGATAAGCGTTTTGCGGAAGCAGCGACTGTATTTTGTTACTTGTATTTATGCAACCTGTTTGGACAGTCTTTCCGGAAAAAGCGTTTTTTTCTGTGCCGGTGAAATTGTCAGTCCGGGAAGCACTGGCGGCGTCCGAAAAAAAGTCCTCCTGCACAGTGTCATCAGAGGAATGTGTCAGGGTGGAGCGTATGGCAGAGGCACTGGCAATTAATGTGCCGGAGTCATACGAGTAAGCGGCATGGACATCATGGTAGCCGGTTCCGGTGCGTGTAATGGTGTATGGGCGGATGGCAGAAGAAAGCTTTTGTAATGCTTTAATATATTCCAGACCAAGCAGGTTGTTGGGTGATTCAAGAAGCCTGGCTGAAATTTCATGCTCTGGACAATGCTTCTGAATTGTGTGGGCAAAAGCCTTTGGGTAGGAAAATCCCTGGCGCTGCATTTCTTTGATATCAACATTCCATTCTTCCGGCTCGTTGAGCAAAAGCGCAGCTGTGTCGGAAAAGTCAGAAACGGCGCCGCACTCACTGCCAAATGCAAGAATATTCACACAGGAAAGCGCATGAAAAAACGATACGGCTCCGGTGGCAAAGCACTCAGCATTTGCTGTAGCAAAGCGCACGGGAAGCTCAAAAACGGCATCTGCTCCACAGGAAGCTGCCATTTTTGCACGGGTGAATTTATCTGTAATGCCCGGAATGCCACGTTGGGTAAAATCACCGCTCATTACGGCAATGACATAATCAGCACCGGTTTCTTCACGCACCTTTTGAATCATATAGTCGTGCCCATTGTGATAAGGGTTGTATTCTGCAATAATGCCGGCAATTGTCATGGCAGGGTTCTCCTTTATTTCAGTTTTCTGGGAAAACAAAATTTTACTTTAAATGTAGCTACATAGTTTCTTTTAGCATTTTATCATGCTCAGAGAGTATTGTAAATCCCGGTCTGCTTTGAATTTTCGCTTTTCTGAACGGCTGAAAAGTAATTTCTTCTAAAATTTAGGATTCGGAAGATGAATTGTGGCAGAAACAGCAATTCGTTCTGAAATGGATGGTATAATACAAGAGAAAATTTGAATTTCCTCTTGTGAAATGGTTTATTTTGGACTATAATCTACAGTAGATATATTCTGCGGTACAGCAGAATAAAACGAAAGGAGAACAATCATGGGTTTTATTGATGAAATCAAAGTAAGAGCCAGACAGAATTTAAAGACAATCGTTCTGCCTGAGACAGAGGACAGAAGAGTACTTGAGGCAGCAGCTATCACGTTAGCAGAAGGAAATGCTAATCTTATTTTAGTTGGTACGGATGAGGAAATCGATAAGAATGCAGAAGGTTTAGATATTTCCAAGGCTTCCCGTATCAATCCTCATACAACGGACAAGCTTTCCGGCTACATTGACAAGCTTGTAGAACTTCGTCAGGCAAAGGGTATGACTCCGGAAAAGGCAAGAGAAGCACTCACAACCGATTATACCACATTTGCAGTTATGATGGTTAAGATGGGCGATGCAGACGGCGTTGTTTCCGGTGCCTGCCATTCCACAGCGAACACCTTACGACCATGCTTACAGATTTTAAAGACTGCACCAGGCACTAAGTTGGTATCCGCATTTTTCGTTATCGTAGTTCCAAACTGCGAATATGGCGAAAACGGCACCTTCATCTTTGGCGATTCCGGTCTGGTTCAGAATCCAAATCCGGAAGAACTTGCTGCCATTGCAGAAAGCTCCGCAAAGAGCTTTGAACTGTTAGTTGGCAAGGAAGCAAAGGTTGCCATGCTTTCCCACTCCACCATGGGCAGTGCAAAGCATGCGGATGTAGATAAAGTAGTAGAAGCAACAAAGATTGCCAAGGAATTATATCCGAACATTAAGCTGGAGGGTGAATTACAGCTTGACGCAGCCATTGTTCCAAGTGTTGGTGCCAGCAAGGCTCCTGGCAGCGAAATTGCAGGACATGCAAATGTTCTTATCTTCCCTGACCTTGATGCCGGTAACATCGGCTACAAGCTTGCACAGAGACTTGCCAAGGCAGAAGCCTACGGACCAATCACACAGGGTATCGCAGCTCCTGTCAACGACCTTTCCAGAGGCTGCTTTGCAGAGGATATTGTTGGTGTCATTGCCATCACATCCGTACAGGCTCAGGCAAAATAAATGCTGTCTGTCATAAGACATTAGTGTACTAGTACATCAGTTATTAAGAAACCGATGTACTAATCTGCAGACATTGAATTGAGCGGAGAGGCCGGACAAGGTTCTCCGAAATGATAAACAGAAATGGAGATTTAATTATGAAGGTTTTAGTAGTAAACTGCGGAAGCTCTTCCTTAAAATACCAGTTAATTGATTCCGAAACAGAACAGGCACTGGCTGTTGGTCTGTGCGAAAGAATCGGCATTGACGGCAGATTAAACCACACACCGGCAGGCGGCGAAAAAGTGGTAATCAACGCTCCTCTTCCAAATCATGAGGTGGCAATCCAGAGTGTTCTGGCTGCCCTGACCGATGCAAAGCACGGTGTCATCAAATCCTTAGATGAAATCGGTGCCGTAGGTCACAGAGTGGTACACGGCGGCGAAAAGTTCGCTTCCTCTGTTGTTATCACTGATGACGTTATCAAGGCAATTGAAGAGTGCAACGACCTTGCACCGCTTCATAATCCTGCAAACTTAATTGGTATTAATGCATGTAAGACTATTATGCCGGGTGTGCCGATGGTAGCTGTATTTGATACCGCATTCCATCAGACCATGCCAAAGGAAGCTTACCTTTACGGTATTCCTTTTGAATATTATGACAAGTACAAAATCCGCCGTTACGGATTCCACGGAACAAGCCACAGCTTTGTTTCCAAGAGAGCCATTGCAGTAGCAGGTCTGGATGCAAAGAATTCTAAGGTTATTGTCTGCCATCTTGGTAACGGTGCCAGCATTTCTGCTGTAAAGAATGGAGAATCCGTAGATACTTCTATGGGTCTTACCCCATTAGAAGGCCTTATCATGGGCACAAGAAGCGGTGACATTGACCCTGCAATCATCGAGTTTATTGCACACAAGGAAAACAAATCCATTGATGAGATTATGACTATCTTAAACAAGAAATCCGGTGTTCAGGGTATGTCCGGTGTTTCCAGCGACTTCCGTGACCTTGCAAAGGCTGCCGAAGAAGGCAACGAGCACGCCAAGGAAGCAGTAGCCGTATTTGCTTACCGTGTAGCTAAGTACATCGGTGCCTATGTTGCTGCCATGAACGGCGTGGATGCCATTGCCTTTACCGCAGGTCTTGGCGAAAATGACGGCAAGGTTCGTAAAACAATCTGCAGCTACTTAGGATATCTTGGCATTACCTTAGACGAAGCAGAAAATGCAAAGCGTGGTTTTGAAAATATTATCACAACTTCTGATTCCAAGGTAAAGGTGCTTGTAATCCCTACCAATGAAGAATTAGCAATTGCAAGAGAAACGGTTGCTTTGGTATAATGTCCATAGTATTATCCTCGCACCGATTTGCGTCCGAGGATAATAAAAAGAATATAAAATCAGGCAGAAATCGCATGTGGAAAACGTGTGGATAAGTCTGTGGATAATTTTATAAAAGTATAAAAAAGTAGTTGACAAATCCAATGCGAATGGCTATAATATGTTGGTGTGAGTTTTGATGTGTTTTTTATTCTGAGCACATGAAAGGGTAGAATATGCTAATATCTTTATCTGAAATTATGAATCTGCCAATGGGAGTACAAAAGAAAACTGCGCTGTATGAGCCGGATACTTTTGTAAGATTAGGCGTTGTTTATCCGATTCTTGAGAAAGAAGAGGTTAAGCTGGCAATTGAAAATCTTGGTGACAGAAAAGTAAAAATCGGAGCTAAGACAAAAGTTATTCTTTCCGTACCATGTGATAATTGTCTGACAGAGCAGCGTGTGGAAATTCCAGTTTCTACCGAAGTTGAAGCGGACTTTAACCAGAGTGAAGAAGAGCGCATCAACGATTTGAATGAAACAGTATATATTGAAGGATACGATTTAGATGTAGACCGTCTGGTCTACGAAGAAATCTTGCTTGGTTTCCCAATGAAGGTTCTGTGTCAGGAAGACTGTAAAGGAATCTGTAAGGTTTGCGGTGCAAACCTCAATCAGGGAGAGTGCGGTTGCATCCGTACAGAGCCAGATCCAAGAATGTCTGTTATCCGCGATATTTTTAACAACGTTAAGGAGGTGTAATCATGGGAGCTATTTGTCCGAAGAATAAAACTTCCAAGGCAAGAAGAGACAGTCGTAGAGCAAACTGGAAAATGACTGCTCCAAACCTTGTAAAGTGCAGCAAGTGCGGCGAGTTAATGATGCCACACAGAGTATGTAAGGCTTGCGGTTCTTACAACAAGAAGGAAGTTATTGCAGCTGAGTAATTAAAGAAAAGTCAGTAAAAATGCGGGTTTGTAGATATATACGAACCTGCATTTTTTTTCGTTTTACCCCAATAATACCCCAATTGAAATTTTAGAAAGCCAGAGCTAGAGGATATTATATGCGAATTGTTGGGGTACAGGGCCGGGGGGATGAGAAAATCAAGAGGGAAAATGTTCAGGTATTTATTTAGATGAATTATATTTATTTAGCATGTTAGGTTAAATGGTTTATAATGCATTGTATGAAGGGAGAGCGACTATGTTAAACGCCGTGCAAAAGGCTGCATACGAACTAATACAAGCAGATGCTAGATTTCTGTATACTTTAATGGTTATTCATCAAGATGCGAAAAATATCAGTAGTAACTATATTATGATGAGCCAACCTTATATTGGGTTGTTCGCAGATGGTGCAGAACAATGGTGTCAAAAACTTGGACTAGGTGCTCCTAAATTTACCGATACTGAAAAAGAATACTATACTGCCTTACGTCAAAGTCATAAACTATATGAACTGTCATATTCAGATTTCATGTCGGCTTTAATGAATAAATTTAAAGCAAGCGATGACCATTTTTATAATATTCGAAGTTTTCGTGAAAAAATAATGGGGTATTACAATGTAGGCACCGACTTGTGTAATGGTCGTTTTTGCGGAAATACAATTTTGTGCGCCTTATATACTCCAATAGATACTTTGAATAACAAGGAAAGTGGTCCTTGGATTAGAGATATTAGCGTGGTGTCAGGAAAACTTGCGAGATTTTTTGATTGTCAAAGTTTTCCTCCATACAAATACAATGATTATATATTGGTAAAACACGAGGATTATCATTTTTACAAGAATTGTCCACTAAAAATAAAAACAGAGTACGGATTTTTACTCTTTTCAATTCTTTGTAGGGAAATATGTGTATTATGTACAGTATCTTCTAGGGAAGATAAAATGCATAAAAGTAATAAAGGTAATTAAATTTATAGGGAAAAATGTTTTAGCAAAAGAGCAAGGAGCCCTTTTTAACAGAGAATATATCTTCCATCCGGAGAATATAGGTAAAACAGTATTCTTTCAAATAGATGATGTTTAATAAGAAAGGTAAGACAGGAAGCTATAGTGTTTCTTGGCTTATTTTTTAGGGGCATCGAAGTTTTTGAGGGTTTGCCAAACTTTGTGAGGGCCTTTCGTGAGGTAAAGTCTGCCCCTAAAAATCGTAGACCCTAAAAAACTTGGAATACCCGGGGATTTTTGAGGTGGGATTGAGAAGGAAAATTTCTGTGGGAAAATTGTTTAAAAAAATAAAAATATATTATATAATATGTTAAGTAATACAATACACTGTAATTCCATGTTGGATAAACTCTTGTTGTGGCTGGAAAGAAAGACAGGAAGATGATATATGTGGGCTGGACAGCAGCAGAATTTCCTTAAAAGAAAAATGAAAAGTATTTTTTATGGAACCTGCCTGCATAGAGAATTTTCAAAACAGGGATTGGAGATGTGCCATGCTGAAAATATATAAAAATAAGAAACAGATCCCGGAAAACGCCGGATATGTGGAAATAATGCTTTAAAACTGCTGTATGGTTTAGAATCAGGACAAGTGTACAGTGACTATGCAATGATAGCTTTGGAACTGGAAGAATTTCAGGTGTCAATGGGAAATACAGATATTGTAATAGAAGAATATGAAAAGTTAAAGGAGTGGTGGAATAATGAAGAGTAAACCATTAGTAATGGAGCAATTTTCAACAATTCATACTTCTTATATCATCAGGTTCCATTTTCCGAATAATATTACGATTTTGACAGGAGAGTCGGGAACAGGAAAAACAGCCAGTTTTTCTTTTATAAAGGAATGCATGGCGGTAAATCCAAAAATTTTGTGTCTGAATTATCTGGATTACCAGAAGAATATCAAAGAGATTATCAGCAATGTTTCCGGAAAATTGATTGTGATTGATAATGCGGATATTATGCTGGATGATGAAACGCGAAAGTATATTTCTTTGGATGATAAAAACCAGTATCTGATTATTGGGAGAAATCCTAAAAATTTATTTGCAACAAAGGAGAATTTGTTTGAACTGGTAAGTCGGGCTGTGGGAGAGCAGACGGAATTGTGCATTCAGGAGTATTTGTAAAATTTTTTTATTGCAAAAAGAGTATCGTTGCAATGATATTCAAAATAAATCAACAACTACATCAATTATTCAGGCTTTTAGCGAAGTGTTATGGAAAGCATTTTGCCTTGTTTTTGTTTTACAGAAATTTTCGGTAAACGTTACAGACAAGTCGTCATAAGGAAGGTAAAATAGAAATGATTAGGAATTTTGGTTTGCATGTTATCAGCAAGGAAATGGACAAGATAACATAGGAAGAAAGAATTTACGGAAAGAAAAAGGGGTAGATTTTACATGAAAAATGAAACCATCGGTCTGCATGGCATGGAATTAAGTGAAGTAATACGGGAGCTGCGGATAGAACAGAAGGTAGCACAGGCGGAACTGTATGTTGGATTGTGCAGTAAAAAAGCGTATCTACATCTGGAAAGTGGAGCAGGAGTTTTGGACGAACTGTTGTCGGAACGGCTGATGTCCCGGCTGCACATTCAGTACAAGCTGTTTGAAATCATGCTGGGTGATGAAGATTTCTGGCAGAAGGAATGGCGCCGCAAAATCAACCGCCTGATACGGCAAAAAAAATGGGAAGAAGCCGAGGCGTTGCTGGAGGAATACAGGGAAAAAGCACCGGAGGATGCGCTTCATAAACAATATGTGCGTTCCAGACAGGCGCAACTGTTAAAAAATACAGACAGGGACAAGGCAGGAGAATTATTTCAGGAGACATTGGAACTTACCATGACGATTCACGAACTGGAAAAAAGACGGAAAGGTTCCGGCGTAGTGTCAGAGGAAGAAATGTGGATGTATCTGGAATACAGAGACTGTAAACACCCATTGTCCATGGAAGAATATCCGGTACTGCTGGAGGAGATGGAGAGGATGTTTCTGGATAATCAGATATATGCGGAGTGTTATTTTGATACGGCATTTCTGTATGCTCGAAAACTGCTGGAGCAGGAATTATATGTGCAGTGCCGTAATGTCTGTGAAGAGATGATACAGATATTAAAGGATAATATTAAAAGTTTTCATCTGTCGGAGTTTTATTTTATGGAAGCTGCCGCTAAAATGAGATTACGGCATACAAAAGAGGAGGAGCGGGAGTTCTTCCAGCAATGCAAAATGGCATATTATGTGAGTTTATCCTTTATGGATGAAGAAACGGCAGAGGAAATAGAACGATACAGCAGGGAGGAATACGGATGGCATATTACAGGCTGAGCCAGGTGGTTAAGCTGCGGCGGACGGCACTGGGGCATGACAGGGATGAGTATGATGCGGATGGTCCTGCCGGAATGACGGTATACCGGATTGAAGAAGGAAAGAATAAGGCAACAGAGCGGACATACCGCAGTCTGACCCGGGCGATGGGAATGGAAGAAAGCACCAGACAGGGGGTGCTGAAGACGAAAGATATGAAGGTGTTGCATTTGGTGAATGAGATATCGGATGCTTTTTTTGAAAGTGATTATGAAAAAGTTAGGCTGCTAATGGAAAAATTAAAACAGGATTTAGATATGTCTGTTGTAAGAAACCAACAATACCTATCTGATATTGAATTAAAATTAAAACATAGGCAGAAACAGATTTCGGATGAGGTCTATGAACAGTCCATAAGGAAAATTCTTGCTTATAGAGGATTGGAAGTGGATGATATGTTGAGGAGCCACTGGCCATTTCATGAACATGAGTGTAATAGATTGATTGGTCTGATAGAGATTGTGAGGACTCAAAAGAACTATGAACAGCAGAAGTTTTTGCTGGAAAAGTTAGAGGAAGTATTAACAAGCGGGTATATGGAGCAGGAATATGGTTTGGCATCAGTTGTGCTATATAAACAAGAGGTAGAAACAGAGAACGGTAAACGCTCCATAGCGCATACCCCTGATAACGCAAGCCGCGGATAGCGGCTGCG
>CAZJAA010000009.1:0-80191 GCA_964544055.1 uncultured Lachnospiraceae bacterium | reverse complement strand
GGATTGACATATATCCTCAGCCTTTGGAGAACGGACAAATATTAAAGAGCATTCAATTTCGTTTCCCTGTGTATTATCAGGGAAATGAAGTGGATATGTTTTTTCCGAATGAAGAAAACACCGTTGAGAGTGTCTGTTTGCTCACAAAAAGTACAGAAGTAAATAGCGAGAAAAAGGAGTTTCCGAGGTGCGGTGTGAGTATGAATTGCTATGTTAAAACTTTAAGTGTAGATGAATTAAATCTGCTGTTTCGGCTTTTTGATTACAATCATCCCGATGAGATGATCGCTGAAAATACGAGAGATATCACCGAGGGCAAAATTGATATATTCGGTTTATTCCAAAATGATGATCTTATAGGAGAGATACACGTCGCCTATGTTCATGATGATGACAGGTTTGCGATCAGAAATAAGCGCGCATATCTATTTGCATTTCGTATTCATAAGGAGCTTCAATGTAGAGGATATGGTCAGTTTTTGATGAACGAGGCGATTTCCGTGCTTAAAGAGAAAGGCTATACGGAATTTACAATAGGCGTTGAATCTGATAATCAGACGGCAATGCACATATACGCTAAGTTCGGGTTTACACAACTGGTCGGAAGGATAAGCGAAGAATACCAAGGGGACAGCTATGAATATGGATTGTATTTGAAAACGACATTGTGATCACATTGATTTGTGGACATATTTTTGCGACAGCTTCTACCCCCAAAGGGGGGATATAGTGCTATATTATGTGCAATTTCTAAATCGTAAAGCTTATTATGAAGAATTAGAAAAAATAGAAGAGATGATGGATAACATCTACATCAAGACTGACCTCGCCGGAAACATCTAAGCAGACAAAGCCAAATCCACAGAAAAGATTGACGGTGCGGTGGCAACGATTATGGCGCTTGACCGTGCGATTCGTTGTGGCAATACCAACAGTGCTTCGGTTTACGATGACCGTGGCATTTTGTTTATATGATTTCAGAATAATTATCTCGAAATGACATACACTATGGAAAATAGAAACACGCAGTAATTGCGTATTTTGATTTTTGAAAATACGCAAAAATTGCGTATTTCTATTGCGCATTTTATTTTTTTGTGGTATAATCATTATCGAGGTGATGAAAATTGACACTGAAAGAGCTGCGTAAGCAGAAGAAAATGACTCAAATTGAATGTGCCAAATACCTGGGCATTCCTGTTCGTACTTATCAGAACTATGAAACCGATGAATCAAAAGCAAGTTCTATGAAGTATGCATTTATGATGCAGAAATTGGAGGAGTATGGGTTTGTGGATGAAACCCACGGTATTTTAAGTGTTGAACAGATTACAGATGTTTGCAAGAATATTTTTTCTGATTATGATATTGAGTATTGCTATCTGTTTGGTTCATATGCAAAGGGGAAAGCTACGGAGCAGAGTGATGTTGACCTTTTGATAGCAACTTCTATTTCCGGTATGCGCTTTTACGATTTGGTGGAATCTGTAAGAGAAGGATTAAAGAAGAAGGTTGACGTGCTGAAAAGTGAGCAGCTTAATGGTAACCCTGATTTAATGAATGAGATACTAAAGGATGGTGTAAAGATATATGGATAACAGAAAAGACAACCGATATTATATCAAGAAAATTGTGACGGATTTGGCGTTTGTTCTTAACCACACAGAAGGCCTGACACAGGATGAACTTGAGAATAATGAAATTCTTGTAGACTCCGTTATGTTTAGGCTTATACAAATTTCAGAAAACTCTGATAAACTAACGGATGATTTTAAGGCTCATTTTGCTTCAATTCCGTGGAGAGCAATGAAAGGTATGAGAAATCGAATCGTCCATGAATACGGCAATGTTGATTTGGCTGTAGTATACGATACAGTTAAAAATGATATTCCCGAACTTCTCCGTGAATTGAAGGGAATTGTGGAATAGAGCCTATGAGGTATTATGTAACAGCTGATGTCCACGGCTATTTCAGCGAACTTAAAACTGCGCTAATTGAAAAAGGTTTTTTTGATGATAAGACGCCACACAAATTGATTGTATGTGGGGACCTTTTTGACAGAGGCAAAGAAGCATTTCAGTTGCAGGAGTTTATTCTTGATTTACTTTCAAAAGATGAAATTATTCTTATAAAAGGCAACCATGAAGACTTAGCGTTAGACCTTCTGAATAATTGGCACAAGGGAAGTTTTTTACAGTATCATCATCACACAAATGGAACGATTGATACTGTTTGTCAATTGGTCGATGCAGTTGCCTCTGACCTACATTCGGATTCTGAAGCAATTGGCAAGGCTTTCTTGCAAAATCCGTACATACAAAAAATCATTCCTGCTATGGTCGATTATTTTGAAACGGAAAACTACATTTTCACACACGGTTGGATACCCTGCACACCGATAAATATCAGTTCATATTTAAAAGAGTATGTACCGATAGACAATTGGAGAAAAGCAAGTGCTGATATGTGGGATAAAGCACGATGGTTAAATGGAATGGAAGCGGCTCATGCAGGTGTGATAGAAAAAGGAAAAACAATCGTATGTGGCCACTGGCACTGCTCATTTGGTCACTCGCATTACGAAAATGATGGCGGTGAGTTTGATAATAATCCAAACTTTACGCCATATTATGGTAAGGGAATAATTGCCCTTGATGCGTGTACTCCAATCTCGAAAAAAGTTAATTGCATAATAATTGAAGATTGAGTTGCGTATAACAAAAAAATAAACACGCAAAAATTGCGTATTAAGTATCTGTCAAAAACGGCAGGTGCTTTTCTTATGCCTATTTTAAGAAGGGAGCGTGATTCTTATGGGAATTTTATCTGGAATATTCAAGGCGAGAGATAAGCCCGAAAACAGAACAGCGGGCAGTGCCTATACCTTTTATATGGGCGGTTCGACTTCCGGCAAAAATGTGACGGAACGCTCTGCCATGCAAATGACAGCAGTGTATTCCTGTGTCCGTATCCTGGCAGAAGCAGTAGCAGGACTTCCCCTGCTCTGCGTGACGAGCTGGAAAATCTGCTGACCTGCCTTGATGATATGGATACGGCTTCGTAACCGAAAAAGTTGTAAAACATCTTCAAAATCTTTTAGTCCTTACTTGACAGCGGCTGATGAGGGCATTACGGGTACGAAAAAGGATGTCCGTGCCGGACTTCTTTCCATGATAGCCGACTGTGAAGACGGTAAGATTGAATTTATCATTACCAAGTCCATCAGCCGATTTGCCCGTAACACTACGGACTGCCTGGAAATGGTGCGAAAGCTGACAGATCTGGGCATTTCCATTTTCTTTACTATGGAAGAGCAAAAGCTACGGGCAGAAAAAGAGAAGTTAGTTAATTTTGTTGGCGGTGATAAGACACGAATTAAAGAACTGCAAAAGCTGATGGCTTTTACCTCCCAAGGTGTGATGCTGACAGCATTCGAAGATGAAACCTTCCTTGCCTATGTGGAAAGTATCTCGGTGGAGTCCAGAGCAAAGATTGTGTTTCACTTAAAATGCGGATTGAATCTGACGGAAAGGTTGGTTCGCAGGCTGATTGAGAAAATAACGGTTTACGGCGAAAGGGTCACTGTAGAATTCAAATCCGGAACAAGCGTGGATGTTAGAAGATAATATTTGTATAGAACACACCTTGCAGCAATGCAGGGTGTGTTTCTGTTGATTTGTATCACTGGCAATTAGTCTGTGAGTATTGACAAATTTACTAATGGTGTGTATAATATAGAATGACGAATTCTAAACGAACGGAGGTAAAATGATGCAAAAAAATATATCCTTTACAGTGGATTCAGATGTATATGAAAAATTTAATATGGCACTTAACTTGTCCGGGGAAACATCTGATGAGGCTGGTGAAGCCTGTCTCCGTTGGTATATTGCACAAGCATTTGGCAATGCATCAAAAGAGTATACACCAAGAGTTGTGAAACAAACTGACAGCGGTTCCAGAGATTTCTACGGAAAAGCATTGCAGCGTATCCCTATGTGGGCAATGAAACCGAGTCAGTACAACCATAAAATTATAAAAGCCTTTTTCATGGCTATTGATATTGCAGGAGAAGCTACTCTGCCTATGATGGAGCGTCTGTGTAGCGATAAAGAGCGTCCTGATTTGTTTGTTCCTACTTTTAGAAATAACTATTCACAAATGAAACTGGATGGACCAAAATCACACGGAAAAGTTTTTGAAGATGACGGAGAACGTGTTTGGGTTTGGGACGAGGTTGAAGACACCCTTGTGAAATATAAAGAAAGTTTCTACGTTGGAGAGGAGTAACCATGAGCGTTTTAATAGATAACAGCATCACTATATATGAGGCACTTGAACATATAAAAAACGGAAAGTATGTTATGCCTGCATTTCAAAGGCAATATGTGTGGAGCATGGAACAGATTGAGAAACTCTGGGACTCCATTCTTTTAGATTATCCTATTGCAACTTTTTTGTTTTGGCACGTGGATGATGATAATGTCAGCTGGGATACATATTTTTGTAATTTCTTATCAGAAGTGACATTTGACAGTAGAAAACAAGCTGATAGCGTTAGTTATGAATTGAGCAATATCAATGTAAAAATGACAGACACCGCAGTTTTGGATGGTCAGCAAAGATTAACCTCTTTGTTTCTGTCTCTTTTCGGACGTGCGTATATCAGACAGAAACACGCAAGAAAGAAGGTTGCTGGCGGCACGGTAGTAAAGCTGCTGATAGAGTTGAATAAACACAAGTTGACTGTCGATGAAGAAGAATACAACAGCAAAAAATTTGATATCAAGTTTACCGAGAAAGTCGGCAAGCTTAGTCCGACACAGTTTGAAATTAAGGAAATCCTCAGCGAGAAATTCCAGGATGATAACACAAGAGATCAGGCTATTGAAGCGGCTATTGCAAATGTTCCTGCCGACAGTAAAGAGTATGCCAGAAATATTCTTAACAAACTCTACAATAAGATTTTTGTTGAGAAACTGATTCGCTATACTGAAATCCAGGACATGAAACAGGATGATGCGTTGGAGATGTTTGTTCGTTTCAATAGTGGCGGTAAAGCATTAAAGAAACATGAAATCACGATGTCTATTCTTGAGGCGTATTGGCCTAACGCAAAGACCGAATTTGGCAGATTGCTTGTAGATTCTTATGCGGGATTTGGTTCTGATTTTATCGTTCGTTCCGCTCTTATGCTTTATGGTGATGTTGTAAAATCAAATATCAATAAGCAGATTGCGGAGGATTTGAAGAACAACTGGCAGGATTTCAAGAAAACACTCAAAAACCTTGATGGTGTATTGAAAGATATGAAAATTGAGGTTAGCCGTTTTTCGAGCAGTTGGAATGTGTTGCTGCCTATCATTTATTTCATGTACTACAATCCTGAATATACAAACAATCTGGACGGCATCAAAGCATATTTGATTAGAGCCGTACTGTTCACATATTTCCAGTCGGGTACAACAAGCAAGCTGCAGCAGATGAAGAGCAACATCAATGATAATGATTATGAAATTACTGTTGATATGTTGGAACAGATGAATGACCTGCGTGTAACCGACGGTAAAATTGATGATATTATCAACTCTGAAAAAGGCAGCCGTGTTGCCGGAGAAGCATTGTATTTCTTGGGAGTTGACTGGATAAACAGAAACTTCAAATATGAACAAGACCATCTACATCCGTATGACAGATTCGATAGTACAAAGCCTATCTCTGTTTCTATGGATGATTGGTGTAAATGGCGCAGCAACAGAAACAGATTGCCTAACCTGCAGTTACTTGAAGGTAGAAGTAACGGAAGTAAGAATGCTATGCGCCTGGTTGATTATTACAACGATATGAATGATGAACAGAAGGCGGATTTCTGTAGAGAGGCTCTCATTCCGGAAGGGGTATCTCTTGAGTTGGAGAATTTTGAAGAGTTCTATGAAAAGAGAAAGACCTTATTAACAAGCAAGATTCGTCAGTTGTTGGGATAAGGAGTGTGCGAACATGGAATATACAAATAATGAAAAACAAATTCTCTCGCTTATGGAGAGAACCGACTTTAGAAATTTATCCAAAAATGATGTGTTGAGTTATGCATCAAAGCTTAATGAATTACGTCCGGAAGTTGCACAACAAGTTATTGCCCAGTTCCCAGAGTTAGCAAAATTAATACAATCTACAATGGTTGAATATAAGGATATTCTGGAAAAAATTGTTGCAAGTGATGACGAAAGCACAAATCAAGTATATGGCATTATAAATAAAGAAGTAGATAATGCATCTGATAGTAAAAAAGAATTTATAGAGTATGCGGATAAGGTTCGAGCTGATTTAAGCAAATGTCTTGATAACCCTAATCTGACACCAGAGCAACAAAAAGATATTCTTGACCGTCAGATGGAAATTTCCATGCAGTTGATAAAAAGGATACTGAGATTAGAGAACATGAAATGGAAATGGCTCGCATGGCAGATAAGAAGGATACCGAGAAAAAAGAGTTTAATTGGAAAGTTCTCGGTGCCGCAAGTTTTGTTATACTTACAGCAGTAGGAATCGGCACAGCAGCATTGGGCGGAAAGTTTGATTTTAAATTGCCTAAGAAGAGTTGAAACGGAGGTAAATGCAATGAGTGATTACACATATTCCTTACCTTTTACTAACGAAAGATTTATGAAAGGCATCATTATGATGCTAAAAAAGGAAAATAAATACGACCTTGCCAATTTGCTGAGAGGTGCAAATGTCCAGGTAGAAAAAGGCACTTATTCATATTATGATGGTGGTTGGGGAAGAAGTAATGCTTTGGCCGCTTATGTCACTTTTTTTGTGAATCCAGAATATTTAGATGCGTTGGATTCTGAAGAAAATAAAAAAATATTGGACAAAATTTGTAGTGGCTTAATACCTCCTGATGTTGGGTTTGATATTAAAAGTGTTTCGTTCAACATGGATTTAACTAAGGATTTCGAATTAGAAGATGATTTGATTTCTGATTTGGAAAACAATGTCAATTCCAAAGCCCACAAAATAATGGGAGAACTTCTTCCGGAAGATATTAGAACAAAAGGATATCAGATGGCAGAAGCATACACCTATCTGTATTCGGTTGAAAACTCGTTGAGGCTGTTTATTGAAAAAGTAGCAAAAGAAAAATATGGAGAATCCTATTTTTCTCAGCTTACAATTCCGCATAATTTACAAAGAACCATTGCTGAAAGACAGAAAAATGATGATGCTAACAAATGGTTGAGTGTAAGAGGAACAGAATTATTCTATTTGGATTTTAAAGATTTGGGAGCAGTTATAGACAATAATTGGGACATTTTTAAAGATTATTTCCCAAACCAGTCTTTTATACTCTCTAAACTAAATGATATGGCAGAATGCCGAAACAAAATTGCTCATAACAGTTATGTTGATGACATCGAAAGAAACTTGATGAAAACATATTATAATGTTATTTTAAGACAAATATCGGATTCTACAGATAAATCGTAGGACGTATTACCGCAAACGGCTCAAACACGAAAAAGGCTATGGACTTGTTCCTATAAACGGTAAAATAGCCAAGACATTCAGCCTATCGTATCGAGCCATGTGGAGTGCATTTGCCTTCTGTCAAGAAAAGCGAGGTAACGCAAAGGTTTCTGTGATTTCGGAAGAAAAATAGATGTGCGTGTTTGTACAGAAACTTGCGGATTTCTTTGCTGAGAATTATCCTGAACTGAAAGGATTTAATTGCCGTGGTCTTTATCGAATGAAGCAATTTTATGAACTTTATAAGGACTACGAAAAATGTCACCACTGGTGACACAATTGAGTTGGACGAATCATCTTAAAATTATGTCTGCGTGTAAGAGCAAGGACGAACGCATATTAAAGGAATATGTAATTTGTCGCCAAAGAATGCTTGTTGCTATTTTTTATTATTTAAGGTATACTGAATATAAGGTGTTAAAAAGAAGTGAAAAGGACAGAAAATATGAGCAGAACAAAAGAAAAAAAGAAAGCAACAGTAGATTTAACCAATGGTTCGATTGTCAAAGGAATGGTTTCCTTTGCGATTCCAGTGTTTTTAGGACAGCTTCTGCAGCAGCTTTATAATATGGCTGATGCGTGGGTAGTCGGAAATTTTGCGGATAATGATGCTTTCGCAGCAGTCAGCTCTGCTGGAAGCCTGATATTTTTGATTACCGGTTTTTTTAGTGGGATTGCTATCGGAGGTGGTGTGGTTATTTCCCGTTATGTGGGTGCGGAAGATAAAACAATGATACAGCGTTCCATTCATACCAACTTTTTGTTTGGAATTGTTGCATCTTTGTTGTCAACGTTGCTTGGAGTGCTGCTTGTGCCGAAGCTTCTTATCTGGATGAAAGTGCCGGACAGTGTTCTTCCGGATTCAAAAATGTATTTTTCTATTTATTTTGCAGGTGTGTCTACCGTCATTATGTATAACGTCGGCATGGCAATTTTGCGGGCACTTGGGGACAGTATCCATCCGTTGTATTATCTGGCCGTTTCATCGGTGACCAATGTGGTACTGGATTTACTGTTTGTTGCAGTATTTGACTGGGGCGTTGCAGGCGCAGCAACTGCCACGGTAATTTCTCAAGGCTTAAGTGCGGTTCTTTGCATTATTCAGATGTGCCGAATACAGGATGAAACAACCAGACTGGATTTTAAAAAGATTAAATTTTACAGGAGCATTATGGGCGAGGTTATTCGTCAGGGACTGCCGACTGGTATTCAAAACTCGGTGATTAGCATTGGCAACATGGTTGTACAGACCAATATCAATAGCTTTGGATCATTTGCCATGTCAGGACACGGTGCTTATGCAAAAATTGAAGGGCTAGTATTTATGCCGATTACAAGTATGTCCATGACACTGCCAACGTTTATCAGTCAAAATCTCGGAGCTGGCAAGCCGGACAGGGCAAAAAAAGGTGCGGCTTTCGGAATTATTTCCGGTATGGGACTGGCAGAAGCAGTTGGTATTTTGTGCTATTTTGGTTCCAAATATGCTTTGCGGTTTTTTGTGGATGTGCCGGAAGCCATTGAATATGGAGAGATTCATGCAAAGGTAGTATCGCTGTTTTTCTTTTTGCTGGCATTTTCACATTGTGCTGCCGGAGTGCTTCGTGGGTGCGGAAAAGCAATTGTGCCAATGGTTACCATGCTTTCTTTCTGGTGCGGGGTGCGTATACTATATGTTACGCAGGCATTAAAGGTTGTTTGGAAATATAAAACCATTGCATGGGCATACCCGCTCACATGGTCCTTAAGCAGCATCGTATTTCTTATTTTTATACTTAAGTCCGACTGGGCAAATGCATGGCAGAAAAAGAAAAAATAATGGATGGAGGAAAACTGACATGAGTACAGAAGAAAGGGTAACAACAGGCTTGGAGCAGGAACTTATTTCCGAAGTGGAGGGAGAAAGGCTGATTACTGATGGAATGCCGGAGCTTGCACGAAAAAGTGCTGCAGAAGGGTGTGTTCTGTTAAAGAATAATGGTGTTCTTCCTTTTAAAAAGAAAGAGAAAATTACTGTATTTGGAAGATGTCAGGTGGATACTTTTTATGTAGGATATGGCAGTGGTGGAGATGTGCATCCGCCGTATCAGGTGTCGATTCTGGATGGTCTTCGTGCCTGTTGTGACATCAGTGTCAATGAAGAAGTGGCTGCCATATATGAGGAATGGTGCCACAGAGAAGAGAATATTGCTGACCCGGGAAAAGAGTGGGGAAAGTGGCCGTATTCTTATCCGGAAATGCCGGTGGAGAAATCGTTAATTCAGAATGCTGCAAAAAAGACAGAAACAGCGGTAATTATTCTTGGGCGTGCGGCCGGAGAAGAGCGGGAAAATTATCTGGGCGAGGGCAGTTATTATCTGACGCAGGAAGAAAAAAAGCTGATTGCCGGAGTGACCGATGCGTTTGAAAAGACAGTTGTTGTGTTGAACTGTGGAAATATTATTGATTTTTCGTGGACAAAAGAGTATAAAACAGATGCACTTCTTTTAATGTGGCTTGGAGGAATGGAAACCGGAAATGCACTGGCTGACGTATTGTCCGGCAGGGAAAATCCAAGCGGAAAATTGACGGACACAATTGCTGTGGATTATGAGTCCTATCCAAGTGCGAAAAATTTTAATGGTTCGGAGTTTAACAACTACGAAGAAGATATATATGTCGGCTACCGGTATTTTGAAACATTTGCCAAGGATAAGGTTCTGTATTCTTTTGGCTATGGGCTGTCCTATACAACGTTTGATACCGTACCGCTGTCTTATTATGGGCAGGGAGCAGATGATGCGTATTTGCAGATTGTTGTGAGAGTAACCAACACCGGAAAACGGTCGGGTAAAGAGGTGGTGCAGCTGTATGTGGAAGCTCCACAAGGAAAACTCGGACGAGAAAAACGTAGCCTGATTGCATTTCAGAAAACAGAAGAACTGGCACCGGGAACCTCTCAGGATATCTGTTTTCAGGTTCCTTTTGAACAGTTGTCTGCCTTTGATGATTGCGGAAAAACGGGCTGTGTAAACAGCTATGTTCTGGAAAAGGGAGAATACTGGTATTATTGTGGTGTCAGTGGAAAAAACGGAAAGTTGATTTTTCGTAATGCAGGCGGCAGTGATGTAACAAGGCAGAGAGTGTTTAAGACACTTCCGGAGATTTGTCCGTTGCAGGAAGATTTTAAGAGAATTGTGCCTGTCATGCAGGATGGAAAGCTTGTACCGCAAAAAGAGGTGCTTACAAAGAGTGGGCTGGATATGAGAAAGCGTATTCTGGAGCAGCTTCCGGCGGAAGTGCCGGTAACAGGAGACCGGGGAATTCATTTTTCCAGGGTACAGAAGAAAGAGGTATCCTTAGAAGAGTTTATAGCACAATTAAGTGATGAAGAACTGGAGGGCTTATCCAGAGGTGAGGGTGGAATGAGCCGTCCGCTTGGAGTTGGAGGAAATACCGGAATTTACGGTGGAGTTCTTCCGTCACTGCGAGAAAAAGGGGTTCCTGCCATTGTAACGGCAGATGGTCCTGCAGGGCTTCGAATTAAACGGTATACTTCCCTGCTGCCTTGTGGAACGGCACTGGCGTGTACATGGAACACCGGACTGGTGGAGCAGCTGTTTGAGTGCATCGCAAAGGAATTGAAACGTTTTGACGTAGATGTTCTTCTTTCGCCGGGATTAAATATTCACAGAAATCCATTGTGTGGACGAAATTTTGAGTATTTTTCGGAAGATCCGTATGTCTCCGGAAAAATGGCGGTTGCGGCAGTGCGTGGCATTCAGTCTCAGGGGGCATCTGCTTGTCCAAAGCATTTTGCCTGCAATAATCAGGAGGTAAACCGTCACAAAAACGATTCAAGAGTATCGGGCAGAGCTTTGCGAGAAATCTATCTGAGAGGTTTTGAAATCTGTGTAAAAGAAGCACATCCGAAGAACATCATGACATCTTATAATAAAGTAAATGGTGTCTGGAGCCATTACAATTTTGACCTTGCAGAAACGGTACTCCGGCAGGAATGGAAGTATGATGGTGTTATTATGACTGACTGGTGGATGCAGTATGCTACAAGTCCGGAGTTTCCGAATATCAGAGATAATGCCTACCGTGTCCGTGCCCGTGTAAATGTATTGATGCCGGGCAGTGCCTTTGGTGGACCGGACGGAGACCAGGAATACATTTCCGATGGAACACTTTTGGAAACACTCGGAAACACGGATGGAATTACTCGGGGAGAGCTACAGAAAAACGCATGGTATGTTCTCGACTTTGCAACAGGCATTGACAGAAAGTAAAATTCATTTTATAATGAGTATTGGCTCAGAAAAAAAATGTACTTTCGGAATGTTTCATTCAGAAAATTCCGAGAGCATATTAAACAACATAAGGAGGGCGTTATGAACGACGAAGAAAACAAAACAGAAGTATCTGCGTCAGAAGCAGATACAGTTGCATTTGAGCAGGAAGAAAATAGGGAGAATACTGCAGAAAAAGCACCAAGCACTATGGAAATCAGCGATATAGTCAGAATAGTTAGTTCTTTTTTAAAGAAAAATATTGTGCTGATTGCAGTGGCAGTTATTGCACTGATTTTACTCTGCCTCATTGGAAGCTGCGTGTCTGGTGGCAAGTCTTCTTTCAAGCTTGCCAGCGAAAAAGATTATTATATAAAACAGGACAATGAACTGCTGGGTTCCTTGAATGGTGAAGAAATTGAGGTAGACGAAGGTATTTACGATTTGGTGAGAAGTGCGGATGGTTCCCTGACCGTGGTAAGGGATTATGAAGCTTCTTTATTTGTAGTAAAAGGCGAGGAATTAGTTGAAGTTGCAGAAGAAGTATATAACTTCTGGATTTCCGATTCTGGAGATACGATTGCCTATATGACAGAAGTGGAAAACAGAATAGGTGAACTGCATCTGTATCAGGTTTCCAGGGCAAAGGATACGACGATTGATGATGACGTATATTATACTGGAATTGTTCTTTCGGAAGATGGTAAATCAGTTGCCTATATCGGAAACTGTGAGACGGATGGCTGGGGTGCTCTTGAAAAATATTCCACTTTTGTTTCCAAGAACGGAAAGGAAGGCGAAAAGGTTTCCAGTGATGCAACACCGCTTGCGCTTACTAATGGTGGTAAGCATGTATTTTATGTAAAAAATGGAAATTTATACATGGATGAAACAAAGCTGGACAGTGACATTTCTTCTACGGTATATTTTAATCAGGATAATACAGAGCTGATTTATACAGAAGACGGAACTACCTATTATTTTACTGTTAAGATGAAAGAGCCTGTAAAAGTAAAGAAGGGAAGCTTTTCCGGTATTTATGCTCCTGATAATGCGGTACAGTCCAGAATAAGCAGCAATTCATATTATGTATATCATTATGGTGTTGAGTCTTTCAATGAACAGCTTTGGTGCATTGATAGTGATGCATATTATGTTTATAAAAAAGGTCAGGAAACAGAAAAGCTCAGTTCCGGTGTTTACAATTACCAGATGTCTGAAAAGGGCAACTCCATATTATATATGGACGGCAGTAAGCTGGTTCTGGTAGATGATTTCACAAAGTCCAGAGAAGGAGAAACAATTATATCCGGTCTGAATTCTTATTATACAAGTTTTGTTGCCAGCAAAGACCTGAAAACAGTGTACTATTATGATGGTGATGAGGATGAACTCTACTATGTGAAAAAAGGCGAGGGTGTCCGGATTGCAGATGATGTAGAGGATTTTATTTACAGCGACAAATATGGTGTGGTTTATTTCATTAAGGATGATGAATTATACTATGCCAACAAAACCTCCAAGTCCAAAAAACGCATTTGCGATGAAGAAGTAAGCGGATTTATGGTAGTGGATGATAAAGTTTATTTCAGTGTTGAAGAAGAAAATAGCGAAATTATTTACAAAATGAAGAGCAAAACAAAGTATGAAGAAATACTGGAACTTGAGTACTAATTGCATTTTTTTTCAAGTATAAGTGTAAAAGCGTATAAAAACAGCCATATATAAGCATGCTTGTATATGGCTGTTTTTGCATTTTATTTGTAAAAATAACAATTACTTTTTATTTCTGAAGCACCTTAATTTCAGAGGATTCATCCAAAATCAGACAGCCATAAAATCCGGCTTCTTCGAGTTTGCCGAAGAGTTTACCGATTTTCTTTGGCTTTTCGAATAGAGTAACGTCATAGGTGCTTCGGTAAGCATCTGCTTTTTTGATAGCAGCAACAATGTCACCTTCCGGATAGATTAAGGCAAGCTTTGGCTTGGAGCAGGACAGGGAAGCCTGTTTATCCATTAAAATGCTGGCAATGCGTTCAAAACCGATGGAAAATCCAACTGCAGGTACGTTTTCGTCAATGAATTTTCCTATCATATTGTCGTAGCGTCCGCCGCCGGCAATGGAACTGCCAAAGTCCAGGGATTCTACTTCGAAAATAGTGCCTGTGTAGTAGCCCTGTCCGCGGACAAGGGAACAGTCGTATTCAATCTGATAGCGTCCGGCAGATAATTGTTTTACGGTTTCAATAATGGAGGCTACGCTGTCAATAGCGGCGGTATCGGTACAGTATTTTCTTGCTTCTTCCAGAGTAAATGGGGTAATGCCCATCATAGAAACAAATTTTTCTACGGTGCTTTCGGCAAATCCCTTGTCAAGCAATTCTTCTTTTACACCTTCGGTGCCGATTTTATCCAGTTTATCGAAGGTAATGCAGACACTGTCAGCGTCGGCTGCTTCAAAACCGGCCGCAGAAATTAGATTTTTTAAGATGCGGCGGTCATTAATGCGGATTTTGAAATTTTCGATACCAATGTTTAACAAAGCCTTGGCAGTGGTATCAATCAGTTCCACTTCACAGTTGATGGAGGAAGAACCTAAAATATCAATATCACATTGTACAAATTCACGAAGACGTCCTTTTTGTGGGCGTTCTGCACGGAATACACGGTCTATCTGGATAACTTTGAATGGGGTACTTAAATTGTTGCGGTTGCAGGCATAATAGCGGGAAAGCGGAAGTGTCAGGTCATAACGCAGTCCCATGTCGGACAAGTTTTTTGCATTGCCTGTTTCGAGGGCTTCCTGCAGCTTGTCGCCACGTTTTAAAATCTTGAAGAGAAGGTTTAGATTTTCACCGCCTTCACTTTTGTCCAAATTTTCAATGTCCTCCAGAATTGGAGTGGTAATGCGTTCAAAACCGCAGGAACGATACGTTTCCAATATTTTTCCCTGCAGGTAGTCACGCAGTGCTGTTTCTTTTGGCAGATAGTCATTAGTTCCTTTGACTGAATTTATTTTCATGATAGTTCTCCTTCCTTAAAATCAGAGCGGTTGCTTTTTTTGAAAGCAGTACCGTCTTTTCTTTGAAACAAAAAACGCCGTAGTTTTCACTACGGCGTTCGTTAACCTGAAGGTTATATGCCAATAATTAAGCAAGTGTATTAACAGCCTTAGTGAGTCTGGATACCTTTCTAGCAGCTGTGTTCTTATGGAAGATTCCCTTAGCAGCAGCCTTGTCGATAGCAACAACAGCTTCTGTTAAAGCAGCAGTAGCAGCAGCCTTATCGTTCTGTGCAACAGCAGTTTCAACCTTCTTTACTAAAGTCTTGATTTTGGACTTTGTCATTTTGTTTCTTAATGTCTTTGTCTCGATAACCTTGATTCTCTTCTTAGCAGATTTAATGTTAGCCAATGAAAACACCTCCAATGCAATAATCTCTTTTTCTCTTGCATGATCCTGTCTTAGTGAAACAGGACACGGACGTTTCACTAAAAACATACTGTATAATAATACTCTATAAAACAAAAAAAGTCAAGCCCTCTTTTTTAAATAATCAGGTATTTTTTTTTAATGTTTCTACATACTATATACAAAGTGTATTGTTACCGGAATGAAATATGGGTGAGCAGCAAGAAAAATAAGTGTTCGGACGGTGAAAACAGGAGGAATGCCATGAACAAAGTAAGAACAGACCTGATTATAGAGACAGATGGTATGGAAACAGGGAAAACTGCGGATGCGAGTAGCCTCAGAGAGTGTGGGAAAGAGCATTCCGGTGTAAATGTGTGGGAAGAGTGGAAAGAGGAGCATTCCATAAAAGTAACGGTAGTGCAGATTACGGACGAAGAGGGGGCGAAAAGAATGGAGCGACCGATTGGCACTTATATAACCATGGAGCTGCCGGAGCTGCTGAACGAGGAGGAAACTTTAAAAAAGCGTGCGGAACTGGAGCTTTCCAGGCAGCTGGAAGCTTTATTAAAAGGGAAAAAAGCGGAGCATATGCTTGTGGTCGGTCTTGGCAACAGGGAAGTAACGGCAGATGCGGTGGGACCGTTGACAATAGATGGGCTTCTTGTGACAGGACATTATTTTCTGGAAGAAAACGCACGTCCGGAAATAGAAGAAAACTATCGGAAAGTAAGTGCTTTTGTGCCCGGAGTTATGGCGCAGACCGGGATAGAGACAATGGAACTGATTCGTGGTGTAATAAAAGAAGCTACGCCGGATGTGGTGGTAGTGATTGATGCATTGGCAGCAAGAAGTCCCAAACGACTGAATACGACAATTCAATTAACGGATACGGGAATCTGTCCTGGAGCAGGGGTTGGAAATAACCGGAAAGAATTAAATGAACAGAGCCTCGCCTGTCCGGTGCTTGCCATTGGAGTGCCAACGGTACTGGATGCAGCAGCTATTGCGCGGGAAGATGTTGTGGAAGATGTGAAAAATTTTTTTGTTATGCCGGGAAACATTGACAGTGCCGTACAATATGTCAGTGAATTATTAGCAGGTGGGATTAATCGTGTCAATCAAAAAAAAGGAATTTAAAATAGAACTTATTTTGCTGCTTTGCTTCTTTTTTTTATTTACAAAAGCATTGCCCGTTGCAAAAAGTGCCAAGGATGGAAATGGTTTGGAAAAACAGCAGACAGCTGCAACAGAGGCGGACGAGCCGGTATCGAGCGGTTTTCTGAACGTGGAGTTTGCACAGGGAAATGAAGCTTTACTGAAAAAGGAAAATATCGGTGTACAGATTCCGGTGCCGTCTGCTACACCGGAACCTTCACCAACGGTTACACCAAAGCCACTTGCGTTTGAAATCCCTAAAGAAAGTATTCAGGTGGCAGAGATCGTTAAAAAAAGCTATACAATGGAACAACTGCAAAATTTGACGTATTTAAAAGAAAATCTGTACATAGTCAATGCCACGACTAAGATGACGAGCGAAGAATTTGATGCAGATTATTTTATTTCCAGAGATTTGTCTGTGGAAAAAACAGACGGCCCGCAGATTTTGATTTTTCATACGCATGCTTCGGAAGGATTTTCAGACAGCAGACCGGGGGAAGCCGAGGATACGGTAAGGGGAGCAGGAGCACTGCTTGCGGATATTCTGCAGGAAAAGTACGGTTATCAGGTGCTGCATGATACCACTGTGTTTGATATGAAAAACGGAAAAGATAACCGGAATTATGCGTATAATGATGCTCTGGACTATCTGGAGGAGCTGCTGGAACAATATCCGTCCATTGAAGTAATCATTGATTTGCACCGGGATGCAGGAGCAAGGCGTGTTGCAACCATCAATGGAAAGCCGACTGCAAAGGTAATGCTGTTTAATGGTCTTTGCCGGAATACCAAGGGAAAGCTGACGTATCTTCCAAATAAAAATTTAAAGGATAATCTTGCGTTCAGTTTCCAGATGAAGCTGATAGGAGACGAACTGTATCCGGGGCTGATGAACCGTATTTTTTTAAAGGATTACCGTTACAACATGCATTTGAAAGAACGGTATCTGTTGATTGAGCTTGGAACAGAGCAGAATACTGTGGAAGAAGCAAAAAATGCAATGGAGCCGTTGGCGGATGTGTTGAGTCAGGTGCTTGGCGGATAAGCATAACGACTTACTCCTGCCGGGAAGCAGTAATTTCTTGACAGATTTCAAAGAATCAGTTACTATTTCAATTGGCAGCACGCAAAAGTAAGGTAGTATATCAAGAATTTTTACAATAGCAATGAAAAGGATGTTTTATTATAATTAGGAGGAAATACAATGGCAGCAATTGACCAGAGTAAAATCAGAAATTTCTGTATTATAGCACATATCGACCATGGTAAATCTACCCTGGCAGACCGTATTATCGAAAAAACAGGTCTGCTTACCAGCCGCGAAATGCAGGCACAGGTGCTAGATAACATGGAACTGGAACGGGAGCGTGGAATTACAATCAAGGCTCAGACGGTGCGTACGGTTTACAAGGCGAAGAATGGTGAAGAATATATTTTTAATCTCATTGATACGCCGGGACATGTAGACTTTAACTACGAGGTTTCAAGAAGCCTCGCTGCCTGTGAGGGTGCAGTGCTGGTTGTGGATGCGGCGCAAGGAATTGAGGCACAGACGCTGGCGAATGTGTACCTTGCAATTGATCATAATCTGGATGTTATTCCGGTCATTAATAAAATTGACCTGCCAAGTGCAGAGCCACAGCGTGTCATTGCTGAAATTGAGGATGTCATTGGTCTGGAAGCCGAGGATGCTCCGCTTATTTCTGCAAAAAACGGATTAAATATTGAAGATGTGTTAGAAGCAATTGTAAAAAAGGTGCCGGCTCCGAAGGGAGATGCACAGGCACCGCTTCAGGCACTTATTTTCGATTCGATTTATGATTCCTACAAGGGCGTTATTGTGTTCATTCGTATCATGGAAGGTACGGTGAAGAAAGGCACAAAAATTAAAATGATGGCAACCAGTGCAATGGCAGAAGTTGTGGAAATCGGTATTTTCGGACCGGGTCAGTTTATTCCGTGCGAGGAGCTTTCTGCCGGCATGGTAGGTTATATTACAGCAAGCTTAAAAAATGTAAAGGATACTCGTGTGGGTGATACTGTGACCGATGCTGACCGCCCATGTGCAGAACCTTTGCCGGGATATAAAAAGGTCAATCCGATGGTGTACTGTGGAATGTATCCTGCGGATGGAGCCAAGTATCCGGATTTGCGGGATGCACTGGAAAAGCTTCAGTTAAACGATGCTTCGCTGTTTTATGAGCCGGAAACTTCCATTGCGCTAGGCTTTGGCTTCCGCTGTGGTTTCCTTGGACTTTTGCATCTGGAAATTATTCAGGAGCGTTTAGAGAGGGAATATAACCTTGATTTGGTGACTACGGCACCGAGCGTTATTTATAAGGTATATAAAACCGATGGAGAGGTTATTGATATTACCAATCCGTCCAATCTGCCGGATCCATCTGAAATTGAGCATATGGAGGAGCCGATGGTTTCTGCGGAAATTATGGTAACGACCGAGTTTGTCGGAGCTATCATGACGCTGTGTCAGGAGCGGCGCGGTGTTTATCTTGGCATGGAATATATGGAACAGACCAGGGCACTGCTTCGGTATGAGCTTCCGTTAAACGAAATCATTTATGATTTCTTTGATGCACTGAAATCCCGTTCCAAAGGCTATGCGTCATTTGACTATGAATTAAAGGGCTATGTACCGTCCGAGCTTGTTAAGCTGGATATTTTAATCAACAAAGAAGAAGTGGATGCCTTATCGTTTATTGTACATGCAGATACGGCATATGAGCGTGGACGCAGGATGTGCGAACGCTTAAAGGATGAAATTCCGAGACATCTGTTTGAAATTCCGATTCAGGCAGCCATCGGAAGCAAAATCATTGCCAGAGAGACCGTAAAAGCAATGCGTAAGGATGTACTTGCCAAGTGCTATGGCGGTGATATTTCCAGAAAGAAAAAGCTTCTGGAAAAGCAGAAGGAAGGCAAAAAGCGCATGAGACAGGTCGGAAATGTGGAAATTCCGCAGAAAGCGTTCATGAGCGTACTGAAATTGGACGAGGATTAGTATAATCGGTGCGGAACAATTCGGGTTTATGATTGGATATGTCTGTATCAGCAGACATATCTGCTTAGAAAAGAGGCAGACTGACAGTGTTATTTTTAAAAAAGAAAAAAACGGAACCCAAAAAGCTGCTTGGTTTGTATGTGCATATACCGTTTTGTGTCAAGAAGTGCAATTACTGCGATTTTTTATCGGCACCGGCGGATGAGACAGTAAAAAAAAGGTATGTAGATGCGTTGTGCAGAGAAATTGCAGAATATCAGGAGCTGACCAAAGAGTATGAGTTGAAAACGCTGTATTTTGGCGGCGGTACGCCATCAGTGCTTCCGGTGGAGCTGTTGGAACTGATACTAAAAACCATTCAGAATAGTTTTACGATTGCGATGGAAGAAGCGGAGGTGACGCTGGAAGTAAATCCGAAAACAGTAACAAAGGACAAGCTGGTGCGTTACCGGGAGCTTGGCATCAACCGCTTAAGTATCGGAGTGCAGTCGGCAAAGCAGGAGGAGCTTGCACTGCTTGGCAGAATTCATACCTTTGAAGATGCAAATAATACGGTAGCCTGGGCAAGGAAAGCTGGATTTGAAAATATCAGTGTGGATTTGATTTCTGCCTTGCCTTTGCAGACACTGGAGGATTATAAAGAAAATGTAGAAGCAATTCTTTCCTTAAATCCGGAGCATATTTCTTCCTATAGCTTAATTGTGGAAGAAGGAACACCGTTTTATGAGCAGTATGCCGAAGGCAAAGAAAAGCGGGCAGATTTGCCAGAGGAGGAAACTGACCGTGCCATGTATGCGTATACAAAGGAGCGTCTGTGCAAGGCGGGTTATGAACGCTACGAAATATCCAACTATGCAAAACCGGGCTTTGAAAGCAGGCACAATTCCTCTTACTGGATGGGCACCGAATATATTGGCGTGGGCTTAGGAGCATCTTCATTGTTTACCAATGCGAGATATCATAACGAAACAGATTTGTCAGTTTATATGGAGGATGCAGAGGCAGGAAGGGATGTCCGCCGCGAAATCGAACGGCTGGTAGAATCGGAGCAGATGGAAGAATTTATGATTTTAGGACTCCGCCGGATGTGCGGTGTCAGCCGGGAAGAATTTCAAAAGCGGTTTGGCAGACCAATTGAAACCGTGTACGGAACTGCCTTGCAGAAATTGAAAAAGCTGGAGCTTCTCGTAACCGACGGTGACCGGATTGCTCTGACGGATGCCGGAATTGACGTAAGCAACCAGGTGTTTTTAGAATTTGTACCAGAGGAGTTTGTGCGACGGTAGCTGAAAAAGAAGAACTGTGTATGAAGTATTACAATGATTCTTGTGTTACTATTATGGTATTATGATATTATGATGTTATGATGTTACTGTTACTATGATGTTATTATTGCTATGACGTTACTATCGCCATGATGTGGCAAAAGTTCACATCACAACGTGATGTGAAACATTTGCATAGGAAAGCACTCTGAAAAACTCATTTTTCAAGATGCTTTCCTATGCAAATATGTCAGCACGACAAAGTCGTGCGACCTTTTGCTAAATCATTAGTCAAGATATCGCTAGCCACAGCATCATCAAGTATAAAACCTATTGCAGAAAATATCTGAATATAAACCAAAATATGAACCAAAATATGAACCAAAATATGAACCAGGAGGATGTATCAAATGAAAAAAACAATGAAAAAACTGGCAACACTGCTGCTTTCGGCAGCCTTGCTTGCCGGAGCAGCAGGCTGTGGAAACGCAGAACAGCCGAAAAACACACAAACCGAAACAGTAACACCGGAGCCGACCAAAGCAGAGACAGAAGCAACCAAAGCACCGGAACCAACGGCAGAACCGACACCGCCAACAGGACCAGTATCAGATCTGCCGGATGAATTGTCTTCTTATTTGAAAAATGCAACAGCTTTAGAAGTATCGGAACAAATGGGCAACGGCATTAACCTTGGAAACACCATGGAGGCGTATGGACGTTCCAATTATGGTGTTGGAGCGGATACTTCCAAATATGAAACTGCTTGGGGTCAGCCAGTAACAACTCAGGAAATGGTGGATGGCATGAAGAAAGCAGGCTTTGATACCCTTCGGGTGCCGGTAGCCTGGACCAATGCCATGAATTATGAAGATGGGGATTATACCATCAATCAGTCTTATTTAGACCGTGTGGGCGAAATCATCGACTACGCACTTAATGCCGATATGTTTGTCATTGTCAATGACCACTGGGACGGCGGCTGGTGGGGAATGTTTGGTTCTGCCACGGAAGTGACCAGAGAAGCGGCAATGGAGATGTACATAGAAATGTGGACGCAAATTGCTACGGAGTATGCTGATAAGTCTTACAAGCTGATTTTTGAATCCGGTAACGAAGAGCTTGGAAATCGTTTAAATGATACGGATGTCTGTGCAGATTCCGGAACACTTACGGAAGATGAGTGGTATACAACAGCAAATAAAATTAATCAGGCATTTGTGGACACGGTAAGAAGCACCGGAGGAAACAATGCAGATCGCTTCCTTTTAATTGCCGGCACCAATACGAATATCGCAAACACCTGTGATGCAAGATTCCAGATGCCAACAGATATCGTAGAAAATAAGCTGTTAGTATCCGTACATTATTATGATCCATCTAACTACTGTATTTTTACCAGCGTGGAAGACTGGGGCAGCAAGCAGGAAATTCAGTATATGAACGACACTCTGAAAATGATGACTCAATTTACAGAGCAGGGCTATGGAGTTGTCATTGGCGAATGGGGTGTTTTATTTGAAAATAACGCTGTCAAGAACAACAGAACCCTGTATATGGAAAATTATCTTGCCAACTGCGATTTGTATGGCTATTGCCCGGTTCTCTGGGACTGCAATAATATGTATAATCGTTACAATTGTGCACTGATTGAGGAATACAAAGATTTCTTCCTTACAAGAAATTACGAAGCACAGATGAAGCTGAAAATGGAAAACGTGAAAGAAACCGCAGAGTATCGCATGACAGAAATTCTGGAAGCAGCTCCGGAAGCAGAAGCTCTGGCTCCGGATGAAGCAAAAGCATGGATTATGTATACTTCCAGTGACTGGAGCACCAGCTACAGCGTGGGTGACACCTATGCACCGGCTTCGGCAACAGCAGGTCTGGTGGCAACGGATGTGGAAGTTACAGGTGAGGGTACTTATACCGTGGCTCTGGATTTTACAGGAACTTCTGCTGGCTATGCCAATGGAGTTACTTTCTGTGCCGTTGGAATCGGAAATGGTGAAACGTTGTTCCCTGGTTATATTATGCACGTTACGGAAATCAAGCTTAATGGTGAAACCGTATCCATGTCCGGTCTGCCTTATACAACAAGTGATGACGGAATCTGCACCAGAGTAAATTTATATAATGCATGGGTAACTACGCTTCCGGTGGAAGCAAGATCCATGATGGGAAGCGTAAATAACTGTACCCCATGTCCACTTGACCAGAATTTGTTTGGAGAAGTAACAACAATGGAAGTTACGTTCCGTTATATTAAAAAATAAAAACTTTCAGAATAGCACTTGACATTTCTTCCGTCAGGTGCTATTTTATATCCATAAGGTGTTAGCACTCCAAACAAACGAGTGCTAACAACCAAGAAACGGAGGCGCCAGATGGAGCGGTTAGATGACAGAAAACTGAAAATCTTACAGGCTATCATCCGTAATTATCTGGAAACAGGTGAGCCAGTAGGCTCCAGAACCATTTCCAAGTTTACAGACCTGAATTTAAGCTCGGCAACAATTCGAAACGAAATGGCTGACTTAGAAGAAATGGGCTACATTGTCCAGCCACACACTTCGGCAGGACGCATTCCTTCCGACAAAGGTTATCGTCTTTATGTTGATACCATGATGGAAACTAGGGAGCAGGAAGTGGAAGAAATGAAAACACTTCTCGGCGAAAAACTTGCAAAGGCAGATAAAATGGAAACCATGCTTGAGCAGGTAACAAAGCTTCTGGCAGTCAACACCAATTATGCTGCCATGGTAACGACACCGATGTACCGCAGCCGCAAAGTAAAATTTTTGCAGTTGACGGAGGTGGATGCCGGTCAGTTGCTTGCAGTTATTGTGATTGAAGGCAATATTGTAAAAAACAAGATGATTGCCACCAGTGTTCCGGTAGAAAAAGAAGTCATTTTAAAACTGAACATTCTTTTAAATACTTATTTACAGGGACTTGACTTATCCGAAATCAATCTGGATGTCATCCAACAGATAAAAATGCAGTCCGATGGATTTGGCGGCATTGTCAGTGATATTCTGGATGCCATTGCACAGGCAATCGGAGAAGAGGATAAGGTTAAAGTATACACAAGCGGTGCAACCAATATGTTAAAGTATCCGGAGCTTGGTGATAATAACAACGTTTCCCAGCTATTGTATGCGTTGGAAGAAAAAAAAGAAATTACGGAGCTTATGAAAAAAGAAGCCGATGATTCCAATGAAATCCAGGTGTATATTGGAAACGAAACAACCATGGAGTCTATGAAAGACTGTTCGGTAGTTACAGCAACTTATGAATTAACAGATGGTGTTTATGGAAAGATAGGTATTGTCGGACCAAAACGAATGGATTATGAAAAAGTAGTTACTACTTTAAAAACAATCCGTACCCAGCTGGACGAAATATATAAGAAATAGAAAGAGGACGTGAGAAAGTGAACGCCAAAGATTTAGAAAATCAGGTAAAAATGGATGCAGCAGAAACACAGGAAGCTGTGACGGAGCAGGAAACGTCGGAAGCTGCAGAAAGTGTTGCAGAGAGTGCAGCAGAAACAGTGGAAACCACGGAAAATGAGGAAACCACGGAAAGCGATGCAGCGGAAACTACGGCTGCGGAAACTTCTGATGAACCGGAAGAAAAGAAAGGCTTCTTTAAAAAGAAGGAAAAGAAAGACAAAAAGGATGAAAAAATTGAAGAATTAAACGACCGTCTGATGCGTCAGATGGCAGAATTTGACAATTTTAGAAAACGTTCGGAACGGGAAAAATCCCAGATGTTTGAAATCGGGGCAAAGGACATTATAGAAAAAATCCTTCCGGTTATCGATAACATGGAACGAGGCCTTGCAACCGTATCCCCGGAGGTAATGGAAAATGATGCTTTTGCCCAGGGTATGGAAAAGGTGTATAAGCACTTTATGACAGTGTTAGAACAAACAGGCGTAAAGCCAATCGAAGCAGTAGGCAGCGAGTTTAACCCGGATTTTCACAATGCAGTGATGCATGTAGAGGATGAAAACGTGGGTGAAAACATCATTGTTGAAGAGTTTCAGAAAGGCTATATGTATAAAGAGAGTGTTGTAAGACATTCTATGGTTAAAGTTGCAAACTAAGTTTTCAAAGATAGAAAGGAGATCTGAATTATGAGTAAGATTATTGGTATTGACTTAGGTACAACCAACTCCTGTGTTGCCGTTATGGAAGGCGGCAAACCGGTAGTTATTGCAAATACTGAAGGTGCAAGAACAACACCTTCCGTCGTTGCATTCACAAAGACAGGTGAGCGTATTGTAGGTGAAGCTGCAAAGCGTCAGGCAGTTACAAACGCTGACAAGACCATCTCTTCCATCAAGAGACATATGGGTACAGATTTCAGAATCAGCATTGACGACAAGAAGTTTTCCCCACAGGAGATTTCCGCAATGATTCTGCAGAAATTAAAGGCAGATGCAGAAAGCTATCTGGGCGAATCCGTATCGGAGGCTGTTATTACAGTTCCTGCATACTTCAATGACTCCCAGAGACAGGCAACCAAGGATGCTGGACGAATTGCAGGTCTTGACGTTAAGAGAATTATCAACGAGCCTACTGCAGCCGCACTTGCTTATGGTCTTGATAACGAAAAGGAGCAGAAGATCATGGTTTATGACTTAGGTGGCGGTACATTCGATGTTTCCATCATTGAAATTGGTGATGGAGTTATTGAAGTTCTTGCAACCTCCGGTGATAACCGTCTGGGCGGTGATGACTTTGATGAAAGAATCAGCAGATACTTTGTAGATGAATTTAAGAAAGCAGAAGGCGTTGATTTATCCACAGATAAGATGGCTATGCAGAGATTAAAGGAAGCAGCAGAAAAGGCAAAGAAGGAGTTGTCCTCCCAGACAACAACAAACATCAACCTTCCGTTCATCACAGCAACCGCTGAGGGTCCAAAGCACTTTGATATGAACTTAACCCGTGCTAAGTTTGATGAGCTGACACACGATTTAGTTGAAAGAACAGCAACACCGGTTCAGAACGCTTTAAGAGATGCCGGCATGTCCGCATCCGAACTTTCCAAGGTATTATTAGTTGGTGGTTCTACAAGAATTCCTGCTGTTCAGGATAAGGTAAAGCAGTTAACAGGTCATGAACCAAGCAAGACATTAAATCCGGATGAATGTGTAGCACTGGGTGCTTCCATTCAGGGTGGCAAGCTTGCTGGTGATGCAGGTGCAGGCGACATTCTTCTTCTGGATGTTACCCCATTGTCCCTGTCCATCGAAACCATGGGCGGTGTGGCTACCAGACTGATTGAAAGAAATACAACCATTCCTACCAAGAAGAGCCAGATTTTCTCTACCGCAGCTGATAACCAGAGTGCTGTAGACATCAATGTTGTACAGGGTGAGCGTCAGTTTGCCAGAGACAACAAGAGTCTTGGCCAGTTCCGTCTGGATGGTATTCCGCCAGCAAGAAGAGGTGTTCCACAGATTGAGGTTACATTTGATATCGATGCTAATGGTATCGTAAATGTATCTGCTAAGGATCTTGGAACAGGCAGAGAACAGCATATTACCATTACCGCAGGCTCCAATCTTTCCGATGCTGATATCGAAAAGGCAGTAAAAGAAGCTGCTGAGTACGAAGCACAGGATAAGAAGCGTAAGGAAGCCGTAGAAGTAAGAAATGATGCAGATTCCATGGTATTCCAGACCGAAAAAGCTCTGGGCGAGGTTGGTGACAAGATTAGTGCAGATGAAAAGTCCGCAGTAGAAGCAGACCTTGCTCACTTAAAGGAACTCATCGAAAAGACAAATCCTGAAGTGATGTCTGAGGGCGAGGTTGCTGATATCAAGGCAGCAAAAGAAAAGCTGATGAACAGTGCACAGGCTTTATTTGCAAAGCTTTATGAGCAGGCACAGGGTGCGCAGGGCGCAGGTCCGGATATGGGTGCTGGCTTTAATGGCGGTGCTGATATGGGCGGTCAGAATACCTCCTATCAGGATGACGTAGTAGACGGTGACTACAGAGAGGTTTAGTAGTTAAAATTTGATTACGCACGGAAAAATAAGAATATTGCATTCCGAAAGAACGAATTCTTGCAATTCATGCGTAATTATGGTATAAATAGTAATGACATCTGTGGAGGATTCCACAGATGTCATTCTATTGCATTATATATGGCAAATCGAAAATGATTTGTAAAAGCTGATGAAACTTAGGTGATAATATGGCAGAGAGTAAACGAGATTATTATGAGGTCCTTGGCATTGCGAAAGGTGCTTCTGATGCAGAAATAAAAAGTGCATATCGTAAAGTTGCAAAGAAATATCATCCGGATGCCAATCCCGGAGACAAAGAGGCAGAAGCCAAGTTTAAAGAAGCAGCCGAAGCATATGCTGTGCTGAGTGATGCAGAAAAGCGTCGCCAGTACGACCAGTTTGGTCATGCAGCCTTTGAACAGGGCGGCATGGGAGGCGGAGGCTTTGAATTCTCCGGTGACATGAGTGACCTGTTTGGCAGCTTTGGAGATATTTTTGGAGATTTATTTGGAGGCGGTGGAAGACGCCGCAGCAATAACGGTCCGGTTAAGGGTGCCAATACCCGTGCGGGAATCCGTATTACCTTTGAAGAGGCAGTCTTCGGTACGGAAAAAGATCTGGACTTAAATCTTAAGGAAGAATGTACTACCTGTCACGGCTCCGGTGCCAAGCCGGGTACTTCTGCAGAAACCTGTAAGAAGTGTGGTGGACGCGGTCAGGTTGCATATACACAGCAGTCGTTGTTTGGTATTTCCCAGACCTTGCAGCCATGTCCAGACTGCCGTGGTATGGGTAAAATTGTAAAAGAAAAATGTCCGGATTGCCGTGGCGTGGGCTATAAAACTGCCCGCAAAAAAATACAGGTGTCAATTCCGGCAGGTATTGATCATGGTCAGAGTATTCGTATCCGCGGTAAAGGTGAGCCGGGCGAACGTGGCGGTGAGCGCGGTGATTTGTTGGTAGAAGTTGCAGTAAGTGCACATCCGATTTTCCAGCGTCAGGATGCCGATATTTTCTCCAATGCTCCGCTTAGCTTTACAACAGCAGCACTGGGCGGAGATGTGCGGATTAGTACGGTAGATGGAGATGTAATGTACACAGTTGCACCTGGAACACAGACCGGTACCAAAGTACGTTTACGCAGCAAGGGTGTTCCGTCTCTCCGGAATAAAGATGTCAGGGGAGATCATTATGTAACCTTAGTGGTGCAGGTACCGACCAAGCTTACCAGTGAGCAAAAAGAAGCAATCCGTCGTCTGGATGAAGTAATGAATGGCGAGAAAACTTCTTCTGGTTCTGAAAAAAAATCAGAAAAAAAAGGCATGAAAAAGAGAGTGGAAGAATTTTTTGACAATCTGGTCGATGATGACAAATAAGTTAAACAAAGCAGAGTAGCACAGTAAAAGGTGCTAGTCTGTTTTTGTGCGTTTTAACCGAAACAGGAAAATTCTATATTTTAATTGCCAAGCGGGCTGAAAATGTCTGCTCCGAAGAACAACGGGAACAGAAACTCTGGAAAGGATAAAAATCAGGTAAACAGGTATGAAATGGAAAAAAATTGCATTGGAAACAACAACAGAGGCGGTGGACTTAGTCAGTGATATGCTCAATGAGCTTGGGATTGACGGCATAGAAATTGAAGACAATGTGCAAATTTCAGAAGAAGACCGGAAAAAAATGTTTATTGATTTTCTCCCGGAGCTTCCGCCGGATGAGGGAAAGGCAATCGTTAACTTTTATCTGGAAGACGAAGAGGATGTTTACACTAAAATTTCGGAAATCAAGGCAGGGTTGGAGGAATTGTCTGCTTTTGTGGATACCGGAGCAAAAAGCTTTACAATTTCTGAAACAGAGGATGCTGACTGGATTAACAACTGGAAAGCGTTTTTTAAGCCATTCCGGGTGGATGACACCATAGTCATAAAGCCAACGTGGGAACAGTTGGAGGAAACAAAGGAAGGCGACATGGTAATTGAAATTGATCCAGGCACTGCTTTTGGCACCGGCTCTCACGAAACGACCAAGCTTTGTATTTTAAATTTAAAAAAATATGTCAAACCGGGAGACAAAGTATTAGATCTTGGCTGTGGCAGTGGAATTCTGTCTATTACGGCAAGAAAACTGGGTGCTTCCTTTGTTATGGGAACCGATATTGATGAAAATGCAGTTGCCGTTTCCGGGGAAAATGCCTGCCAGAATGATATTTGTGCAGCAACAGCATTGACAAAGCCGGGCATGGATGAGGATAATGATTACACGGTGTTTGAAATGGCAGAAAAGGGCTGTGGCTTTTATCTTTCCAACGTGCTTTCCGAGCCGGAATCCAGAGTAATTCTTGGAAATAATTATGATGTTGTGGTAGCAAATATTTTAGCAGATGTTATCATTTCGCTTTCGGAAATAGCGGACGAATTTATGAAACCGGGTGCGGTGTTTATCAGCTCCGGAATTATCAATACAAAGGCAGAGGCAGTAAAGGAAGCACTGCTTGCCAATGGTCTTGAAGTTCTCGAAACCACGCAGATGGGTGACTGGTTTTCTTATGCTGCCAGAAAAAAGCAGTGTTAGAAAATTGTACTTTCTGAAAAAAATGAAGAAAAGAGAGGAATTTATTCCATGAATTATAAAGAGAGAAGAAAAAAAGTATATGATCAGATGGAAGATAAGAGTATTCTGGTGCTCTATTCCGGTGACGCACTGCATATCAGTGCAGACGCCTACCAGCATTTTGAGGCAAACCGTCAATTCTTTTATCTGACCGGCATCCGCAGGGAAAACATGGCATTAATCATTGACAAGTGCGGAGAAAGTCTTGAAGAAATATTATTTATTGAGCCGATTGATGAATCTGTGGAGCGTTGGGTTGGTAAAAAAATGACACAGGAGGAGGCAAAAGAAGTCAGTGGAATAGAAAATATTTCCATGATTGACAGCCTGGAAGCTACACTGGACAGAATTATGAACCGCAAGCTGCCAAACAAGGTGTATTTTGATACTTATCGGTACCAGAAAAACGATTTGCCGGATTTCAATCTGGTAAAAGCACAGGAGTTTGCAAAAGCATATCTGGGCACAATGGTTGGTAATATTTATCCGGTAGTGGCGGCTCTGCGAATGATAAAAGATGAGGAAGAAGTTAAGGTGACGAAAGAAGCAATAAAAGTAACGGAAGCTGCGTTAAATCATGTGCTTGCTACGTTACAGCCCGGCATGATGGAATATCAGGTGCAGGCAGAATTTGAATATAAAGTAAAGGCACTTGGTGCGGACGGTATGGCATTTCCAACGATTGCCGGCTCCGGCATTAACGGCACGATGCTTCACTATGAAACAAACCGTAACGAATGCAAGGAAAATACGCTGATTTTATTAGACCTTGGTGCCAGAGTAAAGGGTTATAATGCCGATATTACAAGAACTTATCCGGTAAGCGGAGCATTTACCGAGCGTCAGAAGCAGTTTTATAATCTTGTGTTAAAGGCAAACCGCACAGTAGCACGAACCGCCAAGCCGGGCATGACGTTAAAAGAATTAAATGAGTGTTGTAAGAAGGTACTTGCCGAGGGCTTAATGGAGCTTGGTCTGATTACAAAGGAAGAAGAAATAAGCAGATATTATATGCACGGTGTGTCTCATCATCTTGGTATTGATGTGCATGATGTAACGGTTCCGGAACTGGAAAAGCTTGCTCCGGGCATGATTATTACCGACGAGCCGGGGCTTTATATTGATGAAGAGGAAATCGGCATCCGTATTGAGGACGATTTATTGATTACGGAAAACGGCTGTGAAGTTCTTTCCGCAGATATTGTACGCACGGTAGAAGACATCGAAGCAGCAATGAAAGAAAGAAAAGATGCCAGATAAATATATTTTCGTGCTGGAAATCCGCAGACGGAGGAAAAAAAGTAAGTATGCATTGTTTTTATTGTAAGCCCGAACAGGTAACCGGAACAAAAATTACGATTACTGGCTCGGATGTTAATCACATCAAAAACGTGCTTCGTATGCGCGTTGGTGAAGAAATGACGGTTTGTGATGGTACCGGAATGGAATATGCATGTAAAATTGAGGAATTTCTGCCCGAAGAGGTGAAGCTTTATGCAGAGACTGCAAAAAAAGCGACTACGGAGCTTCCGGTGCGTATCAAGCTGTATCAGGGACTGCCGAAAAAAGATAAAATGGAGCTGATTATCCAGAAAGCGGTGGAGCTTGGTGCAGTGGAAATTATTCCGGTAATGACAAAATACTGTATTGTCAAGCTGGAAGATGAAAAAAAAGAAACAAAAAAGCTGGAACGCTGGCAGGCAATAGCCGAAAGTGCGGCAAAACAGTCCGGCAGAGGAATCATTCCAAGTGTAACGAATGTTATGCACTTTAAGGAAGCGGTAAAAACGGCTGCGGCAGAGGGAATGGCATTGATTCCATATGAAAAAGCAGAAGGTATGAAGTCTTTAAAGGCAGCTGTGCAGAACGCACCGAAGCAGCAGGTGGTTTCTGTGTTTATCGGACCGGAAGGCGGTTTTGATGAGGCAGAGGTGGAGTTTGCCAGAGAGTGCGGTTTGCTTCCGGTTTCTCTCGGAAAGCGGATTTTACGCACGGAAACTGCAGGGTTTACGACACTGGCTGTTTTGATGTATGAAATAGAGTGTGCCAGGTGACCTTTTGCCCGGCTGAATAGAATGAGAGAGTAACTATTCAGCCCCCACCACTCACATTCGTAAAATCTGCCAGCTACGCTGTCAGCCGCTGCTAAAGCAGCTTATCATTTTACTCATGTGTGCGGCGTGTTGCTAATCGCCCATATATAAGCAAGTACCCAGTCATGCAAGCAAGCTTGCATCCTGTGTATTTGCTTATATATGGCTGAATAGTTAGTTACATAATAACAAAGATGAGGAAAGTTATGGAAGCATATTTAGATAATGCGGCAACCACAAAAGTGAGTAACGCAGTCATGGAAAAAATGAAGCAGGTATTTCTGACGGATTTTGGAAATCCGTCCTCCATGCATACCAAAGGAATGGAGGCAGAGCAGTATATCCGGGAGGCAAAGAAACAGATTGCAGATACGTTAAAGTGTGAGCCTTCCGAGATTATTTTCACGTCCGGCGGCACAGAATCCAATAACATGGCATTGATTGGTACGGCACTTGCCAATCAGCGAACCGGAAAACATATTATTACAACAAGAATTGAGCATGCGTCCGTTTATCAGCCGTTATTATTTTTAGAAGAGCAGGGCTTTAAAATTACGTTTGCTCCGGTGGATGAAGCAGGCAGAGTTAAAATAGACGAGCTTGTGGAAGCTGTAACAGAGGAAACAATTCTGGTTTCTGTTATGTATGTGAATAATGAAATCGGCTGTGTGGAGCCGGTGGCAGAAATTGCCAAACGAATCAAAGAAAAAAATCCGAAGGTGCTGTTTCATGTGGATGCTATTCAGGCATACGGAAAGTTTAAAATTCAGCCGGCAAAAGAAAGCATCGATTTGCTCAGTGTCAGTGGTCATAAAATTCATGGTCCGAAGGGTAGTGGATTTTTATATATCAAAAATAAAACAAAGATTAAGCCGATTCTTTATGGAGGTGGACAGGAAAAGGGAATGCGCTCCGGCACGGAAAATGTGCCTGCCATTGCAGGACTTTCTCAGGCAGCAAAGGATATGTATGGAGCTTTGGCAGAAAACCGGAAGCATTTATTTGCATTAAAGGAGCATTTGGCGGAGCGTTTGGAAAAGCTGGAGGGAGTTACAATAAATGGTATTCCGGAGGAGGGAATCCAGGCAACGGCACCGCATATTTTAAGTGGCAGTTTTGCCGGTATCAGGAGTGAGGTTTTGCTTCATGCCCTGGAGGAAAAGGGTGTGTATGTGTCCTCCGGCTCGGCGTGTTCTTCCAATCATCCGGACATCAGCGGCACACTGGTTGCCATCGGAGTAAAAAAGGAACTGCTGGATGCTACACTGCGGTTCAGCTTTTCTGTTGCAACCACAATGGAGGAAATTGATTACGCAGCAGACTGTGTGGAACTTTTGCTTCCGAATCTGCGACGCTTTTTCAGAAAATAAGGAGGAATTATGTACAAAGCATTTTTGATTAAATATGCGGAAATCGGCTTAAAGGGCAAGAACCGTCATGTGTTTGAAAATATTTTGCGTGACCAGGTGCAGTATCATCTGGACAAGCTTGGAAATTTTGAGGTTTCCAGAGAACAGGGAAGAATTTTTGTGTCCTGTCCGGACGAATACGATTATGAAGAAACCATCGAAGAACTGCAGAAGGTGTTTGGTGTGGCAGGCATCTGTCCGGTAGTTGTGGTAAACAGCACTGACTGGGATGTAATTACAGAAGAAGCGTTAAAATATATAAATGAATTTTACAAGGATAAAAGGTTTACCTTTAAAGTGGAGGCGAAGCGTGCGGACAAGCGTTATCCGATTACTTCTCCGGAAATGTGTCGCCGACTCGGAGAGTCAGTGTTGTACCGTTTCAAGGATGAGGGCATTAAGGTAGATGTCCATGAGCCGCAGGTGCGCATATGGGTGGAAGTACGCAATAAATCCTATATTTATTCCCATATTATTCCGGGTCCGGGCGGTATGCCGATTGGCTCCGGCGGCAAGGGAATGCTGCTGCTTTCCGGCGGTATTGACAGTCCGGTGGCAGGCTATATGATTGCAAAGCGTGGTGTTGCATTAGAAGCAACATATTTCCATGCACCGCCATATACCAGTGAGAGAGCAAAGCAGAAGGTAATCGACCTGGCGAAAATCATCAGTGCTTATACCGGTCCAATCCGCTTAAACATAGTGAATTTTACCGATATCCAGCTTTATATTTATGAGCAGTGCCCACACGAGCAGCTTACAATTATTATGCGCCGCTATATGATGCGTATTGCAGAAAAGCTTGCAAAGGACAGCAAATGTCTCGGACTGGTTACGGGAGAAAGTATTGGTCAGGTGGCAAGTCAGACAATGCAGAGTCTTGTGGCAACGAATGCCGTATGTACTCTTCCGGTATATCGTCCGCTGATTGCATTTGACAAGCAGGATATTGTAACAATTTCCGAAAAAATTAAAACCTATGAAACATCCATTCTTCCTTATGAGGACTGTTGTACCATTTTTGTTGCCAAGCATCCGGTAACGCATCCGATTTTGTCTGTTATTGAACAGTCGGAAACACATCTGGAAGAAAAAATAGAAGAAATGGTAAAAGAAGCACTGGATACCGTAGAAGTTGTACAGGTAGGGTAAGCAGCGAAGAAAAGCGTGCAGGAGAAAGGCAGAAAAGGCGATTTCTCTTGTATACGGCAAAAAAAGAAAGAGGATACAGTTTTGTATCCTCCCCATGTAACGTATTCCCTTAACCGATTGTTCATCGTATGTAATTATTTTACGATGTATGGTGCTAATGTAGCAAGAATGTCATCAGCATTGTCATTGTGGATGCTCAGTTCGATTGGCTTGGATAAGTCAAGACTGAAAATACCCATGATAGATTTTGCATCGATAACGTATCTTCCGGAGATTAAATCAAAGTCGGAATCGAACTTTGTAATTTCGTTAACGAAAGATTTTACCTTATCGATAGAATCTAAACAAATATTAACTGTTGTCATAGTAATTACCTCCTTGCATAAATTCTATCTCTATACTACTTCTTTTTTGTGCAAAAATCAATATGCAAAGTAGATAAAAAATAAAGAAGAATTTTATGTAAATGTGTGAAAATGTGTTGTGTTTGGAGAATGTAAATGGAAAATAAAGAGATTTTTAATAGAAGGGTCGCCTTTTTGACACTTGGCTGCAAAGTAAATTCATACGAAACAGAAGCAATGCAGGAACTGCTTCTGGCAGCCGGAGCAAGTATTGTGGAATTTCATGAGGTTGCCGATATTTATGTTGTAAATACCTGCTCCGTAACAAACATGGCAGACCGGAAATCCCGACAGATGCTGCACCGGGCAAAAAAGAATAACCCGGAGGCTATAGTAGTTGCAGCTGGCTGCTATGCCCAGACGGCAGAGGAAGTTGCCATGAAGGAAACCGGTGTCGATGTTGTGATTGGCAACAACCAAAAAAAAGATATTGTGGAAATTTTGCAAAATTATATGGCGGGTGTGGAAAATAAGCGTCTGGAAATTGCCAGGGAAACCGAATATGAAGATTTAAACCTGACCACCCAGGTGGAGCACACCAGAGCCTATATTAAAATTCAGGATGGATGCAATCAGTTTTGCAGCTACTGTATTATTCCGTATGCCAGAGGGCGAATACGTTCCAGAAATCCGCAGAATGTCGTTGACGAGGTAAAACGGCTCGCTTCCTTCGACTATCAGGAGGTGGTGCTGACGGGAATTCATCTTTCTTCGTATGGGCAGCCGGCAGAAAAAGGAACCCAGCCATTGCTTGCGTTAATCCACAGCCTGAATGAAATAGAAGGAATCAAAAGAATTCGTCTTGGTTCGCTGGAACCGCGTATTATTACGGAAAATTTTGTCAAGACTTTATGTGGCTGTGAAAAAGTGTGCCCACATTTTCATCTTTCCCTGCAAAGCGGCAGCGATACCGTGCTGAAACGGATGAACCGGAAATATACCACGAAGGAATATGCCGAAAGTGTGGAAATTTTAAAAAAATATTATGACAGACCGGCAATTACTACAGACATTATTGTTGGATTTCCGCAGGAAACAGAGGAAGAATTTCAGGAAACTCTGGAATTTGCAAAACAGATTGGATTTTCCAAAATACATGTCTTTAAATTTTCACGAAGAAAGGGTACTGTGGCAGATAAAATGTCCGGTCAGGTGGACGAAACGGTAAAAACAAAGCGAAGTGAACGTCTGATGGCATTGGAGGCGGCTCTTGGAGAAGAATACCGGGAATGCCTGAAAGGAAAAGAAGAACTGGTGCTCTTTGAAGAAAACAGCATGGTGGATGGAGAAGTATGTCAGACAGGATATACCGAACGTTATGTCAGGGTTGCCGTAAAGACGGAACAGAATCTTTCCAATCAACTCATTCAGGTGAAAATTGTAAAAAAAGCGAAAGAACAAGAAACAATGCTGGGAGAATTGTGATTGGAACGAGGCTTTTGGGAGCAGTAATAAAAAAATCTGAAATAGTTTTTTTGATTGCCTACTTTACTTTTTGGAAATTGTATATTAATATATATCATTATGGAGGATTATATGAACGAAATTAATAAAACACAGTATTTCAGAGTACCAAAAGAAGTCCAGCCGGTTGTACAGGACGTGATTGACAGTGTGTATGAGGCACTGACCGAGCAGGGCTATAATCCAATCAGTCAGATTGTTGGCTATGTTATGTCCGGTGATCCAACCTATATTACCAGCCATAATGGAGCCAGAAGTCTGATTATGAAGGTGGAGCGCGACGAAATCATCGAAGAATTATTACAGGATTACATCAAACATCATTTTTAAGGAAAAAATACAATGAGAATTATGGGTCTGGATTATGGCTCTGTAACCGTTGGCGTTGCAATCAGTGATGAGCTTTTGCTGACGGCGCAGGGCATTGAAACAATTCGCAGAAAAAAAGAAAACCAACTTCGCCAGACGTTTCAGAGAATTGAAGAACTGGTAAAAGAGTATGGGGTAGAACAGATTGTGCTGGGCTATCCCAAAAACATGAACAATACGGTAGGAGAACGTGCACAGAAATCAGAGGAGTTTGCAGAAGACCTTAAAAGAAGAACCGGATTGCCGGTAACGCTCTGGGATGAACGCCTTACTACCGTTGCAGCGCATCGTGTGCTTGATCAGGGTGAGGTAAGTCTGAAAAAAAAGATGCAGGTGGTGGACAAGCTGGCTGCCGTATTTATTTTGCAGGGTTATCTGGATTATCTGGCAAACCAGAAATCCTCAGAGACGGTACAGACAAAATCGGAAGGATTGGGTGAAAATGAATAAAAACCAGGATACAACAGTAAATTTTACTACAGAGGACGGTGAAGTTGCCGTATTCCGTGTGATAGAAGAAACCAAAATTGGCGGTGTTACCTATCTTCTTGTTTTGGATGATGTGGAAGGCGAAGAGGAAGAAGCACTTATTTTAAAAGAAATTCCGAATGAAAGCGCAGAGGAAGCGCTTTATGATATAGTTGAAGATGAAAAAGAATTATCTGCGGTTGCAGCTGTGTTCGAAGAATTATTAGATGAATTCGAACTGGTAACCGGGGAATAAAGAATGGAGGATTGACTTGAGAAGTAAAAAAGTAAATACAAAGGAAGAGTTGCCGAAAAACGATACTACAACTGTAGAAAAAAAGATGGAAGCAGTAGGCAGAAGGATAAGAAAAGTAGCTGTGGCATCCGCTGCAAAATCGGATAAGCAGGAAAAAGTATCTGCAAAAAAAGAAAAAACAGTTTCTGTTGAAAAAAATGCACCGGAAATGAAAACGGCAAAGAAAACAGAAAAAAAGGAGCAGATGAAAAAGCCTGAAGCAGCAGCGGTTCTGAAAGAAAAAAAGCCTGCAGCAAAAAGCCGGGGAAAGAAAACCACCGTTGCAGAAACAATTGCGGAGGGAGCAAAAAAGAAAAAACTTCCAGAGCTTCATGGAGTAAAAATCATACCTTTAGGTGGCTTAGAGCAGATTGGTATGAATATTACTGCCTATGAGTATGAAGATTCGATTATTGTCGTGGACTGTGGTCTTGCATTTCCAACGGAGGATATGCTTGGTGTTGACCTGGTAATTCCGGATGTCACCTATTTAAAAGACAATATCGATAAGGTGAAAGGCTTTGTAATCACACATGCCCACGAGGATCATATTGGTTCCCTGCCATATATTCTTCCACAGGTGAACGTACCGATTTATGCCACAAAGCTGACAATGGGCATTATTGAAAACAAGTTAAAAGAGCATAACCTGTTAAAAACAACAAAGCGTAAGGTAATCAAGCATGGGCAGTCCATTAATCTTGGCTGCTTCCGCATTGAATTTATCCGCACCAACCATAGTATTGCTGACTCTGCCGCCTTTGCCATTTATACACCGGTAGGGACGATTGTTCATACCGGAGACTTTAAGGTAGATTATACACCGGTTTTTGGTGACAGCTTTGATTTACAGCGTCTTGGCGAAATCGGAAAGAAGGGTGTACTGGCGTTACTTGCCGATTCCACAAATGTGGAGCGGCCGGGCTTTACCATGTCGGAGCGTACCGTAGGAAAAACCTTTGACAACCTGTTTGCAGAAAATACAGCCCACCGGATTATTGTGGCAACCTTTGCATCTAACGTTGACCGTGTACAGCAGATTATCAATACCGCCATCAAATTTGACCGCAAGGTTGTAATTGAAGGCAGAAGTATGGTAAATATTATCACTACGGCTTCGGAGCTTGGCTATATCAACATTCCGGACAACCTAATGATTGATATTGACCAGATTAAAAACTACCCACCGGAAAAGGTTGTTTTGATTACAACAGGAAGCCAGGGCGAGGCAATGGCTGCCTTATCCCGTATGGCATCCAATATCCATAAAAAGGTTTCAATTATGCCGGGAGATACGGTTATTTTAAGTTCCTCGCCAATCCCTGGAAATGAAAAGCATGTTTCCAAAATTATCAATGATCTGTCCAGAATGGGTGCCAAGGTTATTTTCCAGGATACCCATGTGTCCGGACATGCCTGTCAGGAAGAGTTAAAACTGATTTATGCCCTGACAAAGCCCAAATATGCCATTCCGGTACATGGAGAATACCGTCATCTGGTGCGTCATGCCGAGCTTGCACAGACCATGGGCGTGGAAAAGGATAATGTGTTTATTCTTTCTTCCGGTGATGTGCTGGAAATGGATGCCGAACAGGCAAGAGTCGTGGATAAAGTAACAGCACAGGGAATTTTAGTGGACGGTCTTGGTGTAGGAGATGTTGGAAATATTGTACTGCGTGACCGCCAGCATTTATCAGAAAATGGTCTGCTTGTAGTCGTGGTGACACTTGCAAAATATACCAATGAAATTTTAACAGGACCAGACATTGTATCCCGGGGCTTTGTTTATGTAAGAGAATCCGAAAATCTGCTTGTGGAGGCAAAGGTTGTAGTTGAGGATGCGCTGGATAAATGTTTAAACCGCAACAGTGCAGACTGGAGTAAGATGAAAAATGTCATTAAGGATTCTCTGGGAGATTTCGTATGGAAACGTACCAAGAGAAATCCAATGATTCTGCCAATTATTGTGGAAGTGGAAGCATAGGGAATAACCGATGAAAGAGAGGTAGAGCAGCATGGCGCAGAAAAGTGATGGAACAAAGGTAGTAATAGACGTTGCAGGATTTATTCTGCACCTATTGCTGAATGTTATCTTTTATGCGGTTGTCATTTTTGCAATCTATAAGGTAGGTGTGACAGCAAAAGATTTTTGCTATCAGGTGTTTGGCACAACAACCATGGATGCAGAGCCGGGAATTAATGCGGAAATTACAATTAATGAAGGGGCTTCCACCATGGAGGTTGCAGCCGCTCTGGAAATGAATCGACTGATTTCCAATCGTTATTCCTTTTATTTGAAAGTAAAACTGATGGATTACGAAATACTTGCGGGCACATATATTTTAAATACGTCCATGACGTATGATGAAATACTGGCTCAGATAACAGACTATTCGAATTCTATTGTGCAGAAACTGCCGGAGGAGCAGCAATAAGATGATTGTAGAACCAAGACTTGTGGAATATTTAAATTCCCTGGAAACAGAACTTCCGGAGCATCTGGCAAAGCTGGAGGCTTATGCCATAGAGCATGAGGTACCGATTATCCGAAAAGAGGCACAAAGCTTTCTTAAGATGCTTCTGGAACTAAAGCAACCAAAGAAAATCCTGGAGGTGGGAACAGCAATTGGCTTTTCCGCCTCTTTGTTGTGTGAATATATGCCGGAAAACTGCAAACTTACAACAATTGAAAAGGTTCCGATGCGAATTGTGGAAGCAGAAAAAAATCTGGCGGCATTAAAGCGCAGTCAGGATGTGACTTTTTTGACCGGAGATGCCGAAGAGGTTCTTTGCAACCTGAGAGAGCAGGAAAATCGGTATGATTTTGTATTTATGGATGCAGCAAAGGCACAGTATATGAGCTTTTTAAAGCAGATACTCCCAATGCTACCGTCCGGTGCTCTGCTGGTAACGGATAATGTATTGCAGGAGGGATCTATTGTGGAGTCCAAGTACAGTATCACAAGAAGAGACAGAACTATTCATATGAGAATGCGGGAATATCTGTATGAACTGAAACATAATGAGTTGCTGACGACCTCCATTGTGGCGGTAGGAGATGGTATGGCAGTCAGTGTGAAACGGCAGGACATACCGTTTGAAAGGAGTACGAACAAAGTATGATGGCAGGAAAGAAAAAACCGGAGCTTTTAATTCCGGCAAGCAGCCTAGAAGTATTGAAGGTTGCAGTGTTTTATGGTGCAGATGCGGTGTATATTGGTGGTGAGATGTATGGTCTGCGTGCAAAGGCAAAAAATTTTTCGAGAGAGGATATGGCAGAAGGAATCAAGTTTGCCCATGCCCATGGAAAAAAAGTATATGTAACTGCAAATATCACAGCGCATAATCGTGATTTAGAGGGAGTGACGGAATATTTTAAGGAATTATCCTGTCTGGATGTGGCAGAAGATGGTACGCCAGTACGTCCGGATGCACTGATTATTTCCGACCCGGGGGTATTTGATCTTGCACGTGAGTATGCACCGGAAATTGAGATTCATATCAGTACTCAGGCAAATAATGTAAATTATGGGACGTTTCGGTTCTGGCATCGCATGGGAGCAACCAGAGTGGTGTCTGCAAGAGAGCTTTCCCTGGCAGAAATTAAAGAACTGCGGGAAAATATTCCGCCGGAGCTTGAAATCGAAACGTTCATCCATGGTGCAATGTGCATTTCCTATTCGGGCAGATGTCTGCTCAGCAACTATTTTACCGGACGGGATGCCAATCTGGGAGCTTGTACGCATCCATGCCGTTGGAAATATTATCTGATGGAAGAAAATCGTCCGGGAGAATATCTGCCAGTGTTTGAAAATGATCGTGGAACGTATATTTTTAATTCCAAAGATTTGTGTATGATTGAATATATTCCGGAAATTGTTGATGCCGGAATAGACAGTTTAAAGGTAGAGGGACGCATGAAAACAGCACTTTATGTTGCTGCGGTAGCAAGAACCTACCGCCGTGCCATTGACGATTTCTTTGAAGCACCGGAAAAGTATCAGGCAAATCTGGACTATTACTGCGAAGAAATTGCAAAGTGTACCTATCGGCAGTTTACCACAGGTTTCTTTTTTGACAAGCCAAAGGCAGAGGCGCAGATTTATGACAATAACGTTTATGTGAAAGAATACACCTATCTGGGAATTGTCGGCAGCGTAACCGAAAATGGCACAGCTGTCATGGAGCAGAGAAACAAATTTTCTGTTGGTGATGTCGTAGAGGTTATGAAAAAAGACGGAGAGAATATTCCGGCAGAGGTTCTGGAAATTGTGGATGAAGAGGGCAATGCCATGGAAAGCTGCCCACATCCGAAACAGAAAATATTTGTAAAGCTTTCCTGCCCGGTAGAAGCGTTTGATCTGCTCCGTCAAAAAGCAGAAGAATAGATTAAAAAGAAAAACATCACAGGACGAAGTGTCATTGCATAAAGTAATAGTAACCTTTGAAACAAGGTTGAAACGATATGCAAGTTTTTCCACAGCCATTGTCAACGCAGGAAGAAGAACAACTGCTGCAGGGGATGAGAGAGGGAGACTTATCCTGTAGAAATCGTCTGATTGAGCATAATCTGCGCCTGGTGGCGCATGTTGTGAAGAAATACAATAATACGATTTACGAAACAGATGACCTGATTTCCATCGGTACGATTGGACTGATTAAGGCGGTGGACACGTTCAATCCACAAAAGGGAATACGTCTGGCAACCTATGCGTCAAGATGCATTGAAAATGAACTCCTTATGCTGATGCGAAGCAGCAAAAAGCAGTCAAAAGAGGTGTCTTTGTATGATCCAATCGGCTCTGATAAGGAAGGAAATACGATTCAGTTGTTAGACATCTGCGTAGCAGAAGAAGTAGATGTTGTCAGCAGAATGGAAGAACAGCAGAACTTGAGTAAGCTACGGGAATACATAGATAAAGTGCTGAACGGACGTGAAAAGGAGATTATTCTTTTACGCTATGGATTGTCCGGTGGAAGAGAAGTGACTCAGCGCGAAATTGCAGAACGCCTGTGTATTTCCAGAAGCTATGTATCACGAATTGAAAAGAAAGCATTAAAAAAATTAAAGGCTGCCTACACTTAGGCAGCCTTGTTTTCCATTACCGGAAAGTTTGTATTGCTTTGAAATTATAAAATGTACTGCTTTCTTATTTGCTTTAAGGCTTTATTTCTGCAAAAGCCTTAAAATTCTGAATTATTTTTTGGTGTCGGAATCGTTTGTGTCAGCATTATTACGCTGTTTTTTTCTGTTTGAGATGACATTTAATGCCTCCATCAGACCATGATCTGTTTGCTGTTTTTTGCGTTTGACCGGCTGCTTCGGAAGTAATATCGGTGCTCCTGTATCCGGGTCAATCCGTTCGATTTTGCAGTAGAGCAGGGAATCCACGGGCAGTTCTTTTTTCTTTAGATGAAATTCGGAAAAGGTCTTAACCAGGAAGTAGAATACGGCAAAAGTAGGAACTCCGAGGAGCATTCCGATGAAGCCGAAAAGCCCGCCACCTACCAGAATAGAAACAACTACCCAGAATGGAGACAAACCGGTGGAATCGCCCAAAATGGTTGGTCCAATGACATTTCCGTCTAACTGCTGAAGCAGGAAAATAAAAATAACAAAAATCAGACATTTGCCCGGATCAATCAGTAATACGAGAAAAGCACTTGGAATTGCACCAATGTAAGGACCAAAGAAAGGAATTACATTGGTAACGCCAACAATAACACTGATTAACAACGGATAAGGCATATTTAAAATGGAAACTCCGATAAAGCAGAGAATACCGATAATGAGTGAGTCAATAATTTTTCCGGAAATAAAGCCACCGAAAATTTTATTAACCTGCCGGAAAATGGAAAGTGCCACATTGGCAGTTTCCGGTTTTAAAAAGACATATAGCAGTTTTTTTAACTGTCCAAGAAAACGTTTTTTGCTGATAAGCAGGTAAACGGATACAATCAGGCTTACTACGATATTGGTTACCAGGGTGACAACAAAAGAAATGCCGACGGTGAGCTTTGCCATGAGGTTTTGCACCTGAATAATCAGTTCGTTGTTTACCCAGTTGTTTACGGTAGTTGTTAATGTAGTCAGGGCTTCTTCCGTGAATTTTAACAGCTGTGGGTTGTTTTGCAGGTGTTCGTTAATAAAGTCATAGATAACGTTAACGTAGCCTTTAAAATCACTGGTAAGCTTTAAAATACTGCTGTAAAGCTCCGGAGCAATCATGGAAAACAAAGCACAGATGCCGGCGACTAAAAGACCGAGCCATAAGGTAATGGAAATGGCTTTGGCGAGGAAATCGGCGACTTTCGGAGAAAGGTGACAGCGCTTGGCAAGATTAAAAATAAACTTGTCTGTCGGGGTAACCAGTGGATTTATCAAATAGGCAATGACTGCACCAAGAATGATTGGCGTCAGAATGGAGAGTACATTTCCTAAAAAGGCAAGAAATGCGTCCATCCGGAAAATAAAGAAAAAGAATAACACACCGAATGTAATAACGGAACACACGGTTACTCCCCAATGAAAATAATTGCTGTACTTTTCTCTCATAGTTACTCTCCGTTCCCTAAAAAAATTTAGACGCTGGCAGAAACCGGTGTGAGCGGTTTTGCTGCCGCTGCAGGATGATTTGTGAAATAATCAGATTCCTGTGGCTACTTTATGGTATCTTGTTACAGTAACAAGAACGTTCCCTGTAAAAAAGTATAACATAATTTGTTTTGATAGGGAACAGAAAATTTAAAAAAAATAAAAAAAATGAAAGAGTGGCTTGAGTAATCGGAAAAGGTAATATATAATTGTTTTGGATCTGTTTTTGTCCTATGAGGGGGACAAAAACTACCTGGCAAAGATTTAGTAAAGGGAGTAAAGAACAGTGATAAAAAAACTATGGAATGCATTTGCGGAACTAATAAAAAAGCTATGGAAAGTATTTGTAAATCGGGAAACTATTACTTATGTGGTTGCTGGGGTGCTGACTACGCTTGTGAATTTTGTGGCAACCTTTCTCGGTTATGATTGCTTTCACTGGAATGAAAATTTTGTGACGGTAGTGGCATGGATCGTGGCCGTACTGTTCGCCTATGTTATCAATAAATACTGGGTTTTTCTTGAAAAAAAGGGAGAAGCCGCAGGAGAAGCTTTAAAATTCGGAAAATTTATCGCAGGACGTTTGTTTACCCTGGCAGTGGAGTGGTTTGGTATCTGGCTTTTTGTAACGGTGCTGACGGTTCCACTCTGGCCGGTAAAGCTTGTTCTGGCAGTGGTAGTTACCATTTTAAACTATGTGTTCAGTAAGGTGTTTGTTTTTATTTCCGGTTCGGAAAAGAAAGAGAGAAAATAGATGGAAAAATTGGATGGCGAAATCAAAGCAATAGTTTGTTTAAAAAAGGGAGAAGGAAGAACACTCAGGGCAGGCGGACTGTGGGTGTATGACAATGAGCTGGAATCAGTTACCGGAACAGCAGAAAACGGAGACCTTGTACTGGTAAAGGATTGCAATGGTTATGCGTTGGGAATTGGTTTTATCAATCGAAATTCCAAAATTACGATTCGCCTGCTTACCAGAAATAAGGATGCTGTCATTAACGAGGATTTTTTCAGAAAACGTGTACAGGATGCGTGGGAATACCGGAAGAAAACGGTGGATACCAGCAGCTGCCGCGTGATTTTTGGAGAAGCGGATTATGTGCCGGGCATGGTAATTGACAAGTTTGAGGATGTTTTAGTTGTACAGTCTTTGGCACTTGGAATGGATCGTTACAAAATGGTGATTCTTGAACTGCTGAAAGAGGAAATGGCAAAGGATGGAATTACAATCCGTGGAATCTATGAACGTAGTGATGCCAAAGTACGGGAGCAGGAGGGGATGAAGCGAGAAAAGGGCTTTTTGTCGGAAGCGTTTGACACGAAGGTACAAATTGTGGAAAACGGCGTAAAATATATAGTAGATGTGGAAGACGGACAGAAAACCGGATTTTTTCTTGATCAGAAATACAATCGTCTGGCAATTCAGAAGCTTTGCAAAGATGCGCGTGTGCTTGACTGCTTTACCCACACAGGCTCGTTTGCCTTAAACGCAGGAATTGCAGGAGCAAAAGAGGTTATTGGTGTGGATGCTTCCGACCTTGGCTGCCGTCAGGCAGAAGAAAATGCACGTTTAAATAGTCTGGAACATACGGTTTCCTTTGTCTGTGCAGATGTATTTGAACTTCTGCCGGAATTGGAAGAAAAGGGCGAACAGTTTGACGTAGTCATTTTAGATCCTCCGGCATTTACGAAATCCAGAAATTCCGTAAAGAATGCCATGAAGGGCTATCGTGAAATTAATATGAGAGGTTTGAAGCTTGTCAAACCGGGCGGCTTTTTTGCAACCTGTTCCTGTTCTCATTTTATGACACCGGAGCTTTTTACCGAAGTAATTGGACAGGCAGCAAAAAGCGTGCACCGCAGATTAAAGCAGGTGGAATATCGGACGCAGGCTCCGGATCATCCGATTTTGTGGTCTTCGGAGGAGTCCTATTATTTAAAATTCTTCATCTTCCAGGTTTGTGAGGATGCGTAAAAACAGCAATTATTATTGATGAAAGAGGAAAGGTATGGATGAGAAAAAATTATTTCATATGATTTGCAAGTTGGTTTTATTTACCGGTGCGGTCATTCTGGGTGTAATGTATAGCAGAGAGCTGTTTCTGGTGCTGAGTCTTTTTCTTGGGATGCTGTCTCCTTTTTTTGCCGGAGCAGCCATGGCATTTGTATTAAATCTTCCCATGCGGTTTATTGAAAATAAATTGTTTGCAAAATGGAAGGGAAAAAAATCCGCTGGTGTAAAACGTGCATTAAGTATTGTGCTTGCTGTTTTGTTTGTAACCGCCGTGCTTGCTTTTGTTGTACTGACGGTTGTGCCGCAGCTGACAAGAACATTTATGGAACTCAAAAATGTAATACCGGCATTTTTCAAAAAGCTTCTGAATGCTTTGGAAGAACTGTCGGTGCAGTATCCGGAATGGAGGGAAGCACTCGAAGCACTGGAATCTGTCAGCATTGATTGGGGCTCGGTGATTTCTTATGCAACGGAATTTTTGAAAAATGGTCTGGGAAGCATTCTGACTTCCACGGTCGGGTTTGCCGGAAGTGTTGCAGGACTAGTATTTGACGGAGTGATTTCTTTTGTATTTGCAATTTATATTCTTTCCGGAAAAGAAAAGCTGGGAAAGCAGGTAAAAAAGCTGATGTATGCTTATCTGCCGGAACGTGCGTACTATATAACATTAAAAGTGCTCGGTCTTTGCAATAATAACTTTGCAAAATTTATATCCGGACAATGCCTGGAAGCGGTAATTCTTGGAATAATGTTTGTCATCTGTATGACGATTCTCAGAATGCCGTATGCGGTGTTGGTTGGCGTACTGATTGCCTTTACTGCATTAATTCCAATTGTTGGTGCCTTTATCGGCTGTATTGTCGGAGCTTTTTTAATACTGATGGTGAGCCCGGTCAAAGCCCTTGTTTTCGTGATTATGTTTTTTGTGCTGCAGCAGCTGGAAGGCAATCTGATTTATCCAAAAGTAGTTGGAAATTCGGTTGGTCTGCCGCCTATTTGGGTACTTATGGCAGTATCAGTCGGCGGAAGCATGTTTGGTGTAGTTGGTATGCTTGTCTTTATTCCTGTGATGTCTACGGTGTATGCTTTGCTGAGGGAAAATGTTGCTGCCAGAAATCGGAAAAAGGGATATGCGCCTGAAACAGAAAACGTGACGGAAAGACCGATGCAAAGTACCCATAAAAATAGTCAGAAAAACAAAAGAAAGTAAGGAAACTATAAATGGAAAAGGACGACATTATTATCCGGAGTGCTATTATGCACATTCTGGATTCTACCGTTGGTATGCCGGTTTTGTCAGATGAGCTTTTGAACCTGACACCGGATATGAATGATTTTTTACGAAACCATATTTATAAAGTAATTTCCGGGGATGATTTAAAAACCTGTGTGTTTGATGAAGAAAAGTCGGAAGTATATCATCTGTTGCAGGAATTTTCGGAAGATAAAATGATCGAAACTACGAAAAAGCTGGCGGATTTATTATACGGTATTATGAATGCTAATGTGGCAATTCCTCCGGCAGACGTGTTTTTTGTGACGTACCAGCTGGAATCTGCACAGCATCTGGCATTTCTTAAAATGAATTATAAAGAAGTTTACATGCATTTTACTTCTTTAAATGAGGCAGACGGCAATGTAAATGACGTAATGAAGCAGTGCTGTGCCCTGCCGGGCGGCGGAGGAAAACTGTCGGAAGCGGTTATGATTTCTCTTGAGGAAAATACGGTGCAGCTGATAGAAAAAAGAGTAGAAATCAATGGGGTGAAAACAAACTATCTTTCGGAAGTTTATCTTATGTGCCACGCAAAAATGTCTCAGAAAACGAAGCTGGACCTTGTAACCAGGGCAGTTGACCAGATTAACAAAAAGTATTTTGAAGATGATTTTGAAAAGAAAATGGAAGCAAAAAGCGTGATTTACAATACTTATGCAGAGCAGGGAAGTCTGGTTCCGGAGGAAATCGGAGAAGAACTGTTTGGCGAGGTTCCGGAAATCAAAGAGGAGTTTGTGGAAAAACTCGAAAAATATAAGCTTCCTAAGGAAGAAATCAAAGTAAAAAATGAAAAAACAACAAAAAAATTTGAAAAGCAGTTTTTGACAACGGATTCCGGCATTGAAATTAACATTCCGATGGAAGAATACAACAATAAGCAGCATGTGGAATTTATTACAAATGAGGATGGAACAATTTCAGTTCTGATAAAAAATGTAAACCGGATTACAAGCAAATAGCAGGAAAGGTTAGAAGTAGATTAAAAATTGATGGGAATGGTTGCATTTTAAAGAAAAACAAGGTAAACTGTTGTTAGACAGAAAAAGTCGAAATAATTTTAGATACCTACAGACAGAGGAGGATAAAGAGTATGAAAAAGTTGCACAAATCCCAGACAGAAAAGAAGCTTTGTGGTGTATGCGGCGGTATTGCCGAGTATTTTAATTTGGATCCTACTTTAATTCGTTTATTATGGGTTCTGTTCAGCCTTGCAGGCGGTGCTGGTGTTCTCTGCTACATTATTGCTGCAGTGATTATGCCGGAAAACTAATTTATCCGGAATCACAGGTAGATTTCCCCTAGGTTTCAATGAAAAAGTCGGTAAAAAGTGCTCTGAGAAAACAAACTTTTCAGAGCACTTTTTTCAATTTGCAGGAGCAAGTGTTTTGCCAAAAAGGCACACGGAAGGATATACATCCTGCACAGGAAAAGTTAAAACGAGGGAAAGTTAAGAATAAATTTTTATTGTTTTTTCTACACTAGTATGATAACATAGAATGTGTATTGATTAAAACAAGATATAACATTTAAGAAGTACTCTCGAAATGCTTTATTCAGAAAATTCCGAGAGTACATTAAAAGAAAAAATGGAGGGATGTCATGAAAACGTTGATAGACATCATTGGTGAAGAGTTAAAACAGGCATTTGCAGCCTGTGGATATGACGAAAAATATGGACAGGCAACCGTGTCCAATCGTCCGGATTTATGCCAGTACCAGTGTAACGGTGCCATGGCTGCGGCAAAGGAATATAAAAAGGCACCAATTCTGATTGCTCAGGAGGTTGTGGCAGCACTTGACAAAAAGCTGTTTGCAGAAGTAACGGCAATTGCTCCCGGCTTTATCAATATGAAAGTATGTCCATATTACCTGACGCTTTATTTACAGGACATGATTTCTGCAGAAAAATTTGGTTATGAGGAACAGGCAAAAGGAAAAAGGGTTGTGTTAGATTATGGCGGTGCAAACGTGGCTAAGCCATTGCACATCGGTCATCTGCGTCCGGCAGTCATCGGAGAAAGCGTCAAGAGAATCTGTAAATATGCCGGCAATGAAGTCATTGGTGATGTGCATCTTGGTGATTGGGGCCTGCCGATGGGACTTGTCATCGAGGAATTGAGAGAACGCAAACCGGAGCTTTGCTATTTTAATGAAGCCTATACCGGAGAATATCCGGAAGAAGCACCGTTTACCATCAGTGAACTGGAGGAAATTTATCCATGTGCCAGTGGAAAGTCCAAGGTGGATGCTGTGTTTAAAGAGCGTGCACAGACCGCAACTGCAAAGCTGCAGGAGGGCTATGCGCCATATATTGCACTGTGGAAGCATATTTTAGCTGTTTCTGCTGCCGATTTAAAGAAAAATTACGATAACCTTAACGTATCCTTTGATTTATGGCTGGGAGAAAGTGATGCGCAGAAGTTTATTCCGGATATGATAAATAACATGGTAGAGCAGGGTTATGCAAGAGAGAGCATGGGTGCTCTGGTAGTGGATATTGCAGAAGAAACCGATACCAAGGAGCTTCCGCCATGTATCGTAAGAAAATCAGATGGTGCCTCCCTTTACGAAACAACCGACCTCGCAACCATTATCCAGCGGGAGGAAGAGTATCATCCGGACTGTATCGCATATGTGGTAGATAAGCGTCAGGAGTTACACTTCATTCAGGTGTTCCGTGCAGCAAAAAAATGTGGTCTGGTTTCACAAGAGAAGGAGCTGCTGTTCCTTGGCTTTGGTACGGTAAATGGAAAGGACGGCAAGCCGTTCAAAACCCGTGACGGCGGTGTCATGCGTCTGGAAACGTTAATTTCTAATGTCAACGAAGAAGTGTATAAAAAAGTAATGTCCGGTCGTGAAATGCCGGAGGAAGAAGCCCGTGCTATTGCAAAAACGGTAGGTCTGGCAGCCTTGAAATATGCGGATTTATCAAACCAGATTGCGAAGGATTATATATTTGATATTGACCGTTTTACTTCCTTTGAAGGAAATACCGGTCCATATATTCTTTATACGATGGTGCGTATTAAGTCAATTCTGGAAAAATATGCAGAAACAAAAGGTACGCCGGAGAAAAAGATCGCCCATCCTTATGGCGGCGAGGCAGAAACAAGAGCCTATGGGGAAGAAGAAATCAACCTCATGCTAACTGCGGCAAGGTTTAATGATGTCGTGGCTAAAACCTATGAGGAGCTGGCACCGCACAAGCTTTGTCAGTATATTTACGAACTGGCAAATGCATTTAACAGCTTTTATCATGGCAACCGGATTATGGGCGAAAAAGATGCGCAAAAGCAGGGAGAATGGATTGCACTGATTACGCTAGTGCTGCATTTACTGGAAACCTGCATTGATCTGCTTGGCTTTGAAGCACCGGAACGTATGTAAAATTGGTAGGAGGAGCAAATGTTTGTTGGACGTGCACAGGAGTTAAAACAATTAGAAGATGCTTATCGTCTGGAACAAAGCTCGGCAGTTGTTTTATATGGCCGGCATGGAATTGGAAAAACAGAACTGGCTGCTCTTTTTGCCAAAGGTAAATCGGTATTTTATTATGCTGCAAGGGAAGTATCTGAGCGAGAACAGTGCTTTTGCATTGCCCGGGATGCCGGCATGGAAGCAGGTGAAGTCGTACCGGATTTTGCCGAGTGCCTTAGTCAGGTTGTGAAAAACAAAGGCGGAAAAATAGGAAAGACGCTGCTTATTATTGATGAGTTTCACTTTCTTTTAAAAACCTCCGAAAACTTCTGCACAGCATTTTTAAAGCTTTTAAGAGAGGAAAAGTGCATGTTTCTGCTGCTGAGTTCCTCTGTGAACTGGGTGGAAAATTCCATGGTGGAGGATTTGAAAACAGCAGCAAGGGCAATTTATGGTACAATTAAGCTGAAAGAGTTTTCGTTTCTGGAGCTGGTAAAACGTTTTCCAGATATGTCGGTGGAAAAAACGATTTATGCCAATGCAATTCTTGGAGGTGTGCCGGAGTACTTAAATTACTGGAATGAAAAAAGCAGCGTAAAAGAAAACATTCTCCGTTTGTTTTTGAAAAAAGATGCACCGCTTTTGTTTGAGGCAGAAGCCTTTTTAAAGAAAGAGCTGCGGGAGCTTGGGGCCTATAGTGCTATTTTAGCCTCTTTGGCATCCGGCAGAAATAAATTAAATGACATTTATATAAGAACCGGATTTTCCCGTGCTAAAATTAGTGTTTATATAAAAAATCTGATTGAACTGGATGTAGTGGAAAAGGTATTTTCCTTTGATGCTTCGGAATGTGCCGGTTTGGTACATGGAAATGTACAAAAGGGGCTGTACCGCATTAAGGATAACTATCTTCGTTTCTGGTATCGTTATGTATTTCCGAACCTTTCTGACATTTTGGGCGGAAAAGGAGAAAACGTATACGAAACGGAAGTTTCCGGAGATTTTCTTGTATATATGCAGGAATGCTTTGCAGAGGTATGCGGGGAGTATCTACGCCTGATGGCACAGTATGGAAAGCTGAAAGGCTCTTACGAAACCTGGGGAGCGTGGTACGGAAAAGCAGGGAAAATTGATATTGCAGCCGGAAATTCAAAAAAAGAAGCATTAGCCGGCTTCTGCCGTTTTGACAGTCGTAAAATGTCGGTAAAGGATTTTTCAGGGTATAAGGAGCTGCTTGCAATGGCTATGTTAAATCCACAGGAGCTGTATCTTTTTTCCAGAGCCGGATTTACAGAGGAACTGCGACAGAAAACAGCTGACAGTGGTCAGAACGGGTGCCGGGTAGTGCTGGTTGGCTTGGAAGATTTGTAATGACAGGAAAAGAGGAAGAACCATGTATCGTTATTTATCAAAACTGGTAATTTATCGCACGATAGAAAAAGACAGCATACTGTTTCAGCTTGCGGAGGTTATTGAACAGTGGCAGAAACAGAAAGCAGAGAAAGAAGATGTTATAAACCGTCTTTACGAACAGGTAAACCGTATTCTGGATGTGGCAACCAGGTACGGCTTTGATGGTAATCTCTGGCAGAATTATCTGGCATATTTGTTAGCCATGACAGAAACTCCGTTTGGGCTGGTATGCGAGAAAAAAGGAGCAGCAGAAGGCAGTGTAAACACCTTTGCAAAAGCAGATTTTGAAATTTTCCGTCAGCTGTTCCATTATGATTTTTCACCCTTGGAAAAAGAACTGGAAATTGACTGCTTTTCTGTGATTACCAGTTATCATTCGGTGGAAAAAGCAGAAAAATATTACAACAAAAGTGTCAGTGACAAAGTAAAAGTATTAAGCAGACAGATTGCAAATGCGGCAGACAAAGAAGAAATTTTTAATGTGGTAACTGCTTTTTATAAGGATTATGGAGTAGGGCAGTTCGGCTTGAATAAAGCCTTTCGATTGCAGGAGCTGAATGGCAGGCAGGTGCTGGTTCCGATTACCAATACGGAAGAGGTTTCTTTGGATGACCTGATTGGTTACGAATCCCAGAAACAGAAGCTGGTAGATAATACGAGGGCATTCGTAGAAGGAAAAAAGGCAAATAATGTGCTGCTGTATGGCGATGCCGGTACCGGAAAGTCAACAAGCATAAAAGCAATTTTAAATGAATATTATAAAGATGGTCTTCGAATGATAGAAATTTATAAGCATCAGTTTTCAGAGCTGGCAGGTCTTATTTCCAGTATCAAAAACCGCAATTATAAGTTTATCATTTACATGGATGATTTATCCTTCGAGGAGTTTGAAATTGAGTATAAGTATTTAAAGGCAGTAATTGAGGGCGGGCTGGAAATTAAACCGGATAATGTTCTGATTTATGCAACATCCAACCGCAGACATTTAATCCGCGAAACGTGGTCGGATCGTTCGGATGTTTCCAAGGATGAGCTGCATCGTTCGGATACCATGCAGGAAAAGCTGTCTTTAGTGGCAAGATTTGGTATCAGCATTGGTTTTATGTCACCAAATCAGAAGGAGTTCTTTGAAATTATAAAAGGACTTGCCGGAAAACATCCGGAAATTGGTTTAACGGAGGAAGAATTGCTGCTGAAAGCAAATGCCTGGGAAATTTCCCATGGTGGAAAATCAGGCAGAACCGCACAGCAGTTTATTACATATCTGCTTGGTCAGCAGAAATAAAAAGGAGGAACAGGTGTATGGGAAAGATACGTAAGTGGCTTGCAGCGTTAGGAATGGGCGTATGTTTGTTAACAGCAGCTCCATGGATGAAGGTGTATGCTGAAACAGAGCCAACCTATCAGATAACCGATGAAACAGCAATGGCTGAACCTAAAATCGGTGTAGTAAATGTTTCAGAACTAAACGTGCGTACCGGTTTTGGCGGCGGTTATGATCAGGTGAAGGTAAACGGAAAGCTGGTTGTGCTGCATAGCGGAGATAAAGTGGCAGTATTTGCCGTTGGTCAATCCACAAGCGGCTATGACTGGTATGAAGTACGTTGGATGGAAGATGGTGTGGAATATCATGGTTATGTTCGCGGAATTTATGTGGATATTTCCGAGGAGCGTGCTATGCCTCTGGCAACGCCAACACCGATTGCAACACCGACACCGGAACCAACACCGACGCCAGAGCCAACGCCAACGCCGGAACCAACGCCAACGCCGATTGCAATGCCAACCTCGGCACCTGAGCCGGTGGAAAAAGGCAGCTTTTCCATCGCAAAGGGAATTGGCCTGGTGGTACTCCTCCTTCTGGCAGCAGCTGTAGTTTACTTTGTGATTATGTTAAAAAAGCGGGAAGCTGCCAAAACAGAAACATCCGAGAAAATTGATAATCTGAAGAATATCCAGATTAAGAAAGGTTCGGAAGCTTCCGACGGAAATCCAATCCATGTCATGAACCGTAAACCAGAGGTAGCGGAAGAAACCAGAGAAACTACTTTGCGTAAACAGACCAAGGGCTATGAATCGGATGCGGCTATTTTAGCACGCAAAGAGCATGCACGCATGATGAATGAGGAAATCATGGAAAAGTCACGCTTTTATGATCCAAGTGAGGAAAAGAAAAAAGAGGATGAATTAAAGCAACTTTCGGAAAGCCTGAAAGAAAAAGAACTTCTGCGGGAAGAAATTGAAAATTTAAGTCCGGGTGACCTTGTATATCATGAATATTTTGGTAAGGGAGTTGTTTTTGACAATTCTGATGTAAAACGTATTGAAATCCGTTTTGGTACAGATGTCCGTTTTGTGGATAAATCTGCCTGCGTCGCTAAAAAGCTGATGCGTAAGGTATGACGGCAGAGAAAAAGGTTTTTCACGCCAAGAAAGTATTGTTCTGTGATTAGCCTTTGCTTTGCAAGATGCAAATAACATAGTCTTTCCCAGAAAATGAAATAAGCGATATCCGGTGTTGCTGGCCGGGTATCGCTTATTGCTTTTGTAATAGGAAATTGCGATTTTCTATTACAGAAAAACGCTTCGCTTTGGATACACACTTGCACGAAAAGACACACGAAGGTGTTACAGAACAGTTTCACATCAGGCAGAACGGTTTACTGCTGGTTTAGATAGGCTTTGTATACAGCCAGTACCTCCTGCATTGCGCTAAGTCCCGGTGCACCAATGGTATTTCTGCGTTCCACACAGGTCTGCATACGGATGGCTTCATAAATATCTTCTTCAAAGACCGGAGAAACCTTTTTATAATCTTCCAGAGGAAGCTCATCCAGTGAAATTTCTTTTTCAATGCAAAGCAGTACAAGCTGACCGATAATACCGTGGGCATCGCGGAACGGAACTCCGTGATTTACCAGATAATCGGCAGCATCGGTAGCATTGGTAAAGCCGTTTTTGGCACTTTCTTCCATTGTTTTTGTATTAAACTTCATGGTGGAAATCATGCCGGTAAACAGTGCAAGGCAGCCTTTTACTGTGTCAATGGCATCAAAGCTCATTTCCTTGTCTTCCTGCATGTCTTTATTGTAGGCAAGAGGAATTCCTTTCATAGTAGTGAGCAGGCTAGTTAATGCACCGTAAACGCGACCGGACTTACCACGAACAAGCTCGGCAATGTCCGGGTTTTTCTTTTGCGGCATAATGGAGCTTCCGGTGGAGTAGCTGTCATCAATTTCCACAAAGCGGTATTCATTGGAGTTCCAAAGAATGATTTCTTCGCAAAAGCGGCTCAAGTGCATCATGCAGATAGAAAGGGCACTTAAGGTTTCTAACAGGTAGTCACGATCGGAAACAGAGTCCATACTGTTTCTGGTTGGACCATCAAAACCAAGTAATTCTGCGGTGCAGTTTCTGTCTAACGGATAGGTGGTTCCGGCAAGGGCACCGGCACCAAGCGGACAGTAATTCATACGCTTCCGGATGTCCTTTAAACGGTCACGGTCGCGCAGAAACATTTCAAAGTATGCACCAAAATGGTGTGCCAGCGTAACCGGCTGTGCTTTCTGCAAATGCGTAAAGCCTGGCATATAGGTGGTAAGATTTTCTTCCATGATGCGGTAGATGGTTTTTAAAAGCTCATAAAGAAGCTTGTCTAGCTCATCAATTTCGTCTCTTGTATAAAGGCGCATATCCAGGGCAACCTGATCGTTGCGGCTGCGACCAGTATGCAGCTTTTTGCCTACGGTACCAATACGTTCAATCAGGACAGCTTCCACAAAGCTGTGTATATCTTCCTGCGATTCATCGAATTTTAGTGTTCCGGCATCAATATCGGCAGCAATGCCATTTAATCCGGCAATAATGGTTTCTTTTTCGGCTTCTGTTAAAATGCCCTGTTTGGCAAGCATGGTGACATGAGCGATACTTCCGTTGATGTCCTGCTTGTAAAATTTCTGGTCAAAGGAAAGGGATGCGTTAAAGTTATGTACAAGCTGGTTGGTTTCTTTGGTAAAACGTCCGCCCCAAAGTTTCATAATCTGTGTACCTCCGTTAAAAAAATTTAAACTTAAAACAATTAAGTAACAGTATAGACAATAATTTTATAAAATACAAGTTTTTTCTTGCTCCTGTTTTCGTAATTTTTAATGACGCCGGTTCAAAAGGTTGTGCGGCAAATTACGGAAACTCAAATTTTCTTCGATTCGCCGTTGAAAAATTGTGTGGATTCGGTTATACTGGACAGTGAGAAAGTTTGTAAAAAAGCGAGGCCGCCATGAAAAGAAAAACAAAGAAACTGACCTGTTATCAGGTACAGCATTCTGTAAAAGAATATCTGCTGGATGAGATGAGTCTGGAGAATGCTGCTGCGTATGTAAAGCATGTGCGTTCCTGTAAGACCTGCCGGGAAGAGCTGGAAGAATACTATGCGTTTGCATCTGCCCTGATGCAGTGGGAAGCGTTGGATACCGGAGAGAAAAAGGGAAATTTTTTTCTGAATATCGAAAAACGTCTGGAACGAACGGAGCAGGCAGCCGCAAAACAGAAAAAAGAACATCTTGCACGGCGGCTTGTATATACTCTGCTGGTTGTAGTACTGGCTGCGGTTATGGGTGTCAGCATAGGGGTGTAAGGCTTGTCGGAAAAAGCCGGAGGAAACAGTAATGCGTAAGGAGAGAACAAAATGAGTGAGAAAATTGTTTTGATTGACGGAAACAGCATTGTAAACCGTGCGTTTTATGGGCTGCCGGATTTAACAACAACGGACGGTAGGCATACCAACGGAATCCTCGGCTTTTTTAATATTCTGTTAAAACTTTTGGAAGAGGAAAAACCGGAATATCTGGCTGTTGCTTTTGATGTCAAACATCCAACGTTCCGTCATGAAATGTATGATGCCTATAAGGGAACAAGAAAAAGCATGCCAGAAGAATTAAGGGAACAGATTCCGGTATTAAAGGAGCTTCTGGATGCGTGTGGCATTTTTCGCTTGGAGCGTCCGGGCTATGAAGCAGACGATATTTTAGGAACACTGGCAAAGCAGAGTGAGGCCGCCGGCTACGAAGTGTCTTTGGTGTCTGGAGATCGTGATTTACTGCAGATTGCGGATGATGTTATTAAAGTGCGCATTCCAAAGACAAAGCGTACCGGTACGGAAATAGAAGATTATTATACCCAGGATGTAATCGATAAATACGGCTTAAAGCCACTGCAGATTATCGATTTAAAGGGATTGATGGGAGATGCTTCGGACAATATTCCGGGTGTTCCCGGAATTGGGGAAAAAACGGCAGTCAAGCTGCTGACCCAGTTTGAAACAGTGGAGAACACGTTGGAGCACATGGAAGAGATTATGCCGAATAAGATAAGGGAATCCCTCCGTGAAAACCAGCAGCTTGCGTTATTAAGCAAAGAGCTTGCTACCATTAAAACAGACTGTGTACTGGATTTTTCTTATGAAGCAGCAAAGCTTGGCAATATATTTACAAAAGAAGCTTATCAGATATTGAAACAGCTGGAAATGAAATCACTGCTTTCCAAATTTCATTTATCGGAACAGGAGATGACAGAACAGACCGTAATCTTAGAGGAATACGAGCTGTTGGAAGACAGGAAGAAAGCAGAAAAACTGTTTCAGCACCTGCAGAAGCAGAAATTGTTTGCAGTTTCGGTCCCGGTGAATATGGAAAATATGCAGCTGGGTCTGTTTGATACAGGAAGAACCGGTCTGATGATAGCGGACGCAGAAAAAAATTATTATGTGCTGACGGATGATTCCTTTACGGAGGAACTGTTGTGGCAGAAGCTCAATACTCTGGCAGAACAGGGCGTGACGCTTGCCCTGTTTAGTGCAAAGCAGACGGCAGGCTTTTTTTCCGAAAATGCGAGAACACATATATTTGACGCAGAAATTGCGGCATATTTGTTAAATCCGTTGAAAGACTCGTATCTTCCGGTGGATGTTGCAAGAGATTATCTTGGCACGGCAATTCCGTCAGTGGAGGATATTTTGCAAAAACAGTCTCTTGCTGAGGCATTGTCGACCGGCAGAGAAGATGCCTGTCGCTTACTGGCAAGAAATACACGGGTAACGTATCTTGCCGTGGATGTCTTAACAGAACGACTGAAAAAAGAAGGAATGCTTTCCCTGTTTCAGAACGTTGAAATGCCATTAACCTTTCTTTTATATGAAATGGAAAAGACCGGAATTCACATAAACAAGCAGGAATTGTTTCACTATGGAGCCAGATTAAAGGAAGGCATAGAAGCACTGGAAAAAGAAATCTATACCATGGCGGGAGAGGTATTTAATATCAATTCTCCAAAGCAGCTGGGTGTCATTTTATTTGAAAAACTGAAAATGCCGGGTGGGAAAAAGACAAAAACCGGTTATTCCACTTCGGCTGAGGTGCTGGAAAAAATAAAGTCCGAAGACCCGATTGTTGAAAAAATTCTGGAATATCGTACGCTGGCAAAGTTAAAGAGTACTTATGCAGACGGTCTGGATTCTTTCATTGCAGAGGATGGCAGAATTCATACGAAATTTCAACAGACAGTTACCGCTACCGGCCGCTTAAGCAGTGCAGAGCCAAATCTGCAGAACATTCCTGTGCGGATTGAGCTGGGCAGGCAGATAAGAAAAATGTTTACTCCAAAAGATGGTTGCGTGTTTGTTGATGCAGACTATTCTCAGATTGAGCTGAGAATTTTAGCACATATGTCAGGAGATGACAGTCTGATTCAGGCATACAGGGAAGAACAGGACATTCATCGAATGACTGCTTCCAAAGTATTTCATATTCCGTTTGAAGAAGTTACTCCGGCACAGCGAAGTAATGCCAAGGCAGTAAATTTCGGGATTGTGTATGGCATCAGTTCTTTCGGACTGGGACAGGATTTAAACATTTCCCGTAAAGAAGCGGAAGAGTATATTAGTCAGTATTTTGCAACTTATCCAGGCATAAAAAATTATCTGGATAGTCTGGTGGAAGAGGCAAAAAAAACAGGTGCGGTTGCCACATTATACGGAAGAAAGCGTCCGGTTCCAGAAATTTCTTCTTCCAATTTTATGCAGCGAAGCTTTGGTGAGCGTATCGCCATGAACACGCCAATTCAGGGAACGGCAGCAGATATTATGAAAATCGCCATGCTTCGGGTAGCCGCAGCGTTGAAAAAGGAGAAGCTGGATGCAAAAATTCTGCTTCAGATTCATGATGAACTGCTTTTGGAAGCCCCGGCAGAGGAAGCCTCTCGGGTAGCAGAAATTTTGAAAACAGAGATGATGGCAGCAGCCGAGCTAAGTGTTCCGCTTTCGGTAGAAGTAAAGACAGGAGAAAACTGGTATGAAACAAAATAGAAGCTTTATGATTCTTGGAATTACCGGTGGTGTGGGAAGCGGAAAGACTACAGTTGTAGAACAAATACAAAAAACAGTTCCGACCGTGTTTTTACATTGTGACGTGATTGCACACGAACTCATGCAACCGGGCGGTGCCTCTTACGAAGCACTCGTAAAGGAGTTTGGGGAAAAGATTCTGGAGGATGAGAAGAAGGAAAATGCGATCAGAGCAATATCGCATGCCAGATTGTCAGAAACTGCCATGGCAACGGAAGCTTCCAGACAGCGGTTAAATCGTCTGACTCATCCGCTGGTACAAAAAAAGGTTAAAGAAGAATTATTACGTCTTACGGCAGAAGCATACCGGGGGGTAGTAGTCATTGAGGCAGCACTATTGATAGAAGCAGGCTATAAAAGCATCTGTGATTCAATCTGGTATGTGCATGCACCGCTTGCGGACCGCATTCGTCGTATGAAAGAAAAAAGAGGATATTCAGAGAAAAAAATCTCTGATATTTTAGCAGGACAGCTTTCGGAAGAAGAATTTCTGGCAAATGCGGATGTCGTAATTGAAAATCCGGACAGACCGAAAGAAGAAGCAGACAAGGTTCTTTCAAAAAAAATTGCTGTTCTTCTGAAAGATTTTGTGGAAAGTACGGACAAGATGTGATATAATAAAAAGAGTACTTTTTTATGGAATGGAGGCTCACAATGGCAAATCCGGAGCAGTTGGTATTTGGTCTTGATATTGGAACAAGGAGTATCGTGGGAACGGTTGGCTATAAAAAGTCGCTGAATGATTTTACCGTGGTTGCCCAGGAAATAAAAATGCATGACACCCGTGCTATGCGGGACGGTCAGATTCACGATATCAACAAGGTTGCAGAAACCATTGAACAGGTCAAACGCAGCCTGGAAAAGCAGATTGGACAGAAGCTGGAGGAAGTATGTATTGCAGCGGCAGGACGTGTCTTAAAAACAGTTACCGTGCATGTAGATACCGAGTTCCCGCAGGAGGTCACGGTCAGCACGGAAATGATTCGTGCCCTGGAACTGCTTGGTGTAGAAAATGCTTATCAGAAAATCAAAGAAGAGGAAACAAATTATTATTGTGTTGCTTACACAGTAGTAAAGTATTACTTAAATGATTTTGCAATTACCAATCTGGAGGATCATAAGGCAAATAAAATTGCGGCAGATGTGCTTGCAACTTTCCTGCCGGACGAGGTGATTGGAGGCTTGCATACTGCGGTTGAAAAAGCGGGCTTAAAGGTGGCAAACCTTACTTTGGAGCCAATTGCAGCCATTCAGGTTGCCATTCCGGAAAAGTTTCGTCTGCTCAACATTGCGTTGGTCGATGTGGGAGCGGGAACCTCTGATATTTCCATTACAAGAGAAGGCAGTATAGTTTCTTATGGCATGATTCCAATGGCAGGTGATCTTTTGACCGAACAGCTGACAGGCATGCATCTGGTGGATTTTGCCACAGCAGAAAAAATCAAACTGGAATCCAATACAAAGAAAAAGAGTATTTCCTTTAAAGATATAATGGGCTTGTCACAAAAAACGACTCCGGAGCAGGTGAGAGAGGAACTTCGTCCTGTGGTGGAAGCCATGACAAAGCAGGTAGCAGAAAAAATTAAGGATTTAAATGGTGGAAAAGCAGTTAGTGCAGTATTTGTTGTTGGCGGCGGCGGAAAAATTGCAGGTTATACGGAAAGTCTTGCCCAATGGCTTGGCATTCCAAAAGAGAGGGTAGCTCTTCGCGGAGAAGAAGTGCTTGGATTTGTTCATTTCCTTAAAGAGGGGATTAAAAAGGATCCGACTCTGGTAACTCCGATTGGTATCTGCCTGAATTACTACGAAAACAAGAATAATTTTATTTTTGTTACTGTCAATGGAGAAAGCGTCAAGTTGTACGATAACAACAAGCTTACTGTAATTGATGCAGCAATGCAGAATGGTTTTCCAAATGATGCCCTGTTTCCAAGACGCGGCAGAGAACTTAATTTTACGTTGGATGGTACAAAACGCATGGTACGCGGAGAAGCCGGTGAGGCAGCAGAAATTACGGTGAACGGTAAGCCGGCAGCGTTTAATTCTCCGATTGAGCCAAATGCCAGAATAGAAATTAAGGAATCTACGGTAGGAAAAGACGCATCTTATGAAGTGCGCCAGCTTCCGGAATACCGTTCGACGATTTCATTTGAGGTAAATCACAAACAGGTTGTCTGTCCAAAATTTATCGAAGCAAACGGTGAGCTTGTTTCGGAATATTACAGCATAAAAGAAGGAGATGAATTAAAGCTTCTTTCCTACTATACGCTGGAAAAACTGTTGGAGTTTATGGATTTGCCGTTTACGGAGCATATTTATGTAAATAACCGTCTGGCCGGAAAAGAAGAAAAAGTGTATGAAAACTTTACGGTAGAGTGGTCGTTGGAAGAAAAACATCCGGAGCAGACGCTGGATGAACTTCTGGAAGCGGAGGCAGAAGCGGCGGCTGCGGATACCATGTCAGCAGAGCCTGCGGCTCCGAGTGCAACTACGGCTACAAATTTTTCTAAGACAACAGACAAGGCAGCTGCACCGCTTGTACTTATGGTGAATGGCATGCCGGTTACGCTGACAGGAAAAACGAATTATTGTTTTGTGGATATTCTGGATGTCTATCCGATTGATTTAAGTCAGCCACATGGTGAAACTGTTGTAATGCTGCAAAATGGCAAAAAGGCAGAATTTACCAATCCCTTAGCGGACGGTGACATCATTGATTTATACTGGAAATAAAAGAAAGTGGATGTAAGAAACATGAGATTATGCAGCATTGCGAGTGGAAGCAGCGGAAACTGTATTTATGTCGGTCACGCTTCCACTCATCTGCTGGTAGATGCAGGAATCAGCGGAAAGAAAATCGAACAGGGCCTTTTGGAAGCTGGTGTGAACCCAGAAAGTCTTACTGGGTTACTGGTAACCCATGAACATTCTGATCATATTCAGGGACTGGGTGTGGTGGCACGAAAATATGGTATTCCTATTTATGGAACGGTAGAAACCTTTTGTGCCATGAAAAAAGGAAAAACGAGCATCGGAAAAGTGGAAGATGCACTTTTGCAGCCGGTCATTCCGGAAGAAAGCTTTTCCATCGGAGAAATTCAGATAACCCCATTTTCGGTATCCCATGATGCTGCCAATCCCGTGGCGTATACGTTTGAGGCAGAGGGACACAAAATAGGAATGGCGACAGATCTTGGTGTATATACGGAAAAAACAGTGAACTACCTAAAAAATTCGGAGTTACTTTATCTGGAATCCAACCATGATGAAAATATGCTGATGGTGGGCAGTTACCCCTATTACCTGAAACAACGGATTTTAGGCGAACACGGACATTTATCAAATGACACGGCAGCAGAGCTTTTGTGCAGATTATACCATGAAAATTTGCAGCATGTTGTTTTAGCACATTTAAGCAAAGAAAATAATTATCCTGAACTGGCCTATGAAACAGTCAGAGCAGAGCTCATCCTGAAGGTAGGAGAAGAAAACCTGCCGGATTTAAAGGTTGCTCCGCGAGAAGTGCCGTCTGGGATGTTTCATATATTATAAATTTAAATGCGTAAATTTAAAAAGTGCGAATGAACAGAAAGGAAACAGATTATGAAAAAAGCAGTGATTACAGTAGTAGGAAAAGACAGTGTAGGCATTATTGCAAAGGTTTGTACATATCTTGCAGAGAACAATATAAATATTCTGGATATTTCCCAAACCATTGTTCAGGAATATTTTAACATGATGATGATTGCGGATTTTGGAAAAACCGAAAAGGATTTTTTGGTGGTAGCTACAGAACTGGAAAAAATCGGTGAAAACATTGGCGTTGTCATTAAGACGCAGCGAGAAGATATTTTCAATATGATGCACCGCATTTAAGAAAGGAATGAACAACCGTGATTAACATACAGGAAGTAATTGAAACAAACCAGATGATTGAAAAGGAAAACCTGGATGTAAGAACCATTACTCTGGGTATCAGTCTTTTAGATTGTGCAGATTCCGATTTACAGGAATGCAAAAAGAAAATTTACAACAAAATTACCACAGTCGCTGCAAAACTGGTAGAAACAGGAAACCAGATTGAAAAGGAATATAAAATTCCGGTAGTAAACAAAAGAATTTCCGTGACACCAATCGCATTGATAGGCGGTGTCTGCTGCAAAACACCGGAGGATTTCGTAGAAATTGCAGAAACACTCGATGCGGCAGCAAAAACAGTCGGTGTAAATTTCCTGGGTGGTTACTCTGCTTTAGTCAGCAAGGGCATGACAACAGCTGACAAAAACCTGATTTTATCGATTCCAAAGGCATTGGCAAAAACGGAACGTGTGTGCAGTTCGGTCAATGTTGGTTCCACCAAAACTGGAATTAACATGGATGCGGTAAAGCTGCTTGGTGAAATTGTGAAAAAGACAGCAGAAGAAACAAAGGATGCAGATTCTCTTGGCTGTGCAAAGCTTGTTATTTTCTGTAATGCACCGGATGACAATCCGTTTATGGCAGGAGCTTTTCATGGGGTGACGGAAGCGGATGCCATCATTAATGTCGGTGTCAGCGGTCCGGGCGTTGTAAAAACGGCATTGGAACAGGTTCGCGGAGAAAATTTTGAAATACTTTGTGAAACAATTAAGAAAACGGCGTTTAAAATTACAAGAGTTGGTCAGCTTGTGGCAAAAGAAGCTTCTGCCATGCTCGGCATTCCGTTTGGCATTGTAGACCTTTCCCTTGCTCCGACCCCTGCGATTGGTGATTCTGTAGCAGAAATTTTAAAGGAAATTGGTCTGGAGCATCCGGGTGCACCGGGTACTACGGCGGCACTTGCCCTGTTAAATGACCAGGTAAAAAAAGGCGGAGTTATGGCATCTTCCTATGTTGGCGGCTTAAGCGGTGCATTTATTCCGGTCAGTGAAGACCAGGGCATGATTGATGCGGTTCGTGCAGGTGCCCTTACACTCGAAAAACTCGAAGCAATGACCTGCGTATGCTCAGTTGGTTTGGATATGATTGCAATTCCGGGAGATACATCAGAAGCAACAATTTCCGGCATTATCGCAGATGAAATGGCAATTGGAATGGTAAACCAGAAAACAACAGCAGTACGTCTGATTCCGGTAATTGGAAAAAATGTTGGCGAGACAGTGGAATTTGGTGGTCTGCTCGGCTATGCTCCGATTATGCCGGTAAACCGTTTCTCCTGTGATGCGTTTGTAAACAGGGGCGGACGTATTCCTGCACCAATCCATAGTTTTAAAAATTAATAAAATAAATAAAATTGTAATATAGCTGCCATAAAATCAACAAAATTTTGTTCTAGACTGGCAGACAATGGAAGTAAAGTAATAGCAGAAAAGAGGAACAATATGAGTTATTTTTTGGAAGACTATGATTATAAAAACGTGCTGTATTATTTCGAACAGCTGACAAAAATTCCTCATGGCTCCGGTAATGTACAGGCAATTTCAGATTACCTTGCTGCATTCGCCAAAGAGCAGGGAGTACGTTATGTGCAGGATGAAGCGTTAAATATCATCCTGTTTAAAGAGGCTTCTCCCGGCTATGAAGATGCTCCGGTGGTAATGCTTCAGGGACATATGGATATGGTCTGCGAAAAAAATGCGGATTCTGACCATGACTTTTTGAAGGATGCGCTGAAGCTTCGTCTTGTGGACGGTTATTTAATGGCAGACGGTACGACTCTTGGCGGTGATGATGGTGTGGCAGTAGCATATGCCATGGCACTGATTGCAGATAAAGAAGCAAAACATCCGGCATTAGAGCTTGTAATCACAACAGAAGAAGAAACCGGAATGGACGGTGCCAAAGCACTGGATATGTCCGGCTTAAAAGCTTCTTACCTTATCAATGTGGATTCGGAAGACGAGGGTGTAGTGCTTTGCAGTTGTGCCGGCGGAATGCGCCAGACCTGTACATTGCCGCTAGAACGGGTTGCAACGAAGGGTGTGGCATACGACATCGCACTGACCGGGTTGTACGGAGGCCATTCCGGAGCTGAAATTGACAAAAACAGGGTAAATGCGGTCTATGCCATGACAAGACTTTTGTTTGAAGCAAGAGAACAGACAGAATTTTCCCTGCTTGATTTTAAGGGTGGACTAAAGGACAATGCCATTCCAAGAGAAGCGTTTGCTACGGTTGTTGTAGAAAATGAGGAAACTGCCATGTTTGTCAGGACGGTTCGGGAATTAACAGAGAAATATCAAAGTGAGCTTGCTTCCATTGAGCCAGGCTTTACCTTGGAATTAACGGCAAAGGAAGATGCCTCCTATTCTGTGCTGCATCCGGTTTCTTTTGAAAAGCTGTTGTTTTTCCTGATGCAGGCACCAAATGGTGTGCAGCGCATGAGCGGTGATATAGAAGGACTGGTGGAAAGCTCGTTAAATCTCGGTATTTTTGAAGTAAGGGAAGACGAGGCAGAATTTAATATTGCACTCAGGAGTTCTTCAAAAACCTATAAATATTTTATGAGGGATAAAGTAGAATATCTCATCTGTTTCCTTGGCGGCGAGAGCACTACCCATAGTGAATATCCTGCATGGGAGTACCGCAGAGAATCAAAGCTGCGTGAAATTTTTAAGGAAGTATATACGGAATTATATCATAAAGAACCGCAGATGCTGGCGATTCATGCGGGGCTGGAGTGTGGACTGATTGCAGAAAAAATGCCGGAACTTGACATGATTTCCATTGGTCCGGACATGAAGGATATCCATACACCAATGGAGGCGTTGAGTATTGAGTCTGCCATTCGTGTGTACCAGTTTATAGAAAATTTACTGGAAAGAATAAAGTAAACGTGTTACCTTTCCTTATGTAATCATAAAAAACGCTGTAAGAAAGAAGAAAAGATTATTGTTATGGATCACGGAACAATAACAGGAAAAGAGGAAGTATGGAGAACGAAAATAAGGATATCGAACTGAAAGTGCAGAACACAGCAGCTTCTGAAAGTAATGAAGTGAATATGCTGGAAGAACCGGAAAACGTGGACATGGATTTTGATCCTACCTTAAGTGAAGAATTTTATCATAATCTGGAAGAAGCATTTAAAGAAGAAGCTCCGGAGGAGGAGGAGGAAATCCCTGAACTTCTGTTCCCGGAAAATACGTTTTCTTTTGATGAAGAGAAAAAAACATCCTCCGAAGAGGAGGAAATGTTTGCTGGCGTGGATGCTGCGTTATCGGCACAGATTGCTCAGGAGTTTGGCAAGGAGGAAGCTGGAACTGAGGAAGAAGAGAAAACCGAAGAGCATTCGACCAATAAATTTGTGGCTTTCTTTAAAAAAATACCGACTTGGACAAAGGTGCTGACTACCGTTATTTTTGTTATACTTCTTTCGGTAGTGCTGTTATTCGGAACAAAAGGCGGAAAAAATTTTCTCATCAATATTGCTCTTGAATGGGCGTTTGGAAAAATCAACGAAGGAGAAGAACTGACAACGCCATCACCGACGCCATCTCCTACTGCAACACCAACCACAACTCCGGAAGCGACTCCGGAGCCTACCGACGGTGCAGATACGACTCCGGTTCCATCCCCAACCGAGGAACCGGCACTGACACCGGAGCCAACGCCGACTCCGACACCGTCCATTGTAATTATGGACGATCCGGATATCATCAATGTTCTTTTAATTGGTGTTGAGAATATGAAAGGTGCGAAATACGGAAGGTCAGATGCCATGATTTTAGTCTCCATCGATTTGAATGGCGGTCCATTAAAAATGATTTCGTTCCAGAGAGATTTATTTGTAGCTATTCCTCGAAAGGGAAATGACAGACTGAATGCTGCTTATGCATTTGGAGGGGCAAGTCTGCTTGTTGAAACCATGGAACAGAACTTTGGTGTCGATATTGATTCTTACATTAAAGTGGAATTTGACGGTTTTGAAAATATTATTGACCAGTTGGGTGGATTGAATATTTCCCTGACGGCAAAGGAATCGGATTACTTAAATACGACAAAATATATTTCGGATCCGGCACAGCGCAATACAGTAGCCGGAGAACAGCGAATGTCGGGTACCCAGGTGCTTGGATATTGTCGTGTACGAAAAGTACCAACGGCGAATGGCATGATGGATGACCGTGGTCGTAATTACCGTCACCGTGTTGTATTGCAGGCATTGTTTAACCAGTTTAAGAGCAAGAATATTACAGAACTGAGCCAGATAATGAACCAGTGTTTTGAATATGTAACCGCACCGACTTCTCTGAAAGGCTTGGCAATAGATGCCCTGGGTGCTGTGTTTGAGCATAAGATGTATGATATAGAAACAATGCAGGTACCGCAGAGTGGGCTGTATACCGATGCCACCATTGAAGAAAAGGATGTCTGTGCATACGATCCGGCCTGTGTAGATAGACTGCAGGAGTTTATTTATGGCGAATAGGAAATAGCTTTGGAGGTTTTTTAGTAATATGGAAATACAGCTTTGGAGAGAAATTCTTGAGCCTTATGAGCTGGCAGTGGATGAATTGGTGGTTAAGTTTCGTCATCTGATTGCGGCAAACCGCAGGGCAGGGAAGTACTCACCGATTGAACAGGTAAACGGAAGAGTAAAGACAATTTCCAGTATTTTGGAAAAATGTCAGAAGAAAAATGTGGAATTTAATCAGTTTGAGGAAAAAATTGAGGATATTGCCGGAATTCGTATTATCTGTCAATTTGTAGAAGATATTTACAAAGTTGCCGAAATTATCAAAAACCGTACGGATATGCGGATAAAAAGCGAGAAGGATTATATCAGTAATGTAAAAGAAAGCGGTTACCGCAGTTATCACCTGATTGTGTATTATACAGTGGAATCCGTTAAAGGTCCGAAGGAGCTTCAGGTTGAAATTCAAATCCGCACCTTGGCAATGGATTTCTGGGCAACCATTGAGCATTCGTTGCAGTACAAGTATAAAAAGAATATGCCTGCGGTGCTCAGTGAGCGTCTTCATAAGGCAGCAGAAGCCATTGTTATTCTGGATGAGGAAATGGCTTCGGTACGAAATGAAATTATGGATGCGCAAAATTCTTTCCACATTAAGGCAAGCATCGTATCAGAAATTTTAACAACCATCCAGAACCTTTATAAGGTTGCAAACAAGCGAGAGGTTGTGCGTATTCAGGATGAATTTTTCCGTATTTATAATGAGGGAGATTTGAACGAACTGGCACGCTTTGGAAAAGAACTGGATGTGATTGCAGAAAGTTATCGTGCGCAGAGTCTGCGCTAGATGGAAAAGAGGACAACAGTGATTACTTTACCGAAGAAATTTGAAAACCGGATGAAGGAACTGCTGCAAGAGGAATTTCCGGATTTTTTACGGGGATTCGAAGAAGAAAGGTACGGAGGTGTCCGTTTCAACTCATTGAAGGTAAGCAAGGATGAGTGGGAACGGATAGCTCCGTTTGCCATTCAGCAGGTTCCATGGATTACGAATGGATATTACTATAGCCTTTCAGAACAGCCGGCAAAGCACCCATATTATTTCGCAGGACTGTACTACATTCAGGAGCCGAGTGCCATGACACCGGCACAGATTCTTCCGGTAAATCCGGGCGACAGAGTTCTTGATATTTGTGCAGCTCCGGGCGGCAAGAGTACTGAACTGGCAGCAAAGCTTCAGGGCAAAGGGGTTCTTGTATCAAATGATATCAGTAATTCCAGAGCCAAAGCACTGCTTAAAAACCTGGAATTGTTTGGTTCCAGAAATTCTTTGATTTTAAGCGAAGCACCGGGAAAGCTGACGGAACGTTTTCGCAGGTATTTTGATAAAATTTTAGTGGATGCACCGTGCTCCGGGGAAGGAATGTTCCGAAAAAGTCCGGCCATTATGAAAAACTGGGAGCAGTATGGTGTAGAATATTATCACAAGCTGCAGCTGGAAATTCTGGATGCCGTGCTTCCCATGCTTGCTCCGGGAGGAATGCTTGTTTACTCTACCTGCACGTTTTCACCGGAAGAGGATGAGGGAAGTCTTCAGTACATTTTAGAAAACCATCCGGATATGCATGTGATAAAACCGGAATTATCTTATGAAGGATTTTCTTGCGGACATCCGGAATGGATAGAAAACGGCAGAAAAGAAATTGAGAATGCGATTCGTCTGTGGCCACACAAGCTGGACGGCGAAGGGCACTTTGTGGCATTGCTTCAAAAGGACGATTCCGGAGAGCAAAAAATGGTTCCAGTTCCATCAAAACCGGCAAAGCTTCCGGAGGCAGCAAAGGAATTTCTGGACAGACTTTCCATAGAGCTTCCCAAGGAACGGCTGGAAATCCGGGAAGACAGGCTGTATCTTCTGCCGGAAGGTATTCCGGATTTAAAGGGACTTCGTGTGATGCGTTCCGGGCTGCTGCTTGGAGAACTCAAGAAAAACCGTTTTGAGCCAAGTCAGGCACTTGCCTGTGCATTGTCCATGAAGGAATATGATGCGGTGTATAACATGGATGTGGATGAAGAAGATGTGGTGCGATATTTAAAGTGTGAGACCATCGAAGCAAAAACAGATGTGCCGGATGGCTTTGTTCTGGTGTGTGTCGGCGGCTTTCCGCTTGGCTGGGCAAAAGCGCAAAACGGCACGTTAAAGAACAAATATCTTCCGGGATGGAGAATGATGTAATGGCAGAAAAAGCAGAAAGACTGGATAAATACGTGGCAGAGGCTGCCGGAATTACCCGGAAAGAGACCAAAGCTGCAATTTCCAAAGGAAGAGTTCAGGTAAACGGTGAGGTATGCAAAAATACAGATTGCAAGGTTTCTTCTGCGGACAGTGTATGTCTGGACGGAAGAAGTCTGGCTTCTGAAAAATTTTTGTATCTGATGCTTTATAAGCCTGTGGGTGTTGTTTCTGCAACCGAAGATAACAACGAACAGACTGTGCTTGATTTAGTCAGGCAGCAAAGTGCCGAAACAGCAGAGAGTGTAGGGAAAAACGGATTCTTCCTCGGAAAGCGGGAAGTGTTTCCGGTGGGACGTCTGGATAAGGACACAGAAGGTCTTCTTTTGCTGACGGATGACGGAGAACTTGCCCATCGGCTTTTGTCGCCCAAAAAACATGTGGATAAAGTATATTTTGCACGTCTTGAAGGAGAAGTGCCCGAAGATGCAAAACAACGATTTGCAGAGGGAATTCAGGTAGGAAACGATTACAAAGCATTGCCTGCCGGACTGGAGATTTTGCGTGTTGCAGAGGGAAAATCGGAAGTGTATATTACGCTAAGAGAGGGAAAATTCCATCAGGTAAAGCGGATGTGCCATGAAATCGGCTGCGAAGTAACGTATTTAAAACGGATTTCCATGGGAAGTCTTGTGCTTGACGAAAGCTTGCTGCCGGGCAAATGCAGAAAACTGACGGCGGAAGAACTTTCACAGTTAAAAAAATAACGCATTTGGTCTATGGAAAACGGATTTGAAAAATGCGACATATCAGACAAAAAAGAAAGGAAAAAGTGCATAGAACAGGAAAATGTTCTGAAAATTAACCGATGCTATGTTAGAAAATATACAGGCAGTCTTATTTGATTTAGACGGAACTTTAGTAAATTCCATGTGGATGTGGAGAAACATTGATATAGAATATCTTGGAAGCTTTGGTATTTCGCTTCCGGAAACGTTGCAGAAGGATATTTCCGGAATGAGTTTTTCGGAAACCGCAGTGTATTTTAAGGAAACCTTTCATATTCCGGACTCTTTGGAGCAAATTAAACAAACCTGGAATGAAATGGCATTTTACAAATATACACATGAGGTGCCGTTAAAACCGGGTGCTTTGGAGTTTTTAAAGAGGTTAAAAAAGCTTGGCATTCGTACCGGAATTGCCACCAGTAATTCGAAAGAGCTGGTGCAGGCGGTGGTAGAGAGTCTTCAGATTTCTGCATATCTGGATGAAATTCATACCTCCTGTGAGGTGGCAAAGGGAAAGCCGGCACCGGATATTTATTTGTTAGTTGCGAAATGCCTTAAAGCTTCTCCGGAGCATTGTCTTGTATTTGAAGATATTCCGGAAGGAATTTTAGCCGGAAAGCGTGCGGGTATGAAGGTTTGTGCCATTGAGGATGAGTTTTCCAGTCTAATGACAGAAGAAAAAAAGAAACTGGCAGATTATTACATTACACATTATGATGAAGTGCAATAGTGAATCGGTGCACTGAAAAAATCCTGTCGCTGGAACGTGGATTGCTTCTGAACGAAAAAAGTACCAGCTCTTTGTGTCGAGAACGTCACAAAGAAGCTTCAAGGAAAGCTAAAGGAAAGCTAAAAATTGTCGTTAGGAATTTAAGCTATGCCTGCTCAGACAAAAAAACGTTCTCGGAATGGAGAAAACATATGAAAAGAAAAAGAAAAGAACGTGGAGAATATGGCTATTTAAAGCAGAAAAAACAGAGTGCAGTCAGAGGAACGCTGTTGATGGTGCTGATTGGGATTGGCGTTTTTATTCTGGGTTTATTGCTCAATAAAATGGAAACAGCCAATATTTTTACTGTGATTGCGGTGTGTATGGTAATGCCTGCGGCAAAATATTTTGTGTCCTATGTGGTATTGTTTCCTTATCAGCCGATGAATGCCGAAACAAAAGCACGGCTGGATTCCTATGCCAAAGAGAGCGATACTATATTGTATGACGTGGTATTTACCTCATCTGAAAAAATCATGCATTTGGACTGCATCTATGTGACCGGACATCAGATTATCGGATACACATCCAGAACCAAGGACAAGGTACAGGTAATTCAGGAGTATTTTAAGAAAGAGCTGAAGCTTCGCTGCAGTTCCTACACGGTGTATATTGCCACAGAAGAAAAGCAGGTAAAGGATCGGATGAAGCTGCGCGGAGAAGAAGCGGTAGCCTCTGCAGAAGCAAAGGAAGAGGTACTTTCCATGCTTCGCACGTTTACCGTATAAAAATTAAATGACAGGAAAGAGGATAGACGGATGAAATCGTTTCTGGTATCGAAAAACGAGGCTGGACAGCGGCTGGATAAATTGTTATCCAAGTATATGGACACAGCACCAAAAAGTTTTTTCTATAAAATGCTCCGTAAAAAGAACATTACATTAAATGGGAAAAAAGCGGAGGGCTCGGAAAAAGTGGCAGAGGGTGATGAAATTCGTCTGTTTTTATCGGAAGAAACCATTGCCGGCTTTCAGTCAGAAAAGAAATTTCATAAAGCTTCTGCGGATGCAGAACACTCCGGAACCGCACAGCAGACTGCCGGTTTAAAGCCGCAGGAAATTGTGTTTGAGGGCGAGCATCTGCTGATTGTAAATAAACCGGCAGGAGAGCTGTCGCAGAAAGCAGCAAAAGACGATGTTTCCATCAATGAACGCATCGTGGAATATTTAAGAAAAACGCAGAATATTGGGCTGGACAGCTTTACCCCGGGCGTATGCAACCGTCTGGATCGGAATACCACCGGACTTTTGATTGCAGGAAAGTCTCTGGCGGGGCTGCAGGAAATGGCAGAGCTGTTAAAACAGAGAATAGTACACAAATATTATCTTTGCATTGTGACCGGAAAAGCAGAAAAAAAACAGCTGCTCATCGGTTATTTAAAAAAGGACAGAAACCTTAATATGGTACAGGTGCTGTCCGAAGAAGAATTCAGCAGACAGGGTGGTTCAGCCGCAGACTATGACCGAATTGAAACAGAGTTGATACCGCTTGTCACAAACGGAACGGAAACTTTTCTGGCAATCCGGCTGATTACCGGAAAAACGCACCAGATTCGTGCCCATCTGGCAAGTATTGGGCTACCGCTTTTAGGGGATACCAAATACGGTGCAGAGGCGAAAAAAAAAGACGCTGCAAATGTCGAACAGTTCCAACACATCAACCGAAGGCTTCCTTTGCGCTACCATCTGCTTCATTCCTATCTGTTGCAGTTTCCAAAGCTTTCCGGAGCACTTTTGGAAGTATCGGAAAAAGTTATTACGGTAGATCCACCGGCACGTTTTTTAAAGGTGTCAGACGAATTATTTGGGAAGGATGAATGGAAGAATGCCATCATGGAATTCGAGAGGCTTACGAGGCTCCGCACTGGAAGAGCTGATTAACCTTACCAATGAGAAATACAGAGAAAATAAGCTGGCGTTGATTCAGAAAGTGCCGACACCAATCACGCCGATACAGATAGATCAGGAAAGTCGGCATATCACACTCGCTTACTTCGACCAGAAAAGTACCGTAGACTATATTGGTGCGGTACAGGGAATTCCGGTCTGCTTTGATGCTAAGGAATGTGCTTACGATACCTTTGCTCTGCAAAATATCCATGCACACCAGATTGCATTCATGGAGGAGTTTGAACAACAGGGCGGAATTGCTTTTTTTCTGATTCACTATACAAAAAAGGAACGTTGCTTTTATGTACGTTTTCAAAAGGTTAAGGAGTTCTGGAACCGCATGGAACAAGGGGGAAGAAAAAGCTTTCGATTTGAAGAGCTGGAAGAAGAATATGAAATTCCCAAAGGTCAGGGAGTATTTGTTCCCTATCTGATTCCGTTGCAAAAGGATTTGGAACAGAGAGAGTAACCGTTTAATCATAACCAACTATTTTTCAGAAAGGCTTGACAGGTCTCTATGAATCGATTATAATTCAGATAATACAGTGTGCTAATTTGGTAGCACGTTACCAAAGTAAAGCAGTAACGCACTGCCCTTAACAGCGGATGTATAGGATTACTGCTGCATTTCAGAATAAACAGTTTCTAATTGTGCGGCAAGAATGGAGAAAACCGATGAAAGACATTTTATTACATACTCCGGAAGGAGTCAGAGACATTTACAATTCAGAATTTCAAAGAAAAGACATGGTAGAGAATAACATGAAGGATGTTATGCGACATTATGGCTTTCATCAATTTGCCACTCCAACCTTTGAATATTTTGACATTTTTAATAAAGAGCGAGGAACCGTATCCTCCAGAGATATGTATAAATTTGTAGACCGCGACGGTGAAACACTGGTTCTTCGGCCGGATATGACACCACAGGCAGCAAGATGTGTTGCTAAGTATTTTAAAAACGAAACACTTCCTATTCGCCTGTTTTATTATGGCAGCGTGTTCGTGAATCATTCCGACTATCAGGGAAAGTTAAAAGAAAGCACACAGATTGGAGCAGAATTATATAATGATGCTTCGCCGGAGGCCGATGCAGAAATGGCAGCCCTGATGATAGATTGTCTAGCGGCATCCGGTCTGACCAAATTTCAGGTAGTGGCCGGGCAGGCGGATTTTTTTCGTGCTCTTGTGGAAGAGGCAGGCTTTTCTGCGGAAGAAACGGATGAGCTTCGCCGGCTGATTGAAATGAAAAATCTGTTTGGTGTGGAGCAACTATTAGAGGAAAAGGAAATTTCCGCAGAATTAAAAGAAGTATTTACAAAGCTGTCCAGCCATTTTGGTTCAATTGAAACGATACATCATATGAAGCAGCTTACGAAAAATGAGCGTGCAATTGCCGCATTGGAACGCCTTGAATGCTTTTATGATGCACTTTGCTGTTATGGCAGAGAGGAATATATTTCCTTTGACCTTGGTATGCTGAGTCAGTTGAATTATTATACCGGAATTTTATTCCGTGCTTATACCCATGGCACCGGAGATGTCATTGCGGCTGGCGGGCGGTATGACTCACTGGTGGAGCAGTTTGGCAAACAGGCTCCTGCCATTGGCATTGCGGTATATTCCGACCAGCTGCTGACCGCCCTGCTTCGTCAGGGATTGCTGGAACATCCGGAAGCATCAGGCACGTTGATTCTTTATTCCGAAGCCGGAAAAGCTCAGGCAGTGGAAATGGCAGAAAGGTTAAGAAAAGAAGGAACTGTGGTAACACTGATGAAGGAACAGCAGTGCACAGAACATAAGCTTAAGCAATATGCAGCAGAAATTGGTGCAAAAACAATTTTGCATATGTAAAAGAGAGGTCGGTACCATATGGAATATTTAACATTTGCCCTGGCAAAAGGCCGTCTGGCAACAAAAACTTTAAGTATACTGGAAACAATTGGAATTACCTGCGAGGAAATGAAGGACAAGGATTCCCGCAAACTGATATTTGTTAATGAAGAACTGAAATTAAAGTTTTTCCTGGCAAAAGCAACGGATGTTCCAACCTATGTAGAATACGGCGCAGCAGATATTGGCGTTGTGGGCAGGGATACCATTTTAGAAGAAGATAAAAAAATTTATGAAGTGCTGGATTTGAATATCGGCAACTGCCGGATGTGTGTGGCCGGACCGGAATCTGCAAGAGAACTGTTAAACAGCGGACAGATGATTCGTGTGGCAACCAAGTATCCAAAGATTGCCAAGGACTATTTTTTTAATAAAAAGCACCAGACGGTAGAAATTATCAAGCTGAACGGCTCCATTGAACTGGCACCGATTGTCGGTTTGTCCGAGGTTATTGTAGATATTGTGGAAACCGGCACAACGTTAAAAGAAAACGGCCTGTTTGTACTGGAGGAAATTTTGCCGCTTTCTGCGCGAATGGTGGTAAACCAGGTCAGCATGAAAATGGAGCATGAGCGTATTGCCGACATTATCGAAAAATTAAGAAACCGTCAGGCATAGCAGAAAGGGAGGAAATTATGAGAATTTTAACCTTAAATGAAGAAAATAAAAAAAATATACTGGAAAATCTGTTAAAAAGAAGTCCAAATCAGTATGAAAAACAGACGGCAGTAGTAGCAGAAATTTTGGACACAGTAAAGCGTGAAAAGGATGCTGCTTTATTTGCCTATACAAAGCAGTTTGACAAAGCAGAAATATCAAAGGATACCATTCGTGTGACGGAAGCAGAAATTGCGGAAGCCTATGAAAAACTGCCGGGGGAAGTGTTGGACGTTATCTGCAAAGCAGCAGAAAATATCCGCATATATCACGAAAAACAGCGTCAGTACAGCTGGTTTGACTCCACTCCGTCCGGAACCATTCTCGGACAGAAGGTATCTGCCATTGGTGCGGTCGGCGTGTATGTTCCGGGCGGCAAGGCAGCGTACCCGTCTTCCGTATTGATGAATGTTATTCCGGCAAAGGTGGCAGGCGTGGAGCGGATTGCTATGGTAACACCTCCGGGAGCAGATGGAAAAGTATATGAGGGAACCTTAGTTGCCGCTAAAGAAGCCGGAGTAACTGAAATTTACAAGGTAGGCGGTGCACAGGCAATTGCAGCACTCGCTTTTGGCACAGAAAGCATCCCAAAGGTAGATAAAATTGTAGGGCCGGGCAATATTTATGTTGCGCTGGCCAAAAAAGCAGTATACGGACATGTCAGCATTGATGCAGTGGCAGGACCAAGTGAAATTCTTGTTCTGGCAGACGAAACGGCAAATCCTACTTATGTGGCGGCAGATTTACTGTCCCAGGCAGAGCATGATGAACTGGCAAGTGCCATTTTAGTCACAACCAGTCGTGCACTTGCCGAACAGGTTAACAAAGAAACGGAGCGTTTTGTGATCCAGTTGTCCAGAAAAGCCATTCTGGAAAAGTCGCTGGAAAATTACGGCTATCTGCTTGTGGCAGAATCTATGGCAGATGCACTGGATGTTGTGAATGAAATTGCTTCCGAACACCTGGAAATTATCACAAAGGATCCGTTCCAGACAATGACAAAGGTAAAAAATGCCGGAGCAATTTTCCTTGGAGAATATGCAAGTGAACCGTTAGGAGACTATTTTGCAGGACCAAACCATGTGCTTCCGACGAACGGAACGGCAAAATTCTTTTCACCGCTTAGTGTGGATGACTTTATTAAGAAATCAAGCATTATTTCTTATTCCAGGGAAGCACTGGAACCGATTCACGAGGATATTATCCGCTTTGCAAAGGCAGAAGGCTTAACGGCACATGCAAATTCCATTGCAGTGCGGTTTGGCAAAGAAGTAAAGTAGTGCGGCAAATGGACTGCACAGAAAGGATGGCATTATGAGAACAGCAAAGCTAGAAAGAAAAACAAAAGAAACAGACATCATGCTAGAGCTTAATTTAGACGGCAGCGGAAAAACAGAAATTTCTACCGGCATTGGTTTTCTTGACCATATGTTAAACTCCTTTGCACGACACGGTTTTTTTGACCTAAAGCTTTCCGTCAAGGGAGACCTTGAGGTGGACTGTCATCATACGATAGAGGATGTGGGAATTGTACTTGGACAGGCAATTGAGGCGGCTTTGGGCAGCAAAGAAGGAATTACGCGGTACGGAAGCTGTATTCTTCCCATGGATGAAACGCTGTGTCTTTGTGCCATTGATTTATCTGGCAGACCGTATCTGAAGTTTGACATGACCTTTACAACAGACAGAGTCGGCGGCTTTGATACGGAAATGGTAAAGGAATTTTTCTATGCCGTTTCCTATTGTGCCAAAATGAATCTTCACATAAAGCAGCTGGACGGAACGAACAACCATCATCTGATAGAGGCTGCCTTTAAATCGTTTGCACGGGCACTGGATGCGGCAGTGAAGGTGGATGACCGAATCCAGGGTGTGCTTTCTGCAAAAGGGGCATTGTAAGTCAAACCAGATTACAGAAAGGGAGAGTCAGAGCATGAGATTATATCCGGCAATTGATATTAAAAACGGTCAGTGTGTCCGCTTACGGCAGGGCGTGTTTGAGGATACTACGGTTTATGCCAACGAGCCATATCAGGTGGCAAAAAAATTTGAAGCAGAAGGTGCAAAATTTCTGCATATTGTAGACTTGGACGGAGCCCTTTTGGGAACAGGTGCCAATGATGCGGCGTTAGCAAAAATTTTGGAAAACGTGAGCATTCCGGTTGAAATTGGCGGTGGTATCCGTACAATGCAGGATGTGGAACACAGACTGAATATGGGAGTTTCCCGCATAATTCTCGGCACCAGGGCAGTAGAAAGTCCGGACTTTGTAAAAGAGGCGGTAAAACAGTTCGGAGCGGATAAAATTGTGGTTGGAATTGATGCAAAGGATGGCATGGTTGCCATTAAAGGCTGGGAAACCATCAGCAATATGGATGCTGTTTCTCTGGCACTTTCCATGAAAGACCTTGGAATCAAAACAATTATTTATACCGATATTTCCAAGGATGGTATGCTGTGCGGACCAAATTTTGTACAGACGGCAAGAATGGTGGAAATTACCGGCATGGATATTGTTGCTTCTGGTGGAGTGTCCTGTATGGATGATCTTTTAAAGCTGGAAAAAATAGGCGTGGAAGGAGCAATCCTTGGTAAAGCAATTTATGAAAAGAGAGTAAATTTAGCAGAAGCGGCCACACGCTTTGCATAATGTCCGGAAAGAGGTATAAAAGATGAGTCAGAAAAAAATATTTGCATATCTGAATGCACAGAATGAAACAAAGGAGTCTATTTTGGAGCTTGCCGGTTTTTATGATGGTAATGGTGTGGATGGACTGTTTATTTATAATTATTCCAAAGAAGAAAAGGAAAGAGAAGAGTTTGTATTGACACTCCGAGAACTTCCGGAGCACATGGATATTCCATTTTATGCCGGATGCTATGTGGAACGTTTGGAGGATGTAAAGAAAATTTACTATGCCGGAGCACAAAAGGTAGTACTTGACCCGGAATATATGTCCAATCCGGCAATTATCCGGGATGCTATTATCAAATTTGGTGCAGCCTCGGTGCTGGTGCAGATAAACTGCGGCTTTGAAGAAAACCGTGCATATCTGGAGGAGCACCAGGAGGAATTTGACGAACTGCTTGGACTTGGTGTGTATGGCATTATGGCAAAACATGTAACGCTGAATACCGAATTCTTTCATAAAGTAGAAGAAACTGTCTGCCCGGTTATGATTCGTGACAGCTTACAGAGAAATTCCATTACCGATTTGTTAGAGGTGCCAAATCTGCTTGGTATTGCTACAAATTATTATCGAGAAAAGGATGTTTATAAGATAAAGCAGTCCTTGAAAGAGCAGGGTTATGAAGTTAAAACGCCGGAGAGCGAAATATCCTTTGCAGACTTAAAAAAATCAGAGAATGGTCTAGTTCCGGTCATTGTACAGGATTATAAAACAAATGAAGTTTTGATGCTTGCATACATGGACGAAGAGGCGTATAATTGTACTGTGAAAACAGGGAGGATGACGTATTATTCCAGAAGCCGCGAGGAACTCTGGATAAAAGGAGAAACTTCCGGACATTATCAGTTTGTAAAGGCATTGTCTATAGACTGTGACAATGATACCCTGCTTGCTAAGGTAAAGCAGATAGGTGCTGCGTGTCATACCGGTAATTATTCCTGCTTTTATCGGGATTTGTTAAAAACAAAGTGGGACACGGAGGATAATACAAACATTCTCGAAAAGCTGTATGCCACGGTCATGGATCGCAAACAGAATCCAAAGGAAGGCTCTTACACAAATTACCTGTTCACCAAAGGTATTGATAAAATATTAAAGAAGTGCGGGGAAGAAGCAACGGAAATCGTTATTGCCGCTAAAAATCCGGATAAAAGCGAAATCAAGTATGAAATCGCAGATTTTCTTTATCATGTAACGGTGTTAATGGCAGAGTGCGGCATTGACTGGAAGGATGTTTTTGAAGAGCTTGCAAACCGTGAGTAGAGGTTATGTTCTGGAAAAAGTGCTGTTAAACCCCGGTATGAGGGAACAGTAACAAGGTTTCGATGGAGGTAGAGGTATGGATTTTTTAACTGAACTGCTTAGTTCCACGATTCAGTATGTTTTTATGCTTGGAGTAGCTGTCGGATGTATCTGTCTGGGGGCTGCAGTCAGCAAAAATAAAAAGAAAAAAGTAAAATAGTTTAGCTGGTATTCACCCAAAATAAGTAAAATCTGCTGTATTGTAAGCAAGTTTACAGACGGTATAGTTACTTATTTTGGGCGGAATAGTTACTATTTCAGGATTAAATGCTGGATTAAATTTAAATTGTGCTTGCAAAATAGAAAAAAGTATGGTAATATAGTAATGTTGCTGGTGTGGCGGAATGGCAGACGCAGCAGACTCAAAATCTGCCGAGGGCAACTTCGTATGGGTTCAAGTCCCATTACCAGCATCAAAAGCACTCTGAAAAGATAATTTTCAGAGTGCTTTTTGCGTGCACCCAGCGGGCGCACGTTCTAACGGGTGAAAGTCCCAAATCCGCCCTAGTAGTGGG
>CAZJAA010000008.1:0-83054 GCA_964544055.1 uncultured Lachnospiraceae bacterium | reverse complement strand
TAGCGTTCCACCATTTATTTCTACATTTATCCGAGCAGAACTTCTTTTCCTTTCTTCCGGGGTTCTGCTTTACGGCCACACCACAACACAGGCACACATCCTTATCAGCAGCTCCCTGCTGTGCCAAATTTCCACCAAGTCCATGTCTGCGACAATATGTTTTGACGGTGTTCTCCGACAACTCCATCTGTTCTGCGATTTTCTTATATCCCAATCCGGCTTCTCTTAAATTTCCAATCTGAATCTTCTGTGCGTCTGTCATAGCCACACCTCCACAAGTTATTGAAGGAACGTGCCATCGTTACGAAGTTTTCCCTTCACTATCCTTGGGTCACGAAAATCCATTTTGAACGGATTTATTTTTATCCTTCTAGTGGCTATGTAAACGAAACGCCCCTTTTTCCCCTTTTTGAGCAAAAAAAAATAAGCCTGCAGACTCCAAACGGAATCCACAGGCCTACTGTGTCACTTATACTCTTTTTACATAATCAAGGGAAATCCATCCTGCACCGGACTTTAACTTGCCCCATTTGGTTGCACCCTTACCATCGGACTCTTCCACAATGGTATATACTCCCTTTGGAATATACTTCGTTCTTGCATAGTTCGTTCCTGGACCCTTACGGATATTAAGGTCAGAGATGCTGACCTTTACAAGATAAGGTTCAAATGCTGTGTTGGAATACAGCACTTTCCCGGACTCATCAAATACGGAATAACCCTTATTCTCATCAGCACACTTCTTTGCATATTCCAAATTATGATATGCACCCTTCTGTGATGCCGCATCCGCCCATGTCTTACGCACACGATACCATACTTCTTTTTCTTCTACAGGCTTTTCAACCTTAGTACCGATAATGGCATTAAGGATAGTAAGAATCTTACCACCATAGCCTTTACCTGTTGCCCAGCCTTTTCCGTTCGGATTTTCCTTTTGACCGAGCCAATCCACATATTCTGCACTTCCTCTTGTGACATATTTGAATCGTGGGTCTACACATTCATTCACAAGAGCATCTGCACAGGCATAAGCCTTTAAATGCTGAATCTGTGCCCTGATACCAAGCTGTACTGTATCAAAAGAATTTCCCGTTTTACCCTTAGAAGTTACACCCATACCACAGAAGTTGTTCTGTGCAAGTGTTACGGCAGTCCCTTCAAATTTAAAGTTACCTGTTTCAAGACAAGACTGTGCGAATGCAATATCTCCTCTTACTCCCTCTGCCTTGCCTTCTGATAAGTAAAGCGGAATCATATCAATTACCGATTGAGCCACAGATGGGTTCTTTGCTTTAATGTAAGATGCCATCTGCTCTGCTGTTGCAACTGCTGTTCCCATAATCCTCGTATAGGAACTCGTATCCTCTGTAACCATTGCAGCTTTTACATCCTTACGGAATCCATCCATTGTGTAACCCATGCCAAGCTGTGTCCACAAATGTTCTGGGTCTGCATGGTTACTTGCCACACCACGAGCATGACCTTCTCTGTGGCTGATGATGACACCATCTGCTGTTGGGTCTAAGCTATACTCCGTACAGAGCATTGCAAACAACTCCACAGCCGCCTCATAGGTTCTCTTGGCTACAGCTTTTGCCTCTTCCACGTTAGAATAGGTAAATGAAGAACCGCCTGTGTACTTGATGCAGGCAGGCTCACACATTTCTACACCGATATGGGTATTATTACTTGAGCCGCCACCATGCCACCCTCTGTGATTCCAAGGAAGTGTCTGATACACCGTTCCATCATTACCATCAATAAATGCGTGGACACAGGCTCTGTCATAAGAAGATTTGTTCCACGAATTAATAAAGGCTAATGCCTTCGGTTGGGAACACCCAACCGAATGAAGCATCAGCCCTAAGACAGTAATTTTCTTCCCTGCCTTATAGCAGGGATTGTTTGTCATAATAGATTCAATTAACTTCATGCTACTCCTCGCTTTCTGCATCTTCATGCAACTGCTTCAATACAAGTTTCAGTTTTTCAGGAATTGGCAGACCTAAAATTCCGGCATTCTCTAAAAGTGATACACCCTCGTTAGAAAGGTAAAAGAAAATGACCGCTGTTCTAAGTACGCTGCCTGTCCCAATCACCTGCACATCCAGAATGTTTGATATTCCCACAAGGATGAATATCAACACCTTACGGCAGATACCTCTGAAACCAACTTCGCTAGAGAGTGTTTTGTTGGAAATTGCACACATCACACCAGTCACATAATCAGCAACTACAAATACAACAAGTGCAATCAACAGTCCGTCACAACCTCCAAGGAAGTATCCGAGCCATCCACCAATGACCGTAAATACAGCCTGAATTCCATTCCAAAATGCTTTCATGGTTTTGTCCTCCTTTAATTTTTTGTATAAAAAAAGCAACCACCCTTTCGAGCAATTGCTAATTTCCATATACCTATATCTGCTTTGGTAACCATTCCCACAGTCTCATATCTTCCTGTCCTAAAGACCACATACAAGTGCCTCTTAACTTCCACCGATATGCTGCTTGGTTAATCCAATACACAAGACTGTCCACATCTTGGTAATACAGAATAGAAAAACCATCTGCATCTCCAAGGAAAAGCCTTGAAATCCATATATTTATATCCTTGGGGATAATCTTAACTGAATAATCATTCCCACAGGATAACGACTCCATCGTATGTGAATGGTAAAAATCATATTCAAGTGATATTTCCTCACTTCGTGTAGCGGATTCCTCCACATCGCTTGTGAGCGTAAACACTTGAAACTCGTCATTCCATACACAGTTCGTTCTTGCAATTCTGCCAAATGATGATGTCTTGCCATCCGGCATAACCACATCAAAGCGTTCATACGGCTCGTAAGTCCATGCATCACCCATACGCAGCAGTTCGCAAATGGATGTATTGTCAGAACGATACCCTGCATAACCTCCCGTAAATCCGCTCACGTTAGCCGTAAAACGAAGAACAGAGGATGAACCGGAATAAACCCTTACCTTTCCATTTCTGATTCGCATTTCCACGGTATAAACGCTTGGATCCGTTCGTAAGGATGCGTCCGTGTTTCTTGCAATCTCCGTAGCATAACTTCCAATCAATGTCGAACCATTGTATAGTTCTACTGCCTGATTAGAGATATTAAGACAGCAATATAAGCTGCCACAAAATACACCAGCTCTGCCACTACCATTCTTCGGAAAACCAAGTCTCGCTCTAATGTGTATGTCCTTAAAACCTGAATAATCCCACATAAGGTCTCCATATCCTTCAAGCTGCGAGTAGACTCTTTCTGTCGAATACTCATCTTCTCGCCATATACTCCATTTCCCACTATCGGTTTTCCAAAAGCCTGTCTCAAGCACACCACTGTCTCTGAAATCTTCATACCAAACAAGTGCCGAGTCTGGCTTTCTTCTAAGCATTTCAAGTGTCAGCTTAAAACCTTTGTCGGGTCCAACCATATTGCCATCCACATCTTTAAACTTTCTCGGAGCAACCACATAGGTGGCATCTCCTGCTGATGGGTACTCATTGAATGATGAGCAGACCCTAAAGCCATAAAACTGTACTCCTTTTACATCTACTGAAACCTTAATCGTATGTGTTCCCGCAGACAAAGCCACACCTTTTACAAGTGTTTTCCAGAAGGTTGTTCTCCAATATGGCCACCACAATCGGCTCTCATAGAAATGTACTTCTGCCCCATCAATGCTTATATAAACACCGTTCTTATCCCAAAACGGATAACAAAGCCTTACTGCTATGTCATAAGTTCCAGCCGATGCAACCGTGAAGTTGTATGTAGCCGTACCTTCATCACCTAAAGAAACCATGCTGTCTGATACCGAAACAACACCTGTGTATTTATCAGGAGTACCGCCACCCCGGTCAACATAGATAGTTCCAAACTCTGCCTTCTGCTCCTTGCTATAGGCTGTCAGATACTTTCTTCCGTTATAGGAACTTGCTATCTGTGGCTGTGATCGGGAAATGGCATCCTGCCCTTCCATGTAGTCATACACCTGTGGCAATGCCCACGGCACTTTATTATCATCATCCCAATAGGACAAAATCGGAATAAAAGGCTGTGGAGGAGCATCTCCCGTGAAGTTATACTTCCCTTTCATCCAGTTCTGTGCTGCATAATAGGTATTGGAAGTCCCTCTGTATGTCTTTCCGATATTTGCTGGGTCATCGTAAATCTGCCAGTTCCATCCATAAGTCGGCATTCCAAGAAACACCTTCTTTGGATTCATAACCTTAGAGGCATAATCGTAAATTCCCTCAAGCCAACTTCTCGGAGATACGGGTCCAGGAGCAGAACCTGCCCAAGCCATACCATAACTCATGATGGATGCTGTATCGCAGTATTTATCTAAATCGGCATACACGCACCAGTTCTCTCCACCAACCGAACCATTCACGGAAGTCATGCCCGGCAGACAGATATTCATGTGTTTGGATGAATCATATCCCTTTACTGTGTTATAAATATTGGCAAACATCTGTGTAGATGCCTTGTGCGTGGAATATCCGTCTCCTTTTTCCAAGTCAATGTCAATTCCGTCACACCAAGAATATTTTTTCATAATTCTTATAATCTCAGAAAGGAATTTATCCTGCGCACCGTTGGTGTTATCACGCAGAGCCTTAAAAATACTGTTGCTACCATCGTTTGCCACCGTAAGCAGCCATTTGATATGTGGCCACTTGTTGATGTAGGTGAGCATATTGGAAATGGCAACACCGGACTCATAAATCTCTCCTGTTGCTTTTACCTTAAAAGAAAAAAGACCAATCTGACTGATTCGGTCTCCATAATCCCTAAGTGCCTGATACATTCGGGTATTTCCCATGAATGTCCACACCATTACTTGTCTTCCTTCAAGCGTATTCATTACAAAAGCTCACCTCCATCTTCCATTTCCTGCAGTTCAAACAGTACCCTTGCCGATTTTCCTTTTTCCACCTTTACGATGTGTTTGGAATCCCACGCTGCACTATACTGATAAAAGCCTTCTTTCTTTTCCGCTGCTCCATTTTTAAGGCACTCCCTTTTGGATGCCAAAAGCTGTATTTCATCGTCCGCTTTCATCGCAGATGGAAACCTTACCCTTTGACCCCCGACACCTTGTGCCAGTTCTATGGAATTAGATGCCATATCTGACTTTGGATATACACTGATATCCAGTCCAGCCGATGTGCCGCCAAGGTTGCATACAATAACTGTTTCCTTGGAACGAACCACTCCATTAAACCAAACTGGCTCTCTATCCACTCCATCATCTTGGCTTTTTGCCAGCAATTTTTCTGAATGTGGTGCATAACCTGTAAGTGCCGAACCTTCCTGTAGCTGAAGGTCTGTAAAATAAATCGTGCCGGAGCAATCGGAAATGATAGGACTGACCGATATGCTTGTGACACGCTTATCCTGTTTCTTATTGATGACCTCTGCAAGTCGAATAAATGCAACATTACCCATCTTGCGACCACTTAATCTCACATGGGTGTCCTATCCACCCCGTTGCTACTGAGCCACCCTGCAAAAGTAAATCCGTTACATACAAAGTTCCTGTACAATTCGTAATGCACACCCTTACAGTAATGGACTTTACTCGCTCTCCATAGTTTTTCGGTGTGACCCTAGCAGATGTTACGGAAAAATATGCCACTTCTCACACCTCCATCAATATAAATCAATAAACCTTGTTTCTGTCGTTCCATCTTCATACTCAATGACAACCTCAATCCCTACTTGCGAAGAATCGGATAGTTTCTTAAGGTTCTCCGAGCCAATCTGTGCCGACAGCGTATAACTGGAACGGTTCGCAGGATACACAGTCTGTGAAAGGCTTTTCGTCATTCCACTTACACCTTCTGCTTTAAAAGATGCTGTACCACTCGCTCCGTTCTCTCCGTCAGCTTCAAAGCCGGAACTAACCCAATATGCCAGTCCGTCATCGGCTCTTGAATTTCGCAGCAGATTAAACGGTACCATTTCACGAATATCATCGTTAGTGACCATGCTCGTTCCTTCGAGTGTGTCAGCCACGCTATCCCATTGTGTTGCTGATGAGCCTAAGTTCTTTAATGTGGTCGATAACTCAAGCACCGTATTCCAAGGCTCCTGCAAGTTATACTCTCTTCGGATAATTCTTGTTGTGATGGAAAGACCAAGTTCCCTATCTTCCACTCTTACATAATCACCAAGTTCCCAAGCCTCATGCTCGTAACCTGTCAGCACCGATAAGTCCATAGCATTCAGCACATAGGAAATGGACGGTTTACAATATTCTGCCAATCTCATATTGGTGTACTCAAGCATCTGATATGGATTGGTAAATGAAGAACAGTCAAGTGTGGTAATTCGGATATCCTTAGTAAAAGTAAAATCCTCTACATAAGGTTTCCCACCATTGATATCTGCAAATGTTAATCCTTCTGCACCTACCGCATAAAGCCTCGTTACAAGACTTCTGGTATCCACCACTCGCTTAATACTCTTCATGTTCTTTTTATAAGCAAACAAGGCTCCACTATCCTTGCCATTAACTGTAAGTAAATGAACCAGTCGATTCGGACAGTCAAATACCAGATCACCGCCATGCAGGTCTGCGATATTACGAAGAATGGAAAGAGCATTTTTTTCTTTGCTCGTCCATGTTCGTTTTGTCTTTACTTCTACCGTTCCGACACTCCACTCCGTATCAGCAAGTGCATACTGCATTGCCACTTCCGGGAGTTCTGCATCAAAGGTACGTTCCTCTTTTCTTACGGAAAAGGTCAAATCATAGAACTCTGCCTCTGCATACACTTCCGTAACTGTTGTACCATCGGTAGCCTTTGTATCTGTAACAGTTCTGACCTTATAGACATCGTCTACAATCTGTATTTTCTTCTCGCTGTCAATATATCTTCGTTTTGCATCCCTGTATGGAATTTTGAATGTCAGCGTATCTTCTCCGTTGATTTCTCCAGTAACAATAATGTCATAGGCATTTTCAAGTACAGACTCCCACGCTCCATTCTCATCCAAAACAACAGGACGGGCATATCCAATCTTCCCGTATGGTGCTTTCGGAATATCATACAGTCTGATATCTACCACCTTCGGTGTTTTGGAAGTATCCGTTGTAGAAAGTGTCATTCTAAAACGAATGTACTCCCTGTTCGGAGACTGCAATTTTCCATCTGTGGAGATTGCTACCCAATCGCTCCACTCCACCAAATCATCACTTGTGGATGTTTCAATGTTAGAAACAGAGGTCGTACCAACCACATATTCACTTGTGACAGATACTTTTCCTGTTCCTGAAAGATTGCACTTTGCTGCGGCAGAGGTAAAGACAGCTTCTGTCGGATACACACCGCTTGTAGCACGGAGAGTAACAACTCCCGGACTTGTCGTTCCGTCTATGTCACCCGTTGTATCTCCACCATTTGCCAAACAGGCCGAATGAAAATAATCAGCCAAATCCTCTGCTGCAAGTTCACTATCACAATCCAAAAACCAGTCATCGAAGCCACCTGCATACCAATAAGACATGGAGTGCATACCCCAGATAAGGTCTGCTGTACAAGTGGTGTTCAAATCACCCGTAATACTCAAATCTTCGGAAATCCACGCTTCTCCTGTGGATTTATCCCCTACCACAATCCATGCTTTCTTATTGGAAGGCTCAATAACTGCCGCTATAAAATACCAATTTCCATTAGAAAAAGAAATGGTCGGTGACACGGACTTATCTAAAATCAATGTTCCCGAAGAGTTATACAGCATCAGTCTTGGCTTTCCTCTAATCAAAGAAAGGTAAAAAATAGGCTGTCCCGGACCATAACGGGTATTAAGGATTGGTGTATATGTATTCCCGATGGAATACGTTGTCGGCTGCATCCACCCGCCACAGATGATTCTCTCTCCGATATTCGCAAAAAGAGAACCAGCATTTGTTACTTTAAGGTAGGTCTGCTCTGTGGCTGGGTTGTTTATGTTCATTCGAAAATAATTACCGAAGATACCTGCTCGAAGTGATGCCGTAGTTCCCGACCACTTATTGATATACGCATTTCTTCCCATGCCGGATGAATCAGCTAATTCCGTATTTCCATCTGGAGCAGACTCACTAAAACGCCACAATCCGTCTTTGGCATATTCTGATGGAAACTCGCCTGTAAAATCTGTCTGCTTATTCAAAACTGTTTTTAATGACATATCCTACCTCCATCTGCTTTTTGCCTGAATACCAAGGCTCGTAAAAGTGGCATTCTTTACCGATACGGAAATGCTGTTCTTTCCTACATAGAGGGATGGGAAATTTAACTCCTGTAAATAAGGAAGTCCGTTTCTAACAATCACACCATTCTCATCCTCCACATAGGCTGTCATCTTATCCGTATCTACAACAAGTGTTTCTCCATCGGAAAGTGTAGCGTTTAGCACTTTAAGTTCCTGTCCGTTAGTCGTTATGCTGATATAATTACTTACGCTTGGAGATAACACTCCTTTTATTTTATAAATGGGATTTGAATCCACATTTCCTTTTTCTCTTTTAATCTCATGTGTTCCTTCTGCATCAATGAAAAAAGTCTCATCATTGATTGCGTATCCGAATGGATCTGGGCAGAAAAACTTCAAAGAAAAATGCCCCGCAGAACGGAGCAATCTCTCACAATCAACCTTTTCGTCAATTCTTGCCATAAAGTATCGGTCTGGTACATCATCAAGAATTAACTCGCCCAATCCATCGGTTGGGTCAAGCCAGAGTGCAATATCATCCAAAGCTAGGATTAACTCCCCAAAGCTGCCTTTTGGAAAAATACTGCACTCCAGTTTAATCTCTCTTGCATCAAGGTCAGCACCAAAATCTGCTACTCCGTATTTCCCCGGAACAGTAGTTGTGTAGTTTCTAAGCTGACCGCTTACCTGCCATGAAGTAAGCCTTGCCCTCATACCCATACTTTTTGATGTAACACTATTGAATATAAAACCCACACAACCACCTCCTTATGCTGTAGAAAAACGTCCCTGTGCACGGGAACCTGTCTGAATCAAATTGTATAATTCCTGTGAAATCTTACGGATGTCCTCTTCACTTCTGACAATCATCTGTGAAATGGAAATAAGTGAACCATAAGATGCTCCACTTCCTACTCCGTTCATTCCACTTGCAACCGAAGCTACTGTTGCATTTGCATCAAGATTAAAGTTCGTAGGAACAGCCGACTTCATATCTCCAGCTAGTCCGTTCATAACATCCATAATGCCTGCATTCATATCCTCTGCCGCTGTAATTGCAGATTTGGCTGTATCTCCAATACCTCCTGCCAAACCTTCTGTAAGCATTTCTCCGACCCAAGCCATCTCTCGTGATGGAGAATGGATACCAAAGAAATCCTTAATCTTGCCCATAAGATTAGAACAGAAACCGCTGACTTTATTCCAAAGCCACGATGCAGCATCTCCAATACCATTCCAGATACCTTTGATAAGGTTAAGGCCTATAGATGCCATCTGAGATACACCACCTGCAAATCCTTTCACAATTGCAGAAATAATCTGTGGTACTGCTTTTACAATCGACACGATAATCTGTGGCAGGTTCTTAATTAGAGCAACTAAAAGCTGAACACCTGCCATAATAATCTTGTCGATATTTCCAATCAAGGCATTTACAATGCTTGTGATAATCTTTGGAATGGCATCCACAATCGTTGTAATGATTGTTGGAAGGCTCTCCACCAAAGAAATCAGTAACTTAATTCCCGCATCGATAATGAGTGGAATGGACTCAATAACTGCTGTAATAATTCCATCAATAATCTGTGGAATCACAGTTACAATCGTTGTAATGATTTGTGGCAATGCCGTAACGAGCGATGATAAAAGCTGTATGCCCGCCTCGATAATCTGCGGGATTGCTGCCACGATAAATTCCACGATGGAAATGATTATCTGTGGCAATGCCTCAAGAAGCACAGGAATGGCTGCAATAATGCCTTGTGCCAATCCCATCACAAGCTGTAGGGCTGCATCAAGGAGCATTGGCAGATTGTCAATCAAACTCTGCACAATCGTCACAAGTGCCTGTACTGCGGCAGGAATTAAAGTAGGCAGAGCCTCTGCAATTCCCTGTACCAAAGTTGAAATCATCTGAATGGCTGCGTTAATAAGCAAAGGCAAATTTTCTATAATCGCATTCACGATTGTAATGACCGCCTGTACTGCCGCAGGAATCAGCGTTGGAATCAACTGTAAGATGGTATTTAATACTTGTGAAAAAAGGTCTGTTACTGTTTGAAGTAAAGTAGGAAGTAACTGTGCAAATGCCTCAAGCAATGCTCCCGTTACCGTTGGAAGAGCCGACACAATATTCTCTATAACAGGAGTAATGTTTCTAACCACATCTTGGAATGCATCCACCACGTTATTACAGAGCATCGTCATGTCTGCATCAGCGTTTCCGAAACCTACCACTAAGTTCTGCAACGCAGCCTGCATGGAGTTAATGGATCCAGAAATCGTGTTCTCTGCTTCTGCTGCCGTTGCTCCGGCAATTCCCATGTTTTCCTGAATAACATGGATTGCAGCCACCACATCGGCATAGGAAGAAATATCGTACTCAATACCGGAAATAGCCTGTGCATCTGCAAGCAGTCGTTCCATTTCCGTTTTTGTACCACCATAACCAAGTTTTAAGTTATCAAGCATCGTGTAGTTCTGCTTTGCAAAACCCTGATATGCATTTTGGATAAGAGACATATCTGTACCCATCTTATTGGCGTTATCAGACATATCCGTAATAGCCATATCCGCATATTCCACGGCTTTTTCTGTATCTCCACCCAAAGATGAAATCAGTGATGCAGAAAAGCCTGTGACGGTTTCCATATAATCATTTGCAGACATACCTGCTGTTTTATAAGCATTGGAAGCATAAGTTTGCAGTTTGCCCGATGATTCCTTAAACAAGGTGTCTACACCACCGACAAGCTGTTCATAGTCTGCATACGCAGACACCACTTCTTTGCCAAGGCTGATGGCTGCAGCTCCAGCCGCCGCCACTACGGTTCCCATAGCAACACCGATACCTTTTAGTGTACTTCCAAGAGCCTTAAACTTATCCTCGGACTTATCTGCCTCATCCCCGGCTTCCTTTATTTCATCACCCATATCGTCTGCCGAGTCAGAAACCTCATCCATTCTACGGTCCATATCCTTAAGAGAATCTTCCGCGTCATCATAATTGGCATTCGCTGTTTCAAGTGCAGTATTATTTGCTTTGAGTTCCTTCTCCATAGCAATAAGTGCTGCCTCTGCATTGTTAAGCTGAATCTGCCAGCTTTGTGTACGTCTATCCGTTTCTCCAAAGGATGTGGATGCGTTCTGGAGGGCAGACCTTAAGGTTTCAATCTTGCTCTTCTGTGCATCGATTTCCTTGTTTAAGACTTTATTTCTTGCAGACAAAGCCTCAACCGAATTATCGTTTTTGTCGAATTGTGCCGATACCAGTTTCATTTCCGAACCCAATACCTTAAACGACTGATTGATATCTGCCAGTGCTTTCTTAAACTCTTTCTCACCTTCGACACCAATCTTCAGACCAAAATTATCAGCCATGTGTCTATACCTCCTTTCCGCTAAATTCCATAAGGAATTACATCATCAATGGATAATTCCTGCTTTGGTTTGGAAATGCCGTTGTACTGTTTGTGGCACTCCCATAAATCCATAAATAAACCAAAAGGCATCAGCCAGAACTCATCCTGCGACAGATGAAGCTGACCGATGCCGTAATACAAAAGCCGGGTAAACAACTCATCGTCGCTTACTCGGCCACTATGTTTTTTCCTTCTGATTCACTTTCCACATTACGCTTTGTACCTTTATACATCGCATCCATGATTGCATCCTTATAATCCGTAAGTTCCATTGGTGAAGTAAGAAGTTCCACCTCATCTGCTGTGAGTTCCGGTTTCTTCTCATTTGGATTTTTAAGGTTGTGAATAAGGATAGGCTGATTACAAAGAAGTGTAATAAGCCAGATAATCTCATCGAGAGCCATCTCGAAGTTCTCAGACTTCATGAGCTTCTCTCCAAGGTTCTCCAAACCACCGTATCGTCCTGCGATTTCCTTTGTTGCACGGGTGGTAAGGAGCATTTCATACTCTGTACCACCAATATTTACAACTGCTGTTCTTTCATCCATATCTGATATCCTCCACTAATTATTCTGTAGTGCCTGTAGTTGTATATGTTGGTTCATATACCTCTTCGTACCAATTCTTGATAACTGTAGCACTAACGCCCGTATCATCTTCGGACACTTCTGCCTTCCAAGGATGCTTGCCAAGACCGTCCACCTTGTTTCTACGAAGAACCGTTCCTTCGATAGATGGGGTTGAAAACTCAATGCTCTCTCCCTTTGTGGTAAGGTTTGTCGCAGGAATACCAAATTTTACACGGTATAACCAGAAGTAACGGTATTTTCCGTTTGCTTTCTTTGCACGGAATCCAATCGCAACAGGTGTACCACCATCTTCGGATGTTGAAATCAACACATGGTTCTTATCAATGGTTGCTCCTGTAAGGTCACCCGCTACAGATGCACCAATGTCATCAATACCAAGTGTAAGTGTTCCGCTCTGAAACTCTTTTACGATTTCAGCAGCACCGTCATCGGCATACAGCGTAGCCTCTGCCAGTTCCACGGATAATTCCGCAGACATAGCCTTTGCCAAAGACACAGGAGTTGCGTAGGTTTCATTTCCGTCTGCATCTTCTGTGATTTTCGAATAAAATAATTTATCAAGACCAATCGTAGCCATAATTATTCCTCCATTTCATAATGTTTTGCCACATCAATGGCATAGTGATGGAAGTCCGTATCGTTCTCGTGACCGATGTATCTTCCATCCGTTATCGTGAAATCCCTATCAAGTAGTTCTTTCATAAGTTTCTTTTTCTGTGTGGTGTAATTCCCTTTCACAAACAGGGACAGCCTTGCCTCTTCAATCTCATAACCCGGACGGTTATCCGCATGAACTTCCAAGGAATCACCCATAGGTGTTACCACCACATATTCATTTGGTGCTTTTCCTTTGAACACACCCGTTTCCACAGGCAGACCACAGGATGTAACCACACCTTTAATCTCTGATAGAAAACTCATACCCTTTTAATCTCCTCTTCCAGTTTTTCTTTCATCGCACTAATGGCGGCTGATTTACTCGCACTTTTAGCAGGTTTCATAAAAGGTTTTGCAGGCTGACCACTCTTCCCATACTCAAGAACAGAAGCCAACATCGCATTGCTCTCCCCATCCGGACGTGGTTCAGAAAATCCAACTTTAATGTTAAAATCTCCGTTCTTATCCTGTAGGGGTTGCGAAGTTCCAAGGGCATCTAAAAGCTGACCTGTACTTCGTGACTTATACTTCGTGTCTTTACCAACCACAGACTGTAAATTGGAACGTACCTTTGCCTCCACAACCTCTGCCCCTGCTTCAAGCACCTTCGGTAAAATGACATCCGTTTTTTCTCCAAGCCTTGATACCTTCATCAGAAAGTCATCCGGCATCTTCCAAGATACTTTAGCCACTACTCGTCACCTCCTGCACAAGTGCCTCCAAATACATCCCTCTGCCTTTTACATTCTCAATGGATGTAATCTCAAATTCCTGATCACCGCAGATAATCTTCATATCCGTTGTTACAGTTACATTAGGAATCACACGGAAACGGAACAACTCTGTAGCAGTAGAAAACACCGCCACATTTGCCCATTTCTCACTTCCATGCCTTCCCTCTCTGTATGCCCGGACAGATGCGATAACCACATCTTTTTCAATAGAAAAGCCTTCATCGTCCGTTGTGAGTTGTTTCTCCACAATGTCGATAAAGGCTGTCATCTTTCCAAAACTCATACTACACCTTCCATTCCCGGTCTAACCTAAGAAGAAGGTTGACTGTGTTCCATACCTGCTGTCCTGCCTGAACATTGTCGGCAAAAAAGCCACCTGTCGAACCATCCCTACTTTCATAGAAATGGCTCGCAAGCATTATGACTGCCTGCTCTGTTGTAGCAGGCATTGTGTTTTTAGAGTAAAACCCTTCGTCTAAATGTTGGTAGCTTTCAGCATAGGCTGTTGCAGCAGTCAGGAACTGCTCCAAAAGAGTATCATCTGCGGAATGCTCCAGTATCAGATTGGTTTTAACCTTTTCAAGCAATTCACTCACTATCTGCACCCCCTGTCTTATTCAGACTTAAGTTTCAAAATCTGCACAGCTTCAGGAAGGATTAACTTTCCATCCACACGCTCTTTTGCAACATAACCAATCATACCGTTACCTGCAAAGAGTTCACGAAGTTCTGCAAATGAACGGGAACCTCTATCACCGATGTTGTAATAGCTGTAGTCACCGAATGCAATCGAATCTTCCGGTGCATATGCAGATGTGTGTACCGCATAACCCAACAATCTATCAGGCTCTCCCGCCTGATAAGAAGGCTGCCAGATATAAGCACCGTTGTTGTCCTTCAACTTTCTAAGAACAGCAAGGTTCTTGTCGTTGATAATGAAAGATGCATTCTTTCTATATGGACGCTTAAGGGCATACACAAGATTGATGATGTCATCTGCCTTGATTGCTGCTGTAAGTGTTTCAGCTACAGTACCACCACCATTTTCTGCAAACAAACCGAGTGGTCTGCCTACACCATCACCATTAAGGAAAGCATCCTCTTCTGCATTAGCAAGTGCCTTACCAAACTGTTCAATGATGTATTTCTCAAGGTTGAATGCGCTGTCATATAACAACTCTTCTGTTACCTTAATAGCAACATGAAGTTTGTGTGCATCCAAAAGAATCTGAGAGAATGTTGCATCACCAAAAGTTAAAGCGCCACCCTCTTCAATCCAGGATGCCGCCGGTTTAGTTGCTGCAATATTGATTTTATGCTCACCACTTGTTGTAATGGTGTGTCCGAGTCTTCGCATGATGTTTTCTTCTGTAAGTACATCAATCATTCTGCTGTCGTATTCTTCCGGTACTAAGTAGCCACCGTCTGCATCGACACCTTCCTGTAACACATTGTTTACACGCTTAAAGTTAGAACGTAATGCATCAAGCATAGCGTCCTTATACTCATTGGATGCCTTGCCAGTCTTTTTCTCTTCTGCACCCATCTTTGCCATTCCCGGCTTAGTTGTAAGAGGTGTGTTTACTGGCTTATTAAGTTCTGCCTCCATCTGTTCCTGACGTTCCAAACGTCTGATTTCATTGCTTAATGCATTGATTTCCTCTTCCATACGATTGTATGTAGCATCGTCTTCTGCATTAAGGGTACCTTTATCGGTACGATGTGATTCTAAAAATGCCTTTGCAGCATTCCACGCAGTATTGCGTTTTTCTCTTAACTCCTGAATAGTCATGATTAAATCCTCCTAAATATGATTTTTGATAATGTCTAAACGCTCCAAAAGAGCATCCACATTTCGTTCATTGGTTTCCGGTGCAGGGATTTCTGACTGTTGCACCACAGTCTGTTTCTGCTTGCCATACTTGGCAGAAATCTTATTCTGCAAAGCGTTATTCACGGCTCTGCTTGAAAACATCACTGCTTCCACAGCATCTTCCATGTTGCTGTTTTCTGCCCCACTGTTATCACGGGTAAGCGTTCCGTCAGCGAATCCAAGTTCTACCGCCTTATTGGCATTCATCCATGTTTCAGAATCCATAAGGTGTGACAGCTTGGCTCTTGAAAGACCTGTCTTTAACACGTAAGCGTTGATAATGGACTCTTTGACTTCGGCAAGCATATCAATGGCTTTCTGCATTTCTGCATGGTCACCCATTGCGATGGTCATAGGGTTATGAATCATAAGCATGGAAACAGGTGACATAAGCACTTCTTTTCCTGCCATAGCAATCACCGATGCCGCACTTGCTGCAATACCATCAATCTTGACTGTGACCTTGCCTTTGTAATTGGAAAGCATATTGTAGATTTGTGCCGCAGCTACACAATCACCACCGGGACTGTTAATCCACACCGTGATATCGCCTTCCCCTGCATTGAGTTCATCTTTGAAAAGCTGTGGCGTAACATCGTCATCGAACCAGCTTTCCTCTGCGATTGTTCCGTTCAGAAACAGCGTTCTCTCCGCCGGACTGTTCTCCGTCTGAGCCTGATTCTTCCAATTCCAGAACTTCTTCATGGTTTTCCTCCTCTCCACCTTCCGAGCCTTTTGCAAAAAGACCTGCATCCTGTAACTTGGTCATGTTTCCATTGATGAGATACAAATCTCCACCAAGTTCAGCAGGAATTTTGTCGAGGTTTTCTAACTCACGGATATCGTTTGCACTCATCCAACCGTTCTGTCTGCCAATGGCATAACCATTCATACGGCTCTGGTAGTCACCTCTTAAAAGCCCGTCCATGTTAAATTTGATAAAATACTTCTTTTTTTCTTGAGCCGTCAGCAAGGAACGCACCATAGCCTGCTCCCACCTTGAAATCCAAGGGTCAAGCGTGTATTTTACGAACTCCAATGACTGTTGCTCTATATTAGAAAAGCTCGACTTCTCAAGGTCTCCTACCATGTGTGGTGGGACTCTGAAAATTCGAGCAATTTCATTGATTTGGAACTTCCTCGTTTCGAGGAATTGTGCCTGTTCAGGACTAATGGAAATCGGTGTGTACTTCATTCCCTCTTCCAAAACAGCTACTTTATTTGCGTTGGAACTTCCACCAAAGGTCTGTGTCCAACTCTCCCTTACCCTAGACGGGTCTTTAATAGTGCCGGGATGCTCAAGTACACCACTTGGTGCAGCTCCGTTAGCAAAGAACTTGGCTCCATACTCCTCACAGGCAATTGCCATGCCGATGGCATTTTTAGCCATAGCAATCGGACTGTATCCTACAAGTCCGTCAAAGCCTAATCCCGGAATATGAAGTACGTCTGTTGCTGCAAGGGTTACCCATTTTCCTTGATTGGTTGGTGCATCATCTACCGTCATGTAATACTGGTAGTAGATTTTTCCCTTATCATCTCTGTCCACGGTCATGCGATCAGGCATAAGCGGATACAGAGCAACAACCTCTCCCTTACCATTTCTGATAATCTGTGCATAAGCATTGCCCCACAGCAAAAGGTGGGTCATAAGCACTTCACGAAAGGTATAGGATGACATCTCCGGATTTGGTTCATCATGCAATAAAAAATACAGCGGATGGTCGGTAGCTTTTGCCTTGCTGCCGTCTCCCCTGTACTCATAAAAATGAAGTGGCAGGCTTGCTACCGCTTCTGATAAAATCCTCACGCACGAATAGACTGCTGTCATCTGCATCGCACTTCGTTCATTTACCTTTTTACCGCTTGTTGAACTTCCCAAGAAAAATCCATATGCACTTCCTGCTGTTCTGTTTGTAGGTTTATCCCTCGACTTGAATATTCCTGACAAAATACCCATTTTCTAATCCTCACTTTCTTAAAAAACAAGCAGCCCTCGTGTATCGTAGACACTTTCACTCGTGTCATTGCCACATCGGATTGCCCTGTCAAGTGCCATGATTGTTGCAATAGCACCGTCAATCTTTTCTGTTGATTTTGCTTTATCGGCCTTAATGTTTCCCGCCGGGTCGTTTCGGATATAAATGTTATCCATGTTCCAACGGAGAACCGGATGCCCATTATGAGCCAGTTTCTTTTCCAAGGTCAGTTTCATAAGTTCCTTTGTTGGAGGAGACATGGATGCAAATCCCTGTCCCATAGGAACAACCGTAAATCCCATACCCTCTAAGTTCTGTACCATCTGTACTGCTCCCCATCGGTCAAATGCTATTTCACGGATGTTATATTTCTCCCCAAGCTGCTCGATGAACTTCTCAATAAAGCCGTAGTGAACCACGTTACCTTCTGTGGTCTGCAAATAGCCATCCCTCTCCCAAATATCATAGGGGACATGGTCTCTTCGCACTCGAAGGTCAAGCGTGTCTTCTGGAACCCAAAAATACGGAAGAACTATATACTTGTCATCCGCATCAAGTGGCGGAAACACAAGCACGAAGGATGTAAGGTCGGTGGTGCTTGATAAGTCTAAGCCACCATAACAAACTCTTCCTTCCAGATCTTCTTCTCGTATGGTCTCTGCACACGCATCCCATTTGTCCATTGGCATCCAACGGACTGCCTGTTTTACCCATTGATTCAAACGAAGCTGTCGAAAGGCATTCTCTTCTCCCGGATTCTGCTTTGCACTATCACAGGCGGCTTGCACCTTATCAATGCCAATCGTAATATCCAAACTCGGATTTGCTTTTCTCCAAACTTCCGGGTCTGTCCAGTCATCCTCTTGGTCTGCACCATAAATGACAGGGTAAAATGTAGGGTCAACCTTTCTGCCCTCTAAAATATCCACAGCCTTCTGATGCAACTCATAGCAGATGCTGTTCGTATCATTTCCCGCTGTTGTGATAATAAAGTGCAGAGGATTTCTTCTTGCATCCGATGTACCCTTTGTCATCATGTCAAAGAACTTACGGTCTTTCTGAACCCACAATTCGTCAAACACAAGGCAGCTTACATTTACACCGGATTTACCTGCAACATCTGCTGACAATGCCTTATAGGAACTGTTTGTGGGTCCGAAACCGATAGTCTTTCTACTTGGTCTTAAGTCACATCTTTTCATAAGAGCCGGACTAAGACGAACCATGTCACACGCCACATCAAATACAAGCGAGGCTTGGTCTCTGTCAGCAGCACAACCATACACTTCGGCTCTCTGCTCCCCATCGGCACAAAGCATATACAATGCGATGGCAGCCGCAAGTTCCGACTTGCCACATTTCTTCGGTACTTCGATGTACGCTGTCGTAAATTGTCGATACCCGTCGGGTTTTAATGTTCCAAAAATATCTCTGATTATCTGTTCCTGCCAATCTATAAGTTCGAATGGCTGATTATAGAACTCGCCCTTTGTATGCTTAAGCTGTTCAATAAAGGCAACCACAAAATCAGCCGCCTCCTTGTCATAGATGGAGTCCTTGGCTTTAAACTTGGTAGGAACATACTTTTTTAGTTTTCTCAATTCTCCACCTCCAAAAATGGACAGCAAAAAAGACCCCTTTCGGAGTCTTCTGCAAAATTTACTTTTATTCTTTGATGGCTACAAATCCAAACTGGTCAAATAAGGCATGAGGGTCGATTTGGTAAATCTTCCAACCATCCATCTCTCCAATGTATCTCTCTCCCCCAAGAAGTGCTGCAACCTTTAATGCGTGGCATCTTGTTTTGTTGTAGGAAAAAATAATCTCGTTTGTCATGGCGTTTGCCTCCTTCGTTTTCGTTATGTGTACATTACCGTACTATCACACATATTGGAATACGACTATCCACCAGAGTTGTTGCCACATAATTGTGTATATTATAATCCGCGCTGTTCGCACTGATGTATTGTCTGAATTATGGAATCCTGTTCTTCTTTGGAAACCCCTATGCTTTCAAGTGCCTCTCTCGTTCCACAGTCGGGGCAAATCGGCGTTTTACCATCCTTCCTTGAAGTAGCAGGCACTCCTCGGTATGAATTGCCACAGAAGGGGCAAATTTGAATTCTTGCAATGTTGTTTGTTTTCATTATATTCCAAGCTCCTTTCTGCTTTTTCTGATTGCATTCATCAGAAGGCTTTGGTCGAATTTAAAGGTGTTATATCCTGTGATGCAGGTCTGCACATAATTCCATGTTGGAATCCCAAATGGTCTGTCCTCGTGCATGATGTAAACAAAAGCGTCTCTCAATCGTTCTTTTTTACTTTTAATGCCTGTTACCACAATCTGCATTTCCTTTTTGTAATAAAAGGTTGGGAATCCTTCGTATCGGTCAAGTGCAGCCTCATCCTCTTCTTCCACCGACCAAACCGCCACAGGAACTTGTGAACCTTTCTTTGGCTCAATAGTAAGGTAAGACCCTGACTTGCTCCCCTTAAAGAGAAGTTCGTAATCTTCAATCACCGCTGTGCCAACCACCCTTGCCGTAGGGCATCGGAATTTCATCTGCCTAACATTCAAATTGCTGCCGTAAGCTAAATAATATCGTTTCATAAAAATCCATCCTTTCCGAAGGCCTACCCTTCTACCACCTTAAGACCGCCGCAGCGGTCAAGGCTGGCCTCAAAGCAGAGTCCTTCAAGCAACTCGTCCTCTTCTAAATGCTGTATCCCCTTCAAGTCTCTTTGTGAAGAGGTCTCTTGCTGTTTTGAATTCGTCTCCGATGAATCCAAGTCTAAGGAGCCAAGTTCTCATTGCGTATTTTGGATTTTCATTCTGCTGAGGTTTACTGCTTGCTGACCTTACTTCCTTTGCCAATTGGCTAAGTGCAAGGCAAAGCTGAATGTAGCTTTTAAGCTGTCCTGCGTGTAATCCATTCTGCTTTCCGTATGCAGGTGCGTCAAATTGGAAAAGTCTGAACTCAACCGTTCCTTTTGTGAATGTTGCATGTAGGTTAAGCATATGGTATCGACTGTCGTTGTAATGCTGATTTCTGCCACAGCTTGCTCCATTGCTTGTGTACCAAATGTCTGCCAGCTCTGCCATTGTGGTAGGCTTTTTTCTGTTGACCTCTTCTAAAAATCTTGGATCAACCGTTCTGCAGTAGCGGTTCATTCTGCCTCGGTCAAGTTTTAAGGCATCTGCTAAAAGGCTTTCGTGGCTCGCCATAATGTTTGCCAAGTTTCTAAGGCTCTGTGGTGTGTGTCCGTTTGCTCCGATGTGGATGTGAACTCCGCATCCTCTTGTGGCATCGCTCTTTGCTCCAGCCTTTCTTAAAATTCGGATGAGTTCCTGCAATTTTTCAATGTCTGCGTAGGTAAGGATTGGCGTTACCAATTCGCATTTCTCGCTGTCTGCTCCTGCAATACTTACGTCTCTTTGGAATTTCCATTCTCTTCCCTGCTCGTCCCATGCTGACCAAGTGCAGTATCCGTTTCTTCCATCTGTGTATTCAAATCGGTTGGTTCCGAAAAATCCGGCTGCAAGTTTTGCTGCCTTTTCCCTTTTGATGTTGTTCATCTCAACCTCAACCCCGATGGTCTGTTTCTTCATTTCTTCAATCTGTCTTGCTGTTTTTTCGTTCATTGTCTGCCTCCGTTTTATGTGTTTTCCCTTTCGGTGTACACATATTCCCGTACTATGCAGATATTATCAATACAACTACTACACAAAGATACACACATCAAATTGTGTACATTATGGTGGCTTATTCCTCTATTTTTCTGCAGGAATCCTCACCATAAACCACATTCAATCGGCTGCCATTGTCCCAAGAAACCATAATGGATGCCGTGTCATCGACTCCCCTTACTGTTCCCTTCGTTCCAATCGGTGGTGCTTGAAAATCATCCATTTGCACCAGCTCCACTCTCGTTCCAGCCGGATATTCTTTTCTTACCTGTTCTACAATCTCTCTACTTGGAAATCTCATTATTCCTGCTCCTCCTTTTGCTTTTTGAATGCTGAAGAACCATCGAGGTTCTCAAGTAAAATTTTTCTGTCTGCCTTAAATTCATCACCGATGAATCCAAGTCTCAAAAGGAAACAGCGGAATGCATATTTCTCATTCTCATCTTCCCTTGGCTTTGCCGTGATTCTCTTTTGGTTCTTTGCCATCTCACAAATGGCTGTAACAAACTTTGTGTATGTCTGCACCCTTTGTGGATCCAATTCAGAGAACCAAGGGAACTCAATCTTGTCATCTTTTACGTTAATCACTAGGCTCTGCTTTTTAAACGCACTGCTGAACAATCTGCCCTTGCTCTCAAGGATTCTGAAAAGATTGTCGATTGCCTCATCTGTAAAGCCTTCCTTTGGAACCGAAATAATAAGTTCATTCGTTTCCGTGGTTTCATCCCACTCTGTTGGGGAGTTGCCTGTTTCCATTACACAAGCATCCACCACTCTGCTGCTCTTTTCAATTCCGGCTGGGTCTGCATCGTTTAAGTCTTCCCACGAAAGTGTGCCATCCTTCTCAACCCTAAAAATGTCGATTTGGTATGCACATGATGGAACTCCAAGATACTTTGCTTTGACTCCCAGTTCCTTTTCAATGGCTTTAACCATTTTCTTGCGGACATCCCCGCTTACATTAAAATGTAATACCATTTTGCGTACCTCCTATTCTTTTGGTAGTACACATATTCCCGTACTATCGGTGTAATAGCAACGACTATTTCAGATAAAACGTGTAGAATACCACACGAATAATTCCTACATAATTTGTGCATAGTACATAGGGAATATGTGAAAAACGGAAGTGGAAAACTCCACCCCCCGTCTACTCATTTAAGGTTTACGCTTTTCTTAAAAGAATGCTACCAACATTTACCCATCTGCCACCGTAGGTTAAGTCGATGAAACCACAGCCCTGGAAAGTATAAGTCTTTCCTGCTTTGGTCTGAACCTTTTCTACAGCACAGTAGTTCTTGTTGCTCTGTCCTCTTGTACAATTAGATGTTAACCATACATAAGAACCTGCAGGTAAGTCACAGCACTTAGAACCGTCAGCATAATATGCTCTTGTCGCATACTGTACTTTACGCTTTCTTGTGCTAACTTTTACCCAAGAAGTACCATTGGAAGCGTAATCTGCAAAATCACCAAACTCACATCCCCAATACTCTTCTGGAAAAACACCCATAACCATATTGTGATTAGCGTCAAGAATTACTGCTGGAGCATCGACGCCTTCCCATCCTGTTCCCGGAACTGTACCTTCCACGAAACATTCATTCTTTGTAATATTTCCAATCTTTGTAGAACTACAACTTCCGTTATCGTTCATTTTATAAATTGGAATCTTCTGTCCAGACAGGTTTACCTGCCATCCACTAACTGCCATTTTCTTTTCCTCCATAATAAATTATTTTTCCTACTCACATTTGGCATAATAATTTATGCCTGACAAAACGAATACCACATTCGGCAGGGCTACACCGTTACCCCACATCTTATATTCCGCAGAATCGGAATGTGGATTCTTAAGCCATTTAATAATCTGGCTGTCTGTTTTCGGCTTTATCTTCTTGCCCATTGCTTTCGCATGAACAGAAAATACATTCTTCCACCAAGCAATCTCCTCTTTAGTCGGATTCTCTGTTTCCAGATCATCGCACCACCAATCAGGAAATCCTTGTAATCTCGCACACTCTGTTGGAGTGAGCCTTCTGACAATATACTCAGGCTCAACGATATGATAGTCACCGCTGAAAGCCTCTTGATTGCCGAGCCATTGTTTCTCTCCCATACTTGCAGCAAGGGTTCCAAATACATCCTTGCCCGATGCCGTTTTGACATCGTTTATAATCGGTGGGTCTTTATAATCTGTAGCCACTAATGTGTTTGCCAGTTCTTCCTCTGCATTCGTAAAGAATGATGCCTTACTTGAACTAAAGGTAGGAACTGCTACTGCACTTGGTCCCTGTGCATTTAATGTGGAATTAATCCCATCATCCGTAATGCCCGGAACTCTTGCAAAATTCTGGCCACAGTTAAAAGCCTCTCTGTCAATGGCATAAACAACTGCGTGTTTATCAACTGTATTTAATGTGAATGAGACATCCTCACTGATTCCATCACCCTGTGGACCGTTCTCATCCTTCCTTCCAATCATGGAGCCCTGTAATGAAACCACAGCCATACCACCTTGATTACACGATGGATTTCCTCCATTAGCATCCAAGCAACGTGCTGTATCAGCTTCATAAAATCCGCTGTTCGGATTATCCGATTTCATGGAATTACTCTCTTTGGCACAGATGCCATACACCTTTGGTGTCTCAACCACAAATGGCTGATTATTACCACCAGTTCCATAAGTAGACGAAACTGTCTGTGCTACTTCCAAGGGACCGGTGTATCTCGTGTCCTGACTGTGATTCTCAAACATCAAGCGGTCTGTGCCTGTTTCTCCAATGCCTTCTGAAGTATCTCCGGCAGTTGCTTTCCACGGCTGGCGGCTCTTCGCAGAATACCCAGACACGCTTTCTGACTCAAATAGTATTTTTCCTGCACACCCACCTGCAAAATCTGCGACAAGGTAGATACGCTTTCTTCGTTGGGGTACTCCCCAAAACTGTGCATCGAATAATCTCCATGCGACTGAGTAACCATCTCCCAAGATTTCTCCTGCGTTTTCCCACTTTGAAGGTCTAGGAACAGACACTTGCTCGTCTTTGACTTTGCAGATTTCTTCGAGGACTGCACGGAAGTCATCTCCTTTGTTACTGGAGAATGCTCCTGGGACATTTTCCCAGACGATAAATCTTGGATATTTTCCATTGGTTGCCTCCCTCATTTCTTTAATGATTCTGATTGCTTCATAAAAAAGACTTGAGCGTGAACCACCCAAGCCATCTCTTTTCCCTGCCACGGACATATCCTGACATGGGCTTCCAAAAGTTATAATATCTACGGGAGCAAGGGTACTACCATTTAAGGTAGTAATGTCTCCCAAATGTTCCACCTGTGGCAGTCTCTTTGTTGTGACACGAACAGGAAAAGGCTCAATCTCCGATGCCCACAAAGGGGTAATACCGGAAATCAAGCCTCCTAAAGGAAATCCCGCCGAACCATCAAAAAGACTGCCAAGCGTTAAAGTTCTACTCATTGTTGCCCTCCACTTCTACTACCAATGCAGAATATGGAATTTGCTCTCCATCTCTGATGACATACACATTGTCTGCATCACCTGTGTCCTCCACATATCTGCGAAGAATCACGGATGCGTACTTTTCATCAAGTTCCATCGTATAACAGATACGGTTGGTCTGCTCACAAGCCATAAGCGTAGACCCACTTCCACCAAAAGTATCTACTACAATGCCATTTGCCTGACTTGAATTACCAATAGGGTAAGCAAGCAAATCAAGTGGTTTCGAAGTCGGATGGTTCTTATTTCTCTTTGGCTTGTCGAAATTCCAGATGGTTGTCTGCGAACGGTCGGAATACCACGGATGTTTACCATTCTGTAAAAATCCATAAAGCACAGGTTCGTGCTGCCACTGATAATCAGAACGGCCAAGTACTAAGGAGTTCTTAACCCAAATGCAACACCCCGCCAAATGAAATCCTGCATCCTGAAAGGCTCTGCGGAAATTCAAGCCTTCCGTATCTGCGTGAAAAATATAAGCAGCTCCACCTTTTTCAAGATGTGCTGCCATGTTCTTAAATGCCTGTAAGAGGAAATTATAAAATTTCTCGCCTTTGATACTGTCATTCTGAATGGTAAGTCCATCGGAACTTGTAAAGGAAACACCGTATGGAGGGTCTGAAACGATTAGGTTTGCTTTCTTACCATCCATCAGCGTTGCCACATCTTCCTCACTTGTGGCATCTCCACACATGAGTCTGTGTCTGCCAACCTGCCAGACATCTCCTCTTTTTACGAAGGCAGCCTTTTCAAGTGCATCGTTTAAATCGAAATCATCATCTTCGACTTTGTCATCTTCCGTACCAAAAAGGTCTGCAATTTCCTGTTCCTCAAAACCTGTAAGTCCGATATCGAAAGCCTCTGCCTGTAAGGCTTCAATTTCAATACGCAAGAGTTCTTCATCCCAGCCTGCATCCTGTGCCATTCTGTTGTCGGCAATGATATATGCTTTCTTCTGTGCCGGGGTAAGATGGTCAGCTAAAACACACGGAACTTCCTCAATATGCTCCTCTTTGGCTGCCATCACTCTTCCGTGACCTGCAATGATATTGTAATCCCCGTCAATGATGACAGGGTTGATGAACCCGAACTCACGGAGCGAAGCACGAAGTTTATTTATCTGCTCTGCATTATGGGTACGGGCATTATTCACATAAGGTATCAATTTGTCAATTGATACAAGTTTCATTTCTGTTGTAGTCTGCATACTCCACCTCTAATACAATCCCCATTCGGCAAACTTCTCAAAGCCACCGATGGAACGAATAAATGCTCTCGCTTCTTCTACGATTTCTGCATAAGGAATGCCGCCAATCATCACATCACCAATTGCACAGCAGATTTCCACAGGCTTTCCCGTTTTCTGTGCTTTCAAGAATGCATGAATGTTTAAAGACACATCTGCTTTCGACAAATCCTTACCATGTAAACCACCACCCGTTACTGCATCAGCCATATCAGAGCCTAGCTTTCGATTGGTAGCACCTGTATCTACATCCGTACCACCAGTCCAATCACCGATAGGGTTTACTTCGGCAAATCCGTATTTCTGTTCTAATGCTTTTCTGTCTGCATTACTCTGACAGATAATAAGTCTGCTGCCATCAAGGATGTATTTACCATCGGTCGGATACTCCTCATAAATCTCACGGGCAATTTCAGACAGAGTTCTCTGTTCCTTTGTAAGAGGCATTCCTTTGAAGATACCATTATCTCCACAACGAACCTCTACCGACTGATTATGTGAAAGATGCACATCCTGTGGAACAATCACAATATCCGTTTTCATTTCTCCTGCAATACGCTTGATTGCCTGTTTCACAACTTCCTCATCAATATGAGCAGAGGTTTCGATAATCGCATGGCACACACCATGTCCAATTAAGACCTCAACTGCAATCTTAGGATTTTCTTCTGTTTCATAAGCCAAATCAACAATGGCTCCTGCTATTCTGTCAGCCACCTTGTCCGGATGGCTTGGATTTACTTTTTCAATCATGTTATATTCCTTTCCGTGTACGAAGGAGTCTTTCCATCACATCGTCCTGTGGTGTTGCCCCGGAAAATTCCACCGAGCAGTTCTCCTTTACCACTTGAAAAATCTGATACCAAATCTGGTTCACTTGTTTCATGTACTGCTGCGACATCGCAACATACGGACTGGCTATGGCATTTCCAGTAGTTGGGTGCTTTGCAAGGAAGCCAAATTCACTTATGCATTCCTCACATTGGATCCAACGGGACACGCTCATCGCATACTGTTCTATAAGCTGTATGTTGACGAGTCTTTCACAGCCTCTCTCTTTCAGCCAGTTCCAAGTTTCCTTATACACCTCTGCTGCACAGAGGTCTTTGCCAGCTTTCTGTTTGGATGTTAAATAATCTTTGATTGGCGGAACATCCTCGCCTGTGAATGTAGGCGGGTCTGGTAATGAAATAACGGTAGCTGACTGTCCATCGTTCATTTTGTCGACCAAAGCCTTGGACTTTCGACCTGCTCCTACACGGGCACCGCCACGGTTTGTTCCGTCTTTTGCCATGTTTTCCTCACTTTCTAACGATTGGGGGTTTAATACCCTGTTTGATTTCTATAAAATGCGCGTGTGACCCCCACCCCGTTGCACGATATATTAGCTGTAGAGATTTGAACCGCCCCTACCCGCTGTTCTTATGCCAACGGTCTCCTCGTTCTGCGTGGATTCTTGAATGGCAAGACTTACATAAAGAAATAAGGTTACTTCTATCATGTGTTCCACCTTCTGCCAAAGGTTTGATGTGGTGTACTTCTTCCACAGGAACGTACAATCCTTTCTCCAAACACTTCTCACACATTGGGTGGCTCTTCACATAAGAGTCCCTTATCCTTTTCCACACTCGTCCGTACCTACGGTTTACAGCAGCTTTGTCTCTGTCGTAAGTCTCGTAGCGTTTGTTCTCTTCCTTTTGATGTTGCTCACAGAACCTTCCGTATGTAAGGTTGGGGCATCCCGGCTTGGAACACGGACGCTTTGGCTTCTTGGGCATCCTACTCACCTCCTATTTTTAGGCATAAAGAAAGCCCTCACAGTGGGGCTACCACCATGAAGGCTGTTCTGTTATCCATTTTGCTATGATAACAATATCACATATGGGAGTCGGACATTGCTGGACATTTACGGACATTTACGGACAACTTATTTTATTTATTGCCCTGTCGTGCCATCTTCTAATGGTTCTTTCATCAGCATGAAGGACATCCCCAATCTGCGACCACGTATAATTCTTGATATAACGGTAGGTCAGAACTATCTGTTCATCGTGGTTCTCCAATGTACCGATAACCTCCATGATTTCCTTCTTCGTAACAAGGAGGCTTTCCAACTTCTCCATATACTCCCTTTCGTACTCATCAATCTTAAGCAGGGTCTTGATATATGGGGCATCTGTATTTTTAGTCGCATTATAATGTTCTTCAAGACCAGGACTTCCAACCGATGATGCCAGTTCTCTTAATGTATCAATCTCCTCTTTCAAAAGGGCGATTCTTTGTTCCAAACGATAGGCTTGGCTTAAATATTCTCTTACTGTCATGCTTAAACCTCCTCATCCAATTTGCGAATCAGCATTTCGGGGTCGATTTCTGTAAGAACACCAAACCAATCGGAACGAAAGAAGTTTAATATTTCCTGTTTCTTTATTTCCGCATCTTTGTTCGCCCTTCCACGGGATAATCTCTTAAGGGCATCTCTGTAATCCTTCACAGCCTGCAATATAATCGCATTCGCAAGTCCTGTGTATGGATCCTCTGTATTACTTCCTTGCATTCACCAATACCTCCGAAAATTTTATTTCCCTTGGATTGACTCTGATTGTCTTTGATTGTCATTGATTTAGGTCAGCTTTAACCGCATCGATTAAAGCCGCCTGTGTATTGTCCTTATCAGACAATGCTTTTACGATTCGTTCATCAATCGTACCCTTGGATATAAGGTGGATGATTTTTACACAACTTGCCGTCTGACCTTGTCTATACAGACGGGCATTTGTCTGTTGGTATAATTCCAACGACCATGTGATTCCGAACCACACAAGAGTTGAACCACCACTTTGAAGATTAAGACCGTGACCTGCTGATGCCGGATGCACAAGTGCCACAGGAAGTTCTCCCCTGTTCCATTTTTCAATAGAGGCATCGGAATCCAACTTCTCATACTGCACTCCCAAGGCATTCAGTCTTTTCTCGATTCGGATAAGGTCGTGCTTGTACCAATAAGCAACCATAAGTGGCTGACCATTTGCTGCCTCGATAATATCTTCCAAAGCATCGAGCTTCTTATCATGGAATTCGATGTAGCTTTCATCATCGGTATAAACTGCACCGTTAGCCATCTGCGACAGCTTTCCTGAAAGTGATGTAGCATTGGATGCTGTAATTTCTCCACCGGGGAGACTTAAGACAAGGTCTTTTTTCATTTCCTCGTATGTATCCAGTTCACTTGCACTAAGGTACACCGGATATTCCGTACTAATCAGTTCTGGCATTTCCAAGTAGTCGGTTGCTTTCATGGAAATTGTGATGTCATCAATCTTCTCATAAATCTGCTGCTCGGCTCCCGGTAACAGCTTGTAGGAATACACAATAGGTCCATTAACCCTGTCCGGCTTAAAGTAATTCAGTCGGTACTGACCAATGAATCTTCCAAGTCTTGCTCCCATATCAAGTACCTTATATTCTGCAAACAAGTCCATCATGCCGTTAGAAGATGGTGTTCCGGTAAGACCAACCATTCTCTTAACCATCGGTCTTACTTTCATAAGGGAACGGAATCGTTTGGACTGCCAGTTCTTAAAAGAAGAAAGTTCATCAATTACAACCATGTCATAATCAAATGGCATTCCACTTTGCTCAATCAGCCACGGTACATTTTCACGGTTAATGATGTAGACATCCGCATCCTTCTGTAATGCTTTCTTTCGTTGTGCTACTGTTCCAACCACTATGGAATAGCGTAATCCTTTGAGATGCTCCCACTTCTCTATCTCTCCGCTCCATGTATGCTTTGCTACACGAAGGGGGGCAATGATGAGAACCTTGGAAACCTCAAAGCTGTCATACATCAGTTCCATGATGGCAGTAAGGGTAATACTGCTCTTTCCCATACCCATATCAAGCAGGATTGCTGCTATGGGATTTTTCTTTATAAACTCAATCGCATACTCTTGGTACGCATGAGGCTTATAGCATAATCTCATCTAATATTCCTCCAATCTGGCTCATCTCGTCCAACACATACACACGGAAACCTAATCTGCGTAGCAGCTTGTGTCTTGAAACCTGTAAGGGTCTTGGCTTTTCCCCCGGAGCCTTAACTTCCACAAAGGCAAACTTCCCACGAGGTAATAAGACAATGCGGTCTGGAACCCCATCAAATCCTGGGGACACCCACTTAGGACAAATGCCACCACGCTTTTTCACTTCCGTGATTAACTTCTTTTCTATCTGTTTTTCTCGCATCGTTTCCCTCCATCAAATTTTGAAAAGTGAAGGTCGGTGACGGTCATTGTATAAACTCTTCCTATACGCATTTTTTGACCTTATTTTGCTATAGAATAGTTTTATATAGAGAGGTTCACCGACCTGCACTTTCCCATAAAATAAGGGTTTGTAGGACTTCTCTCTTTTCAAGAAAAGTTTAGGAATTGACCTTCACTGACCTGCACCTTGGCTTTTAATCTTGAAAAAGTTTAGGAAAAGACCTACACCGACCTGCACCTTAGTCCAAGAAGTCTGAACCTGCTTTAAGCTGCAAGCCACGAACAATGACACCCTTATTGGATTTCTTTCTTTCATACCCAGCCTTCTCCATAGCGGAGTAAAAGTCTGTGGTACTTCTTGTGTACTCTCCGTTCTGAATGCAGTACGCACGATACTGCTGATAGATTTCCCCGGACTTCTCCGTATAGGTAGGGTCTGTTTCACAGCATTCTGCAATGAAGTGACCAAGCCAGTCGTTATCCTCGCGGTAGGCCTGAATCGCATCTGACACACACTTTGGAAGTGGAGTCTTAAATCCTGCATCAATTGCTTTCTTGGCTCCCTCAATAATCCATGTGAGGATTGCCCCTCCTGCGTTTTCAAATAAGTAATCCGTGTAGTTCTTAATATCCGAACTTCCAGTAATATGGGCATTGAACGGAATTACAATCAGACGTCTCCATGTTCCATCATCATTGGCTGACACACGAGGAAGGTGGTTCGTATAAAGAACCAAGGTATGGCTCGGAATGAATTTGAAGGGGTCCTTGTACTTCTTCTCCGCAAAGACCTCATCAGTCGAGCAAAGCTGTTTCACAACTGCTGTGTTTAAACGCATCCCTTCTTCCATCTCTGATGCAATGATTAATCGTTTTCCCTTAAGTTCCGCCATCTCTGGTTTTACATTTCTCTTGCACCCAACCGTCAAAGTCTCAGCTGACAACTTACCGCTGTATGTACCGAGAACTCTTGAGATAGTGTTCCAAAACGTAGACTTACCGTTGGCACCGCCACCATAAGCAATGATCAGGTGTTCCTGATACACTTTTCCGATTGCAGCCATTCCGACTACCATCTGTACATAATTGATGAGGTCTGCATCACCACAGAAGAAAAGCTGTAAGGCATCTTCCCAAATCTGCATACCGTCCTGTGATGGGGAGCATTCCGTAATTTTGGTAATAAGGTCTCTTGGGTCATGTGGCTGTTCTCCCGCAATGCCAAGCGTCAGATTGTAGGTAGCGTATGGTGTATTCAGCAGGTTCTCATTCTTATCAAGGTCGTTTACATCTGCCGACAGCATTGGTTTTGCTGCATTAAGAGCAGAAGTAACATATTTCATATCTCTGCGTTTCATAACAAAGGCAAAATACTGCTGTGCCGCCAAGAGCATATAAAAGGCCGGCAACTGGTCTCCCGTTACTTCCTTTTCAATCTTCTTTGCACCACCCTTTACTACTTCTTCTGGTACACCCTTTGCTACGAGCAGTTTCTTGGCACGTTCAATCTCATCCGCGGCATCCTGCAACTGTAAATCCAAGAACTCTTCCATTGCTCCAACCGCTAACTGCTTATTTTCAATCCACACCTCACCATCGAAACGAAGGTAATCTGTAGCATTGGTAAAAAGCAGTTCATCTCCATACTCACGAGTCAGCACCTTTGCCTGTCCGATGTCGGAGTAGTCAGAAGGCTTTAAGGATTTATCCTCGCCCCCGAAATCGTCGTTGTAATCATCCGGCGGAACGTATCCATTCTGTCCCTGTATCTTCTTTGCAAATTTCACAGCACTGTACCAGATGGTCTTAAGTTCCTCATCCGATAATGGCGGGTCACACTTTTCAGCTTCTTCGAGAAAAATCTCATGTGCTTTATCTGTGGCTCCGTAGCGTTTCACTACTCTGCCTGCAAAACGGGAAAGGGTATTGTTTCTCTGTCCTGCTTGGATAACTCCGCTTGTGGATGCATCCTCTTCTTCATCTGTGATTTCCACTTCTTCATCAATGTTTACCCAGCCTTCATGCCACACAACCTCTGTGCAATCAGCACCATAGATAAAGCGAGCCGCATCTAATGCGTTTCCATCGAATACTGGAAAGGCTTTGTGGATGGCTCTTTTTAATGCTGCGTAATCCTCCGCGTTGGTACACACACTAATTGGGAAGTAAGCGTGATACTTCGGTCTTGGGGTCTGACCGTCTTTTGCCAACATATGATGGCGGCTAGGTGCCAAAGCATAGGAAATGTCTGGCATCATCTCGTCCAACATATCTGCCGTAACCCAATCAGCAGGATTGTCTGAATGGTCATTATCCAAATCCATGACCACTACATCCGACTGAATGAAGTTACTGACATTTCTGTAGTTCTTCTGATATTCAGCACAAACGTGGTCGAACTTTACTGCATCAATCAACTCCCCTGCACTCGTTACCACGCATTTCTGTGGGTAGGTGCAGTTCTTGGCATTGCCGACACAGGCTGCGTTAAAAATCGTTAACTGCATTTTTCTTCCTCCTTTAAATCCTCCGTGAAATAACGGATTGTCATTCTTTTCTGTTTTGCTCTCGCAATTTCTGCTTCCATTCCTTCTGAAATAAAAGAACCGAACACCCAAATCTCTAAACAATGTGCAAGCAGAATCATGTCCATCTGCATTGCAAGGTCTCTTTCTGTCTTTTCATCCATGTATTGAGGAAGTAATAAATGCGGTGCTATCGGAATTGCACCTTGGTCTACAGCAAATCTGCTGTACTTTCGAGCCTTCAGCGTGTTCCCTTCTATATCCCCGGAATACGGAGAACAGATATAAACAATCGGTCTGAACTTCTTTTCTGCCTTTTCCATATTGGCTATTGCCTGAAAAGGAACTGGGTCGCTGTAGCCCTCTGTGTTCTTGTAAGCTATCCCAACTGGACTCACCTCTTTTCGTTAATTTGTAAGGCACATAAGTCCTCCTATGGGCTATGTAAACAAACAGGCCTGTTTTCCCCTTTTTGAATGAAATTTTTTATTTTTTTGTGTTTCTTCCTATTTAAAGAAAATTTTGCAAACCACCATTTTTAAATTTTTTCAAAAAAGTTTTAGCAAAAAGGGGAAAAAGGGGCGTTTCGATTACATAGGGGTCAGAAGGGTAGATAACTCTTTCGGAAACGGAGGTGCTGCAGATGCAGAAAGAAACGATTGAAAATGCCGCTGAGCATGGAATCGATGAAGAGTTCGTAGATACACTCATCGCAATAAGCGTCATCGCAAAGCGGCTTGCAAGGAAAATCAAAGAAAATCAGAAGACAAATATGGAGGAATCAAGATGTCAGGAAACAACGGACTGATAGGACAGACTATCAAAGCAAAACACAAAAACGGTCATACGGATGCATATCCGTGGAATGGAATTTCAGTACCAATCTTAATTACGGAAGAACATCCAAACTTCTATGTTGGTACAGTCCTTCCACACCATGCACCTGGAGGATTTGGAATTTCCCAACCTTATAACGTAACGCTGGACAAGCATGATATTAAGACTGGCGTAATCATAATCGAAGGAGGCAAACATGAGTAAAATGAAGGACCTGTCAATGATACTTGACAACATGATTGAATGTGGAAACCGTCTCATTGAGACAGCCAATGCATTAAAAGACTTCTACTCTTCTACTGAAGATGAAAAAGAAGTGGCTACACCTGTAGCGGAAGCCAAAGAAGATGTTGCACCTGCAACAGAACCTGAAAAGACATACACCCTTGAGGAAGTTAGAGCAATCCTCTCTGCCAAATCCAAAGCCGGATTCAGAGAACAGGTAAAAGCACTTATTACCAAACGTGGTGTAGATAATCTCACAAAACTGGATCCATCGGAGTATCCATCACTCGTAAAAGAAGTGGAGGGACTCACCAATGGCTAAACACGCGCTCTTATCAGCATCAGCCAGTCATCGTTGGATAAACTGTCCACCAAGTGCAAAGCTGTGTGCTGTTGAAGAAAATAAATCCAGTCCGTATGCCCAGCAAGGCACGGACGCACACGAACTCTGCCAGTACAAGGTAGAACACGCATTAGGTAAAAATGTATCTGACCCTACTGCAAACCTTGAGTTCTTTGATACGGAAATGGATTACTGCTCCGACCAATACTGCTCCTATGTTATGGAACAGTTGGCGGCTGCCAAAGAACTCTGCAATGACCCTGAAATCTTAATCGAGCAACGCTTGGACTTCTCCAAATGGGTGCCGGAAGGTTTCGGTACTGGAGACTGTGTCATCGTAGCCGATAGAGAAATCCATGTAATCGACTACAAACACGGACTTGGGGTTCTGGTATCGGCAGACAACAACTCCCAAATGCTGTGCTATGCACTTGGAGCCTTGGAGTTGTTCGACGGAATCTATGATATCCAAACAGTTAAAATGACCATCTTCCAACCTCGTAGGGATAACGTAAGTACATACGAAATCTCCAAGGAAGAATTACTAAAATGGGCAGATGAGGTTCTTGCCCCTACCGCACAGCTTGCCTTTAATGGCGAGGGAGAATTTAGTGCGGGAGAACATTGCCAGTTCTGTCGTGTCAAAGCGACCTGCCGTAAACGAGCAGAAGAAAACTTAAAACTGGCTCAGTATGATTTCGAGATGCCTATTAACCTTAACGATACTGAAATTGCCGCCATCCTTTCACAGGTGGACGAGCTGGTATCATGGGCTAATGACATTAAAGAATATGCACTTCAACAGGCCTTAAGCGGAACAGAATATGAAGGCTTTAAGGTAGTCGAAGGAAGGTCAACCCGTAAGTACACCGATGAGGATGCTGTGGCTTTCATCGTAAAAGACCACGGATTTGACCCTTACGAGAAGAAACTTCTCGGTATCACAGCAATGACCTCGCTTCTCGGTAAGAAGAAGTTTGAGGAACTCTTAAGTGGACTAATTGCCAAGCCACCGGGCAAACCAACACTCGTGCCAATCTCAGACAAACGACAGGCAATGAGTACAGCCAAAGAAGATTTCAAAGAAAATGAAGGAGGACAAGACAATGGCTAATATGAGTATTCCTACTAAGGTAATCACAGGCGTGAATACCAGATGGTCCTTTGTTAATGCATGGGAACCAAAATCAATCAATGGAGGTGCACCTAAATACAGCGTGTCCCTCATCATCCCAAAGGATGATATTGCAACTATCAACAAGATTAAGGCAGCTATTCAGGCGGCTTACGAAGAAGGCGAGTCTAAACTCAAAGGGAATGGAAAGACAGTTCCTACTCTCTCCGTTCTTAAAACTCCACTTCGCGATGGCGATTTGGAACGTCCAGACGATGCGGCATATGCAAATGCATATTTCGTAAATGCTAATTCCGCTACTGCTCCTGGTATCGTAGATGCAGACAGACAGCCTATCATTGAACGTTCAGAGGTTTACTCTGGTGTATATGGTAGAGCATCTATCAACTTCTACGCATTCAATTCAAATGGCAATAAAGGTATTGCCTGCGGATTGAATAACTTGCAGAAGATTCGAGACGGAGAGCCTTTAGGCGGCAAGTCTCGTGCAGAGGATGACTTCGCAACTTCTGATGAGGACGATTTCCTCTCATAAATAACTCGTAACCAACTGGTGGCACAATTGGTATCCACGTGGTGGCAAGGCAAACCGCCTTGCTGCCACTATTTTTTTACAAGGAAGGTGACAAAATGCGTAAAATTGGGACTTTATCAATTGATATTGAAACTTATTCAAGTATAGATCTGGCAAAATGTGGTGTATATAAATACAGTGAATCCTCGGATTCTAAGGTTTTACTCTTTGCATATTCTGTTGATGGCGGACCCGTTATTGTAATTGATGTAGCAAACGGAGAATCCATACCGGATGAAATATTACAAGCACTTGTTGATGATTCTGTTATCAAATGGGCTTTCAATGCAGCATTTGAGAGGGTGTTCCTCTCCATTTGGCTAAAACGTAACTACCCGGAACTCTTCTGCTCTTACAGTATCCCGGAAGATTCCGTTGGAAACTATCTCGACCCATCTGCTTGGAGATGCTCCATGATCTGGTCAGCTTACATGGGGCTGCCACTTTCGTTGGAAGGTGTTGGTGCTGTTCTTGGCTTAGAAGAACAGAAATTAAAGGAAGGCAAAGACCTCATTCGTTACTTCTGCAAACCTTGTGCAGCAACCAAGGTCAATGGCGGCAGAACCCGTAATCTACCAGAACACGCACCAGATAAATGGGAGTTGTTCAAAGCCTATAATAAAAGGGATGTTGAGGTTGAAATGAATATACAAAAGAAACTCTCCCACTATCCTGTTCCTGAATTTGTGTGGGAAGAATACCATCTCGACCAAGAAATCAATGACAGAGGTATTGCTCTTGATATGGATGTTGTAGAAAATGCTATTAGAATTGATGCTATCAGCAAAGCAACTTTAATGGCTACCATGCAGAATTTAACAGACCTTGAGAATCCAAACTCCGTAGCACAAATGAAAGGATGGCTTGCTGCAAAAGGAGTAGATACCGACTCTCTTGATAAAAAAGCTGTTGTAGAATTACTTAAAACCGTACCAACCGATGTGGCTGATGTTCTTACACTTCGTCAGCAACTCGCCAAATCATCTGTAAAGAAATACCAAGCCATGCAGAATGCTGTGTGTGACGATGGACGAGCAAGAGGTATGTTCCAGTTCTATGGTGCGAATAGATCAGGACGATGGGCAGGTCGCATCATACAGTTACAGAACTTACCACAGAACCACATGGAAGATTTGGATGTTGCCCGTGAGCTGGTAAAAGATGGAGATTACGAAATCCTCAATATGTTCTATGACAATGTTCCGGGAGTTCTTTCCGAACTCATCCGTACAGCATTTATTCCAAGAGACGGGTATAAATTTGCAGTAGCAGACTTTAGTGCTATTGAAGCGAGGGTAATCGCACACTTAGCCAAGGAAAGATGGCGTATGAAGGTTTTTGCAGATAACGGAGACATTTACTGTGCTTCTGCATCTGCGATGTTCGGTGTACCTGTTGAAAAGCACGGTCAGAATGCCCACCTTCGTCAGAAAGGTAAAATCGCAGAATTAGCGTTAGGTTATGGTGGCAGCGTGGGAGCATTAACCTCTATGGGTGATTTGGATATGGGACTTACCGAAGAAGAACTCCAACCTCTTGTTGATGCTTGGAGAGATGCCAACCCAAACATCGTACAGTTTTGGTGGGATGTTGACAATGCAGTAAAACGTGCTATCAAAGAACGTACTGCTACCGAAACACACGGTATCCGATTTATCTACAAAAGTGCCATGCTCTTCATCGTTCTTCCATCCGGCAGACGATTGGCTTATGTGAAACCTCGCATCGGAGAGAATAAGTTTGGTGGTGAGTCGGTAACATACGAAGGTGTGGGTACAAATAAAAAATGGGAACGCATCGAATCATACGGTCCCAAGTTTGTGGAAAATATTGTACAGGCTATCAGCAGAGACATTCTTTGCTATGCAATGAGAACTCTCTCCCACTGCTTCATCGTAGGTCATGTACACGATGAACTTATCATTGAATGTCCGGTCGATGCTAATCTCAATGCCATCTGCGAACAAATGGGCAGAACACCATCTTGGTTTGAAGGCTTGCTCCTTAGAGCAGATGGTTACGAATGCGAATTTTATAAAAAAGATTAAAATTTTAGCCAGTAGCATTCCACTACTGGCTATACTCCTATTTACTCTGTTTTGTAAATAAATCATATAATCCGCTTGCCAACATAGACATAAATAAAGTGTACTTCTTATTATCTATGTCACTGAATAATGCCTCATACGTTTCTTGGCTTTCCATATAGGATTCCATTGCAACTTCCTCAAATCGTTTAGGGAAGATATTTTTTTGGAACATCTGAGGACTATCCTGTTTTGCAGACTTACTAAGTCCTTTATCCTTGGACAATTTATCCCACAGATTTTTCATGATAACCTTATCACCCTCTGTGAAGTCCCCACCCAATGCCTCATTGATTTTTTCAAGAACTTCATCAAGTGTTTCCTTCTTTTCTTCCATCTTTCCACTGCTCTTTACTTTTGCTGGCTCATACTGACCACCTACGTTTTTATCCAATGTGATGGAACCTGTGAATGTGTGCTGCAGTTTATAATATTCTAAGCGAACCTTATTTCCCAAATCCCACTTTTGTGTTTTTTCCGCTGGAATAAGATGCATCAAATAACTACAGAATACATATTCATCGTGTAAATCTTCATCGTACAAACGAACAATCTGAGTGATGTAATTATACCACTTTACGAAACAGCGGATTTTTCTTCTAAACTGATAGCGCTGTTGGTCTCCCAAATCGTTGTATGCACGAGCAACTGGCAACAAGCAATTGGTAACTTGTGCTTGAATAGCATCGGCTTTCTTTCCACCAGTAGCATTGAATTTAATCTCATGCACATTTTTAACATCTGCATCACCATAAATTTTAAAATCACGCAGTTCCTTCTGCGTCTTATAAATCAAATCAATGTTGATCTCTGCCTCAAGACTTGTTTCCGTATAGAATGGCTGGAATGCTTCAAGTATCTCCTCTTTTGTATTAACAAAGTCTATTACAAAAGTATCATCCTTATCTGGGTGCGTTCTGTTTAATCGGCTGATTGTCTGAACCGCTTTTACATCTCGTAATTTTTTATCGATAACCATCGTGTGCAGCAACGGTTCATCAAATCCCGTCTGATATTTTTCCGCTACAATCAGAATACTTCCTTGTTCCTTAAATACCGCTTTTGTCTGAGTTTCTGTTACACGATTACCATCCTTATCTACATTCAAACTGCTTTCAGTATATTCAGGACCGTCCACCTCATTAGGGTCTTTCAAAGATCCGGAAAATGCAATCATAACAAGGATGTCCGGGTTCTTCATTCTTGCAAGTCGTTTCACTTCTTTGAAATAGCGAACTGCTGCAAGACGAGACTCAGTAACAACCATCATCTTTCCCTGTCCCTTGATAGAATTCTTTGTTACGGTTTCAAAGGTATCAACAATAACCTGTGACTTCTGCTGAATGTTATGCGGATGTTCAACAGCGAATCTCCTGATAGCTTTTGCCGCCTTAGATGAAGGCACCTCTTCTTGTGCATCTGCATCAGCTTTTTCAATATCATAGCAGGTTTTATATGTAGAATAGTTTGATAATACATCCATAATAAAACCTTCTTCGATAGCCTGTCGCATACTATAAATATGGAACGGATGGAATGAGCCGTCTTGATGCTCATCACCAAAAATCTCAAGCGTTTTATCCTTTGGAGTCGCTGTAAATGCAAAGAAACTCAAATTCTTATGTTTTCCTGCACTAACCAGTTCCTGAAGGAATTTATCATTTTTGATGTCAATTTCATCCTCTGCTTTGCCTTCCATCTCGGCATATTCAGCCAATGCGTCTTCGGTATCAGCAAGTGCCATTTTAAGTTTCAATGCACTCTGCCCAGTCTGACTGCTGTGTGCCTCATCAACGATTACAGCATATGATTTTCCTGTAGTATCTCCTACTAAATCATAAATGACTGGGAATTTCTGCAACGTAGTAACAATGATACGCTTTCCATCCTTAATTGCCTGTAACAAGTCCTGCGAACTCTTTTTGTCATCAATCAGGACTACGCTTCCTATTGTATGGTCGAAACCACCAATAGTATCCTGCAACTGTGAATCCAAAACTCGTCTATCAGTTACGATGATTACCGAATTAAACACGGATTCATTATTTCTATGCAAGCTTGCCAAACGGTAGGCCGTCCATGCGATACTGTTTGATTTGCCAGAACCTGCACTATGCTGAATAAGATAATTTCTACCAGAACCATACTCTGATACATTCTGAATCAACTTTCGAACAACATCCAGCTGATGATATCTTGGGAATATTATCTTATCCTTATCCTTGGTTTTTCCTTTTTCAAGACTAATGAATTTGAACTCCTGTAATTTCTTGTCCATTTTTTGAAGTTTCGCATACATTTCCGAGGTAACATTCCTTCTTCTTTTATAGAAGTTAAGCAGTTCCTTCCAGTATTCATCAATGTACACTGAAGCCTCATAAAATTCATCCTTACAGTCAATTGGAATCTTATTTTCCCAATCCCTAATATCCGAAACATCCCACTCATTTGACAAGATACTTCTTAACATATTGATATGGTCATAACCATTACTGACTCGTGGTTTCTTTTCCGTTACCCGTCGTATCATATCACCATCAAAATCATCCAGTTCACGTGGGTCTTTCATCAACCTTGCCTTATCATCGTTCATGGTATGTTTTGCATCCGTTTTTATGATCTGCCAAAACCCATCTAACGCTCCTTGCAACAAAGCATCCGTGTTTACAAGCACTTCTACTCCCGGTAGTTGGTCTTTCACAGTATTAACTACAACATCGTTACAGTCGGTAACCACATATCGGATATTCTTTTTATTAAGATGATTTAACAGAATTATAATTTCATCCGTATCAATTGATTTTAATACATCAATAATCAGAAGATTTCTGTTTCCTGCATCTACAACCAGTATATAACTTTTGTCGTCCCATAAAAAGGACACAAACCCTAAAACTTGAGGCGTATAAAATTTTTCTCCTCTTTCAACATCTCTTCCGCCAACCCATCTTTTGGTTATCTGTCCAACAGCCTGCTTTGTGACAGTTCCATAGATTTTTTGTTGAACCTGCGAATATGACATTGATGATGCATATCGTGTAAGAAGAGCCTCAAACCGTTTTGTCACATTTGCATTTTCACTTGCAAAATCTATCGGCTTCTGATACAACGTCAACGAGCATTCCTTATTCATACACCGATATTTGTAAAATAAATAATGAAGTGTTATGAATTGTGGTCTTTTCTCATCGTTATATACAACGTCCCAATACTGCCTCTCATATTTTCCATGATTCTTCATTCGCTTTTTGCAAAGTGGACAATCAGGAATCGAGGTATCTGGGTTCATCGCATATATATTTGATGCATCTCCTTCCGTAGCGGCCAATTGTTCTAAATCAAGTTTATCGTCTAGTTTCTGGTCGTACGCTTTTAATTTTCGAGGTTTTATCAAAACAACTGCACCCCCAATCGTTAACAGCTATATTATAGCATATAAAGCAAAAAAACACACCACTTACTTTACGAAATGCATATACTTTTTTGCGTTCACACCAAAACCCACCACTTGCTTTACGATATAACTAAAGGGTTCTGTTTTTATTTCAAAACCCACCACTAACTTTACGAAGTGCAGTATCATTAAATTTTTGTTTGTGTATAATAAAATTAGAAGTACAACACAAGATTATTTTTCAGAAAGGAGACAAGTGCCTATGACACCTATCAGAGACTTGAACAAGCATCGTATCTGTGATATCAGTGAAGACAACAAGGTAGTCACTATCGTAAGAGGCAATTGCATTACATACATTACAGCCAACGCAGATGGCACACTGAATGTAGTAAGCAAACCTCTTGCTGCGTAACCAACAATTAAATAAAAGGCTTTCCGCCTGAACGCTTTGACGGCCGTGCGGAATCTACCCCATCAGATATTTTATCCGGTACGGGTGGATTCTTCATGGTCGTTTTTAATTGAACGGAAGTTCCTCATCAATAAGGTCTCTAAGGCTTCGTTCCTGTATTCGACCGTTTGCAAGGTCATCTAGCACCTTAACAATCTGAGCATCAGATACAGGCGTAGATATTTCCTGACCGTACAACTTATCCATTAAATCAGACCACTCAATTATCAACTGATTTGAGTAATTCTGAATAGCCTGCTTTATCCAAATGTTATATATGTCTGTGCTTCCACCATAATAGCGGAGACGATTTTCAGCGAAGTACCTAAGAGCCCTATCCTTAATCACAATCTGTGATGCATCCGGCTCTCCATTATATCCGTTGTAGTCGAATCCCACCTCTATTGAGCCTTTCCTGTATAACACATCCAACACAGCCATCACATCTGCATATGTAATGTTATCGGCTGTAAGGTTATGAGACTGTACTTCATTGGCGCACTTTTTATTATCGGACAACCCCAAAAGCCAGTCCACCGAAACATCATACTCTTCTGCCATTGCTTTCAAGGTAGCAGCTGATGGTGGTGTTCCAGTAAGCATCTTGCTCACATTCGACTGCGAGGTATTTATTCTTTTCGCAAAGACTTCTTGGGAATCCGTCCCCTTAAGTTCCTTTATGCGTTCCAATGTTACGTCTGCTTTGTTTTTATCACTCACGGAATAACCTCCATTCGTTTTCAAATATTCTCATTCGTTTTTCGATAAGAATATTCTAACACGAATATTCCAATGTGTATAGCTTTTTTTCAATCACAAAGAGGATATTTTTTATGTCAATAAGTCGTTGGATTATTCACTTTAACTACCTTTAGACTTTTATTATGAAAATATTCTGCGAGTCATCAGTCGGCTACTTTATAGCCCTAACGAGCGTATATTCGCACGATATAGAAAACCCATCTTGAGTTTTGTGATTTTCTGAGTTGCAGGATGAGTTTGTATATACAACACATGATTTTCTTTTGAAAATCTCGTCCTGGCACATGACATTAAACTGTACCTCCATTGTCCGGCTCGCCCGACGGGGCCTTGTTCTAACGGGTCGCACAGTGGATACAACTTAATATTCGATGCTGTCAGTCTGGTGGAACAACTGACCAAACCATATGGAGAAATTCCGATATGGGTGGTCTTCTATTGCCTAAAATCAGACGCTGCCCGGTTTTTCTCCATTCTATCAAAAAGCAAAAAGGAGAAAAATCATGGCAAAAACAGTAAATTCAAAAACAAACAACGCACCTACTAACCTTAATTACAACGGAGAACCTCTTAAGTCGAATGAAGTTCTCGTACCTGTTACCAAGGATGACCTGTTTATCACAGAAAATGTAACAAACCCAAACAGTATTATCACATTAAATATTGCAGGGCAGAGTTTCCGTGCTGTCCTTATGGCAGTCGATAAAAAAGACGAGGCCATTGCAAGAGCGCAATACAACCATTGGCAAAATGACATTCTCGGTCACTACGGTCACCGTATGGATGAAGAATCCATCGAGGACAGACAGGAACGTGAATTGCCAGAGCATGGTTCTTCCCCAAGCGCCGAGAGCGTTTCCGAAGAATTATTCCTTCTGATTGACCTCATGAGTCACTTAATCAAAAAGGCTCCACAGCTTGCTTACGCAGCACTACTCAATATGTATGGTACAAAACAGGACGAGTTTGAAGAAAAAATGAAACTCAAAAATCATCGTGCCTACGAAACCATTAACACTGCCCACGACCTCATCGTGGCCATATTTAAAGAAGGTATAGAAAATGTGCCTGTAAAGGTCAACAAAACCAAGAATGACGAGTATTACCGCAAAGAGGCACAGGCTCTTCTTGAGGTAATCATCAAACTCAGATACTAATCGCAATTCATCTGCGGGTGCTGGTGTTTCATCAGCACCCTTTATTTTCATCCAATTCCTTTAATCTTTCCAACCATCGTTGAATGCTGTTTTTCTTAAACATACTCAGCAATGCACCATCGCAGAAACGCTCCGCTCTTACTGCCCCCTCAGCATTCTCTTGTTAATATAATCCTACAAAATTTGATGTACCGTAAAAAGGACTTGAACTGCATGACTGCCCAACTGCCCAATGACCGTCCAACGTCCAAATGCCCTAAATTTATAGTTGCTATATCCCTTTACTAGAGTTAATGTGTTACACGCAAAATTAAGAAAGGTAGGTATTTTTATGCAACAAGAAAACTATAACATTTTAACAAGGTACAAAGAACTATCCCAACAACGTAATATGCTAAAGTCCATGCTCGTTCGTCTGGATGAACTTACAGAGGACGATGTAATCTTATCCATGAACTACGAGAAGCTCCATGCCGATACTGAATCCTACAGATGTGTCCCAACAAATCAAACACAGCATATTGCCATCACTTACCACGAAGAATATCGCAAACGATACGAAGCTGAACTCCGTGAGTGCTGTGAAAAATTAATCCAAATCGATAAGGAACTATTAGTAATCGAAGCGGCCATCAGACAACTCCCCGAACACTACCAAAGATTTATCCAGCTCATCGTAATCGAAGAGGAAACCTGGCAAACAACAGCAGAAATACTTTCCGTTTCAACTAGCGGTCTCTCCAAATGGAAGAAAAAATCTATAAAGCTTATAGAAAAATACTGTGCATCCATTAATAATTAATGTATCATAACAAAGAAGCAGAGACACTACCTTTCCCCCAATCCCACAACGCTGTAGAAGTACCACTTTATGAGTGCAGGGAGAGGTAAGCCTCTGCTTCCTTTTCTCTTATAACTTAATTATTTTATACCCTCTGCATTTAGTTCCATCAAAGATATTGTCCATAGCCTTCTGTATTGCATCTGGTACATCCTCTTCAATGCAATCCAAGATTTCTTGATTCTCTTTCTCTCCCCTACCAAAATCGAATTCAAACTCATACTCGATTCTGCAACGCATCCTACCCACCTCCTTCCGGCTATAGGATTTTACTACATATCGACAACAGTTTCATCCCAAATTTCATCACGCTTGGTTATGGTCAACCGACCACCATCGCAGGTAACCATGATGGGAGCCCTTGGAGCAAACCACATCTCTGTACACATATAACTTTCATATTAAATCAATTAGATGTTATGAATTTGAGCATGTATTATTTTTTCATTATCACTTGTATATTCTGATACATATTTTATATCTTCTTGCCATCTTCGTTTAGCATTTTCATTACCTCTTTTCTTTCCATTGAACTCAACTTTCGTTTCTATATTCCGTATAATTTTCTGTTTTGACATCAAATTGTTATCTATCAGATATTTAAGTAAATTCTGTCTCCGCTCTTTGCTTAAATCCCCTTCTTTAACATTATACCCATATAACATCAATTCTGAGGCTGGTTTTAAGCCTTCCCAAGATTCATTAACTACCCGATACTTAAAATTAGGATAAAATTGTTTTTTAATAAGCTCTTCAATAGCCTCATAATTTATCCAATACTTATCACACTGTTCACAATAAAAAACATTCACTTCCTTAGTATCATATCCTCGGATATTAGTTACTGGCATAGTAACAGTTTGAATTTTATGATTTTTTCTTATGCAATAATTATTCAATTTAAAGTACACGTCCACTACAATATTATTATCTCTTTTTTCTTTTACCTTCCCTTGATATATTGGTACTTTCCCTAACGCAAGTAATGCATCAAAGTTTCTTTCCAATTTATCCAGTTCTTTTTTTCTTATTTTGATTTCATGCCGTAGTTCACTAACTCGCTGCATATAATCAATTTCTTCAGAATTAACAATTTTGCCATAGCCGTGCATAGCATATGTCCCGTATGAAATATGCTTAAAATTGCAACTTAAGCACGTTCGAATAGACATACTTCGACGCTTTCCACCAATCGTTACTCTTTGATGTGACTTCTCTAGAATTCCTCCACAAGCTCTACAAATAGTTTCTTCTCTATTAATCATATAATACTCATCCATTGTATTTAGATTAATATCTTCAATATCCGTATTAACATTGTTTCTTTCAAAAATATTCAGACTAGTTTCACAAATAGCAACATTTTCTTCTTCACATAATTCTATAAATTTATATTTATTAAATCTATGTGCTACATTTTTTTGCTTTTCTCCATTAATATAATATTTCTTGCAAAAAGAACAATACCTCATAGTAACCGAGGTCATACAGCCATTACTATCCAGCAACTTAGCTGAAATTCGTCTTGTCTGCATCTTCCCTTCACACTCATGTTGAAATCCCTCCCTTTCAACATAAATATATGTTCCAGGATCAACAAACAACTCCTTTGTTGTTCCCGCCACAATATTTTCACTCATCGGAATGTATGTTTCTATTATTTCAAAAGCATCTCCATGCAATGCACACGATTTATACGAAAAATAATTTTTCCCACATTCCGGACATTTCTTTCCATGTATCTCCCTACCATATCCACCTATCTTAGCATCATAATATAGCAAAGCCAGTTTACTTCCACATGAACATTTTCTTATTTTATCCTCTGTAGCATAAACCGGTAATTTTGTTTTTCTCCCACCATAGCTAATTTCATATCTTAATGGTTCGTTCTTTATTGCATACCCTGCATATTCCTTCATATCCATCTTCCTTTTAAATTCTACATTATTACTTAATTGTATAACTAAATATTCTACTTTTCAAGATTGGCTATTTATATTCATTTTCGCATTGATGACTATTTGTCCTACTTTCTTAACAGTTCCACTACACATCAATAATCACTGTTATCTATCGGCCTCTGCTTCTTTTTATAATTCCACTGCTTTTCCGACGATTTCATCTGCCTTGGTAATCAGAATTGCACCGCCCCGGCACTCGACATTGATGTGAGTTCCGATGTCAAAATCGAAATCCTTAAGCCAATCCCCCTGCAGCCTTATCTGAGGAGTTGGTTTATAATTCTTACCACTCGATTCATATACTTTCAGTTCTCTATACGTTTTATATGCCATATAATTTCATCCTTTCCGTTTTTACTATATTAACGATACGAAACCGTATAACGATAAGCCCTTTCTATCGTTAAGAGGGTTTCAATGTGCCTTTTCAAAATTCGCCCTGTATGGCATTTTCATGAGTTGAATAGGAATAATTCCACCTATGCACCCTCGAAAAAGCCTTATTTCAAGCCTTTTTAACCGTTGAATTGTATCATTCACATTGTATTTTCGTTCATGGCTGCCACAAGCTGAAAGGCCGCCGGATAAGTATAGCTTGCATGCAATCTGGAAACGGTTACTTCTTTTTCCTCTAAAGGCTGTCTGAGCGTTTCCAGCACCTCCGGCTTAAACTCAGTAAACTCATCCAGAAAAAGAACCCCATGATGACATAAACTGACAAGTCCCGGTTTTGCCATTCTTCCTCCGCCAAGCAGTCCCGCAGTTGTAACCGCATGATGTGGTGCCTGAAACGGTCGTTGTGCCACATACTGCATTTCGTTTTTCAGCTTGCCGGATACACTGTATATGGTTGACAAATCCAGCATTTCTTCAAAATCCAGATTAGGAAGAAGCGATGGCATACACTTGGCGAGTGCCGTTTTCCCACTGCCCGGCGGACCTATCATCAGTAAATGGTGTCCTCCTGCTGCTGAAATCATCAAAGCACGCTTTGCAGCCGCCTGTCCGATAATATTTTTTAAATCCATGGCTGCTTCCATTTTCTGTGACTGCTGGATTTTCAACAGTTGCTCCGGATTCATCGGCTGCACCGGTTCTTGTTTTAACGTACCTGTCAAAAAAGAAAACACATCCATCAGATTTTTCATACCATAAACCGGAACCTCTTTCTGCAGGGCGGCTTCTTTTTCGTTCTCTGCCGGAACAATAATCTTTTGAAAGCCTTCTTTGGCGGCAAGTGCTGCCATAGGAAGAATTCCCGTAACTTTATTCAGTTTTCCGTCGAGGCTCAATTCACCTGCAAACATACACTCTTTTGTCTGTTCTTCCGGAAGAAAGCCGAATGCGGCAAGAATGGATATTGCTGTTGCAAGATCAAAAGATGTCCCCTCTTTGCGAATGTCAGCAGGGGATAAATTAATAGTAATGTGTTTGGGTGGCAGCCGAAAGCCGGAATTTTCTATTGCAACCCGGACTCTTTCTCTTGCCTCTTTTGCTTCGGATGCAAGGGCGCCCACCATCTGTAACTGAGGAAGACCATTTCTTACATCGGTCTCCACCTGAACTTTGACCGCTTCCAGTCCATGAAGAGCGGCACTATAGGTTTTACAAACCATAAAACTCCTTTCTCATCTCTCCCAAAACAAGAAAGTCTGTAGTAAGGATAGCATAATCCACCGTTTCCGTCAACCACAAAACCATAAATTTAAAAGTTTTTCCAGACAAAACAAAGAAAACATCCAAAGCCGAACGTTTTTAAGTAATAGGAACTCGCAATTTCCTATTACTTAAAAAAGCAGACAGCATTTTATAAAATACCACCTGCTCAGTTTTATTTTACTTGTCCAGTATTTTTTTTATTTCACTCATAAATGTATTAACGTCCTTAAATTCCCGGTAAACAGAAGCAAAACGCACATAAGCAACCGGATCAAGGTCTCGCAGCTTATCCATTACAAGCTGTCCAATCATGCTGCTTGGTACTTCTTTTTCCTCCAAGTTAAACACTGCCGTCTCTACTTCATCCACCAAATTGTTTATCTGGTCTACAGAAATTGGCCGTTTATGGCAGGAGCGGTACACACCTGCTTCAATTTTGGAACGATCATAGGATTCCCTGTTATTGTCCTTTTTGATAACAACTAACGGAATTGCTTCTACTTTTTCATACGTTGTAAAACGCTTGGAACATTCGTCACACTGACGTCTTCTGCGGATGGACAGACCATCATCCGCTGGTCTGGAATCAATTACTCTTGTGTTTTCTTTTCCACAAAATGGACACTTCATAACACTCCTCCTTTTGTTTTCATGGTATTTTACTTCTGTTTTTTGAATTGCCGCATAAAATAATAATATACCCCACCTAGGGAGGATTTTATGCGAAATGATTGTCCGGAAGACTCCACCCGTATTTGTAAACTCCGCCAAAAAGAGGTCATCAATCTGCGGGATGGCGAGCGCATCGGCTTTGTAGGTGATATTGAATTTAACATAAAAACCGGCTGTGTGGAGCGTCTGATTATTCCGGGACCCTGCAAAATCTGGGGGATTTTAGGCCGGGAACAGGAATATCTGATTCCGTGGCGCTGCGTCTGCCGTATCGGATTTGATATCATTCTGGTAGATGTAGATATTTCCCAGGTTACTGCAAAATGCGACTGCCCTGTTTAAGCGAGGGCATAGCAACCACGGATATACTCACAGGATGCCTTTACATTTTCCGGTGTGGATGCTTCCAGCAGCACATTAATAAATGGTTTTTTTGATTTTAATATTCCAAGAAGATGCGGAATATTAAAATCACCCTCTCCTACCGTAACCTTTTCATAAACAATGCTGCCGTCTTTTACCACATAATCTTTAATGTGAATGGCATCAATTTCACCACCAAGCACGTCAAAGGCTTCCTCAACAATTTTTTCCTGCTGATTCCTGTTTTCAGCATTCAAAAGATTGATTGGGTCTAAAATAACTCTTAAATTAGGAGAGTTTACCGCATCCAATACTTTTCTGGTACGCTCCACGTTACACATAATATGCTTATAAACCGGCTCAATTCCAATGCAGACACCCATTTTTTCTGCATATTCTACCATTGGCTTCAAATTTTCGATAAAAATATGCAGTGCCGCATCGGTGTGGTTTTCCGGGGTATATTTATACTCTGTGTTAACCGCTCCGGTTTCGGTGCCGACCATACCGCACTCTAAAAATCTGGCAAAGCGGATATGATGCATATAAGCTTCTTTTATTTTTATTAATTGCTGCTCATCCGGATTGGCAAGATTTTTATAGCAGCCAAGCACCGATACCGATACCTTGTTCTGCTCAAATACCTTTTTCATGTAATCGGCCATTCCAAAAGTCATGGCTTCATTGCTGACCGAAAAATCACGGATGGCTTTGCCTAACGCCAGCTGGGTACAGCAAAATCCAGCATCTGCAATACTTTTTACTAGTTCATCAAAGGGAGCTTTCGGCATATCATGCCCTCTGACTCCTAAACATAATGTATCCATTGTTTTTCCTTCTTAACTTAAAATAAACCTGCAATGTTTCCGTCCACCACATCCACTGCTTCTGCCGCAGGAACCCTTGGAAGTCCCGGCATCTGGATGATTGTTCCGGTAATTGCCACCAAAAATCCGGCACCGGCGTTGATATAGACCTCCCGAATGTTAATGTTAAAGCCCTCCGGCCGTCCTAAACGCTTTGGATCATCCGACAGGGAATACTGATTCTTTGCCAGACATACCGGCACATTGGCAAAACCAAGTTCTTCGATTTTTTTGATTGCCTTTAAGGCAGCTGCGTCATATGTGACGGAAGCCGCACCGTAAATTTCCCTAGCAACCGTTTCTATTTTTTCTTTTAAGCTTACTTCATCCTCATACAGCACATGAAATTCCGACTTCTTGGTTTCAAGGGTAGCAAGAATGCATTCTGCAAGCTCTACGCCGCCTTCGCCGCCTTTTTCCCAGACCTCGGAAAGTGCAAACATACAGCCTCTTGCCTCACAGAAATTTTTAACAAACGAAAGCTCGGCATCGGTATCCGTTGCAAAACGGTTTAAGGTTACAACAACCGGCACACCGTATTTCTGTAAGTTTTCAATATGTTTTTCCAGATTGACAATGCCGCTTTTTAATGCTTCCAGGTTTTCAGCGGAAAGTTCTTCCTTTGGTACTCCGCCGTTATATTTTAAAGCACGCACCGTTGCAACCAGTACAACGGCATCTGGTTTTAAACCTGCCATACGGCACTTGATATCAAAGAATTTTTCTGCACCCAGATCTGCGCCAAAACCGGCCTCCGTAATGACATAATCTGCCAGCTTTAATGCTGTTTTTGTAGCACGGACACTGTTGCAGCCATGGGCAATGTTAGCAAACGGGCCACCGTGTACCAGTGCCGGTGTATGCTCTAATGTCTGAATCAGGTTTGGCTGCATGGCATCCTTTAACAGTGCCGCCATGGCACCAACTGCTTTTAAATCTTTCGCTGTTACCGGTTCTCCGGAATAGGTATAGGCAACAATAATTTTGGACAGACGTTCTTTTAAGTCGTCCATATCCTCTGCCAGACATAAAATAGCCATGATTTCTGTCGCAACCGTAATGACAAAATGGTCTTCTCTTACAACACCGTCTGTTTTTTTGCCAAGACCGATGGTGATATTTCTCAGAGCACGGTCATTTATATCGAGACAACGTTTTAACACAATCTGCTTTGAGTCAATATTCAGTGCATTTCCCTGGAACATGTGGTTATCCAGCATGGCAGCCAGAAGATTATTTGCAGAAGTAATGGCATGAAAATCTCCGGTAAAATGAAGATTCAGTTCATCCATCGGTACAACCTGCGCATAACCGCCGCCGCTTGCACCGCCTTTCATACCAAAGCACGGTCCCAGCGAAGGCTCCCTCAGTGCAAGAACAGCTTTTTTCCCAAGACGTCCAAACGCTTCGCCGAGCCCGACAACCGTCGTTGTTTTTCCTTCACCGGCAGGTGTCGGATTGATGGCAGTTACTAAAATAAGCTTGCCGTCCGGATTCTTTTTGGTCTTTTGTATTAGTTCTTCCGAAATTTTCGCTTTATACTTTCCGTAAAGTTCCAAATCATCCTCGCATATGTCCAGGCAGGCTGCAACCTCTTTGATTGGCTTTAATTCCGCTTCCTGCGCTATCTGAATATCTGTTTTCATCAGAAATCCTCCATTTCGTGCTTAGGTGTTCCCCTTTATTCTATATGTAGTATAACAGACTATAAGATGAAACTCAAGACGTTTATTTATTGCTCTGCTGACAAAAAGCTTTCAAATTCTTCCGCAGTCATCAAAATTTTACGAGGCTTTGTACCCTCCTCCGGACCAACCACACCTGCTTCGGATAACTGATCCATAATTCTTGCAGCACGGTTAAAGCCTATTTTATATACTCTTTGCAGCATACCGATGGATGCTTTATCCTTTTCTATAATAAATCGTCCTGCTTCCGCAAAATATTCATCCCTGCCATTGTCACTGCCCACAACTGCAGCTGCACTGCCTGCAGCTTCTGCCGCTACACCGCTGGCAATTTTTTGGGAAACATCATCATTATATGCCACAATCCCCGGATTTTGTGCTTTTAAAAATTCAACCACCTGGCTGACCTCCTTATCGGAAACAAAAGCACCCTGAATGCGAACCGGCTTTGTATAGCCAGATGGATAAAACAGCATATCTCCTTTACCGAGAAGCTTTTCGGCACCAACGGAATCCAGAATGGTTCTGGAGTCTACACCGGAGGATACCGCAAATGCCACACGAGAAGGCACATTTGCCTTGATTAAGCCGGTAATGACGTTGACGGATGGTCGCTGTGTTGCAATAATCAGATGCAGACCGGCCGCTCTCGCCAACTGTGCCAGACGGCAGATGGCATCCTCCACCTCACCGGGAGCAACCATCATTAAGTCAGCAAGCTCGTCTACGATAATGACAATCTGCGGAAGCTTTGGAAATTTTTCATCCACGTTGCCCTCTGCCGCTGCTTCCTCCACTCGTTCATTATATCCTTTTAAGTCACGAACACCCAGTGCCGCAAACTTTTCATAACGCTCCATCATTTCTGCCACTGCCCAGTTTAAAGCTGCGGAAGCCTTTTTCGGATCCGTCACAACCGGAATCAGCAGATGCGGGATTCCGTTGTAAACACTTAATTCCACAACCTTTGGGTCTACCATGATAAGCTTTACGTCATTTGGATGAGCCTTATATAAAATGCTCATGATGATAGTATTGATGCACACGGATTTACCCGAACCGGTAGAACCTGCAATGAGCAGATGCGGCATTTTTGCAATGTCTGCCACAATATTCTGACCGCCGATATCCTTACCAACCGTAAACGCAATATTGGAGCTGTGATTGATAAATTCCGGACATTCTATAAGTTCTCTGAGCAACACTGCCGTGTTTTCTTTGTTTGGCACTTCGATTCCAATGGCTGCCTTTCCCGGAATTGGTGCTTCTATACGCACATCTGCCGCTGCAAGATTCAGCTTGATGTCGTCTGCCAGACCGGTAATTTTACTAACCTTAACGCCCTGCTCCGGCTGAAGCTCATAACGTGTTACTGCCGGACCGCGACTGACATTATTAATGGTAACACGGACACCGAAGCTTTCCAGTGTGCTTCGTAATTTTTCTGCGGTCTGCTGAAGTTCTGCTTCGGCATTTCCCTGACTCTTTACGACCGGGCGTGATAACAGTTCCACTGGAGGAAACTGATATTCCGGAAGCTTTTCTTCCTGAGACAATTCCGCTTCTTCCGCTACTTGAGCAATATCCTCTTCACTTGCTTTATTCGATTCCTTTAATTGAGCATTCTCTTTGGCTTCTGCTGTGCTTTTCTGATTTGGTATTCCATACGCAGCATGGGAAAACGCTTCCTTTGCCACCGGGCTTTCCGGCTGTCGTTTGTCTAACAATGCCTGCTCCGAAAAGCTTGGTTCAAACGGCTCCGTCAGCATTTCCTTTTCCGGCGAATGCACCGACTCCGTATTCCGAACCGGTGTGATTTCACGCACAGGAGACGACTTCTGAACCGTTTTCTTACCGGCATTGTCAAATTTTTTTCGCAGCTCCTCCTCATAAATGCTGTTGACGGCTTCCATCGTATCTTTGGACGGTGTAAAGTTGCCCGTGTACAGCAATGCTTCGGTTTCTTTATCCAGAACAGTTTCGTTTTCTATTGTTGTAGAATTGTTTTTTTCTAACACTGTAGAATCTTTTCCGGCAGGTACTGTTTTTGAAAAACCTCCAAAGAAATTTTTCTTTGGCTCCGGCTTTTCTTCTTCCTTCTTTTCTTCCGTTGGAAACAGAAAACTCTGTGCACGGCTTATCCGGTTCTGCTGCTGTTCCTCTCGTTTCTGCCGAAGCTCCTCCCCACGCAACAGCAGCTGCTCTTCTCTTTGCATCCGCTGTTCTTCCCTTTGGATGGAACGCTCCTCTGCACGGATTTTATAAAGCTCCTTCTGCTTTTCTACTTCTTTTCCGCTTACTTCTGCCAGAAATGCAAATAATGCTTTTCCGGTCAGAAGCATAATACAAACCAGGGCAAGAGCAACCAAAACCACATAGCTGCCCACTTTTCCAAACAGAGGAATCAGTAAAAAGCACAGAGCACCGCCAAGCAGACCACCGCCAGTTTTTTCATTTGCACAGATTATAAAGTATTCGAGTATTTCTACTTCTGTAGTCTTGCTGAATAATAGCTGAAATACTGCGGCTACTACCGTAAATAGTCCAATGGAGGCTACCAGCTTAATAATATACCTTTTATTGCTTTTCTTGTTGGCAAGGTAAAAAGCAAAGCCAAAAAATAAAAAGAAAGGAATAATATAAGCTAACACGCCAAACAAGCCAAAAGTAACATGATTAATCGCCTCGCCGACCTTTCCGCTCAAACTGAAATTACTTAAAAACAAAAGGATGGAAACGACCAGTGTTACCAGCAGGACAAGCTCATTGCTAAACTCAGGAACAAGCTCTTCTTTTTCTGCTGCCGCTTTCTTTTCTGTCTGTTTTTTTGTTTTTCCTGCATTTCTGACGGTATTTTTCTTTGTTCCACCGGTTCCTTTCTTGCTGCTGGGTGCCACATTCTTTTTCGTTCCACTTTTTTTTGTATTATCTACTGCCATTTTTTACAGACCTTTCCCTTTTTTCTCTTTCAAGCAGATATACGCAAATTTCCTGCTTATTACTCCCCACAACTAAATCAGGGGACTTGCCTGTTACAGCTAACCCATTTCATGTCTGCCCGGTCTGAAAACAGGTTGCTCTGCTTTTATTGAATGCAGGTAAACGCCTGCTCCAGATCCTCAATAATGTCTGCAACGTCTTCAATACCGATGGACATTCTTACAAGATCCGCACTAACACCGGCCGCAATCAACTGTTCATCCGTAAGCTGACGATGTGTGGTGCTTGCAGGATGCAGTACACTCGTTCTGGCATCTGCCACATGAACAACAATAGCCGCCAGCTTTAAGCTGTCCATAAATTTCATAGCTGCTTCTCTTCCACCTTTTACCCCAAAGGAAATGACACCGCTGGTGCCTGCCGGCATATATTTTTCTGCCAATGCATGATACTGATTGCTCTCCAAGCCCGGATAATTTACCCAGGAAACGTTTTCATTCTGCTCCAGCCACTTAGCTACCGCAAGAGCATTGGCACTGTGACGCTCCATACGAAGATGAAGGGTTTCCAGACCTAAATTCAGATAAAACACATTCTGCGGAGAAGGTGTGGATCCCAAGTCTCTCATTAACTGCACTCTTGCCTTGGTGATATACGCAGCTTTTCCGCAATCTCTCGTATAAACCATACCGTGATAGGATTCATCCGGTGTGGAAAGCCCTGGGAACTTACCATTGTCCCAAGGGAATGTTCCACCATCTACAATGACACCGCCAAGTGCCGTTGCATGACCGTCCATATATTTGGAAGTGGAATGCACTACAATATCTGCTCCAAATTCAAATGGACGGCAAAGAAGCGGTGTGGCAAACGTGTTATCAACAATCAAAGGAATATTGTTTTTATGCGCTACTGCTGCAAATTTTTCAATGTCACAGACAACCAGGGATGGATTGGAAAGCGTTTCAGAGAAAATCAGCTTTGTATTCTCCTTAATTTCCTTCTGTAACTCTTCTGCCGAAATATCCGGGTCTACCAGCGTTACATCAATGCCGAATTTCTTTAATGTCACGGTGAACAGATTCATTGTGCCGCCGTAAATGGCTGCTGTTGAAATCATATGGTCACCTGCTTCACAGATATTCAGTACCGAAATTAAGGTAGCTGCCTGTCCGGAGGACGTGCACATTGCTCCAATTCCGCCTTCTAACATTGCAATCTTCTTTTCTACCACATCTACCGTAGGATTTGCAATTCTTGTATAGAAAAAGCCGTCCTCTTTTAAGTCAAACAGCTTGCCGACTGTTTCACTGCTGTCATATTTATAAGTTGTACTCTGACAAATCGGAGTCACTCTTGGTTCTCCGTTTTTGGGTTCATATCCACCCTGGACACACATTGTATTCTTTCTCATAAATTTTGCCTCCTGTATCACGCATTTTAGTAGAAGTATTACTCTTCCCCAGAATAAATTTATTTATTTACTATTGTAAAGTATCCCTTCCGCAGAGTCAAGCGGTTTTCTTTGGTGACCATTTTTTCTTTACTGCTTCTGCCTCCCCGGAGATGTCTCCCACCAGACAGATGCCTGCCCCAGACAAATCCAGATAGCGTTTTCCAAACAACAAAATGTCCTCCGCAGATACTCTGGAAAGCTTTTCTAAGGTTTCTTCCAGCGGCACAGCCCTTTCATGCATCAACAACGCTTTAGCATTACGTTCCATGCGGTTTCTGGCACTTTCGCTTCCCATAATCATTTCAATCCGCATCTGGGTATACAGACTGTTAAGTTCCTCCTGCTGTATTGGCTGCTCTGAAAAAGCCTTTAAAATTTCTTGTAACTTTTCGTATACAACCATGGCATTGGAAGGGTTGACAATGATATCAATATGAAACAAACCGGCATAGCGGTACAGGCTGGAATAGGAATACACCGAATAGGCAAGCCCGAGCTCCTCCCGCACCTGCTGGAACAGTCTGGAATTGTTGCTGCCGCCAAGCAGTGCATTTGCCATAATCTGCACATGGCGTTCTTCGCTACGCTCATCCATCGTTGGAAACGCCAGGTTCATATACAGCTGCTCCACATCTTTTTTTCGTTCACACAAACAACGATGAAATTCCGGCACGGTATCCGCATCCGCAGATGTGATTTTTTCTGTACCAAACCTCGGTATTTCCAGAAAATACTTTTTCAGGTTGTACATCACCGGTTTCTCATCAAAATTTCCGGCAATGGAAATTACTATATTACTTCCGCAATAATGAAGCTTCATGTACTCCATAATCTGCTCTCTCGTCATGCCGGCGACCACAGACTTTTCTCCGGAAATGATATAGCCAAGCGCATGATTTGCCCATACGTTTTTTTCCAGCAGCTCATGCACCAGATCCTCCGGTGAATCATCATACATATCGATTTCTTCTAAAATTACCCCCAGCTCTTTTGAAAGCGGTTCTTCTTCAAAGGTGGAGTTCATAAGCATATCTCCTACCAGTTCCATCAGCTTTGGCAGATATTCCGTTAAGGTGACACCGTAAAAAGCCGTGCATTCCTTTCCGGTAAATGCATTCAGCTGGTCGCCAATGGCAGAAATTTCATCCGCCAGCTGCTTTGCCGTTCTTGTTTTTGTTCCCTTAAACAGGCAATGCTCAATGACATGTGAGATACCGTTGTTTTCTTTTGTTTCATTGACCGAGCCAACCTTTACCCAGGCACCAAATGAGACCGTCTGCAAATGGCTCATCGGTTCCAGTATTACCCGGATTCCATTTTCCAGTTCCAATGTTTTTATCATATAAAACTTCTTTCCCAATCAAATGTTCTGTGTGTACCGTCCCTCCGGCTTTATGCCGCTTTTTTGGACGATATGCAAAAGGGACTGTTGCCACTCACAACAGCCCCTGAAAAGACTTTACTACTTCACGTCCTTGATACTGAAGCTTACTCTGCCCATCTTGTCCTTGCCAAGGCAGACTGCCTTAACCACGTCACCTAAAGTGAGCACATCTTCTACGCGGTCAATTCTTTCCTTGGATACCTTGGAAATATGAACCATTGCTTCCTTACCCGGAGCAAACTCTAGGAACGCACCAAATTCCTTAATGCTAACTACCTTGCCTTCTAATACCTGACCTTCTTCAAAATCAGTTACGATAATCTGGATTAACTTTACAGCCTTTTCCATTGCTGCGGCATCTGTACCGCAGACAGAAACTGCACCGTCATCCGTAATATCAATCTTAACACCGGTCTGCTCGATGATGGCATTGATAGTCTTGCCTCTCTGTCCAACCACATCACCAATCTTCGTTGGGTCAATCTGAATCTGGATAATCTTTGGAGCATAAGGACCAACCTCTGGTCTTGGCTCGGAAATAGCTGGCTTCATGCAGTTTTCCATAATGAACATTCTTGCTTCACGGCAGCGTGCGATTGCACCTTCAACGATTGGTCTTGTCAAACCATGAATCTTAATATCCATCTGAATTGCGGTAATACCATCTTCTGTACCGGTTACCTTAAAGTCCATATCACCAAAGAAGTCTTCCAGACCCTGGATATCGGTTAAAAGGATGTAATCATCGTCTGTTTCGCCGGTAACAAGACCACAGGAAATTCCGGCAACCATTTTCTTGATTGGAACACCGGCAGCCATTAAGGACATACAGGAAGCACAGGTGGATGCCATGGAGGTGGAACCATTGGACTCAAAGGTTTCGGATACGGTACGGATTGCATATGGGAATTCCTCTTCGCTTGGAAGAACCGGAAGCAATGCACGCTCTGCCAGTGCACCATGACCGATTTCACGACGGCCAGGTCCTCTGGAAACCTTAGTTTCACCTACGGAGTAAGCCGGGAAATTATAGTGGTGCATGTATCTCTTGGATGTTTCAAACTCATCAAGACCATCTAATCTCTGTGCATCAGAAAGAGGAGCCAGAGTACATACGTTACAAATCTGTGTCTGACCTCTGGTGAACATAGCGGAACCATGAACACGAGGAATAATGTCTACCTCGGCAGCCAGCGGACGAATCTGTGTGATGGCACGACCATCCGGACGCTTCTGATCCTTTAAAATCATCTTACGCACGGTTTTCTTTTCGTACTGGTAAACAGCCTCATCAATCAGTGGAAGCCACTCTTCGTTTTCTACAAAGGCTTCTGCAAGCTTGTCCTTTAAGTCACGGATTCTGTCTTCACGAACCTGCTTCTGCTCTGCGAACATAACAACTTCCATTTCTGCCGGAGGAACAATTTCACGAATGGCTGCAAACAACTCTTCCGGAATTGCACAGCTTGTGTAGGAATGCTTTTCTTTGCCGCATTCTGCAACGATTTTATCGATAAACCCGATTACCTGCTGGTTTACTGCGTGTGCAGCGTAGATTGCTTCAATCATTTTTGCTTCCGGAACTTCGTTGGCACCGGCTTCAATCATGATTACCTTGTCTCTTGTGGAAGCAACCGTAAGCTTTAAGTCGGAAACTGCATTCTGGGATGCATTTGGATTAAATACAAATTCGCCATTGATTAAGCCAACCTGTGTGGTTGCGCATGGACCGTCAAACGGAATATCGGAAATTGCTACTGCAATAGCGGAACCAAGCATTGCGGTAAGCTCCGGGCTGCATTCCGGGTCTACGGACATAACCATGTTATTGATGGTAACGTCGTTTCTGTAGTCCTTAGGGAATAACGGACGCATTGGACGGTCAATTACACGGGAGGTAAGAATGGCATTTTCGGATGCCTTTCCTTCTCTTCTTGTAAAGCCGCCAGGAATCTTACCTACGGAATATAACTTCTCTTCGTATTCTACAGAAAGTGGGAAGAAATCAATCCCATCTCTTGGCTTTTCAGATGCAGTTGCTGTGGATAATACGGTTGTGTCACCATAATGCATAAATGCGGCACCATTTGCCTGTGCAGCTACTCTGCCCACATCAACGGTGAGGGTTCTGCCGGCAAGTTCCATGGAAAAACTTTTAAAACTCATGCTTTTATCTCCTTTGATTTTAAATTAGTACAACGAAATTTTGGTTACTGCTCTACTGAAAAGCCGCAACTTTTATTTTCTGCTGTCTACGGAGCCGCCGAAACAACTGAACAACACATTTCACAAGTAAAAACTATACCTTTCATCAGCAATATGCTGTTCAGAAGTCTCGGTACAGCGCCCCGTATTTGGGCATAACTTACCCATCATTACAATTATACATCATTTTTTTCAAAAAAGCTAGTGATTTTTTTGAAAATAGGTAACTATGACCTTTTTATCTTTGATAGCACTTCTACGCATACACCAACTCCGGACCGGTCGCAAATCCGGCTTCCATAGTAAACGTCTCACGAAAGCCAGCCTTATAACAGATATGCTCCGACGGTCCGGCCCACTGCCAGCACATATGGAAATCATTTTTCTTGAAATACTCCACCATAAAGCTCAGCAGTTCGCTTGCATAGCCGTTTCCACAGTATTCCTTTGCTGTCACAATATAATCGAAACGGGTATTGCCATGCTCTGACCTGTGAATATCCGAGTAAACAACAGCTTTGCCGTCAAGGTAACCAACGAAAAGATATGTTCCATCCTGTTTGGTACGTTTCTTTGTAACCTCAATCTCCCAAGGCTCGCCGCTTGGTATTAAAATATCCGTCGCAATATGCTCGTCCCACTCCTTCCGGACACGGATATCAAGCCGTTTCGGAACAACAATGCTGTTCTTTTCCGTCAGAAGCATAACCCTGTGGTCGTCCTCAGCGGTGTAGGTATAGCCGTGCGCTTTCAGCGTTGCCAGGTTGTTTTTGAAATAATCCTTTTCAAAGGGATGATAAATGGAAGCCCGGATACCAAGCTTTTTGTAAAACGCCGTAATATCCTTAAGCACCGCACCCAGATCCGTGATTTTATCCGGATAAATACAGGCGTGATTTCCGTCGTAGGAATCCGTATTATCCGCCATATAGAAAAAAATGCCGTATTCTTTTTCTTCATAGGAGGCAAACCGCTTTAGAAAGTCGATTCCTTCCTGTTTTATCCCATCTATATATTTGCTGTACATACTTTTTTCTTCCCTTACAATTTTTCTATTCTTTGAAGCAGCTTCCGTGTAAACTGCTTCCAGGTCAGATGCTCCGGACATTTGGTTTTGAGCCTTTCAAAACCGTTTTCAAAAAAGTGTACCGGAATACCAGCTTCGGTCAGTAGGCGCACTGCCTCACCACAGTAATAAAAACGCACATACATATCAAGAAACATCAGATAATGAAATGCCTGTGTCATTTCCTGTTTAGATAGCATCCCAAGATTTTTTTTGATATGCCATTCAAACACTTCATTCAGATTTTTGCCTGGATGTTTCAAAAAATCATCCAGAATGTTCCGGTAAAACTGCTCATATTCTGCCCCATTCCGTTGCAGCAGAATCTCAAATTCCTGCGGCGTATAATTTCCCACAAATACAACCTCATAAGGACGCTCTCTTGACAGAATAAAATTTTTTTCCCACGCTTCCGGAGCATTGCCTGCCAACGGCAAAAAAGGAAGCAGATAGATTTCCGGATAATATTGTTTCATATAGGCTTCGTGATCACCATCAATGCAAAGCTGCACATACTGCTTGGGAAGCGTTGGATAACGTTTCCAGTAATACAGCGGATGGTCAACCACAATATTGACGCAGCATACCTCATACACATCCCAGAGTAGACGAAGTTTCTCATCATAAAAGACTGCTTCCTGCTGGATTCCGTGAAAATTAAAGGTACTCAATGTTGCCTTTCCCTGCTTCAGAAAACGCAGCAGCTCCTGCAGCTGCTGCGTCTTGTCCTCTATGGCAAAGCGGAATACCGGATAGCCGGATGCTTCCAGCTCGTTTGCAATACACGCCGAAAAATATGCCAGAGTTTCTGTAATTCCTTTGTGAAATAAAATAAATCTCCGGTTACAGTTTATCATATTTATCCTTTAAGTTTTCTACTTCCTGGTCGCCAAAGGTTTCTAATGGCTTGCTTAAAATCAGGTCTGCGCGGAGCGTTTTTACTTCCTCTGCATAACGTTCTGCTTCTCTTCCTTTGGAAATATATGTATAAACCGCTACTACAATCAGAATACCGCCCGCCAGTATAAGCAGTGTACTAAACGAACTTTTACCAGAGCCTTCCTTTGTCAGACTGCTCTGATAATTTTTAATTCCCTTGGCAAGCACTTCATCCATCGACAAGCTGTAATCAAACCAGTATCGTTCAATTTCATCGAATAAATCATTTACCATATCGTCCGTAACTACAGCATTTGCCGTCATGCCCTTCCACCAGTACCATTCATCTGCCGGGTCAAAATAAACTAACAGCACATGGTTTTCATCTGAAAAAAGCTTCTCGTAAAGAGCATCCGCATAGGTTTCGTAACCGGCATCCTCGGAAGTAATCTCTGTATCCGTAATGTAAAAATAAAGCGGAATTCCTGTTTTATCGTAAAATTCTTCACAGGCTTTTACCGTCTTTTTTACACCGGAGGAACCGTTTATTTCGTCCGTTGCATATCCTGCATTGTTTGTTCCGGACATAACAACCTTTTCAAAGCCATTGCTTTTGCTGCCTCGTCCGGCAAGAAATGCCGCCACAAACAGAATAAGTGCAATCAGAAGATATTTAAATGCACCTTTTTTGGCATTTTGCGCTTCTTTCTCCAGCTGTTCTGCACGATTAATTTTCTGCTCCGGAGTTAGCTCTTTTGGAGTGATATTTTCCGGTGCAGCTGCCGTACTGTTTTGAGACGTATTCTGGCTTCCGGACGTTGTTGTGCTTCCGCCATTGTTGATAATAACTGTTTTTCTGCCAAGTCCCGGAGTAACAATTACCGGGCGTACCGGTCTGCGAGGTGGTCTTGGACCTCCGCCAAAACTACCGAAACCGCCAAGGCCACCTGCTCCGCCTCCAAAACCGCCAAAGCTTCCACCCGGTCTTCCTGCTCCGCCTCCGCTGCTGAAACTGCGGCTGCTTCCACTGCGGCTTCCTCCCATGCTTCTGGAGCCGCCGCCACGGCTTCCTCCCATACTGCGGGAGCCGCCACCGCGACTACCGCCACCACTTGCTCTACCCATGTTATTCCATCCTTCCAGTGTTTCTTAGAAATGCTACTACACACTCATATTCCATTCCGTTAACATTGCTAACTGCCTTACAAAGCAAAAAATGTTTCAAAAATAGAGCTGTTACAACCGGTATTGTTTTGATTCCTCCGCTTTTGCAACAGCTCATTTTTGTTACTTTTACGCACATTACATTGCAGCAACAATTATTTTAATTACCTGTTAGTTGATTCCAGCCTTTAAAGCAGCAAGTTCTGCTTCAATATCAGCATTTGCTGCAGAGTATTTGCTCTTGATATCTTCAATCTTGTTATCTGCGCCCTTGTTAAGCTCGGCTAAAGCTTCTGCCTCATCTAACATCTTGCCGGCAAGCTTTTCCATACGATCAAAAGCAGCAATGCTGTCATTTGCACTGGAAATTGCGCTGCCTGTAATTTCATTAATCTTTTTCTGAGCCTTGGCAACTGCCATTTTTCCCTTAATCATTTCTCTTCTGGATTCCAGTTCCTGAATATCCTTTACCAGCTTATCGTGCATAGCACGCATATTGTCCGCATTCTGCTTTGCCAGATTGTAAGCGTCGGTCAGACCGGTGAGCTTTGCCGCATAAGTTGCTTTTTCTGTTAAGAACTTACGAGCATCATCATCATTTCCTGCCTGAATTGCCTTGGTTGCATAAGCAGTGAGCTCTTCAATTTCTTTCTGGCATTCTTTCATTTCGCGCTCTGCGCTCTTTTCAGCAACGATAACACCTGCGGTTTCCTTCTTTACATCTGCAAGGTTATCCACCAGATTTCTCATTAACTGGTCGATCATCTTTTCCGGATCCTCAGCCTTGTCAAGAAGCGCATTGATGTTAGCCTCCATAATGTCTTTGAAACGTGCGATAATTCCCATAGTTGTTACCATCCTTTCTTATTATAAACACTTTTATTGTAAGAACAGGTTATCACGGCTATTTCCATGAAAAAAAGATTTCGGCGAAAGGCCATCTCCTGTGTCTGCCTGTTCTTGTTTACAGATATAGTTTCTCTTATATTGGTAAAAAAGTCAATATAAAACAAATTAAAAACAGATTAATTTTTCTAATTTTTCACATTCTCGCAGATTCCTCGACTCAAAACGTAAAATGTTTCACGAAAGGTCGTTAAAAAGCGTCGGTTCTTAGCGAGGTTCTGTTATTCCATCTGAAGCTTCCTAAGTTCATAAAACTCGCCCTTTTTCTCCATCAGTTCCTCATAAGTGCCGTATTCCATGCAGACACCGTTTCCTATCACCGCAATTTTATCTGCGTTGCGGATAGTTGAAAGACGATGTGCCACTACAAACGTTGTTCTGCCTTTCATCAGATTATCCAGAGCGTTCTGAATTTCGCGTTCCGAAACGCTGTCTAAGGCTGAGGTCGCTTCATCTAAAACAATAACCTTTGGGTTGCGAATCAGTGCTCTTGCAATGGAAATCCGTTGACGCTGCCCACCGGACAGCTTTCCGCCGTGTTCTCCAACCCTGGTATCCAGGCCCTGAGGAAGAGATTGGACAAATTTTTCCAGATTAGCGGCTCTGACGGCGTTCCAGAGCTTTTCTTCCGTGATATTCTGCATTCCATAGGTAATATTGTCCCGGATGGTGCCGGAAAACAAAATGGAATTCTGCGGCACAACGGCAAGGTAATTCCGGTAGCTTCTTAAATTCAGCTCCTCCATATCCTTTCCGTCCAGAAATACCATTCCGGTGTCCGGTTTGATAAAGCCGATTACCATATTGATGATGGTTGTTTTTCCTGCCCCGGATTCTCCAACCAGCGCAATGGTTTCTCCCGGTGCTACCTTTAAATTAAAACCATTTAAGATGCTTTTCTCTTTATCATAGGAAAATGCAACATCAGCAAAGGAAAATTCTCCCTTTACCTCAGACAGTCTCTCCTTCCCTTCGTTTTCTTCCACATCATGCGCCAGCAGCACCTCACCCACACTGGTAATACACTCGGTTCCCTTGGAAATGGTAGGAAGCAACGTAATCAGATTGGATACCTGATTGACAATGGTTGCAAAATACGTCTGATATAAGGCAATATCGCCGACGCTGATTTCTCCTTTTAACGCCATATAGCCAGTAAAGCCTAGGCAGACTGCCTGAAATACCTGAAACACACACCAGCCCACCGCACCAAAATTTGCCTGAATAATATCCAGTCGGTAGCCCTTTTCCGCCACTTCATTCAGCTGATGCTCCATCCGTTCAATTTCCTGTTCTTCCAAAGCATGGGCACGAGTTACCGGAATCAGTTCCACCATTTCCATCACTTTGGCAGAGGTTTCCTCCATTTCTTTACGAAATTCCGTGTTTCTTTGCTTGATTTTTTTGCGGAACGACACCATAGTAAGTGCAGCTACCGGCACTGTAAAAAGGAAAAACAGAAATACAATCCTGCTTTTGGATATGGTTACTACAAACGATACGCCCAAATTCAGGGCAATATTCATCAGACTGACAAAAACCTGAGAAGACAACGTTTCGACCGCTTCCACATCACGCATAATTTTGGACTGCAAGCGTCCGGACTGCATTTCTTTGTGATAGGAAATGGATAGCAGCTGAAGCTTGCGTACCAGTGCGCCCCGCAGACCTGCCTCTACATTCCTTGTTGCCGTACTGCGCAGTTTGGTATAAAAATAGTTTAACGGAAAATTAAGCAGAATAAGCGCAACCAGCACAAGCGTGTTCCAGATAATCTGCTCTACTGCCGTTTCTCCTCCTTCCGTTGCCAGATTGATAATATTGGCAAGAATAATCGGCGACATCCAGACCGGACTATGTTTTATAAAAAAGCATAGTCCGGCCAGCAAAAATTTACAGTAATGTCCCTGAAACAGTCCAAGCAACACCCGGATTGGCTTCTGTCTGTATTTTACATAAACGTCAATAAAATGGTCTTCTACCTCAGAAAACGATTTCTTTTTCTCTTTTATTCTATCCATGACAGTTCTCCTCTGCAAACTGTGTTTTACATAAAAAGCCTGCCGCACGGTTTCCCACTACGACAGGCTATTATATCATATTATCATTTATTTAACAAGTTACTCTTTTACCGCACCGACATTCACGCCTTTTACAAAGTACTTCTGAAGGAATGGATATGCAATCATAAACGGAAGAATGGCTACCATGATTGCCGCATTCTTTAAGGTCTCGGTATTGGCACCGGCAACAGCATTTGCACCGGAGCTTCCGTAGAACATGTCACGAAGCTTCATCTGGAAGTTATGAAGCTCGGTATTGGAAATGTAGAGCTTGTAATTGGTGTAATCGTTCCAGTATGCTACGGCAAACATTAAGCCGATGGAGGCCAGTGCCGCTTTGGATAGCGGAAGCACAATTTTAAAAAACGTTCCCATCGGGGTACAGCCGTCAATGGATGCCGACTCAAACAAACTCTTTGGAATACCTTCAAAAAAGTTTCTCATCAGCACCAGATTATATACATTCATTGCCGGCAGTAAAATAACTACCCAGAGCGAGTTGTACAAACCAATCTTCGTCATTAACAAATAGGTTGGAATCATGCCTGCCTGGAAAATCATAGTAAACAAAAGCATGTTTGCCAGAAGATTTCTGCCCGGCATTTCAAACTGGATGAGTACATACGCTCCCAGTGTGGAAAGCAACAGACCAAGAAATGTTCCGCAGACGGTTGTCAGTACGGAAATCAGGAACGGACGGCGAATTGCCACATTCGTTACAATGGTCTGATAACCGGTAAGCGAAAATTCCTTCGGCCACATTCTAAGGCCATATCCCGCTTGGGCATCCAGAGAATCCACCAGTACTTTCCAGAGCGGAACGATAATAAACGCACACACCACAAGGAAAATAATGACATTCACTACAGAAAACACTTTAAACCGTTCCTTGTCGGTATAAACCGTAAACGGAATAATCGCTGCCGTAATTGCCAGAGCCAGAATAAAAAAGAAAAATCCATCCAGCTGAAGACTTCCGGTATATTCGCCAAGCTTTGTGTTGTATGTACCGTTCTGTCCAAGACCGGAGGCTAACAGCAGACCTCCTGCAACTAAAAGGATACAGGCTGCCACACTGAATACCCGGCGCAGCTTTACGCCACGCTTTCTGGCTGCCATCACAACAAAGACAACCATACATGCCATAGAAAGCACGATAAGTACTACAGCAACAGTAATCCATGCCTGATTCATCACTTCCGGATTAACACCAAGCAGCACTGCCGTTGTACGCATATCCAGCACCTTTAGCAGGGAAAGAAGTGCAAACAAGACAGAGGTTTTGGTAAGGCCGGTTGTCAGACTGCCCGCAGAAAAAATCGGATATAAAAGCAATAAGCCAAACGTTAATGTCATCAGACCGACAAACATACAATTCGCCGGAATACCATTGTTTCTGTAGCCTTCTTTGCTTCGTTCACAATAGCAGGTTCCAGCCAAACCAATCAGGACTGCCATCAGTACAAAAAAACCAATACCGTAAGTGGAATTCACCGCAGATACTTCTTTTGTTCTTTGTGCAAAATAATCAGCAAAAATCTCCTGCTGCTGTTCTACCGGAATAATGTCCAGAAGTTCATTTAAAATATAGGTATTCGCTTTTTTCTTATCATTGGTAGATGCTTTATAGTCGAAGCCTCCGGCATACTCTGCCAGTGCTGTCAAACGCTCTGCAACTTCTTCCGCATGGATGGTTAAACCAAGCTCTGGAACAGCTTCCGTAAACTTTTCTATCGGCTTTTTCCAACTGTTCGGAGAACTGGTTCTCGTTTTCAGCTTGATTTGAAATAAAATGTCTTTGCCGTAGAAATTATTTGCTTCCTTTAAAACAACACTGCTGTCATTGGTATCATATACCGGTGCGGCAATTCCGGTCATGTAGGAGTTATATAACAGCCCCATAAATAAGGTAACAAACAGAATGCATACTGCAAGTACTCTCTTGATGCCGTTGGCTGCACCACGCAGAACCAGTACAAATAATACGATTACTGCGGCAAATGCCAAAACAAGTCCGATGCAGGACATCAGAAACGGAGCTGCAAAGGAAAAGGAAGCTCCACCGGTATAATTCTCCGGATGAAAAATAATTTTAATGATGTCAACAATATTATAAGCATACGTTAACGAAAAGTCCGTCATGCTGCTTCCGGTACTTAACGGCAGAAAAAATGCCGCCGCTGCTAACACGCAGAGAACCAGAGAGGCAAGACCGGCACGGGAAAGCTTTTTCTTCTTATCCATGATAATCCTCCTAAACGATTCCGCGTCCGCGGACTTTTTTGCTTGCGTAGTTACAGATGATTACTAACAGACAGCCTACAACCGAACGGAAAAAACCAACGGCGGTAGAAAATCCGTAGTCTGCGCCGGAACCAAACGTCATGTCATAAACATAGGTCTGCAATACCTGGGAAACGTCGGTTACCTGATTGTTGGTTAATACGAATACCGATTCGAACAGGTTCATAATCTTTGCAAGATTTAAAATCAGCACGGTAATAATGGTATTTGCAAGACTTGGGAAGGTAATCCACCGCATGCGTGCCCAGCGATTTGCACCGTCAATCTGTGCTGCTTCATATAGTTCCGGACTGATGCCGGAAAGCGTTGCAAGGAATATGATGGTTCCCCATCCGGTATCCTTCCAGATGTTAATCACATAGTAGGTCCATCTCCACCACTCTACGGATTCCAGAAACTTGATTTCTTCTCCGTCTACAATAATGCCGAGACTTTCCAGTATGGAGTTTACCAGACCGGAATTGGAGTAAGATAAAATCAGTGTGAACACGGATGCCGTTACTACCCAGGACATAAAGTGCGGCAGGTAGATAATGGTCTGTGTAATCTTTTTAAACCAGACGTTTATCATTTCATTTAATAATAAAGAGATAACAACCGCCATAAAGGTATTTAAGAGCAGTTTTACAAGGCTCAGTTCCAGTGTGTTCTTAAACGAAGTCCAGAACATTTTTTCGCCAAACAGCCGCTTAAAGTTTTCAAGTCCGACCCATACGATATTATCCGCATCCGGATAGCTGTAAAACATATAACGCAATCCGGCAAGCGGCATAAAGTTAAAAATAAACAGAAAAACAAGTACGGGTACAAACATCAGATAGAACCAGCGGTAGGTATATAAGCGAGCAGACAATGGCTTCTGGCTGACTGCCTTTTTTTTCTTTTTTACTTTTTCCATCTTTCATCCCCTCTTTGGAATTACTTATTTAAGGCATCCAGAATTGCCTGTACATTTGCACCCTGCTCATCCTGATATCTTGCATACGCATCTTCAATGGAGTATTCTCCGGAAGCTACCAGTTCTACCAGCATGATTCTTGCAGACATAACGGTCGAATAATACTTATACATGGCATCGTTGGAAACCATCTTCGGTGCACTTATGCTGTTGCTGTAGAATAAGTTAGCTGAAGCGGTTGCTGTTTCATCAATGGCATTTACACCCGGATCCTTGCCTTCGATAAAGCTTACTACAGAAAGCATCGGATCAATATGGTTCTTGTTATAAAGGGAAACGCCAGTTTCCAAATCTGCCTTGAAATGGAATTCACCATCTGCGTAAGTAATGGACTTTGCTTTTCTTCCGGTACCAGTTGTGATGGTTTCGCCCTTTGTGCTCCAGTGTACATCTTCTACACCATAGGTCCAGAGACTCTGTCCCTCTGCTCCGTCTAACATAGTGCCGAAGAACAAATCAAATGCCTGTTCCGGATTTTCGCAGGCAGAAGTAATAACCCACATCGGAGCATAACGCTCTACATAATTGCCAAGCTCTTCAATTGGCTCAAGGGCAACAAGCTCAGACGGGGAACCAATTAAAGCAAGGTTTTCTTCCAGGTTGCTTGCCCATGTACCGGCCCAGTATGTAAACACGCCGCACTTGTCAGCGTAGAACTTATTACGGCAGTCAGAGGTCTGGTTGGTGGAAAATTCAGGGTCAATCCATCCGTTTGCCACACCATCAGCCAGACGTTCCATAGCATCATACATTTCCGGCTGCGTAAAGCCATCTACCCATTCGCCGGATGCAGTCTGATAAAAGTCAGGATATGCATTCCAGAAAAATTCCGGCAGATAGTTTGTGTACGGTGCTTCCAGGTTTACAAGACCGGAGGAAGTTAACGCATAACCTTCCGGACTGAGTTCCTTAAATGCATCCAGCATTTCGGTATATTCTGCATAGGTAGTAGGCAGATCGTCCATTGTGTAGCCTGCTCTTTCCAACCATGTCTTTTTTACATAAGTTACACAGCCGTTACCTCTGGAAGGTGCAATACCGTATAATCTTCCGTTAATCAGGCTGTCTTCGAAAATCTGTGTATTGGTTACACGACCAGAAGCCTTGATTTCGGAATTGTTCCACATATCGGTGATATCCACCAGAATTCCGTTCTGCGCATACTGTACATAATAAGTAGAGCCCATCAGTACAATATCCGGCCAATAGGATTTATCCGGATTTGCAAACGTCTGGGATACCGTGCTGTAGTAGCTGGAATGGTCAGGCATAATGATTTCCACATCAATTCCCATTAACTTTTCTAGTTCTGCCTCAAACTGTGCACCGCCGTGTGCCGGATTTGCAAACTGCACGGTACCGTCCACCATAATGGTCAGCTTGTCCAGATTCTTCTTTTCGGTTCCGCTGTTTGCAGCTTCGTTTCCGTTATCTGCAGCGGAAGTTGGATTTTCGCTGTTGCCAGACGGTTCCTTGCTGCCGCACGCTGCCAGTCCGACTGTCATGGTTGCTACAAGCGTCAGCGCAAGAAGCTTTTTTAATGTTTTTCTCATGTTTTTGTTCCTCCATTTTTTTCAGGGAAACCCCTTCCCCGATTCGATGTACTAATCATACCATATTTTCATCAAAAGAAACAAGCTACAATTCTTTGGATTGTAACCGCTTACATCATTTCTTTCAAAAAATTTGCACTTTTTCAAGTTGCAATAGCCAGACCACTTTGTTATAATAATAGTGCAATTTTTACGATATGCAGAACATACCGTTGTCTGCTCATACCTCATTTTTAACGAAAACACCGCAGGAGAATTTACATATATGATACAAACTAAAACCGACAAACACCACTCTCTCTTATTCCGTTTTGTAACCTCTTACAGTACCGTTCTGCTTTTTGTACTGATACTAGGCTTCTTTTTTATGTTTTCCCTGCGAAGTACCTATCGTAACAGCACTTACCGTCAGAATACCACACAGCTCGAAAACAGCGTAAAAGAAATGGATACCGCACTTCGTCTGTTCAGTACCCTGACAACCCAGATTGGTTCAAACGAAACAATAAAGGCGCTTTCCTATCTGAAAGAAAGTGAAAAAAACTACCATTTTTACGCTTCCGGAAAAGAATCCATGGAATATCTTTCCAACCTCATGTCCATGCAGGCAATGCTTCCGGTGCAAAGCTTTTATGTCTATCTGCCGGAAACAGAATATTTTCTCTCTCCGTCCCAGTTTGCCTCCAAAGAAATGTTCTATTTTCAAAGAACCGGACTGGAGGAAGCCGCTGCCCAAAAGCGCGACGAACTGATTTCCTCTTATGATAATGTAATGCTGCTGCTTCCGTTTACGGACTATACCAGTGCAGCCGAAGCAACTTACCTTTATAAGATTCCATTATCCGCCACCTTTTCCGAAACCTACCGACCGGGCATTGCGTGCTTTGAGTTAAATCTATCCGCTTTGCAGGCATATTTTAGGGAAGTTCTAAACAGTTCTTCCTCCTTTCTGTATGTTACATACAAAACCGGACAACACGCCTTTACCATTGGAAACGATGCCGACTTTTCCACAAAGATAGAATCACTAATTCTGCTTGCTGACCATTCTTCCTCTGCCTACCGCACCGAAGAGTTTACCCGGAACGGCCAGAATTTTACTATTACCAAAGCCAGCTCCTCCTATAATGGCTGGAACTACTATTTAATCCAGCCCTCTGCCTATCTTCTGAATGATCTGGCTGCATATCAGACAACCTATTTGGTAGCCATTGCGGTGGTTTTACTGATTTCCTTTCTGATTATTTTTTCTCTGTCCAGGGCAAATGTAAAACCAATTCAGGCAATGAAGGAACATCTGGAAACGGCGCATCAAGAAAACTCTATTCTACAAGAGAAGAATGAGGTCTTACAGGACGCAAACCTCTCCCTGCTGGATGCCCTCAATAAGCAGCGTCCCCTTGTTTACAGTGCCTATGTGGCGCGTATCATGAAGGGTGCCGTAGCCTCCGAGCAGGATATCCATGAAATCAACGACTTTTTAAAGCTCAAGGGACTTGGTAGTCTGCACTTTCACGTTCTGCTGATTTCCCTTCGTCTGGAACAGTTAGACAACGTCAATCATTATCAGCTTCAGGAATATGAGTCTCTTTTATACCGATGCTTTTATCAGTACTTTGGCAGTGACATTTTAATTTATCACCCGGATGTCAATAACTTTGCCCTGCTGCTGTCAGATGAAGCAGCCACCGACGCACCGGACTGTATTGCTGCCATCCGAAACACTTTCACCGAACTACACAACTATCTTCTGTCCGAGCATTCTCTCTGGGTTTTTGCCGGGCTTGGAGATTCCAATACAAAGCTTCCGTATTTCTGGAAATCTTACCAGCAGGCACTCGAAGCAGTCAGCCTCCTCAAAGAAGACCGCATCTTCCAAAGCTACCGGGAGCTTTCCAGAAGCAATGAAACCTACTATTATCCATATGAAATGGCACAACAGCTGACTGCCTTCATTCAGGCGGCCAACACAACCCAGATTAACGAAATTTTCAAACTGCTTCACCGGGAAAACATGGAATATCGTTCTCTGTCACCAGCAAACGTAAGCTGGTTATTGTCCGATTTACGAACCACCCTGATTAAAATTGTCCAAGGGCTTCCGGAAAAATCTCCTGCCCTTCCGGCAGATTTTGAAGCAACACTCACCGATGAAACCACGCTAAACGGAATGCTGACGCTTGCACTTACTCTTTCCTCCTGCTTTAAACAGACACCCTCCGGAAATCAGCTGATTGCTTCTATCCAGACTTATATCAGTAAAAATTATCATGACCCGGATTTAAGCCTAAAAAAAATCTCTGAGGAATTTTCCATTTCCGAAAGCTATTTCTCCTACTTATTCAAGGCAGAAGCCGGAAGAAATTTCTCGGAATATCTGGAAGAACTCCGGATGCAGCAGGCAATACAATTATTAAAAAAAACAGATATACCGCTTTCCGAATTATATCATCACCTGGGTTACAACAACCCAAACTCGTTCCGGCGTGCCTTTAAAAAAGTGTACGGAGCCTCTCCAAAGGAATTTCGCCGGAACCAGACAGAGGACTGACTCAGCACTGCCATTACAGATGAACCGGCAGCTTATGCACCCACACATCTGATATCATCCATAGAACAGAAAGGAACGTTTCACCATGACAAAGCTTTATTATGCCGGCGACTCCATTGTCGCACAGAAAAACATTTTTACCTACCCGGAAACCGGTATCGGACAAATGCTCCCGCTCTATTTAAAACGAAGCGTGTTTGTTCTCAACCATGCCGAAAATGGCCGAAGCACCAAAAGCTTCATTGACGAATCCCGTCTTGCCGCCATTTATAACGACATCCGCGAAGGAGATTTTCTCTTTATCCAGTTTGGACACAATGATGAAAAACAGGCAGACCCCAGCCGCTATACCGAAGCATATGGTGATTACGCTGTCAATCTCGAAAAATTCGTCAATGTGGCAAAAAACCGCAAAGCACATCCTGTTCTGATTACTCCACTCTGCCGCCGCCAGTTTGATGAAAACGGTATACTTTTAGATACTCACGGCAGCTATCCCGAGGCAATGCGCCAGACCGCAAAAAAACTGGATGTTCCACTGATTGATTTATGCGCACTGAGCTTCCGAGCAGTCTCCGAAGCCGGAGACGAAGCAAGCAAACAATGGTTTATGAATTTTCCGGCAGGAAGTTACCCAAATTTTCCGGAAGGCAAAGCAGATAACTCGCATCTGCGTCCGGATGGCGCACGTTTTTTTGCCGGCATGATTGCAGAAGAATTAAGAAAGCTTGGCGGAATTTATGCCGATTTATTGCTTAACGAACCGGATAAACCGCTTTCTACAGCGATAGAACCTTAAATAATCTATTTTCCATATCTTTAAGCGGGAAATTGCTCCAAAATGCGAACAGATAAAACTTTTGAATTTCCCACTCACAGCTGTTTGTGCTGAGAACGTCACAAAGCAGCACATGCGACACCAGAAACATTCTGCATAAAAGTTCCTATGTGCATCTTCAAAAAAACGTTCTCAGAATGGAGATTCCTATGAAAAAATCACGTTTGTGGTGTCCGGATTTGCAGGACGGCACCTTTCAAAATCCCATCCTGTTTGCTGATTACTCCGACCCGGATGTCTGCCGTGTCGGTGACACCTTTTATATGACCGCTTCCAGCTTTAACTACATCCCCGGACTTCCTATCCTTGTTTCCAAAGATCTTGTCAACTGGGAATTAAAAAACAATGCCATCAAAGAACGCCTTCCCTATGACATGTACGACTCTCCTGCCCACGCAAAAGGAATCTGGGCACCAAGCATCCGCTACCACAACGGAGAATTTTTCATTTTTGTCGGCATGCCTGACCAGGGAATTTTCCTTTTAAAAACAACCGACCCACTCGGAGACTGGTCCGAACCAAAACTTATACTTCCAGGAAAAGGCTACATCGACCCCTGCCCTATCTGGACCGCAGATGGCACCGCTTACGTTGTGCACGGCTACGCCAAAAGCCGTATCGGCTTTAAAAGCATTCTCGGCATGTTCCAGATAACCCCCGACGGAGAACGCACCATCAGTGAAGATACCTTTATTTACGACGGTACAAAAACCAATCCGACCATCGAAGGTCCCAAGGTTTATCATCGAAACGGTTACTACTACATTTTTGCCCCGGCGGGCGGTGTCAAAACCGGCTGGCAGACAGTTCTCCGTTCCAAAAGCCTGTATGGACCCTTTGAAGAAAAAATCGTCCTGCATCAGGGAAGCTCCGATATCAACGGTCCTCACCAGGGCGGTCTTGTAGATACCCTCTCCCAGGAAGAATGGTTTCTCCATTTTCAGGATGCCGGCGTTTACGGACGCATCACCCATATGCAGCCTGTTGTCTGGAAAAATGATTGGCCGGTCATTGGTAAAGATGTAGAAAGGATTGACTGTGGCGAACCACAGCACCGCTACCCAAAGCCTGCCGGTATGCCTGCGCCTGTCGAGCCTTCCTATTTAGAAGCCTCGGATGATTTTTCCGTCCCAACGCTTCAACCTTTCTGGCAATGGATTGCCAACAGCAAAAAGGAATTTTACTCCCTTACCAAACGTCCCGGAGCCCTTCGCCTTTACAGCTTAAATCCAACCGGAAAACCAGCACCTGTACTCTGGAACTGTGCCAACGTCCTGACCCAGAAAATCGTCTGTCCGGCATTTACTGCAGATTTTACAATGGATATTTCCGGCTTGCAGACCAATACCCAGGCGGGAATACTGATGCTCGGCGGAGAATACTGTGCCCTTGCTTTCCGCAAAACTCCGGACGGATTAACACTGGTTTACTTCGAATCCGAAACCAAACAACCGGATGCGGCAATCAAAGATACCAAAACAACAGATATAAAGCAGGAACACGTTCTTTATTCTACTTCTGTAGATGTATCAATCACTACCGCTGTATTTCGAATTGTTTTCGATGCAGACAAGCTTTGTCATATGTCCTATCAGCTGGAGGGTGAAGCCGGATTTACAAAGCTTCCGTTTTCTTTCCTTCCCAAAGACCATACCTGGGTTGGAGCCAGAATTGGCATGTTTTCTACAGCACTAGAACTATTTATTGCTCATGGTTTTGCAGATTTTACTAACGTGACAGTAACCATGCTGCCAGTATAAATTCTACTATTGTAGACATATTGTAAGTGTCAAATTCCCTTTAAAGCAGATGTTGTCATCCGTTTCGGTTTCCTTGTCATTGGCAGTGCTAATTCAGTTTTGGAAGCTCTGCCTTCAACTCGGCACCGTTCTCATTTCTGCTGTCCTTGTCCGCTCCACCCTCAGCAAGAGCCTTACGATATATACGGGAATCCTCACCGTCTATGTCTTTCTCCATTTTAAAGAATTCATATCCGTATTTTTCATACAAGCCTGTATGACCTGTGGAAATATGTATGTATTCCATTCCCATGTTTGCAGCAACAGATTCGGCATAGTCTAATAAAAGACCTAAATAGCGATGACCTCTATACTGCGGAAATGTATATGCAAAACCAACCCAAGGAGACATATCTGTCGGCTGTATGTCATCTAAAGGAGCAAGCGTGCAAAATGAAATCAATTTATCCCCATCCACAAGCATCGGCACAAGTGCTGTTTCACCGACCAAACTTTTTAATCTATTGTCTCTAAGAAGTTGATACAGATATTTTCCTGCACCCCAATCAGATTTTTCCATTTCATTCAGCCAATATTCTTTGTTTTCTGTTGTAAAATATTCTATGATTCTCATATAATTTCTCCTCTCAGCAAATTTAATTTTTTCTTTGTTCAGTCCCATTCTCACCATTAATTCGCCTCCTACCGGTTCATTGCTACAACAATCCGTTTTCAGGTTTTCGCAAATACTCTGCTTTTTCTACCATATACGTTCCGGTTCAAACATACTTCGTTAGTTTTATACCTAATATGTTAGCTTTATCAACACATCACCTTAACATAATGAGTACATTGAAATGATGTTTCTAGGGTTTATACCCTATTCTCCGAGTATCGACAAAATATGTTTCACAGCTTTCTCTGCAGAGATATGCTCCATGTCAATACGCAGATTGTGGCATAGCTTCAAATTGTCCAAATTTACGTTCCAGCATGACAGAAACCATGGCAGGCAGTTTCCTATGCATTCGCTGTATGAAACGCTCCTTGAGCGAATTAAGGTTGGACGTCACCTGCAAGACATCTATTTTTAAAATGCTTATTCTAAAATACGCATTTTAAAATAACATTTTCATTATACTCATTAATCGATTAATGTCAATAGTTTTCATAAAAAATAGTCCAAGTCCGAAAGCCGATATATCAAATATTTCATCCTGCACCTTTCCGCTTTTGGACACGCTGCCCTAAAGCAATTAAAACAGGGCAGCTACAACTCTTTCAACTCATAACTGCCCTGACGCTGTTTTCGGCTATAAAATTTTTCAAAATAGAACAAATCAAGTTTTTGACAAACTGAAAGTTACCTCTTCTTATAAAGCAATAATTCAGGATTCTTTCCATCAGATTCATAGGTACATATCATGACAAAATCCATGTTTGCAAGAATCCCAAAGCATAATCCGTCTACAATTTCTGATTCTAATTGATTCCCCAGATATGTTGTCTTGTCATCCAAAAATTTTACCAGCTTACCGTTTGGTAGATGGTATTCAAGATTTACATATTTAAATTGTTGCTTAAACGCCTCGAACTGCCTATCATCACTAAGCTCTTCATACTGTCATGCGTCGAATTATAGTTCCCACCTACGGCAGATTTACCGCAGATTAAATTCGACAACCCCTTTACATTATCTATCCTTACGTACTGTATTTTACGGCACGTTTTTTTCTGTCCTATTGACCATTCTCTCCGATTCCTTTATAGTCAGTTTTGCAACTGAAAATAAAAAGAGAAAGAACAGCCCCTACCACAGTTCGTTCTTTCTCTCAACCACAAGCGCTGTAAGCAGGTTTCTCGCAGGATCTATGTCCTAATTATTATGACCTGACACATAAACAGTCGCCATGCAACTAAAGAAAACAAGTCCGAATATCCCCTCAGGTCCATAGAAAAAGAGGCCTGCGAGTTTCACTCGCAAGCCTCTTTTTCTATGGACCTGAGGGGAATCGAACCCCTGTCCGAAAACCCATCCATTACGGCATCTCCCATTACAGTCTGTTATTACGCTTTCGCCATTCCCTCCGTCCGTTGCAAACAGACACGCTCCGGACTTTAGTAGCTTCATGGTACGCCTGCACCCTCAAAGCTTTGGGCGCATCGTTTCCTACATCGTCGATGCCAGGTTCCTAACGTGTAGGTGCGCTAGGTCTGACAGCTGCCCTTAGGCAGCGAGTGCTAAATTATCTTCAGCGTTTATTTTTTTTTGAGGTTTTTAGGTGGTCCCCACCACCAATGGCTTCCGTAACTTCAAAATCCCCGTCGAAACCAGTACAAGCCCTGGTTAAATACTTTCTGCGGATTTTTACACAGATAACATTATTTTAGTCACGCTGTAAGAAAAATATACCACAAGTTGTTCGATAATTCAAGATAAAATACAAATTTTCCTGCTCTTATTCCCCTGTTATTCTGGGGATATGTTCTAAATCTGCTGAATTGCCTGAATCAGTAATGGCACCAGCTGCTTTTTTCTGGATACCACACCCGGCAGTTCAATTGCGTTCTCTGCGCCTGCGTGCCCATACAGAATCTCCAGAATGCTTTCTACTTCTTCTCCGGCATACAGCAGGGTTGTCGATTCCTTGACAATGTCCGTCAGCATAAAAAATACCATGTTCACATGCTGATTTTCGCGGAACTGCTCCAGACACGGTTTTAATCGTGCACCAAGCATCTTCAGCTCATTTTCATTCAAAGAAGTAATCTGACTGATGCCAAAGGTAACATCTTCCGAGGAAAACTTTTTAAAATCCTGGAAGAAAATTTCTTCTTCCGACTTGTTTCGCAGGTTGCTTCCTGCCAAAAACATTTCATTTGCGTAGGTTTCCACATCAATTTCTGCTATTCTGGCCAGTGCCTCTGCCGCTGCCTTGTCGGCAGGAGTACAGGTTGGTGAACGATACATCAGTGTATCTGAAAGAATGGCCGAACACAACAGTCCTGCCGTCTTTTTGGATATTTCCAGATGATTTTCCTGATACATCTGAAAAATAATCGTTGCAGTACAGCCAAGCGGCTGGTTGCGGAAAAACACCGGTGTAATTGTCTCCATGGTGCCAAGACGGTGATGGTCGATAATTTCCAGAATTTCCGTATTTTCGATGCCGTCTGCCGCCTGACTCTTTTCGTTATGGTCCACTAAAATCACCTGTTTTTTCTTCATATCCAGAAGATTTCTGCGGGAAATCATACCACGGTATTTTCCTTTGGTATCCAGAATTGGGAAGTCACGGGTACGCTTTTTTGTCATTACTTCCTTAATTTCCTCCACAAAATCTGTGGTAAGGAATTTATCAATTTTCTCTTTAATCATGAAATATTCTACCGGCATACTCTGATTAATCAGACGTGCCACCGTATAGGTGTCATGCGGCGTAGAAAGCAGCGTACACCCCTTTGCCTCCGCCAACTTTTTAATTGTACGGGAAACTGTTGCTCCTTCACAGATAATGATGCAGCCGGCGTTCATTTCTATGGCACAAAGCTGGGTTTCGTAGCGGTTGCCTGTAATCACAAGGTCATGCTCCTCTATGTATCCTTCCATCAAATCCGGATTAGCTGCCGCTACCAGCACCTTTCCGACCTCAAAAATTGCATTTTCATCTCCCACCAGAAGCTCCGCATCCAGAGTTTCCACAATATTGTGGTAGGACGTTTTTGCCTTTGCCAAAATACTGCTGTCATACACATCCATGTAAGAGGTTGCAATATCACCGATGGTAATCAAACCTTCCAGAAAACCATCATTTGTAATCGGCAGGGTAACGACGTTATTTTCCTTCATCAGTGTATATGCTTTTTTTAAGGAAATACTTGCAGCAACTCCGTCAATTTCACGAATTTCAATATCCTTTACCTGTGTGCCGACGTCCTCCACCAGCTCCGGCACATCCACGTCAAAATGTTTTAATACAAAACGCGTTTCTGCATTGATAGCACCGGCACGCCGCGGCACATACAAATCTGTATTGCTCAGACGATTTTTTAACTCTGCGTAGGCAATGGCTGAGCATATGGAATCCGTATCCGGGTTTTTATGACCAATAACTGTGATTTTTCGTTTATGTGTTGTCATTTTACACTGCACCTCCCTGTTGATTACACCGTTTAGCCAAGATTTCTGATTTTGAATTCCTTTTCTGCTTCACGTTTCATGTCTTTCTTTGCGAGACTTTCGCGCTTGTCATAAAGCTTTTTACCTCTTGCCAGACCAACCTCAACTTTTACCAGTCCGCCTTTTAAGTATACCTGAAGCGGCACCAGAGTCAAGCCCTTTTGCTGCAATTTCCCATTCAACTTGTTGATTTCATATTTATGCATCAGAAGCTTTTTGATGCGCATCGGATCCTTATTAAAAATGTTTCCTTTTTCATATGGACTGACATGCATTCCATAAATGAAAACCTCACCATTTTCAATTTTTATATAGGATTCCTTTATACTGCACTTTCCCATACGGATGGATTTTACCTCTGTACCATGCAGTGCTACACCAGCCTCCAGTTTATCCTCTATGAAATAGTCAAAATACGCCTTTTTGTTGTTGGCAACCAGCTTCATACTTTCTTTTGCCATACAATTCTCCCAACCTTTCTAGCTGCAATCCGACGGCAGTTTCTACTGCCTAGATTTATTTTCTTATTTTATAGCTTACCTTTTAAATGGCAGAAAGTCAACGGTTTTTAAAAGTTTATCGACGGAAAGTACCATAATCGTAATATGCTGTCCCAGACGGTACACCTTGTGGAAGCGGTCACCTACCAGCTGATAACGCTGCTCGTCAAAACGGTAAAAATCATCCTGAACGTTTTCCAGACGAATCACACCCTCTACCGTATTGGGAAGTTCCACGTAGATGCCCCAGTTCGTTACACCGGAGATAACCCCATCATAAATTTCTCCGATATGCCGCTCCATATATTCCACCTTTTTCATTTTTTCCACGTCCCGTTCTGCCTCTTCTGCCGTGCGCTCCGTTTTACTTGCCTGTGCTGCTACATCGTCAAGAAATTCCAGATAATGTTCCTTCCGTTCTTCCGTAAGCCTGCCGTTTAAATTATCCTTGATAATACGATGAATCTGCAAGTCTGGATAACGACGGATAGGGGAAGTAAAATGACAGTAATACTTCGCTGCAAGTCCAAAATGTCCTTCGCATTCCGTAGAATACTTTGCCTGCTTTAACGAACGCAGTGTCAGTCTGGAAATTAACGGTGCCTCTTCCCTGCCGTCTAACGAATCCAGAAGCTTCTGCAGTTCCTTGGGATGAATACCATCCTTTCCTTCCTTGATATTGAAACCGAAATTTTTGATAAACACACCCAGTTTTTTTATTTTATCCGGATCCGGATTTTCATGCGTCCGGTAAACAAACGGAGCTTCCTGCCAGAAAAAATCTTCTGCAATAGTTTCGTTTGCGGCAAGCATAAAATCCTCAATCAGTCGTGTTGCTGCGTTTCTTTCGTAAGGCTTTATCTCAATTGGACGACCGTTCGGTGCCAGAGTAATCTTGCTCTCCGGAAAATCGAAATCCACTGCTCCCCGCTGACGACGCTTTTCTCTTAAACAATCAGACAGTATCTTCATCTGTAAAAATAGTTCTGTCAGTTCACCATACTCTTCTTCAAGTTCTATTTTTTCTGCTTCTTCCTCAGGCGTTCCTTCTTCTGAGCTCATAACAGCCAAAATGCGGTTCACCTCGGTGTAACTCATGCGTCTAGTCACACGAATCACCGATTCTGCAATCCGGTGTCCGACAATGTTTCCTTCCACATCAATTTCCATCAGACAGCTGAGTGCCAGCCTGTCGGTTCCGGCATTTAAGGAACAGATGCCGTTGGATAGACGGTGCGGAAGCATCGGAATTACACGGTCAACCAGATACACACTGGTTCCGCGGTGCAACGCTTCCTTATCAAGTGGCGAACCTTCCTTTACATAATTGGTTACATCAGCGATATGCACCCCTAGCTCCTGCCTGCCATTTCCCAGGTTTCGTATGGTAATAGCATCATCCAGATCTTTGGCATCTTCTCCGTCAATCGTTACCGTAAGCATTCCTCGTAAGTCCACACGTCCTGCAGCCTCTTTTTCCTCAATTTCCTCCGGCATTGCCTCTGCCTGTGTCATGACTTCTTCCGGAAATTCCGTTTCCAGTCCATACGTTTTTAACACGGTTTTTACATCTGCCGCCGGGTCATTGATATGCCCTAAAATCTCTACTACACGCCCCTCCGGACTGCGTTTTTCATTTCCATAATCCGTAATTTTTACATATACCTTATGGCCGTTTACAGCACCCTTTGTATGTTCCTTGGCAATATAAATATCACTGCCCAGCTTTAAATTATCCGGCACAACAAAACCATAATTTTTACTTTTTTCAAAAGTCCCTACTACAAATACAGCGTTACGTTTTGTAATTTTTATAATTTTGCCTTCTCTGCGTTTTCCGGCTTCTCCGGCATTTACAATTTCCACCTGCACGGTATCCCCATGCAATGCTCCCTTCGTATCACGTTCTGGTACAAAAATATCCTCCTCGCCTTCTATCTGGACAAATCCAAAGCTTCTGGTTGTACCGCAGAAAATTCCTTCTTTAATCACCGGTTCCTGCTTTTTTACAGGTTTATTCGGTTTTCTTTTCGTCATTAAGCAGTCTCCGGATTTCACTACCGTTCCTTTTTTACTTACAAATTTCATATTTTCACCTCGCTTTGCAAGTTTCCTTATATCGAGTAGGAGGGAAAATTAAATAAATTTTCCCGACCTCTCACACCACCGTACGTAAGTTCCTGTGTGATTGTTTGTTTGATTACCCTGTCAACCACGGTTGGCTCTCCCAGTTTTCTGTACTCACCTTTCGTTTCTTTGGGTATTTCTACCCTACGGACTGGGTTTGGTTTGTATTTGCCATTCCTTATCTGTTGGATTAAGGCATCTTGGTTTTCCTTTAGGTAGGGTAGAAGTTCATCCACCTGCATTCCGTCCGTTCCACCTGCTCCCTTGTTTGATTTCACTCTCTTGTATGCCTTATTAAGATTGTCTTTGTGCAAAATCAAATCCAAAAGATTGTCCGTCCAATAGTCTGTGATGATACCGCTCTTTTCAGCAATCTTACGGTAGTCGAACACTTCTGCATACTCTTTCTATTCCGCAGATACCATTTGCAGATAGTCTTCCATATGAAGTTGTCTGTTCTTAAATCTACTTTCAGTTACATTCA
>CAZJAA010000007.1:76508-86637 GCA_964544055.1 uncultured Lachnospiraceae bacterium | reverse complement strand
AATGTTCATTGTCAGCTTTGCTGACCATAATCACTCAGGATTCCGAGAGATTATTGATTTGTTTGAGTCTCTGAGTTCATCATACAGCAATAGGACTTTTTTCTCAAATGAGATATTGCTAAAGTTTATTTAAATTTTGCCAAGGTAATCGGTAATCGAGCTTTTCTGAAAGGGATTGTATTGCGGTAGCTCAGGAAAAAGCTGGGCTTGACCTGCATGGAGTCGGTGCATTCTTAATTATGTGTATGGAGCTGGCACAGAAAAAATAAAACCGCCACGCCGGAAACATCTTCTGACGTGGCGAATTTTTTACTGCTTTTCAAAGATTGCTTTTAAAGTGATTGGTGCAGAAACAGGAAAGCAGAGGGTGTCTGCAGTGGTGTCGGTGATGAAATCACTTTTGGTTTCCCAGCCGACAAAGGTATATCCATTTGCCGGAACAGCGGTTATGGTGACTTCCGTTTCTGCAAAGTATATTCCTTCAAAGCGGCTGTCTAATGCCACGGTACGTCCGTTGACGAGAAGGCTTCCCATGGAGGCGTCATCCGTGGAAACGGTCAGCTTGGAAGCAGAACCAAGGTCAAAGGCTTTGCGAAGAATGTTTGGCATGGAAACAAACCGCTTATTCAAGTAGGAATTAAAGTCCTTGAGCTTGCTTTCATAATAGGCAGAAGGGTCGCTGTAGATAATCCAGTCCGGACCGAACCGTCGGAATGTTTCCGGCATCAGCTTCCGATATGGTTCTGCCATTTCATTCAGTAAGGCGTTGGCATGCTTCGTTTCAAAATAAATGTTGCGCATATCACAGATTGCCAGAATCAGATCACTGCGGAACGTATCGTTTTGCATAAGCGAACGGAACAGCTCTAATGGAACATAGTGCTGGATATTATAGTCCCGGTCGGAGGCAGAAGACGGAGCAATCAGTGCAGAGATGTTGTCGGTATCAGCCGCTGCCGCTCCGCTGTAAATACCAGTGGAAAAGTCGGAGTCGTAAGCAGCCATCCGCCATTTTCCGTCTGAATATGCGGTGGCTCCGTCCGTATTGCGAACACGCCACATACGCCAGTTATTGTTTTCAAAAATGCTGTCCTGGTTGTGGATATAAAGCTCAAAGGCAAAGTAATCAATAAAGGACTCCATATCAATAAGCTCGCAGGCCGCTTCGTAAAATTGCGGAACGGACATATCATTTTTTGTAATAAAAAGATACATATCATGGAACAGGGAAAGAGCAGTAGCTTCATCGCCCTCTTCTGCTTCGCCGCATTTGATAAGGAGGATGTTGTCTTTGTCAATGCCATAATTATTTTCAAAATGGCTGTCCGTATAATCTTCGTTGAGTGTGTATAATCCCCAGAATTCCCCATTGATAAAGGCAACGCACGGAGTGGATTGCTGCGTTTCAAATCGTGCGTCCTTTACAAGTGCCTGAAGATAAGGATCTCGGAGTCTGGCAGAATCTGCATCATTGCCGCCAACACGAAGAACGAAGGTTTTATACTTTTCAATCAGTTCGTTGTCGGTATTGTAATTGTCAGGAATTAGGGCATATTTTAAATTCTTTTCGCCGTAATCTTTCCGGGCATAGAGCTTTAGGCTTTTCTGTGCCTGATTGCGGGAGGCACCACCCATAATGCGCATACCCATGTTCTGCTTAAAACCGGCGGTACCGTCTGCAGTAATCAGTTCAACGGAAACAGGACGTTCCCATTCTTTGCCGTGGTTGGAATAGTTGCCGTATTTCTGCCAGCCATCCAAATAGGCACGGGAGCTGTCCCAGGCAACCCAGTCATCATAGGATTTACCAAGCACATAAATGCCGGTTTCGTAATCAAAAAGGTTATCAAAGTCAGTAATTAAGGAAATTACCGGAAGTCCGGCATATTTTTCCTCGTCCAGTTCGATAAAGTAGGTGGCATGTGCGAGCGGAGTGGTAGTGCCATCCGGCAAGTAAGCAATGGCACGGATTACGGTGCCTTTATCCACGGAAAAATCAGGAACATAGGAATTGCTTGCACTGATTCCGGTTTGCGCTGCCAGTACATTTTCCGAATACAGCTTTCTGGTGATAAAAATCGGCTTCTGGTACAGGGTAGAGGTTTTGGTTGGGGTACTGCCGTCTAAGGTATAATAAATGGTAGCTCCGTCTACGTTGCAGGCTAAAGAAACTTCCTGACTGTGGTCATAAAATCCGCTGTCGAGGCTGAAGGAGACATAGTTTCCTTCCGGAGTCGGAGTCGGCAGAACGGTTGGCGGTGTAATTTCTGTATTGGAGGACGCCTCACCGTCTGACTGGCTGCCGGAAACGGTTCCGGAGGCTGTGTTATTATCCGACGGATTTTGTGTGGCAGCGGGAGGAGTCGTTACCGTCTGGTTGGAATCAGGAGCAGGATTTTTGGTGCCGCAGCCGGACAGCGCAAATATCATCAGTCCTAAAAACAGGGATATCTGGAATTTTTTCATACGTTTGTTCCTTTCTGTTTTTTTACATAGGTCGGTAGTTTACTCCGCCCTTTATGGAGATTATACCGCATTTTCATTTGTTTCACAAGACAAGGAATAAAAAGGAGCAATAAAAAAGAAAAAAAGAGCAAAATAAATTGCAATTGTTTTAATTTTTTTGTATGATAAAGGTATCTTTTTCAGGAAATAGATAGAAGAATTTACAGAAAAAGGAGCTCTGGAATAAAAAACGCTCCGGAATGGAGATTAGTATGAAAAAAGCAGCAAAAAGAAAATGGTTGTTACTGGGGGTGTGTTTTATGGGATGTGCCGGACTGTTTGGACTGTTGCAGAAGAAACTGCCTGCGAAAGCAGCACAGAGCGTGGAGGGCTATGCGGCACTGGACGAATCGGATCCGGTGGAGTTTTGCGGGGAGTTTATTGTGTATGGCGGTGAAACCATTGCGCTTGGGAAAAAGGCAATCTATATTGACGGCTCATTAAGCGATGAAATGGCAGAACGTTATGCGTATGTATATAATGATTTTAAGGAAGCGGCAGCCGCCTTTCAAAACGGAACGGAGGAAGAGCCGATGCGGGTGTATCTTGCCCCGTATGTGTACTGGATTGACGACCCGGATGATGAGGAAATCCGGACAGCCTCCGGTGGAGATACACCATACGGACTTGTCATCCGGTGCGATAATCTGCATCTGATTGGACTTACGAAGAATGCATCCGATGTGGTTCTTGCGGTCAATCGCGGACAGACACAGGGAGCAAAGGGAAACTATACAATGTTTTACATCGATGGCAGAGGCACTCATGTGGAAAACCTTACCATGGGCAACTATTGTAATGTGGATTTAGAGTATCCGTTAAAGCCGGAGCTTTCCCGTAAAAAGCGTGCAGATGCCATTACCCAGTCCCAGCTGGTGATTACCAACGGCGATAAGGTGGTTGCAAAAAACTGCAATTTCTTAAGCCGTTTAAATGCATGTCCGTTTGTCGGCAGTACCCGCGCATTGTTTGTGGACTGTCACATAGAATGCGGGGATGATGCCTTGCCCGGAACAGCCGTCTTTTTAAACTGTACGCTTGGTTTTTACAGCTCCAAGCCGTTTTACAATACCTCTGGCACCGGAGCGGTTTTTTTACATTGCGAGATTACCTCCGAGGTGCAGGGAACGCAGTATCTGACAAAGGCAGGCGGCACGGTAACGCTTGTAGACTGCAATTTTAACAGTGATTATCCGGGATTTACGGTAGAATGGACACCGGAGCCTGCGGCTGATTTAAAGTGTGTGCAGAGTAATGTTACGGTCAACGGAGAACCGTATGTGATTGCCGATGGTTCCGCCAATACCATAGATGTGACCGGAACGGAAGCGGCTGCGGCGTTTGTGCTTACCAGAGATGGTCAGACCATTTATAATACTTATAATCTGCTGCAGGGCAATGACGGTTGGGACCCGCTAAACAACAAGACTGAGGTGGCAGCAGCTGGAGAAAAGTACACGCTGTTTCCATTTCTGATGAATACGGCACCGGCGATAAAGAGTGTAAAGAAGGGCGATACCGGAACAATCCGGGCAATGCTTCGGAATTTCCGGAATGTTGCCGGAGGGATTACCTCTGATACGGTGGAATGGTCGGTGGACGAAGCACTGCAGGATTACCTTGCCATTACGCCAAACGCAGACGGCTCCTGTAATTATACTGTTTTAAAGAGCGAAGACAGCACTGTGACCGGCAGAGTATACGCCAAAAGTGCGATGGGTTATTCTGCCAGTGCCTTTTTTTCCATTACACCGGATGTTGTAGGTGCACCGGGCTTTGAAAAGGAGCCGGTTGTGACGTTTGGAACAAGAGAGACAGCCGGTGAACCGGTCGGTTGTGTAAACGTGTCTTATACACTGGATAAGGAGGCACAGGACATCTCGTTGATTCAATGGTACCGTGTCAGTACTGACGGACAGGAACAGGTAAAGGTTGCAACCTCACGTCTGGATACTCCGGAATACAGCTACACGCTGACACCGGGGGATATTGGCTATTATATTATGGCAGAGGTGACACCAAAAACCTTAAACTCGAAAATGGGAACAAAGCAGACGGCAGTAACCGACCGTGTGGTTACGGCAGAGGATATGCCGCAGCAGGCAATCAGCACAAATTTCCGGAGCTTTCCAACGGAGGAACAAAATGCGGTAAAACCGGGCTTCTGGACGGTGGAATGCTTTAAACCGCTGGATACAGCGGAGTATGACTGGAAAGCAAAGAACGGCTCCGGCTGGGCATACAAGGAAGGCGAAGGCGGAGCAAAGGAAATTTACGGTCTGACACAGACAGAGCGTGGTTCCAGAATTCTTTATACTCCGGCGGAGGGAAGCTATGGTGATATGAGCGTGGTTCTTTCGGTAGCTCCGTGTAAGTCTGCCGGACAGGGATTCGGAAGTGCAACTGCCCAGTATATGGATGTGTTGATTAAAATGGATACCGAACAGTTAAACGGCTATGCACTTCGTGTGGAGCGTACGAGCAAGTATTCCAATGCCGTGGATTTCAAGCTAATCAAGTATACAAACGGCATGACAGAGGCAATTTCGGAACCGGTTTCTGCTTCCTGCTATAATACACTCTGTACCATCAGCTTAACGGTGGAAGGCTCCGTACTGACTGCCCACGTGGAAACGACGAAAAAGCAGAATGAGGAACAGGCAGCTGCCGGACTGGCACATGTGGTGGATTTGTCGGCAGAAATTGAAGAAACGGCATTTGGAGGTGTAGGTGTGACACATACCGGCACAGTAGGCGCAAATGCAACGCTGCTGACGCAGCTGGATGTCGTCTGGGCGGAAGCAGGAGCAGCTGCAATAGAGCCGGAGGAGGATGCCACGAAGCAGGAGCAGTCTTCGGGTGAAGCTAAGGAAGCTGCACCAACAGAAACGCCAACGGAAACACCAGCAGAAACATCGGCAGATGCACCTGAGAAAGGCGGAATCCCTGTTGTGTTCAAACTGATGGCAGGTTCCATTGCCGGAGTTGTGCTGCTGGCAATAGCGGCGGTGGTGTACAGCTCGGTAAAGAGAAGAAAAAAACAAAAATAATTCAAGTTGCATAGAAAAAGAAAATAAAAAATAGAAAACTTGTGCATTTTTTCTCTTGAAATATTTTTTCAACAGGCGTATGATGAACGCCGGACTAAGAATATTTAGAGAAAAAGAGGAAAAAAAGTATGAACGTTTTGTTATCTGTTTCTTTCGCATTATTGGCAGGCCTTTTAATGACTCGTGTATTTAAGCCGTTTAAGCTTCCTGCAGTAACTGCTTATTTAATTGCCGGTGTGCTCATCGGACCGTACTGCCTTGGCGGACTGCATCTGGTAAATGGTGTCGGCTTTGCCAATATGAATGAAGTAAGCTCCCTTGAGGTAATTTCTCAGGTGGCATTAGGCTTTATTGCATTTTCTATCGGCAGCGAGTTCCGTATGGACGACTTAAAGAAAATCGGTAAACAGGCTTTTATAATCGGTATTTTTCAGGCATTGACTGCGACTTTGTTTGTAGACCTTGCACTTCTTGCAGTACATTTTGCGATGCCGGACAAATTGTCCCTGCCGCAGCTGCTTACGCTTGGTGCCATTGCCACGGCAACTGCACCAGCTGCAACCTTAATGGTAGTAAGACAGTATAAGGCAAATGGACCGTTAACCAAACTGCTGCTTCCAATCGTAGCACTGGATGATGCAGTTGGTCTGATTGTTTTTGCCGTTTCCTTTGGTATTGCAAAAACGTTAGTCAGCGGAACGGTAGATATGGTGTCCATTATTGTCAATCCGTTAATTGAAATCGTCTGCTCCCTGCTTCTGGGTGCACTGATGGGATGGATTTTAACTCAGATAGAAAAGCTGTTTAATTCCAACACCAACCGTCTGAACATGACGATTGCCTTTGTTGTACTGACCGTGGCGTTGTCCTCCATGGAATTTGAAATCGGCTCAGTGCATATCGGATTTTCTTCCCTGCTGGTATGTATGATGTTGGGAACGGTTTTCTGCAACATCTGTCCATTATCTGAGGAAATGATGACACGCTCCGATAAGTGGACCTCTCCGCTTCTGGCACTGTTTTTCGTTATCAGCGGTGCGGAACTGGAACTGAGTGTATTTACGGATCTTGCGATTGTGGGTATCGGTGTTGTGTATATCCTGTTCCGTTCCTTTGGTAAATACACAGGAGCATTTGTCAGTGCAAAAGCAACAAAATGTTCTCCACAGATTTGCAAATATCTTGGCATTACCCTTTTGCCGCAGGCTGGTGTTGCCCTTGGTATGTGTACTACGGCAATGGAGCTTGGTGCCCAGGGTAACTTAATCCGTAACATCACCTTATTTGCGGTACTGATTTATGAATTATTCGGACCGTTGATGACAAAGATGGCTCTGACGGCTGCCGGAGATATCAGACCGATGTCGGATGAAGTAAAGAATCGTCGTCAGCAGAAGCTTGCCGAGGTCAAAAAATCCAAGGAATAAAAATCAAAAACAAGTTTTGCTGTAGAAAAGGAAGCGTTTTTGTGCTACGATTAGCGCATAAAAAGGAGAGAAAAACATGGATACTGCAAAACTGGAACAAAAACAGCTGAAAAGAAGAGAATATTTACTGGAAGGAAATATGTGGAAGGTTGTTTTAAGTATTTCTCTTCCGATGGTCTTTTATAATTTATGCAATTATTTTTATGGAATTTATGACATGATGCTTGTGCAGTCTGCCGGAATTGGCGACGCTGCCGATATTGTGGTGCTGGATCAGATTAAAAACATGATTTCCACGATTGGCGGTGCCCTTGCCACTGGTGGTGGAATTATGGTAGCAAGACGTTATGGCGCAAAGCAGCTGGAGGAAGCCAAAAGGGTTGCCAACACCTTATTTACCCTTGCAGTGGTTGTTTCACTGGTTACTCTTGTGTTTATTCCGGTGGGAGTGCCGTTTTTAAAGCTGTTTCACACAGATCAGTCGATTATTGACAATTCCATTGGGTATTACAACGTGCAGATTCTGACGCTCGTTATTACAACCATGAACAGTGCAATTATTTCCATGGAAAAGGCAAAAGGCAATACCAAGCAGCTGTTGATGCTAAATCTGGGGGTTATTCTGATTAAAGTCGGACTTACCACAGTATTTGTGTACGGACCGTTTGAACATGTAACCAGCACATGGCTGGCGGTTTCCACCCTGATTGCACAGTTATTTTTATTTGCCTGCGGACTGTTTCTCTGCTTCCGCAGAAGCAATATTTTAAGAATCCGTCTTTGTGACTGGAATTTTGGAAAACAGGAGGTAAGCGGCATTGTCCGCCTTGCGGTTCCTGTGTTTATCGGAAATTTCTTGTTCAGCTTTGGCAAGGTTTATGTAAATTCCGCAGCAACAGAAAAATACGGTAAAATGTGCGTCGGAGCGTTGGGAATTTCCAACACGATGGCGGGCTTGTTTACAACGGTAACCAATACAACGGCCGATTGCGGAGCCACGATTGTCAGCCAGAATTACGGCAACAAAAACGGCAGCCGGATTAAGAAATTTTTCTGGGTAAACCAGTTTTATGTAACGCTGGTCAGCATCATTGGTACGGTTATCATGTTTACAACCAAAGAGCAGGTGGCGGCTTTTTTTGCACCAAACAGTACAGAATATCAGGAGATGATTGTGAACATTTTTGCATGGGAATGTTTGGACATTGCCTTTCTTGGCTTTTCCCATACGGCAAATGCCCTGTATAACGGTTTTGGAAAAACAAAAGCGACGATGCTGTTTTCTATGGTGCGTCTGTTCGGCCTGCGGGTACCGGTACTGCTTTTCCTGATGCACGTCGTAGACATGGATTACAGTGCCTGCGGTGTTGCCATGTTCGTATCCAATACCGTAATTGGCGTAATACAGCTGGTAGCATCCACGGCTTACTGCATGAAGCTGGAAAAGCATCATCCGGAGTTAAAACAATGCCGAGAGGGTGTCTGAACAGCGAAAATGTCGGGAAGTAAGGGCACAAAACGGCACATTCTTTGTTGTGGTTTCTTCCAATTCAGACTTTACAAGAATATGTCAGAGGTTGTATAATGTAGTAATGAAAACTATGTTATACAACCTTTTTTGGTTCTTTGATGCGGATTATAAATGATGCTTCATACAAGGTTGCAACGAGGTTATGATGATATTGAAGAATGCTTCAAGAGAATTTGAAGTGTTCTGTAAAAAATGCTTGAAGAAAAGTAAGGTGCAAGCTATAATTTAATCGTTGGCAATACTTTGCCAACAGAAAATCAGTAAGATAGAATAAAATATATAAATAGAGTAAAATAACGGCAGATTTTGAACAAAACTTAACTGAAATAAGTGAAGTACAGAAACGATTTGCCAAGTATAAATAAGCAATCTGGAAAGGAAAAATATTACATGAGCGATTTCGTCTTAAGCTGCTGTTCTACAGCGGATTTGTCCAAGGAACATTTTTTAAACAGAGATATTCATTATGTATGTTTCAGTTTTGAGCTGGATGGCGTGCGTTATCCGGATGATCTGGGAGAAACCATGCCATTCGATAAATTTTATAAAGCAATGGAAAATGGCGCTGCAACCAAAACCTCTCAGGTGAACGTGGCAGAATTTGAGGAATATTTTGAACGCTTCTTAAAGGAAGGCAAGGACATTTTACATCTGTGCCTGTCCACCGGTATTTCCGGAGTACATAATTCTGCCTGTGTGGCAAGAGAGATTCTTGCAGAACGCTACCCAGAGCGAAAGATTTATGTAGTGGATTCCCTGGCAGGAGCCTCCGGCTACGGTATGATTATGGATACTCTGGCAGATATGCGTGATGCCGGAAAGTCCATGGACGAGTTATGTGACTGGGTAGAGAAGAACAAGCTTCGTCTGCATCACTGGATAGTTCCTACCGAGTTGAAATATCTGGTACGCGGCGGACGGCTTTCCAAAACCGCTGGAGCAGTCGGTGGAATTTTAAATATTTGTCCGATTATTGTAATGAATAAGGAAGGCAGACTGCAGGCATGGCAGAAGGTGCGCGGCAAGAAGAAAGCCATGGAAGAAGTAGTTAAAATGATGGAACAGCATGCCGAAAACGGCACACAGTACGCCGGAAAGTGTTATATCGGACAGTCTGCCTGTATGGAGGAAGCACTTAAGTTAAAAAAACTGATTGAAAGCAGGTTTGCAAATCTGGCGGAAAAGGTAGAAATTAACAATATCGGAACTGTAATCGGAAGTCATACAGGTCCCGGCACGTTTGTTTTATTTTTCTGGGGAGATGTAAGAACTGTCTAAACAGAACGGATTTTTCCCTGAGTTGTGCAGTCTTTTGAACTGCATAACGAAAAATATGAAAGCACAGGACTATTTATTTTCTGTTGTATAAAATAAAAGAATGCGATATAATTTACAAGTAATCAGTGGACAGAACAAAAGAAATGCAGGTTAATCATGAAAAAAATTTTATATACAATATTATTGTTATGCCTTGGAATAGCCATCGGCTTTGGAGCCGGATTTCTGACAGGAATTTTTTCGGAAAAACAGCAACATAGTATATCAAATGAAGTGTTAACATCAACGCCGATACCGACAAAGGAAGTGGAAGCAACGCTTGCGCCAACGTTAACGCC
>CAZJAA010000007.1:0-76408 GCA_964544055.1 uncultured Lachnospiraceae bacterium | reverse complement strand
CAACGCCGATACCGACAAAGGAAGTGGAAGCAACGCTTGCGCCAACGTTAACGCCCACCCCTGTGCCGACGAAGTCTCCGGCTCAAACTCCGGAAATAACAAAGAGTCCTGTGGTTTCCGGCGGTGGTCAGGAAGAGACTACCAAAGACAGTTTCTTTGGTGCACTTCATGTGGACGGCACGCATCTGGCTGCCGCAGATGGAAGACTTGTACAGCTCAGAGGTATCAGTACCCATGGGCTTGGATGGTTCCCGGAATATGCCAATGCGGATCTCATTGCCCAGGCACGGCAGGAATGGGGCTGCAATGTGTTTCGGCTCGCAATGTACACGGCAGAATACAATGGCTACTGCACCAGCGACAGCAATCAGAAAGAAAAATTAAAAAGCAAAATTGATTCTAGTGTCAGGGCGGCCATAGAACAGGATATGTATATCATTATTGACTGGCATATTTTAAGCGATGGCAATCCAAACACTTATAAGGACGAAGCAAAAAAGTTCTTTGCGGAAATGGCAGAAAAATATGCAGATGTGCCAAATGTGCTGTATGAAATCTGCAACGAACCGAACGGAGGCACAAGCTGGTCTGATATCCGTAGCTATGCCCTTGAGGTTATTCCGGCAATACGAAAGTATGCGCCGGAGGCAATTATTATCGTAGGTACACCAACCTGGTCGCAGGATGTCGATGTGGCAGCCGAAAATCCGATTACGGAATATGATAATATTATGTACGCACTGCACTTTTACGCAGCCACCCATTCGGATGGCTTACGAAACAAGTGCAAAACAGCGGTGAGCAAAGGACTTCCGCTGTTTGTAACAGAATATGGTATTTCGGAGGCATCCGGAAGCGGTGCTCTTAGCGAGACACAGGCACAGAAGTGGATAGATCTGCTGGATGGTTATGGAATCAGTCATGTGCTGTGGAATCTTTCCAATAAGTCAGAAACATCTGCCATGATAAGCAACAGTTGCAGCAAAACGAGCGGTTTGCGGACAGAAGATTTGTCGGCAACCGGAAAATGGTTTGTCAGGATGATGCAGAATGCAGGTTTTGGCGGTGACGGCTATGTCTCGCCGGAGAATGATGGAAGCAGCACAGAAAATGGCAGTACAGGAAATAACGGAAACAGCACAGGAAACAATGAAAACAGCAACAGCGGTACTGGTGGTCAGAAAAACGAAAGCTTCCAGATAAGCGATATTTTTGAAACTTCGGAAAATGTGGAGTTGACGATTACAAATAGCTGGGTATCCGAACAAGGATATGGTGTCCAGCTGAATTTTGTGATAAAAAATAACGGAGCATCCGAGGAAACAAACTGGGTAAGAACGTTGAAAATCAAACAAGGTAAAAATATAACAGTTTCGCAGTGCTGGTGCGCAAAAGCAGTAACAGAGGGAAACACTATTACCATTCGTCCGGAGGATTATAATAAAACCGTGCCTGCCGGAGGAGAAGTTGGCGGAATCGGAATGATTCTGGAAGTGAGGTAAAATACTTCTTGCAGAAAATATAACGGCATGGTATGATATTCGGTGTGTCAACGGTTGTAGGAAACTCTTTTATCATGGTTACATAATAATGCGAGGGAAAAATGAATTATTATACGGATATTCACTGCCACGTTCTTCCGGGAATCGATGATGGCGCCAAAAATATGGAAGAAAGCCTGCAAATGTTGAAAGAAGCTTATGCAGACGGCATCCGCTGTGTGATTGCAACACCGCATTATCATCACCACAGAGGGCGCGCATCCCGGGAAACCATTCTGGAAAAGGTTCGGCAGGTACAGGAGGCGGTCAGAGAATGTTGTCCTGAACTGGTTGTTTATTCCGGAAACGAACTATTCTATGATAACAGTCTTTTGGATGCCATTGCAGAAGAAAAAGTATGTAGCATGGCACAATCGAAATATATTCTTATAGAGTTTTCACCAGAAACAGAATATGTTCAAATGCGTAACGCACTGCGAAGCATCCAAACGCAGGGTGTATGGCCGATACTTGCCCATATAGAGAGATATCTTTGCCTGGTAAAAAAGCCGGCTCTGGCAGCAGAACTGGCAGATATGGGAATCTATCTGCAGGTGAATGCCGGGGGTGTTTTAGGACGCTATGGGCGTAAAGAAAAAAAACTTATAAAAAAGATGTTTGCCATGGGGTATGTGTCTTTCGTGGCAACCGATGCACATGATACGGAAAAACGCAAACAGGAGCTGTCCGAAGCAGCAGCTTATGTCGAAAAAAAATTCGGACATGAAACAATGGAAGACTGCTTTTGGAATAATCCGCAAGCAATTATAACACATCAAATTATTTAGGAGAAAATCATGGAACAGAATAGAACAGAAGAAATGGAAATTGATTTAGGGGAACTTATTATGACGCTGCTTTATAAGTGGTGGATTATTCTGCTTACAGGTATTGTAGTGGCAGCCGGTTCATTCTGCGTTGCAAAATTTATTATTGAACCAACATACGAATCAACAACTTCGGTATATGTTATCAGCAGACAAAATAAAGAAACGACTACCTCAAGCGATATTACGCTTGGTACCCAGTTGATGAAAGATATTGCAGCACTGGCAACCAGCCGTACGGTAGCAGAAGAAGTAATCAATAACCTTAAGCTGGATTTAAAATTAAGTGAGTACGAAAATCTTGTTAAAGTTACCAGCGGTTCGGATACCCGTTTTCTTTCCATTAAGGTTACACATACAGATCCGGCAATGGCGCAGACAATTGCAAATGAAGTTCGTGATATTATGTCACAGCGTGCCGTTGAGGTTATGAAGGTAGAAGCTGTTAACGTAGCGGATTATGCAAATTTTCCAACAGAAAAGGCTGCTCCAAGCATTCTTAAATATACGATACTTGGCGGTGCTCTTGGTGTGTTTCTGGCAGTGGGTATTATTGCGGTAGGCTTCCTGTTAAATGATAGAATTATTACATCGGATGATGTTGAAAAATATTTAAAACTCAGCACACTTGGTTCCATTCCTTTTGATGCAGAAGCGATGGAAACCGGACATAGGAGTAAAAAAAGCAGGAAAAACAAAAAGAACAGGAATAAATAATGCGAACGGAGGAGTGCGGAAAAATGCAGCAAATAGAAATTAGCAAGTTAAGCAAGCTTGATTATCATAGTAACGAAGCATATAAAACCTTAAGAACCAATGTCCAGTTTTGTGGAGAAGATGTAAAGGTAGTTGCCCTTACAAGCTGCACTCCAAACGAAGGAAAATCCAGCGTATCTTTCCAGCTGGCATTGTCTATGGCAGAAGATGGGAAAAAAGTATTATTTGTGGATGCCGACATCCGCAAATCAGTACTGGTCGGTCGGCATAAAATCGATGCAAAAAATACGAAAGGTCTGACGCATTATTTATCCGGTCAGTCCAAATTAGAAGAAGTACTTTGCGAAACCAACGTTGAGAATCTGCAGGTTATTTTGACCGGACCAATTCCGCCAAACCCATCGGAGTTGTTAGGCGGTAAGTACTTTAAGGAACTGCTGACAACCCAGCGGGATAAGTATGACTTTATAATCATTGATACACCGCCGCTCGGCAGTGTTATTGACAGTGCTATTGTATCGCGTCAGTGTGATGGCGTAATTATGGTAATTGCTTCGGATGAAATCAGCTATAAATTTGCAGTCAAGATTAAGGAGCAGCTCGAAACAGCAGACTGCCGGATTCTGGGTGTTGTCTTAAATAAGGTAAAATTCCTTGGAGGCGGCAAATATTACGGAAAGTATTATGGTAAATATTACGGCAAATACTATGGAAAATATTACGGACAGGAAGAAGAGAAGAACAGCTGAATAAACCAATTAAACCATAAACCAGAAGTCAGCTTATGAATTTACCCGGCTATTATTCTTCCGGGTAGTTTGCCCGGCTAGCGGGTGTCTCGTTGAAGACGGTCCGCTTTTATGACAGCCGGAAACTGGTTTGTCAGGATGATGCGGAATGCGGGTTTTGGTGGTGACGGCTTTGTAGCGCCGGAGAATGGTGGAAACAAACTGGATAAGAACGTTGAAAATCACCCAAAGTGTTGATTTTCGTATTGGATTTTTGCTATATACTGTGTTTTTTAGTGCGGTTCTTTTTCGTCCGTTACTGCTACTTCGTTTCGAAGTGCTGTTGTATAAGCTGCACTTACTCCCTCGGCATGGTCAGGAATAAACAGAGTTTTTCCAGTGAGCAGAAAAAGCCGTATATCCAGAAAAATGGAATAGTTCTGGATGTAAGTTAAATCAAGTTTCAGCTTGTCATAAGGGGTACTGTTATATTTACCGTAAACCTGTGCATAGCCGGTAAGGCCTGCTTTCATTTTTAGCCGATAGGAAAATTCGGGAATTGCCTTTTCGTAAATTTTGGCAATTTCCGGACGTTCCGGACGAGGACCAACAAAGGACATTTCTCCTTTTATGATGTTGAGCAATTGAGGAAGTTCATCTATATGCGTGCGACGCAACAGGCGACCGATAGGTGTGATACGTTCATCATCCTTGCACTGTAGCCGTATAGCGTCTTTCTCTGCATCCACATACATGCTGCGGAATTTAAGAATCTGGAATTCTTTACCGCCCAGGGTAAGGCGTGTCTGACGGTAAAGCACCGGACCATGATCAAAGCATTTAATCAAAATGGCTGTTAGCAATAAAACAGGTGACAGAATCAGAAAGCACGGAATGGAGATTAATAAATCCACGCTTCTTTTCACAAATGCCTGCAACGGAGTAAGACCACGATTGCGCATAAGCAGAAAAGGAGTATCAAATAAATCCATTTCGGAAGCTCCACGAATCAAAATGTCATAGAGCTTTGGAGTGACATAAACCCGGATGGAATTTTCGTAACAATATTTAATCAGATGATTTCTGAGGGTGGCAGATAAATCATGTAAAATAACAGCCTCGTGATTGGAAATGACCTGCTTTAATTTTTCTTCTCCGGAATTACAGTGAATCCGGCGGACAATTTCATATTTTTCACTTCGGGCAGAAATTTTGTTGCATACTTCGTCGAATGGTCGGTCTCCATGAATCAGCAGCATTTGACGAGGGGGATTGATTTTGTAATAAATATGATTGGAGAACATAGTCCAAAATATATTGAACAGAAATCCAAGAAGAATCACCAGGGCAATGTATTTTACAGTGACAATCCGGTAGGAAAGCAGACTGATAATAATATACATGATGCCATAAGCAGTAAACAGGGAAAGTGTTCTTGCCACAATGCTGTCCAATGTTTTATAGTATCCCATGCGGAGTCCGCCAAAAATATGATTGGATACAGTAAGGAAAATAATAAATAACAGCAGTATCAGATAACTGCCGCGTCGATAAAACGGAATCAACAGCCCATCCAGGTATTCCGTATACCAAATCAAGGCAAACAATGTAGTGTGGGCAAGCAGAAGAAATGCTGTAGAAATATAGGAAATGGTTTTGTCATGTCTTTTTTTCTTCATTTCATACCTCGTTCAAAACAACTCATCGAAAATAGTGTTATAAATAAATTGTAACATAAATAAGAAAAATGTAAAGTGATAATTATGTGAAGAAAATCGAAAAAGATAAAAAATGGAAAGGAGGATTTTATGTTGACATTTTGTTGTTGGAAGAGTATTCTAAATTAGACGTGTTAAAAAAAATGAAATGGTTGTTTGGAAATGAAGAAAAACATATTGCAAATAAATAAGTATTATTGTCCGCATATCGGCGGAATTGAGCGTGTAGTGCAGCAGATTGCCGAAGGACTGGCAAAAGAAACTTTATAATACGTATATAAACTTTTTCATTTTGGGAGAGATGAGAAAGGAGTAGTTATAAAAACGAAAGATAGGAAAGACAGTGCAGAAAAACACTCATTGCTTTGAATGACGTATTTGCCGACTATTTTGTCATGCATACAATAATCCGGACTATGTGCCGGACGAGGCGTTCATCACGCATGTAGATGTGTTTTTTTGTTTATGTGGGTGCTCACTGAAGACAACCGCCATGAAGCTATTTCGTTTACCAAGCAGGAAAAGAAGAAATACGATATGATATTAAACCATAAACCAGGAGTCAGCCTATGAATTTACCCGGCTATTATTCTTCCGGGCAGTTTGCCCGGCTGGCGGGTGTCTCGTTGAAGACGATCCGCTTTTATGACAAAAAGAATATTTTAAAACCGTCGTATCGGTCACCATCCGGGGCACGTTTTTATACGGAGGAAGATTTTGCAAAGCTTCAGCAGATTCTGTTATTAAAATATCTGGGGTTTGCGTTGGAGGACATTAAGGAGCTCGCCATTGATGCTTCGGATCCGCATTTGCTTCTGAATTCCTTAAAGCTTCAGAAAAAGCTGGTGAAAGACCGGATGGAGCAATTGCAGCTGGTGGAGTCTGCCATTGAAGATACGGTGGCAGTGCTGGAACAGGATCAGCAGCTGGACTGGAGTCATATGCTGGAACTGATTCATTTGACCGGAATGGAAAAAAGTTTGAAGACGCAGTATCGGGATGCGGGCAATATTTCGGCAAGAATCCGGTTGCACCGGGATTTTTCAGTGAACACACAGGGATGGTTCCCGTGGCTTTATGAACAGTGTCGGGTAAAAAGCGGAATGCGTATTCTGGAACTTGGGTGCGGAAATGGTGCACTCTGGACAGAAAATATAACAAAGCTTCCAAAGCAGTTTGAACTTGTAATGTCAGATATTTCAGAAGGTATGATTCGGGATGCCAGACGTGCGGTACAGGAGGCATTCAGGCTTACTGCGGAAGTATCGGAGGAGAAGGATTCTGAGGGGAAGACTTCTGAGGTTGTAAGTGCAGCAAAAAAACAAAGCAGCCGATATCGGAAAATATCCTTTGCCACGTTTGATTGTCAGGAAATTCCGTTTGAGGATGCTTCTTTTGACCTTGTGGTGGCAAATCATGTGGTGTTTTATTGTGAGGATATGGAAAAGGTCTGTTGGGAAGCAAAGCGTGTATTAAAGCCGGGTGGACGGTTTATGTGCAGTACTTACGGAACAAAGCATATGCAGGAAATTACTCATCTGGTGCAGGCGTTTGATAATCGTATTGTGCTTGCAGCCAAAAATCTGTATGAACTCTTTGGACTGGAAAATGGTGGTGCGTTACTTGGCAAGGTGTTTGATGACGTTTCACTGATGCGCTATGAGGATGAAATCAGGCTGGACGACCCGGAACCGCTTTTAGAGTATATTTTATCCTGTCACGGCAATCAAAATCAGCTTTTACTGGACAAATATAAGGAGTTTAAGGCGTTTGTAACTGAAAAAACGCGCTATGGCTTCCGTATTACAAAGGATGCTGGCGCATTTGTGGCAACGAAAAAATAAAAATTAAAAAAATAAAAAAAGTGCTTGCAGGTGACCTTAGGGCACCATTTATGATATAAGAAGAACAGGAAAAACGCTTCCGTTTGTTCTTCTTATTTTTGTTTCACAGAGTAACTATGCAGCTATAGGCAAGCAAATAGTTACTTTGAAAAAGTGATGATGCTCGGTGCGAGAATGTGCCTTAAGGTACATTCTGAGTTAAAAAAAGAAAGGATGAAACGTATGAAAGGTATTATTCTTGCCGGAGGTTCCGGCACAAGACTGTATCCGTTAACGATGGTGACCTCCAAGCAGCTGTTACCGGTCTATGACAAGCCGATGATTTATTATCCACTGTCCACATTGATGCTGGCAGGCATTAAAGATATTTTAATTATTTCCACGCCGCAGGATTTGCCTAATTTCGAACGTCTGCTTGGGGACGGAAGTCAGTACGGTGTAACACTTTCGTATAAGGAGCAGCCAAGCCCGGACGGTCTGGCACAGGCATTTTTGCTCGGAGAGGAATTTATCGGAGAGGAACCATGCGCCATGGTGCTTGGGGACAACATTTTCTATGGCAATGGGTTCAGCAAACTGCTTCGTGAGGCCGTGGTGAACAGTACCGCTGGAAAAGCAACCATTTTTGGCTACTATGTAAACGATCCGGAGCGGTTTGGTATTGTAGAATTTGACGAAAGCGGCAAGGTAATTTCCGTGGAAGAAAAACCGCAGAATCCAAAGTCCAACTATTGTATCACAGGACTTTATTTCTACGATAAGCGTGTAGTGGAATATGCAAAACAGGTAAAGCCATCCCACCGGGGAGAACTGGAAATCACAGATTTAAACCGCATCTATTTAGAGGATGGTTCGTTGAATGTAAAGCTTCTTGGACGTGGCTTTGCATGGCTTGATACCGGAACCATGGACAGTCTGGTGGAAGCCTCCGATTTTGTGCAGATGATTCAGAAGCGTCAGGGCATCGAAATTTCTGCGCCGGAGGAAATTGCGTTTATCAACGGCTGGATTGATAAGGAAACACTTTTAAGCTCTGCTGCAAAATACGGAAAATCACCGTATGGTGAGCATTTAAAGAAGGTTGCGGAAGGCAAAATCCAATATTAAGAAAAAAGAAGCATCCATAAAAGAAAAAGGTATAGAAAAGGTAAAAAATATAAAAAAGGCAAACAGGGAGGAAAGCAACATGACAATTATTGTAACAGGTGGTGCCGGCTTTATCGGTTCCAATTTTATTTTTCACATGTTAAAAAAATACCCGGACTATCGTATTATCTGTCTGGACAAATTAACCTATGCAGGCAACTTATCTACACTGAAGCCGGTTATGGAAAATCCGAATTTCCGTTTTGTGAAGGCGGACATTTGTGACAGAGAGGCAGTGTATAAGCTGTTTGAGGAAGAACATCCGGATATTGTGGTAAACTTTGCAGCGGAAAGCCATGTAGACCGTTCTATTGAAAATCCGGGCATTTTCCTGGAAACAAACATTATGGGAACACAGGTGTTAATGGATGCCTGCCGTAAATATGGAATTACCCGTTATCATCAGGTTTCTACAGATGAGGTGTATGGTGATTTGCCGTTAGACCGTCCGGATTTGTTTTTTACGGAGGAAACACCAATCCACACAAGTTCTCCGTACAGCTCCAGCAAGGCTGCAGCCGATTTGCTGGTACAGGCGTACCACAGAACTTACGGACTGCCGGTGACAATCAGCCGCTGCTCCAATAACTATGGTCCGTATCATTTCCCGGAAAAACTGATTCCATTAATGATTGCAAATGCTTTAAATGACAAGCCGCTTCCGGTGTATGGTGAGGGCATCAATGTGCGTGACTGGCTGTATGTGGAAGACCATTGCAAGGCAATAGATTTAATCATCCACAAGGGTCGTGTTGGAGAGGTATACAATATTGGCGGTCACAATGAAATGAAAAATATTGATATTGTAAAGCTGATTTGTAAGGAGCTTCGTAAGCCGGAAAGTCTGATTACCTATGTAACCGACCGCAAGGGACATGATATGCGTTATGCAATTGACCCAACCAAGATTCACAGTGAGCTTGGCTGGCTGCCGGAGACAAAGTTTGCGGACGGCATTAAGAAAACCATTCAGTGGTATTTGGACAACAAGGAGTGGTGGGAAACCATCATTTCCGGGGAGTATCAGAATTACTACGAAAAAATGTATGCAAACAGATAAAACCTACGCAGATTTTTTGTCGCTTTTTTGCGGCAAGGTCGCTCAGAAAAGAGGATAAGAATGAAAGTTTTTGTGACAGGTGTGGCAGGCCAGCTTGGATATGATGTAGTAAATGAATTAAAAAAACGCGGCTATGCGTCGGTAGGCAGTGATGTGGTGAATCCGTCGGCATCTGAAAACGAAGGTCAGACTTTGGCGCAGCCGGCAGAATTTGAACTACTGGATATTACGGATGCTTCTGCGGTAGAAGAGGTTCTTACCAGAGTTCATCCGGATGCCGTGGTGCATTGTGCGGCATGGACTGCGGTGGATCTTGCAGAGGATGAGGACAAGAGAAAAAAGGTGTATGCCATCAATGCAGGCGGCACGGAAAACCTTGCGAGAGTCTGCAAAAAGTTAGACTGCAAGATGGTCTATATCAGCACCGATTATGTGTTTAACGGTCAGGGAATCGAACCGTGGCAGCCGGACTGTAAGGAATATGCACCATTAAATGTGTATGGGCAGACGAAGCTGGAGGGCGAACTGGCAGTCAGCAGACTGCTGGAAAAATTCTTTATTGTGCGGATTGCCTGGGTATTTGGTAAAAATGGAAATAATTTTATTAAGACTATGCTGAATGTCGGGAAAAAGTATGATACGGTCCGTGTGGTCTGTGACCAGATTGGTACACCAACCTACACCTATGATTTGGCAAGACTGCTGGTGGACATGGCAGAAACAGAAAAGTACGGATATTATCATGCGACAAACGAGGGCGGTTATATTTCCTGGTACGATTTTACCTGCGAGATTTTTAAACAGGCAGGTTACAGCACAAAGGTGGTTCCGGTAACAACCGAGGAATATGGTCTTTCCAAGGCGGCAAGACCGTTTAACAGTCGCCTTTGCAAAAAGAAACTGGAAGAGTATGGATTTAAACCGCTTCCAACTTGGCAGGATGCACTGGCAAGGTATTTAAAGGAAATGGAGGATAACATGGGTAAAATTAAAGTAACGGAAGACTGCAACGGCATCCGTGGATTAAAGGTCATCGAACCAACTGTTTTTGGGGATGCCCGCGGCTATTTTGTGGAAACCTATAATTATAATGATTTTGCGGCAGCAGGCATAGACTGCCAGTTTGTACAGGATAATCAGTCTGCTTCCAAAAAGGGAGTGCTCCGCGGACTTCATTTTCAAATTAATTATCCGCAGGATAAGCTGGTTCGTGTAATCTGCGGCGAGGTTTATGATGTGGCGGTGGATTTAAGAGAGGGCTCGGAAACCTTTGGAAAGTGGTTTGGTGTAGTGCTTTCTGCAGAAAACAAAAAGCAGTTTTTTATTCCGAAGGGCTTTGCCCATGGATTTCTTGTGCTGTCTGACTACGCAGAGTTCTGTTACAAGGTGACGGATTTTTATTATCCGAATGATGAGGGTGGAATTCTTTGGAAAGACCCTGCCATTGGCGTGGAATGGCCATTGCCGGAGGGAATGAGTGAGGCAGACCTGATTTTTTCGGAAAAGGATACGAAATGGGGCGGCATAGAGGACTATAAAAAAGAGCACGGAAAGTAAAGAAATTTCTGAAAATTTTCTGCTGGAAATGGAACTTCTGGTTTGGGAGGATGTTGGAAGCGTGCGAATATAGGAAAAATAAGTGTCGCAACTTGAAGTTTACATTTAGAAACGCCGAATTGGTAGTATATTTTGCTGAATATTTTATAATAAATGTACAAAAAACGTAAAGGAGCAAATTGCTATGACACTTGGTGAAAAAATTGTAAAGCAAAGAAAAGAACTGAACTATACGCAGGAACAACTTGCCGACATTCTGGGGGTATCACGTCAGTCCATCAGCAAATGGGAGTCAGACATTGCGTATCCTGAAACGGATAAACTCATCGAACTTGGAAAACTGTTCAGTTGTTCCATGGATTATCTGCTGAAAGACGAAGTCACTGAAAAAAGCGGTGCACAGGTCTCTGACTTTACCGAAAAGGTGGAAGAAATCAGCCGAAAGCTTATGACAGACAAAAATAAAAACAAAGCAAAGAAAATTGTGAAAGTCATTGGCATTATTTTTGGAGTGGTTTTGACGATTGATATCATCTCTATGATATTATATTTTGGGATTTTAGGTATGCCTCATTAGGCAAAGAAGCACATCTGTGCAAAATTGTAATTGCTGCGGGAAACTGCATTCAATGATAATGGGATGTCCTGGCCTGCAAAACAGCAGACAGGGACATCCCATTTTTTGAGGTAATAGGAAATTGCGATTTTTTGTTTCATAAAAAAGTTTTGCTTTGGATGCAAGCTCGTACGAAAAGAAAACAGTCGCAAGCGATCGCACTCGGCGTGAGAATGTGCCTTGGCACATTCTTTTTTTAGGTTCGTGAATTTCGGATAGGATGTCTATAGCAGTTCCAGAATGGAAAGTTCTTTTTCTTTGGATAAATCAAGGAACGTTCCATCTAGGTTTACAACCGGCTTGGAAAGCTTATGCTGGTTAATCATGACGATTGTGCCGACAAGCGAATTGGAAAGGCGCACCTGGTTGTTGACGTGAGACTGGGCAATGCTTGTTAAGAAAGGCAGCAGAACCGTAACGTCAAATTTCTGATAACCGGTATTTTCAAATTCTGCAATGACATCAAAGGAACAGATTTCCTTGCGGTAGGAGCGGCGTGCGGTCATGGCATCATAAACATCGGCAACCGCAATAATTTTTGCCAAAGGGGGAATTTCCTCGGAGGTGCGGGCAAACGGATAACCACTGCCGTCACAACGTTCGTGGTGGAACAGGGCGGCCTCTTGAATGTCCTTTGGAAAATGGGCTTTGTTTAAAATGTCGTAACCAAGCTGTGTATGCTGCTTTACTGTTTGGAATTCCTCGTCCGTTAAACGGCCGGGTTTATATAGAATTTCCGGTGGAATTTTGACTTTTCCGATGTCGTGGAACGCACAGGCAAAAACAAGGTTGCGGCGTTCTGCTTCCGGCATATTAAGCTGCAGGGCAATGGTGTGTGCAATCAGTGCCACACTTAAGGAGTGGATATACATGGTGTCGTCATATTCACGCAGCAGCTGCAGGGTATTCATCAGGTGCATTGTATTTTTGACAGTTTTTGCAAGCTCAAGAATCTGGTCAATAATCGGAGATGGGTCATAGTCGCTGTAAGGATTTTCGATAATGGTCTGGAACGCTGCTTCCAGATCGTTTGCCATGTCCTGATAAGTGCGATGAAAGGTCTTGAATTCCTGCGTGTTTTTTTCCGGATTTAACGGTTTGTTTTTTTCGGCCTTGGAATTTAATTCCTGTGCAACGTCTTCCGTGATAATAACGCATACGCGTTTAATATTATACAGCTTCAGCCGGGAAATCAAACGCTGATTCAGGGTAGTATTTTTTTCGATGATACGCTGACCGGACGGACTGAGTACGTCGTCCGCAGTAATCATTCCTGAACGAACCTGTTGAAGTGATATGGTAACTGGAATCATGCCGTTTATCCTCCTGTGTAGAAAACGTACCTGCCGGTACATAAAAATGCAAATTGTGACTTATTTCCCAGTTCTTATCATAATACAGTTTTTGCGATTTGACAAGAAAAATAATTTTGATTTACACAATATTGCTTACCCAAGTCAAAAATTTTGAATTTTCCGAATATTGATTAGTGTGGCAGGGGGGCAGTTACAGTTGGTCAAAAGTTCACAATTCTCCCCTTTGTCTTTCGGAAAATTCAAAAATCTGTTTACTTTGCCGGAAGAATGAATTAAGATAAAATACAGAAACAGGTGTTATTTTTTGATGCAGCAGGACAAAAGAGCTGCATCCATGGTAAATCAAACCGGAAAGGAATTTGCGTTTTTTCATGGAACGGGAAATACATTTTATACATATTTCAGATGTGCATCTTGGTGCAGAACCGGAAAGCGGTCTGGGGCTTGGCAAGGTACGCTGTGCAGAGCTTTGGGAAGCTTTTCGCAGAATTATTAAGCAATGTGAACAGGAGCAGGTGGATTTGCTGCTGATTTCCGGCGATTTGTTTCACGCACAGCCATTACTTCGCGAAGTAAAGGAAGTGGATTATCTGTTCCGGAGTTTAAGCAGAACAAAGGTGGTAATGATTGCCGGAAACCATGACTGCCTTCTTCTTTCCTCCCACTATTATGACATCACTTTTCCGGAGTGCGTTACGTTTTTGATGGATACACAGGCAGACAGCGTTTATCTGCCGGATTTGAATGTGGAGGTATTTGGAGCAAGCTATGAAAAAAAACAGATAACAGAAGCACGATATGACAGTATTTCCATTGCCAATCCGGAGCATATTAATATTTTGCTGGCACATGGCAATCTGCTTTGCAATGACAAAAGTATTCCGATTCACCGGGAGGCTCTTTGTGTAGCCGGATTTGACTATGTGGCACTCGGACATATTCATAATCGTTTTGAAATCGGCAGCCGGATTGCTTACAGCGGCAGCCTGGAGCCTTTAAACAAAGGAGAAACCGGACCAAAAGGTTATATTGCAGGAAAAATAAAAAAAGAGGGCAGAAATCCATCAGAGCTATGCCTGAGCTTTGTTCCTTTTGCAAAACGGGAATATATACCGTTAACCTGGGAGGTAACGCCGCAATCTACAGAGCTTTCCTTGTGTGACGAGCTGGCAGCAGCAATAAAACAGCAGGGACAGCAGAATTTTTATCTGGTAACGCTTTGCGGCAGAAGGGCAATCGAGCTTTATTTTGATACCGAACAGATAATGCAAACGATAAAAAGCATGGGTGGAATGATTGTAGAACTGCAGGATAACACGGTGCCCGATATTTCCCTGGAAAAAATAAAAAAAGAGCAGCCGGATACTCTGGCAGGACGTTTTATGGAATGCGTGGAAAGCATAGAAGAGGAAGAACTGCGCCGCCTTACACGAAATTATGGTATTCAGGCATTGTTTTCACGGGATGAGAGGTCTTAAGTCTACTCGCTTTTGACTAAAAAATGGATATGGGAAAATGGGAGAAAAACTATGAGATTGAGACGTTTAATTATCTCCGATTTTGGAAAATTTCATCAAAAAGAGTTTACGCTGTCTGCAGGTCTGAATATAGCTACCGGTGCAAATGAAAGCGGAAAAACAACGGTGCGCCGCTTTATACGCAGTATGTTTTATGGGATGGAGCGCGAGCGGGGCATCAAAGCCAGACAAGACGATTACACACGCTATAAACCATGGGAGTATGGACGCTTTCAGGGCAGCATGGAACTGGAAGCAGAGGGAGAAGTTTATCGTCTGTCCAGAAATTTTCTTACAACGGAAAAACAGGTTTCTTTGGTAAAGCTTTCAACAGGACAGGAATTTTCAGACCCGCAAGCGTTTTTGCAGGAGCTTGGACTGCCACAGGAAACAGTGTATACAAATGCTTTCTGGATTGGAAATGCCTGCATGACCGAGGAACTGCTGGCAATAGAATTGCGGGAATATCTGGTGGGGCTTGCCTGCGGCGGAAACGGAGTTCAGCTGAAGAAGAGTCTGAACTGGCTGATGCTGAGAAAAAAAGAAGTTTCCAAAAAACTGCCGGAGAAGGAACTGGAAGAATGCATGGAATGCTTGCTAAAAAAGGGTAGTCTGACGGAGCAGATAAATGAACTGCGGCATACCATGGAGAAAACCTTGAAGCGGCAGAAAGTATTGGAAGAAAAAAGAAAGCAGATAAAGAGTCTGACCGAAGAAACGACAGCAAAACGCCGTCAGGCGGAAAAAGAGGAAAAACAGAAATGGCAGGGAGAACGGTTGCTTGCTCTGTCCGGAATGTGCAGTGTGCTGTTTGGAATTGTTGCGTGTTTTTTGCCATACTGGCAGATGACCACTGCCGCTCTTGGAATTGCTGCTTTTGCTTTATTTGGCGGTTTGCTGACCGGTATTCCCAAAATAAAATGCGGAAAGCTTGCCGGCAGTCAAAAAGAACAGCTGGAGATACAAGCGGAAGAATTATTGCTGCAGACGGAGGAATATCACAGAGAACGGACTGCATTGCTTTTACAGGAAGAAAAAATCCGCAGTTCTCTGGAACAGACGGAGGAACAGCTTCAGGACTGCCTGGCGGCGGAGGAACGCTATGAAGAATTAAAACAGCTGAAAAGCCGACTTTTAAAGGAAATCGAGGCTTTGACACTGGCGGCAGATATCCTGCAGCAGCTTTCGAGGGAGCTGTATGAGGAATTTGCGGCGAAATTTGCAGCGGCTCTTTCAAAGTATGCGGTGGCATTTACCGACCATGCCTATGAAAAGCTGACTGCGGATGAAGGTTTAAATTTAAGAGCTGTGACGGATGAGAGAAGTCTGGGGCTGTCAGACGTAAGCTTTGGTACCGGAGAGCAGTTTTATCTCGCCCTGCGGTTTGCCGTGGCAGATGTGTTTGATCCGGAAAAAAAGAATCCGGTTATTCTAGATGACAGCTTTGCAGCTTTTGATGACCAGCGTCTGGAATCGGCCATACTGGTTTTGAAACAGTGTGGGCGGCAGGTTCTTTTGTTTAGCAGTACCGGACGGGAGGAAGCAGCGGCAAAAAGGATGGGAATTGCGTATGAGGCGTTTTTTTAAAAAACTGGGAAAATTCATATGGAATCTGGTGAAGGTTTTCATCATTTTGGTTCTGCTTGCCATTCTGGTGGCAGGCATCTGGTTTTATCACAAGTATGCAAAACCGGTGCTTGCCCTGAAAGTAAAGGCGGTGCAAATAGCAGATGGCTCCACAAAAGAGGATTTTAAATCTTCGCTCAGTACGGTAATTTATGATGCCAATGGCGAAAAAATATCCACGATGCGTTCTGCCAAAGCAAGCTATTATTTAAAGTATGAGGAGCTTCCGCGTGGGGCGGTGGATGCCATGCTTGTAACAGAGGATAAGAAATTTTATGCGCATAAGGGAGTGGACTATGCAGCAAACATTCGTGCGTTTTACTATTTGGTGAAAAATCAGGGGAAGATTACCCAGGGCGGAAGTACGATTACGCAGCAGCTGGCACGGACAACTTATCTTACCAATGAAATATCCTATGAGCGAAAGCTGGTAGAGGTTTTTCTGGCATGGGAGCTGGAAGAGTTATATACAAAAAATGAAATTCTGGAATATTATTTTAATAATATTTATTTTGCAAACAACTATTATGGCATTCAGGCGGCTGCTTACGGATATTTTGGTCGAAGTGTGAAAGATTTAACCCTTTCGGAACAGGTATTCCTCTGTGCTATTCCAAATAATCCGAGCCTGTATGATCCGTTGCTGCATATGGATAAAACTCTGGAGCGCAGAGACCGTATGCTGAAACAGATGTTTGAGGATGAAAAGATTACCAAGCAGGAGTATGAAGTAGCTCTGGCAGAGAAAATTGTACTGGTATCGGCAAGTGTGACTCGTCATAATTATGTGGAAACCTATGTACGTTATTGTGCCGTCCGTGCCCTGATGGAGCAGGATGGGTTTAAATTCCGTGTAAGCTTCGCAAATGATGCGGACCGGGAAGCGTATGAGGAAAGCTATGATGCTGCATATTCCTATTGGCAGCAGAAGCTCTATACCGGAGGCTTCCGTGTTTATACATCGATTGACCTTGAAAAACAGACACTATTGCAGGACGCAGTCAACGAAGGAACGGCTTCCTTTATCGAAGTGAATGAAGAAGGAATATATAAGCTGCAGGCATCTGCGGTGTGTATTGATAATGAAACCGGATACGTTGTGGCGATAGTTGGAGGAAGAGAACAGGAGTATGCAGGCTACACGCTAAACCGTGCCTACCAGAGTTTTCGCCAGCCGGGCAGTTCGATTAAGCCACTGATTATTTATGCACCGTGGTTCGAGCGTGGTCTTACGCCGGAGTCACTGGTGTTGGACGAAAGGTTTGAAGGCGGTCCGAAAAATGCCGGAACCTATCACGGTGTGATTACGGTTCGAACAGCGGTGGAGCAGTCCAAAAACACGGTGGCATGGAAGCTTTTTACAGAGCTGACACCGGAAATCGGACTTTCTTATTTAAAGGAAATGCAGTTCAAACGTATCGTGGAAAGTGACTGTGTGCCGGCAGCAGCACTTGGTGGCCTGACGTATGGTGTCAGTGCGGTGGAGATGGCAGCGGCATATGCCGCACTGGAAAATGACGGAGTGTTCCGCACACCAACCTGTATCATACAGATTACGGACAATGACGGAAAAGAGGTTGTGGGGAACACCCTGACAGAGACTCGCATTTACGAGCAGAATGCTGCCCGGATGATGACGGATGTATTAAAGGGTGTCATGACCGTAGGAACTGCAAGGAAAAAGAATCTGGAAACTGCAATTGCCGCAGGAAAAACCGGAACCACGGATGATAAGAAGGATGCCTGGTTTATCGGCTATACGGCATATTATACTACGAGTGTCTGGGTAGGCTATGATTATCCGAAAGAAATTGAAGCTCTTTCGGAGGAAGCATATCATTTGTCTATCTGGAAAACATATATGGATGAAATTCATGAGGGGCTGCTGCAAAAAGAGTTTGAGCCGTATGTGAAGGAAAAGGGCACTTATGTGGCACCGGATGTTACGGTAACACCTTCACCGCTGCCGGAAACCGTAACTTTGGTTCCGGAGCTTACACCGGAGGCGTCGATAACGTCCCAACCGGAGGAAGACGGACAGGCGGACCATTACCGGGTAACACCACCGCCGTTCCTGTCGTGGGAAGAAGAATTTGATCCAACTGAGGATCCGGAATAAAAGCCCCCGGTACATTTTGCAGAAAATGTACCGGGGGTTCTTTACAATAAACCGTTGTACTAGATTAACTGATGGTTGTTGTATTTTTCAATACAGGCACGAATTCGATCGGAGGGGCTTAATAAATTGGAAATAGAACCGTCGTGGTTTAACGTATCAATCAGAAGGGCAATGTATTTGCTCATGTCGGCACTGATATAGTACGGCTTGGAGAGCAGCTCTTCGGACTGATAAATCAGGTTGGTGGTAATGACACGGTCAATAAGACCATCTGCATAGGCAGCGTCAAATTTGGCAAAACCGTTTGTAAAAAGTCCAAACGTGGAGCAGATAAAAATACGTTTTGCTTTACGCTTTTTTAATTCCTTGGCAGTGTCCAACATACTTTCGCCGGAAGAAATCATGTCATCAATGATGATAACATCCCTGCTTTCTACGTCGCTTCCTAAAAATTCATGTGCAACGATTGGATTGCGACCGTTGACAACCGTGGTGTAGTCACGTCTTTTATAGAACATACCGACATCGGCTCCCATGATGTTTCCAAAGTACACCGCACGTCCCATGGCTCCTTCGTCCGGACTGATAACCATCATATGCTGGTTGTCCATAATAAGGTCTGGTACGTTACGAAGCAGAGCCTTGATAAACTGGTAGGTTGGCAGCACGTTCTCAAAGGTTTTCAACGGAATGGCGTTTTGTACGCGAGGGTCGTGAGCATCGAACGTGATAATGCTGTCTACACCCATGTTTACCAGCTCCTGCAGGGCAAGAGCACAGTCTAAGGATTCTCTGGCACTTCTTTTGTGCTGTCTGCTTTCATATAAGAATGGCATGATAACAGTAATGCGGCGTGCCTTGCCGTTTACAGCAGCTATGACTCTTTTTAAATCAGCGAAATGGTCATCCGGGGACATATGGTTGTCGTTGCCGCAAACGGTATAGGTCAGGCTGTGGTTGGTGACATCGACGAGAATGTACAGGTCGTCACCGCGAACGGACTGACGAATGATACCTTTTGCTTCGCCGGTACCAAAACGTGGGCATTGGGTAGTAACCAGATAAGAGTCTTTCTTGTAATCATTAAAGTGGATAGTTTCTGTATGCTCGTGATTGCGGGCTTCTCTCCATTCGACAATGTAGTCATCAACTTTCTTGGCGATGGATTTGGAACTTTCCAAAGCGATGATTCCGAGTTTTCCTACCGGAATGGTTGCTAAGTAGTCTTCCTGCTGTGGCATGGTGTTATCCTCCATATTGTGTGATGTTTTATTTTTTGACCGCAAGCGGCATTGCCCGGTGCGGTTCCATTGTTACCGGAACAGGCTGTGACAAAATAGTAGGGTTAGATTTTCAAACGAAATAATCATAGCCTTGATACTGTATTTTGTCAAGGTGATTTCTTTCCAACTTTTTTCTTCAGGCGGATATCCTCTCCGAAGAAGCGGAGTGGGGTATAGCTGCTGAAAATTCTGGAAAAATTACGCTCACCATAGCGGTCTGCCAGCTCCTGCACACCAAAATTTGTGGAAATAATGGTGGAGCGGTGGTTCAGAAAGCGTTCGTTGATGCACAGATTAAGACGCGACATGGTAAAGGCGGTGGCAAGCTCTGTACCAAGGTCATCAATGATGAGCAGGTCGCAGTCTAAAATGTGTTCTGCGGACGCAGAGAGTGTTTCATCCTCATTGTGCATTGCTTTGCCTAAAATGTCAAATAATTCGTATGCGGTCAGATACAACACGGTGTGGGCACTGCCGAGCAGCTCTCTGGCAATGCAGTGGGAAAGGAAGGTTTTTCCAAGCCCGGAGTTGCCGTAAAATAAAAGGTTGTTAAATTCTTTGTCGAAGTTTTTGACGAAAGACTGGCAGGTGTCATAAATGCGTTCGATGTTCTGACGTGATGTCAGCTTTGTTTTTGGATCTGCGACTGTAGTGCTGTAGTAATCGAAAGAAAAGGTGTCAAAATTTTCTTCTTTCAGGATGTCTGCAATATTGGATTGTGCATAGAGAAGGTTAACAACTGCCTGCTTGAAACAGTGACAGCGTTCTTCGCCTATCATGCCGGTGTCCTTGCAGTCGCTGCAAATGTAAACTGGTGAAAGATAGTCGGCAGGATAACCGTTTGCCGTAAGAAGTTCTTCTTTTTGCCGGGAAAGCATGGCGTTTTGTTCCCGGAGCTTTGCCGCATTCTTTTCGGATTCATTCGAAAAAAGGAAGGTGCGGGCATAATCCATGGAATTATCCACGATTTTTTTTTGCAACAGGGCGTAGTCCGGAATCTTTTGCTCAATTTCTTTCTGGCGGGCCTCCAGCTGCGCACGCACTGCTGCCTGCCGCTCGTCATAAGTACGCATAATTGCATTGTACTGATAATTTTTTAAAGACATGAAGCTACCTCCGTCTTGGCTGTTCGTTCGTTTCCTGTTTAGGTAACGCTTCACAGATTTTTTTACATTTGCTTTAATAACTGGCTTTCCAAGTCGGACAATTCCTGACTGGAATATTGACGCTGCGGGTAGCTGTTATAGCTGCCTGCGGATTTTGTCATTGGAGTTACCTGACGCATTGCGGAATCATTTGGAGTCTGGCGTGGATGCATCAGGGCATGGGTAGCATCTAGTGCCTTAACCGCAGAAAGGGTATCTGCACCTGCGGAATGCCAGCTGTCTAAAATGCGGTCGGTATATTTGAAATCGGGCTTGTTGATGTTTAAAATGGTACGGTTGCAGGCCTCTTCAATCAGCTCCGGATTTAGCTTCCAGGAGCTCCATTTACGAATGAAATCACGTTCCGGACCAATCGGCATACGCCCCAGGGCAAACACTTTGTTTACGGCATTGAAGCAGGTATCGTAAAGAATGCTGTACTCTCGTGCTTTTTCTACCGTGTCGATGCCCTCCTGATGCCAGGAAATGGCTACTTTTTCTATGTACTCACTTTTCTTTTTGTTTTTTCCGACACAGTATTCGTACAGATGCAGAATCAGGTCGGAGGAAAAATGGAGCTTGTCATAAAGAAAAGCAACAAGGTTGATGTCCTGTGGTGTGAGCAAACGCTCCAGATATACTTCTATGGCGTTAAAAACCATGGAAATATCGTTGTTCTGCCGAAGCTCATCTAATTGCTCATCCGTATAAAAAGGACGCTTGTAAAGCTCCTCTGCGGCTGACTCCGGCCGGTTTTCACGGCGGTATTTCTCAATGGAGATAACCATACCGCTTTGTGGCTCGGCAGGCTTTGGAAGTATGGAATCCACGTTTAAATCCAAAAGGGTAATGCCGGTCAGGCTGTCTTCCTCTTTGCTTAAGGATACCACATTGTTTTTTTCCCAGTAGGAAAGGGCACGGATAATATCTTTTTCTGTTTCGTCCAGCGCATCTGCTGCGGTGGAAAGTGAAAACGGCGTTGTAACACCGGAAAGACAACGAAGTAAGTATAAATAAACCTTTACATAGGCACCGTTAGCGGTTGGCATATAATAATCGATAAACTGGTTTGGAACCACGGTGGCACTGAATTTGCGTTCGGTGTTGATTGAAATAGTGTTCATAGTTTTTGCTCCCATTCGGTAAAAAAGTGCGTCAGAATCCGACGCAAGAATGAGTATAACACATTTCGAAAATTTCGGAAATAGGCGGAATTTTGTACACGTCTCGTAGAACGATTTTGTGGATAATGTGGATAACTCTGTGGAAATGTCAAAAGTTAAAATGTCAATTTTTGGTAAAATCGATATTTTGGGGGTTCTACGGATGTCTAATTTCGAAAAAAACCACTTTTTCTGAAAAAAGTAATCCACAGCTTATTTTTTCACATTGTTGTGGATAAGCTGTGGATTGTGTGGATAATTTAAATGCCGAGCAGATTTTCGCCCACTTTTACGATATCTCCGGCTCCCATAGTTATTAACAGGTCTCCCGGCACACAAAATTGCAATAAAAAATTTTCAATTTCGCTAAAAGTTTCAAAACAGTAAACTTCTTTACCCTTTTTTGAAATTTCGTCGGCAAGAGTCTGAGAGGAAATACCGAGTGTGTCCGTTTCTCTGGCAGCATAAATTTTTGCAAGAACAACGACATCAGACAGGGACAACGCTTCGGCAAAATCAGACAGTAGTGCTTTGGTTCGCGTATAGGTGTGCGGTTGGAATACGGTGATGGTGCGCTTCTGTCCCCGGTGTGCTGAAGACAGCGTAGCACGGATTTCGGTTGGATGGTGGGCATAATCATCATAAATCTGAATTTCACCCAGAGTTCCCTTGCATTCAAAGCGGCGTTTTGTTCCGGTAAACGAAGGAAGTGCCGAAATAATGGTTTCCATGGAAACACCGTATTTTAATGCGAGGGCAATGGCCGGCAGGGCATTGGAAACGTTATGTCTGCCTGCAACGCCCATTTGGACTCTGCCTACAAATTCCTGATTGGCAATAAAATCAAAAGAACCACAGCCGTTGTTGTCATAAGTTACATTGGCAGCTGCATAAGTATATGGTGAGGACGGGCTTTCCAAAGAAATTGTTTTGTCGAGGATGCCGTAGCTTTCCAGGGTGCAGGAGGCACCGGAAAACAGGGCTGCATAGTCCTCAATTTCAGCATTGACAATGGCGGTACCGTCTGCCGGAACAAGAGAAACGTATTTGGCAAAGGAAGCACGGATGTCGGCGATGTCCTTGAAAAAGTCCAGGTGGTCTTCTTCTATATTTAATATGATGACATCGGTCGGATATAGCGATAAAAATGTGTTGGTGTATTCGCACGCCTCAGCGATAAAATAATCGGAACTTCCGATGCGGAGGTTTCCGCCGATTAAATTAAGGACACCGCCAACGGTAATGGTAGGGTCAAGCTCTCCTGCCAGCAGTAAAACCGAGAGAATGGAGGTGGTAGTGGTTTTTCCGTGGGTGCCGGAAATGCCGACTGCGTGCGGATATTGTTTCATAATCTGACCGAGCAGAACAGAGCGTGGCATAAGAGGAATGTTTTTTTTAAGGGCAGCGCAGTATTCTGCGTTGTCTTCATGGACGGCAGCCGTGTATACAATCAGGTCGGTGTCGTCGGTGATATTTTCGGCACGCTGCCCGATATGTACCCGGATGCCCTCGGCTTCCAGCTTATTGGTTAAATCACTTTCATGCCAGTCGGAGCCGGAAATCAAAAAACTGCGGCTTTTTAAAAGCCTTGCAAGAGCACTCATGCTGATGCCGCCGATGCCGATGAAGTGAATATGGACAGGTTTGTTAAAATCAATCTGATACATAAGAGTCCCCCTTGTTAAAATGAATGGAGATGTAAAAAGGGTGTTTCACTATGGAAATACAACCTTTTGCACACATTATACCATTTTTATGGTAAAAAGCAAAGCTTCTTTTCTAAATACAGAATATCCAATTTTTTGACAAAAAGATATTCTTTGGTAAAAATTAATAAAAAAAATAAAATTGTTAAAAGATTTTTTGTAAAAATATTCACTTTTTCGAAAATAAGTGGTATAATCATTTTATAAAACAATAATACAGCGTGAAACGCTTTGAAGAATGGAGGATAATCGTGTGATTAAAAAAGAAATGATAGCCATGCTGTTAGCAGGCGGACAGGGCTCGCGTCTTGGTGTTTTAACCTCCTCGATAGCGAAGCCGGCAGTAACCTTTGGCGGAAAGTACCGCATTATCGATTTTCCACTCAGCAACTGTATCAATTCCGGTGTAGACACCGTGGGTGTGCTTACCCAGTATCAACCACTCAGATTAAATACCCATATTGGCATTGGTATTCCGTGGGATTTAGATCGAAATGTAGGTGGTGTTTCTGTTCTTCCTCCATATGAGAAGAGTACAAACAGTGAATGGTATACCGGCACGGCAAATGCTATTTACCAGAATCTGAAATATATGGAGCAGTTTAATCCGGAATATGTGCTTATTCTTGGTGGTGACCATATTTACAAAATGGACTACGAAGTAATGCTGGACTTCCACAAGGCAAACAAGGCTGACATTACCATGGCAACCATTCCGGTTCCAATGGAAGAAGCACATCGTTTTGGCATTGTCATTACGGATGACACAAGAAGAATTGTGGATTTCGAAGAAAAACCGAAAAATCCGCGCAGCAACCTGGCTTCCATGGGCATTTATATCTTCTCGTGGAAGGTATTAAGAGAAGCCTTGATTACGCTTTCTGAGCAGCCTGGCTGTGACTTCGGCAAGCACATTATTCCATATTGCCACAAGCGTGGTGACCGCGTATTTGCATATGAGTTCAATGGCTACTGGAAAGATGTCGGAACATTATCTTCTTATTGGGAATCCAACATGGAGCTTATCGACCTGATTCCGGAGTTCAATTTATATGAAGAATTCTGGAAAGTTTACACAAAGGCCGATGTAATCCCACCACAGTATATTGCCGAGGACGCAGTTGTAGAACGCTCCATCATCGGTGAGGGTGCAGAAATTTACGGAGAAGTACATAATTCCATTATTGGCCCGGGTGTACTTGTTTCCGAGGGCTGCGTAATTCGCAACTCCATCATTATGAAAGGCACGGAAATTGGTCACGACACAAAAATCGACAAGGCAATTATTGCTGAAAACTGTGTAATCGGCTGGGAGTGCGGACTTGGTGTCGGCGAAGAAGCTCCAAACGAATGGAAGCCGGATATCTATAATGGTGGGCTTGTAACCATTGGAGAAAACTCCATTATTCCAAACCGGGTTCATATTGGCAAAAATGTTGCAATTTCCGGCGGAACCACAATAGATGATTATCCGCATGGAACTTTGGAATCCGGTCAGAATATTATTAAGGTAGGTGATGGCAGATGAGAGCAATAGGTATTATTTTAGCAGGTGGTAACAACATAAAGATGCAGGAGCTTTCCAATAAGCGTGCAGTTGCGGCTATGCCGATTGCAGGAAGCTATCGTGCCATTGACTTTGCACTGAGCAGCATGTCCAATTCCCATGTACAGAAGGTTGCTGTTTTAACCCAGTTTAATTCCCGCTCCTTAAATGAGCACTTAAGTTCTTCCAAATGGTGGGATTTTGGCAGAAAGCAGGGCGGTTTGTTTGTATTCACACCAACCGTAACAAAAGACAATGGCTTCTGGTACCGCGGTACGGCAGATGCCATTGCACAGAATCTGACTTTTTTGAAGAACAGTCACGAACCATATGTGGTAATTGCTTCCGGTGACTGTGTATACAAGCTGGACTACAATAAGGTGCTGGAACAGCATGTGGAAAAAAAGGCTGACATTACAGTAGTTACTAAGGTTCTTGATCCGGAGGAGGATGCTACCCGTTTTGGCGTGGTTGCGGTAGACGAAACCGGCCGAATTACCGAATTTGAAGAAAAGCCGCTTGTTTCACGCAGCAACACTATTTCCACCGGTATTTATATTATCCGAAGAAGACTTCTTATCGAACTGATTGAAGAAGCAGAAAAAGAAGAACGGCATGATTTGGTAAAGGATATTTTAATCCGTTACAAAGACAGTAAAAAGATTTATGCCTATGAAATGGATGACTATTGGAGCAATATTTCCACAGTGGACGCTTACTACAGCACAAACATGGACTTTTTGGACAAGGGTATCCGAAACTATTTCTTCAAGGAATATCCAGATGTATACTCCAGAATTGATGACTGCCCTCCGGCAAAATACAATCCGGGTTCTTCCGTAAAAAACAGTCTGGTATCCAGTGGTTGTATTTTAAACGGTACCGTGGAAAATTCCGTTCTTTTCAAAAAGGTATATGTAGGAAACAACAGCATCATTAAAAACAGTATTGTTTTAAATGATGTGCATATTGGTGACAATGTTGTGATTGAAAACTGTGTGGTGGAAAGCCGTGATTCGATAAAACCAAATTCCAGTCATATCGGAGAACCGGGCAAAATCAAAATTGTAGTAGAAAAAGAAGCACGGTACGAATTATAACATACACACGGTATACGAAAGAAAGGGGTTAGCATAAAGTGCAGATTACAGATGTCAGAATTCGTCAGGTATCAAAAGAAGGAAAGATGAAAGCAATCGTTTCCATTACTCTGGATAATGAGTTTGTAGTCCACGACATTAAAGTGATTGACGGTGATAAGGGACTTTTCATTGCAATGCCAAGTAGAAAAGTAGGAGAAGGAGAATACAGGGACATTGCACATCCAATCAATTCCGGAATGCGGGATATGCTTCAGAAAATGATTTTGGAGCATTATGAAAAAGCACTGGAAAACGGAACACTGGAAAGTGAAGAATAAAAAAGAAAATAAGCAAAGGGGAAGGGCTGTACAGTTACTGTGCAGCTCTTTTTACATGGGAAAGGAAACTTTTTTGGAAAAACGGTTATCTAAATATTATCAGCAATCCACTTATTTTCCACTTGAGAAAAAAGTCAGATTGGTATATCATAACTTAAGATAACAAAGTGAGGGGAGTTTTGCGGAGATGTCTGCAAAGAAAAGAACAGAGGAAAAGAATATGGGAAAAACAAAGAAATATAAAAAAAATACAATGAAAGCAGCTGTTTATATATTGCTGGTTACATGGATTATCCTGCTTTTGCTGTTAGCGTCTATTTTTTATCTGCATTCACAAGGGTACGATAACTTTAACCAGTGGCTGAACCGCAAAGACAATCAGCAAATGTCAGGTTCCGACCTTACAACACCGGCTCCGATAACGCAGGGAGTTTCTCCGTTGCCAACAGAAGCACTGATGGCAACCGAAATACCTTATCCGAGCGCAACCAAAGCACCGACGGCAACGCCGACACCAACACTAACGCCGACGCCAACGCCAACACCGGCTCCGGTCTATACCGGAAATGCAGCAGTGGATGCACTTGTGAAGCAGCAGGTGGATGAATTTTTTGAAGACGGGGAAGAAGTCTGCTTTGCAGTATATCAGGTAGGAAATTATGCTTCCGTTGTATTGCAGAAGGGAGAGCATCTGCGTCCGCTGGTATATAATCTGACAACAGAAACGCAGGTGCTTGGCAGTGATTTCATCAAAGAAACTTATTTTGCCATTACCAAGGAACGCTTGCAGACTTATGTGGCAGAGCATTTTCCGGAAGCGGCAGAGGATTCCTTTGTTTCTTACGAGCAGGTGTACGAGGCAGAGGATTACCAGCAGTTTTACATGACGCAGGAGGAGCTTGTCTTTTACTTTGAGGCAAATACGCTGACAGAAAACCATCCGGCATTTTCCTACAGCTCGCCGTTATCAGAGGCAGAAGCCTTTTTGAAAAACAATCTGGACGGAAGTGAAAACGGTTCCGGAATCCGCGAACTTGACCCAAATGCTAAAATGATTGCCATTACTTTTGATGACGGACCGTATCCAAAGGTGGAAAATCAGATTCTTGAGCTGTTTAAAAAATATAATGGAAGAGCAACATTTTTCTTTTTAGGACAGCGTGTGAATGACTGGTATGGCGATATGCCGGGTATCGTTTATGCTGCCGGGCATGAGGTGGGAAGTCATACCTATTCCCATGAACTGAATTTTTCGACGGCTTCCGCAAAAGAAATCTGGACGGAGATTAATGCGGCAAATCTTGCAATTGCTGCTTCTACCGGTTATGCACCGGAATATGTGAGATTTCCGGGCGGAAGTTATGGAAAACGCACGAAAGACATTCCGATGATTGCTGTGAACTGGAACATTGACAGTATCGATTATCGCGAGAAAAAGAAAGAAAACGGAGCGCAGATTATTTACGAACGTCTGATAAATTCTGCTACCCTGAAGGATGGAGGTATTGTTCTGATGCATTCCATTTATCAGAACAGCTGCGACGGTATTGCTAAATTTATGGAATATGCACACAACGAAGGATATGAATTTGTTACCCTTTCGGAGTTGTTTTACTACAAAGGCGCAGATGTAAAATTCGGAGAAGTATATCTGGACGGAACCGGAAGAACTTCACAGAAAAAATAACCGGAAAATCTTGCCGTAATGGAATGTTCTTCCGGCTTGTTCTCTAGTATAGTTTTTAGAAATGGAGCTTATTTAAAGATGAAATTTATTATCGGACTGGGAAATCCTACGGCACAGTATATAGGAACCAGACATAATATTGGATTTGACGCAGTTACAAGACTCGCAGATGACCATAATATCAGTGTAACAGAAAAAAAACACAAAGCATTGTGCGGAAAAGGCATGATTGGCGGCGAAAAAGTCATTTTATTGAAGCCGCAGACATATATGAATTTAAGCGGTGAAAGTGTTAGGGAGGTACTGGACTTTTATAAGGCAGATTCCACGGATATCATCGTATGCTATGATGACGTAAGCCTTGCACCTGGACAGCTGAGGATTCGGGAAAAAGGCAGTGCCGGAGGACATAACGGTATAAAAAGCATTATTGCACATCTTGGCACGGAGCAGTTTGCAAGAGTGCGTATCGGAGTCGGCGAAAAACCGGCAGGCTGGGATTTGGCAGACTATGTGCTTGACAGATTTTCGGCAGAGGAAGAGCCTGTCATGCGGGAAGCTCTGGCAGATGCGGCAAGGGCATGTGAATTATTTGTGATGGACGAATTGTCCGCTGCGATGAATTTATTTAATCAAAAAAAGAAACAGGAAACTGTTCTCGGAATGAGGATTAATGAAAGCGTATCTGGAACCGTTAAAGGAAATTAACGAATATTGTGAAGTAGAAAAAGTATTGCTTAAGGGAAATCAGACCGCCCATATTACCGGCTGTATTGACTCGCAGAAATGTCATCTGATTGCCGGAATATCCGGAAACTTTCCGGTGCGGCTGATTCTGACCTATAATGATTTGAAAGCGCAGGAGCTGTGTGAGGAATATCGGCTGTATGACACCAATGTAGTACGTTATCCTTCCAAAGATATTATCTTTTACAATGCAGACATTCATGGAAATGCCATTGTAAAGGAGCGGCTTTGTGTGCTCAAAAAACTGATGGGCAAAGAACCGATAACTGTTGTTGCAAGCATTGACGGTGGCATTGACCGTCTGCTTCCGCTTGCTGAAATCAGAAAAAAAATGCTGACGCTTTCGGAAGCGGATGTGGTAGAGGAAGCAGCCCTGATTGGCCGACTGGTAACTCTGGGGTATGAGCGTCAGGAGCAGGTGGAGGCACCGGGGGAATTTGCCGTCCGCGGCGGCATTGTGGATGTATTTCCGCTGACGGAGGAAGCACCGGTGCGGATAGAGCTGTTTGGAGATGAAATCGATACCATTCGTGTGTTTGATGTGGACAGCCAGAGAACCGTGGAACGTATTTCGGAAATCACCCTGTTTCCGGCGGCAGAATATGTCTTTTCTGCAGAAACGCTCAAAAAAGGAAAAGAAAAAATAAAAGAAGAGGCAAAACGCACGGAAGAAGTACTGCGCACCCAGAGAAAAAATGAAGAGGGAATGCGCATTCGTCGTACCATTGAGGAATTTCTGGAAAATCTGGAATACTGTCCGGGACATGCGGCAATGGATGCATTTGTTACCTCGTTTTGCGAAGAAACCGTATCTTTTTTTGATTATTTTGACGAAAATACCCTAATTGTTCTGGATGAACCGGCACACATTGTGGAAAAAGCAGAAGCAACGGCACTGGAGTTTAGGGAAAGTATGCTGGGGCGACTGGAACAGGGCTACATCCTGCCAAGTCAGGCAGATATGATATTTGACTATAAAATGCTGCTGGGACGGCTGGAACATCACCGGACACTGCTGCTTTCTACCATGGACTATACGTTTGATCTGGTCAAGGCAGGTGTACGCTTTGATATTCCGGCAAAGAGCGTCAACTCTTATAATTCCGGTTTTGAATTGCTAGTAAAAGACCTTCTTGCCTGGAAAAAGAAAGGCTACCGTACCATTGTGGTTACCTCCTCTGCCACCAGGGCAGCACGTCTTGCAGAGGATTTACGGGGGTATGAGCTTCCGGCTTTTTTTAATGAGGATAAGGAACGCCTTGTGCTCAACGGCGAAATAATGGTAATTCAGGGCAATCTGCGACGTGGCTTTGAATATCCGGCACTGAAGTTTGCCATGCTTTCGGAAAGTGACATTTTTGGCGGTGAAAAAAAGAAAAAGAAACGAAAAACAGAATACAGCGGACAGAAAATCCAGAGCTTCAATGACCTTGTTTACGGAGATTACGTCGTTCATGAGGATCAGGGGGTCGGCATTTACCGTGGTATCGAAAAGATAGAAGTTGAGAAGGTAACAAGAGATTTCATCAAGATTGAATATGGGGATGGCGGTATCCTGTACATCCCGACGACGGCAATGGATCGTATCCAGAAATATGCCAGTGCGGATACGGCAAAAAAACCGAAGCTAAATAAAATGAATTCTACGGAATGGAACCGCACGAAAACACGTGTAAAATCTGCGGTGAAGGATATGGCAGAGGAGCTGGTGAAGCTGTATGCCCACCGTCAGGAACAGAATGGTTTTGCTTTTGACGAAGATTCCGTATGGCAGCGAGAATTTGAAGAACTGTTCCCTTATGAGGAAACAGACGACCAGCTGCGTGCGATTGAAGACACCAAGCGGGATATGCAGAGTAAAAAAATCATGGATCGTTTAATCTGCGGGGATGTAGGCTACGGAAAAACGGAAATTGCAATCCGTGCTGCTTTTAAGGCAGTGGAAAATGGAAAACAGGTTATTGTGCTTGTGCCGACAACGATTTTGGCACAGCAGCATTATAATACCTTTGTCAGCCGCATGATAAGCTTTCCAATCAATATCGGCATGCTGTCGCGTTTTCGGACTCCGGCACAGCAGAAAGCCGTACTGGACGGACTCGCCAAAGGTGAAGTGGATATTGTTATCGGCACACACCGGGTATTGTCAAAGGATGTGATGTTTAAAAATCCAGGTCTGCTGATTGTGGATGAAGAACAGCGGTTTGGCGTAGCCCATAAAGAAAAAATCAAACAGCTGAAGGAAAATATTGACGTGCTGACGCTGACGGCAACTCCGATTCCAAGAACCCTGCACATGAGTCTGGCAGGCATCCGTGATATGTCGGTGCTGGAAGAACCACCGGTAGACCGTATGCCGATTCAGACCTTTGTGATGGAACACAATGACGAAATCATTAAAGAAGCCATCCATAGGGAACTGGCACGCGACGGACAGGTGTACTATGTCTACAACCGTGTGAAAGGTATTGAAGAAGTGGCAGCAAAGGTGGCAGGACTTGTGCCGGAGGCAGAGGTAGCTTATGCCCATGGTCAGATGAGTGAACGCCAGCTGGAAAAAATCATGTATGAATTTATCAATGGAGAAATTGATGTCCTGATTTCTACCACGATTATTGAAACTGGTCTGGACATTTCCAACGCAAATACCATGATTATTGATGATGCCGACCGCATGGGACTTTCCCAGCTGTACCAGCTGCGCGGGCGGGTAGGACGTTCCAACCGGACGGCATACGCCTTTGTGATGTACAAACGTGATAAAATGCTCAAAGAGGTTGCGGAAAAGCGGTTGCAGGCAATCCGCCAGTTTACGGAGCTTGGTTCCGGTTTTAAAATTGCCATGCGTGACCTTGAAATCCGCGGCGCAGGAAATCTTCTGGGTGCAGAACAAAGTGGTCACATGGAAGCGGTCGGCTATGATTTATATTGTAAAATGTTAAATGAAGCCGTACTTAAGCTAAAAGGCGAAAGAAGCGACGAGGATACCTTTGAAACGACAATTGAACTGGAAGCGGATGCCTATATTCCGTCTACCTATATCCGCAATGAAGTGCAAAAGCTGGATATGTACAAACGTGTTGCCTGTATTTCGTCCAAAGAGGACAGAAACGACCTTGCCGATGAACTGGTGGATCGTTATGGTGACATTCCACCGACATTTGATACTTTGCTGAACATTGCACTTTTAAAAGCAATGTGCCATGACGTGTATATCAGTGAATTAAAGCAGATGCCGGAGGAAGTCCGACTGACGCTGTATCCGAAGGCGCACTTAAAAACGGAGTTGTTGCAGGAATTTCTGGAAGAACGGAACGCATATCTAAAATTTGTGCTGGAAGCAAGTCCTTATTTTGTTTACAAGCTTCCGCGAAAGACAAAACCAATGTCCAAAAAGGCAGAAGCAGACTGGATATTTGGATTGTTGCAGGAATTTTTAATAGAACTTTCAAAGCTGGTGGATAAAGCTTGACGGACAAAAAGCTACCAAAATTTGGTACAGAAAGCACAAGCGTGGTAAAAACGAAATAGTTACACCGGAAATAAAACGTAAGGAGGCAGAACATGAGTCGCAGAAGAAATAAGAAAAAGTCCGTGCTGCCGAAGCTGATGCTTCTGGTGGTTTGTCTGGTGCTGGTGGCAATATTTTTTGGCCGGAAAGAAAAGGACAAAGAAAAAGAAACGGTGTGGCAGGAGGGCAGCATGCTCCGGATTGGGGAAACTCAGGTAGATTACCGTGAAGGCATGGTCTATCTGGACGCCGTCCGCGAAGAGTATGAGCAGTATTATGGCAGTGATATCTGGGACTATGAGATAGATTCCAACGGAAATACGATGGGAGAAGTGATTAAGGCACAGACACTGGAACAGATGATTTATATTAAGGTTGTCTGCAAAAAGGCAGATGAGCTTGGCATTGTACTTTCGGAGGAAGAACTGCTTAAGGTGGACAGCCAGACGGAAGCTTACATGGAAAAAATTCAGGGCTCGGAACTTCTGCTGCGTGGGGTGAATGCGGATATTGTACGCCGGATTTATTCAGATAATCTGCTTGCGCGAAAAACGTATGAGGTGACAACCTTGAACGTGGATACCGATATTCCGGATACGGAAGCGGCGCAGCGGCGGTTTTACACAATAGCTATCCGAAAATTTAAAATTGATGCTTCCGGCAACCGGACAGCGTATCAGGCAGAGGAACTTGAGGAACTGAAAACAAGGGTGGCGTCTTTGCGTGAACAGGCGGCAGCAATGGAAACGACAGAAGAGGTTTATAAGCTGGCAGCAGCCAACACGGAAGAATCGGACTTATTAGAGTTTACGGCAGGTGCAGGGGATTTCCCGGAAAGCTACGAAAAGACGGTTTTGAGCCTTGACAGTGCCGAACTGTCCGAGCTGATAGAAACGGAAGATTACTTCTATCTTTATTATTGTGTAACAGGGTTTGATGAGGATGTCACCCACGAAAAAAAGGAAGAAATTATTGCCGTGCGTCAGGAACAGGAATTTCAGACACGTTATCAGGAGTGGCGCGGTAAGACTCATATTGAGGTAAATGAAGAAGTGTGGGAAGCACTGGATTTTCATATGGAATCGATAGGGTGAGTGAAGAGGAAACGTATCATGAAAAAAACAGGTCTGTTTGGTTTGCAGAAGTCAGGAAAAGCTCAGCATTTCACCCCTTGCGTTTTTTTGAACTTTGCAGTATCATGTGTTTGACAAATTAAATAGTGAGAGGAAATAAAAAAACGAGGAGATTTGTTATGAAAAGAAACGTATTTCTTACATTACTGATGATTTCCGTGCTGACTGCACTTTGCGGTTGTAATGGCGGTACAGACAAGGGAAACACTCCGGGTGATATTTCTTCTGGAACTCCTGCGGTCGGTGGAGAAATCGTCGTAGGAATCACACAGGATCTGGATAGTCTTGACCCACACGTTGCAGTTGCGGCAGGAACTGACGAAGTTCTGTTTAATGTTTTTGAAGGTCTTATAAAACCTGACAAAAATGGAAATTTTGTAGAAGCTGTAGCAGAAAGCTATGTCATCGCAGAGGATGCGCTGACCTACACGTTTACCCTTCGTGAAAATGTAAAGTTTCACAATGGGGACGTTGTTACAGTGGATGATGTCGTATATTCGTTAAAACGTTGCGCCGGTCTCTTAGACGTTCAAGATCCGAATGTCTTGGTTAAATCGGCGCTTTCTTCTGCTGTCAAAGATATTACGGCAACGGATGAGCGCACGGTGGTGGTAAGCCTGTATTCTGCGAATACGGAGCTTCTGCCGTATCTGACTTGTGCCATTATTCCGTGTGATTATGATGCCCAGGGTACCAGCCCGGTAGGAACAGGCCCGTTTCAATTTGTGTCCTATTCTCCGTTGGAGAGCTTTGTGATGGAAAAAAATCCGGAGTATTACGGTACACCGGCATATCTGGACAAAGTAACGTTTAAGATTTATGCCAGCTCCGATGCAGCGTTTTTGGAGCTTATGGCCGGAAAAATCAACATTTTTCCATATCTGACCGAGGAACAGGCGGCGCAGCTTTCTGAGAAGTATTCCATTGAAGTGGGCAGCACAAATCTGGTGCAGGCAGTGTTTTTAAATAATGCGGCGGCACCGTTTGATGATGTGCGTGTGCGTCAGGCAGTCTGTCATGCCATTAATCGTCAGGAAATTTTAGATATGCTGTCTGCCGGTCGCGGCACCATTTTAAACAGTGGCATGACTCCGGGACTTGCAAGCTATTACAATGATACTCTTGCGGGCTATACCTATGATGTGGAGCAGGCAAAGCAGCTGCTGAAAGAGGCAGGTTATGCGGACGGTCTGGAAATTACAATTACTGTGCCATCCAACTACCAGTATCACATGGACACGGCACAAATCGTGGTGGAACAGTTAAAAAAGGCAGGCATTACTGCAAAAATCGTTCCGGTGGAATGGGCAGCCTGGCTGACGGAGGTTTATAAAGGAAGAAATTATCAGGCAACCGTAGTCGGTCTTGATTTTAATCTGGCACCAAGTGATGTGTTAAAACGCTATCATTCCGCTGCAAACAATAATTTTATGAATTATAACAATGCGGAATATGACCGTATTTTTGAAAATGCGCTTTCGGCAGTGGAGGAGCAGGAAAAAATAAAGGGATATAAAGAGCTGCAAAGACTGCTGTATGCAGATGCTGCGTCGGCTTATATTCAGGATCCGGCTCTGCTTACCGCAGTCAGCAAGGAGCTTGGCGGTTATACCTTTTATCCGGTTTATGTGCAGGATATGTCGCTGGTATATTTTAAGTAAGTTTGGCATCATGGATTTTTTTGAATCACGAAAACCGCAAAATTGGAAAATAATTTGAAGAAGGTTGTAACAAAGAAAACGGAAAGGAGGCTTGGAATATGAAATTTCTACTGAAAAAAACAGGAACTCTCATTATTACACTTGTCATGATTTCATTTTTAAGCTTCCTTGCGTTTTCACTGATTCCCGGGGATGCTGCTGTTTCCAACCTTGGAATGGATGCGGACGAGGCTGCCATTGAAGCACTCAGGGAGGATCTTGGATTAAACCGTCCGGTGCACGTACAGTATTTCAACTGGCTTACTTCTGCTGTCCGTGGAGACTTCGGAGAGTCAACCCAGTACCATCTTCCGGTTCGTGAGCTGGTGGCAGACAGGCTTCCGGCAACAATTACTTTGGCAGTTTATGCGATGCTGTTGATTCTTCTGTTTTCTTTTCCGCTCGGTCTGCTTGGCACCAGAAAGCCGAATGGAGTCATTGATACCGTAATAACGTTTTTGTCACAGCTTGGCATGGCGGTGCCGCAGTTTTTTCTGGGAATTATGCTTACCTTTTTCTTTGGTATTGTGCTTCATCTGTTTACAGTAGGAGGGTATGTGAGTCCGCAGGAAAATCTGGCGGAATTTTTAAGCTTTTTGTTTCTTCCGGCAGTTGCCGTGGCGGTGCCAAAGTGTGCTACCATGACTCGCTACATCCGCAATTCCGTGGTGGCGCAGAAAAAACTTGATTATGTGCGAACGGCCAGAGGAAAGGGAAATTCCGAGGGAAGAATACTGCTGCATCATGTGCTAATCAATTCACTTTTGCCGGTGGTGACGATGCTTGCCATGATGGCAGCCGATGTACTGGCAGGAAGCATTGTGGTAGAGCAGGTGTTTAATATTCCGGGACTTGGCAGACTGCTCATTACTTCCATTTCCAACCGGGATTATCCGGTAGTGCAGGCAATTGTTCTTTATATAGCCTGTCTTGTGGTTATTTTGAATACTCTGGCAGATATTGCTTATCAGAAGCTTGATCCGAGATTACGCTAGAACGGAAAGCAAATAGCCCTTGATGGCAGACAAGAAATCGCCTGTGCGAATTTCCTGTCGCCTTGTTTGCGACAAAGTCGCTCAGAAATGAGGATTAGTGTGACATGAAAAAAAAGTTAAACTATCATTTAATCATTGGATATCTTCTCATTGGACTGGTGCTGCTTTTGGCAGTTGTGGGTATGTTTTACACACCATATCCGGTGAATGAAATGAATGTGCTTCAAAAAAACCAGCCACCGTCCTTTGCATACCTGTTTGGAACAGACCAGTTCGGCCGTGATATTTTCAGCCGTGTTATGGAAGGCGCATCCACCAGCTTTTTTATTGCATTCTGTGTGGTTGTTGTCGGAGCCGGAGCAGGAGTATTTCTTGGCTCTGTTACGGCTTATTTTGGTGGCTGGCTGGATGTCGTGCTGATGCGGGTGAATGATGTGCTGGCGGCGTTTCCAAGTGTCCTGCTGGCTATCTGCTTTGTGGCAGTCATTGGTCCGGGCACCTATAACCTGATTGCAGCGCTTGGAATTGTTTTTATTCCGAGCTTTGCCCGCGTGGTGCGCAGTGAAGTACTGGTACAGAAAGAACTTGACTATGTCAGGAATGCAAAGCTCATGGGAGCCGGAAATTTTCGCATTCTTGTTTTTCATATATTACCAAATTGTATGCCTGTTTTAAAAACCTCTCTGCTGGTCGGTTTTCAGAATGCTGTATTGTCGGAGGCAGGCATGAGTTATTTAGGTCTTGGTGTTACCCAGCCGGATCCAAGCCTTGGCAGAATGCTGTCGGAGGCACAGAGCTTTTTGTGGTCTGCTCCGTGGTATGCCATGGCACCGGGGCTTACGATTCTTGCCCTGACCTTGGGACTTGGCTTTGTAACAGCAGATCGGACGTAAAGAATGTGCCCTTGGTTTTTTTCAGAAAATACGGAGAGTACATCAAGAAAGGAGGAATCCTGTGTCGTTGCTTACCATAAAAAACTTAAAAATTTCATTTCCGGCAAAGAAGAATCTCAACGGAATTTTTTCTGTAGCAGAAAGGCAGGAAGTGGTACATGGGATTGATTTATCCGTGGCAGCCGGGCAGATTGTAGGTCTGGTGGGAGAATCCGGTTCCGGAAAAAGCGTATCCTCACTTTCCATCCTGCATCTTCTGCCGGAAGGAACGGACATTACGGCAGAGGAAATGACCTTTGATGGAAGCAGCCTTCTGTCAAAAAAAGAAGAGGAATGGCAGAAGCTTCGCGGAAATCGGATTGCCATGGTGTATCAGGAGCCGATGACCTCATTAAATCCGGTATTAACCATTGAAAAGCAGGTGGAAGAGGGTCTGCTGCTTCATGAGGCAGCAGTCTATAAAAAAAATAAAAAGCTTCGCAGGGAGCGGGTGATTGCGGCATTGGAGGAAGCAGGGCTGGAACCTGCCGAAGAACTTCTGAAAAAATATCCGCATCAGCTTTCCGGCGGGCAGCGGCAGCGTGTCATGATTGCGATTGCCATGCTTCATCATCCGCAGCTTCTGATTGCAGATGAACCGACTACGGCACTGGATGCGGCTACGCAGGAAGTCATTCTGGAGCGTTTAAATTATTACCGGAACGCCTATCAGACATCGATTCTGTTTATTTCCCATGACCTTGCTCTTGTGGCACGTCTGTGCGACCGTGTGCTTGTCTTAAAGGATGGTCGTGTGGTGGAACGCGGGACGGCAGAAGAAATTTTCACCAGTCCAAAGGAAGACTACACGAAAAAGCTTCTTGAGGCAGCCAAGGATAAAAATGTTACATTGACAAATACTCAGCTGACTTCGGAGAAAACACAGGAAAACGAGAAAACAGCGGAAAAGCTTCCGGCGTTTATGCTTCAAAATGCTGTGATAGAATATAAAGAAAAAAACTTTTTTGGAAAAGAAAAGGTTACGCGGGCGGTAAATCAGGTTTCCTTTGAATTATACCAGGGAGAAATTCTCGGCCTGATTGGAGAATCCGGTTCCGGAAAATCCACCATTTCAAAGTCTGTGACCGGACTGCTTCCCCTGACAGAAGGAACGCTTACCTTTGCAGAGGGGCTTCGTCGTCCGCAGATGGTATTTCAGGATCCTTACGGCAGTTTAAATCCGGCAAGAAAAATTGGATGGATTTTGGAAGAGCCGTTAAAAATTCAAGGGAGTTTTTCAAAAAAAGAAAGAAAAAGGCTTGTCATAGAGGCACTAAAAGAGGTAGAATTAGAAGAAATGCATGCAGGACGGTATGTCAGGGAACTTTCCGGCGGACAGCGTCAGCGCATTGCGATTGCGGCAGCCCTGATTCAGAAACCGGATATTGTAGTTCTGGATGAACCGGTGTCAGCTCTGGACGTTACGGTGCAGGAGCAGATTCTGGAGCTTTTATACCGTTTGAAGCAGGAGCATGGGATGTCCTACCTGTTTGTTTCCCATGATATGAACGTTATCCGGCGCATCTGCGACCGTGTAATTGTGCTGTATCGTGGCGAAATTGTGGAAGTGGGATGCACCGCAGAGGTGTTTGAGCATCCGCAGCATGCATATACCAAAGAATTAGTAAAGAAAGAGAGAGGAATGTAAAATACGTTCTTAGAAATGGAGAAACTCATGCAGAACAAAAGAAAGGAAAAAAAGCCTTTTCCAAAGATGATTCTAAGATACATCAACAGGCATAAATTGGCGTATCTGGGCGGAATTATCACCCTGTTTGTGGTGGATTTTGTCAACCTTTATATTCCGGAGTACACAGGAAAAATTATCGACGGCCTGACGATTGGAGACATGGATTTCAAGGGTGCATTGTATTATGTGTTCTTAATTCTTCTGGTCGGTCTGGTTCTGATGCTCGGTCGTTTCTTCTGGAGATATTTTATTTTTGGAAGCTGCCGGAAAATTGAACTGGAAATCCGGGAAGATATGTTTTCCCATTTAACCGGGCTTTCCATGAATTATTATAACCAGAACAAAACCGGTGATCTGATGGCACATTTTACGAATGATTTAAACTCGGTGCGTATGGCAGTAGGTCCTGCGGTTATTTCCACGTTTGATGCCGTAATCATGACCATTATGGTACTTGCCAAAATGATTTTGAACATCAATCTGCAGCTTACACTGATTGCTGTTTTACCAATGCTGTTTATTTTATTTGGCGGCATTTATTACGGAAAGGTCATGGAAAAACGCTTTGACGAAAAGCAGCAGGCATTTTCCGACCTGACAGATGAGGTACAGGAGAGTATTTCCGGTATCCGTGTCATCAAAGCATTTGTGCAGGAGCAGGCAGAATTAAAATCGTTTGCCAAGGCAAACCGGAACAACAAAGACAAAAATATGCGGGTTGTTAAGCTGAATGCCATTGTCTGGCCGCTGTTAGAAGTGCTGATTGGTTTTTCCAGCGTCATCACCCTGTTATATGGCGGTTATCTGGTTTCCCAGGGCATGATGACTCCGGGACAGTTTGTCGAGTTTAACCAGTACATTGGTACGCTCGTCTGGCCGATGATTGCTGTTGGTGACAGCATTAACACGTTTTCTCAGGGACTTGCATCCATGAGCCGTATCCAGAGCATTTTTGACGAACAGTCGGAAATCAGGGACACAGAAAAAACGAACCGCCGGATTACCGGCTTAAACGGAGACATTCGTCTGAACCGCCTAAGCTTCCGCTATAAACAGGCACTTCCGGAAGCGTTAAAGAATATCGATGTTACCGTGCCAAAGGGCAGTATGCTTGCAATTATAGGACGTACCGGCAGCGGAAAAACGACGATTGCCAACTTGTTGCTGCATTTATACAACGTGGAGGATGGCATGATTTTCTTTGACGGACACGACATTAACGAAATTCCGTTAAAGACACTCCGCGAACAGATTGCCTATGTACCGCAGGATAATTTCCTGTTTTCCGATACACTGCAGACCAATATTGCCTTTGGCGTGCGTAATTTTAAAGAAGGAACACAGAAAAAGCTAAAGCACAAGCTGTTTTTAAACCGCAGGGAAAGCGAAGAGGCTTATTTGGAGCAGGAGCTTTACAACCGGGAAAATCAGGCAGACAAGGAATACAACGATTTGGACGAAGTCCAGAAAGCTGCAAAGCTTGCCTGCATCCACGAAAACATCATGGAATTTCCGCACCAGTACTCCACCATGGTCGGAGAACGCGGTGTGACGGTTTCCGGTGGACAGAAGCAGCGTAGTTCCATTGCACGAGCACTGATGAAGAATGCTCCGGTGCTGATTCTGGATGATTCACTGTCGGCGGTAGATACCGATACCGAAGAGCAGATTTTGAAAAATTTAAAGGAAAACCGTCAGGGCAAGACAACCATTATCATTGCCCACCGCATTTCCACCATTCAGAATGCGGACCGTATTCTTGTGCTTGACGAAGGTGCAATGGCAGAATACGGCACCCATGAGGAACTGCTTGCACAGAACGGAATTTATGCAAAATTATACGAAAAGCAGCAGCTGGAAAAACAGCTGGAAGCAGTTTAGAAGGGAGGAAAACAAAATGAGTGATAAGAAGCTTTCCTCTATGGAAGAATCCGTGCACGGACACGTTTTGGGTCGTTTGCTGCGCTATGCAGCACCGTACTGGTGGCAGTTTCTCATCTGCCTGCTGCTCGTGCTAGGCATTACTTTAATTGAAATTTACCGTCCAATTTTAACCGGCGAAGCCATTGATTTATTTTCAAAATCGGCAGATTTTGGTCAGATTGCAGGCTTAGGTGTCCAGTATATTATTCTTCTGGTATTAAGCTTTGTGTTCAACTTTTTGAATACCTGGATTTTGCAGCTGACGGGACAGACGATTATCTATAACATCCGTCAGGAAGTTTTTGAACACATTCATAAGCTGTCCATGCGCTTTTTTGACATTACTCCGGTTGGTAAAATCGTTACTCGTGTGACAAATGACGTGGAAGCATTAAATGAGATGTACACACAGATTTTAGTGCGTCTTATCAAAAACATTGCAAAAATCATCGGTTTGATGGCAGTAATGTTTATTCTAAACGCCAAACTTGCACTTTTGGCTCTGTGCCTGATGCCGCTGATTGTGGTGCTGACCGTTGTGTTCAAATCGATTTCCAAAACGACCTATCGTATTGTAAGAACCAAATTAACCGCTCTGAATACCTATCTTTCCGAGCACCTCTCCGGCATGAAGGTCATTCAGATTTTTGCCAAGGAATATGAAAAAAACAAAGAGTTCCAGTACCGGGCAAAGGATTTATTCCACGCAAGCTACCGCGAAATGATGGTTTTTGCCATTTTCCGTCCGCTGATGTACATTTTATCGATTGTGGCACTCTGTATTATTCTCGGTGCCGGAAGCACGATTGTACTGGATGGAGCAATTACGGCAGGTACACTTTATATTTTCTCTGACTACATCCGCTCCATCTTTGACCCGATTCAGGAACTGGCAGAACAGTTTGGTACGCTTCAGTCGGCAATGGCTTCGGCAGAAAAAATCTTCACGATTTTAGACGAAGAGCCGATGGTGAAAAATCCGGAGCATCCGGTAGAACTTGGAAAAGTAAAAGGACGTATTGTGTTTGACCACGTCTGGTTTGCCTATCAGGGGGAGGATTGGATTTTAAAGGATGTCAGCTTTACGATTGAGCCAGGACAGAGGGTTGCCTTTGTTGGTGCGACCGGTGCCGGAAAGTCTTCGATTCTGAACCTCATTGGCAGATATTATGACATTCAGAAGGGTACCATCACCATTGACGGCGTGAATATCAGGGATATGAGCACAGATGAGCTGCGCAGTGCCATTGGGCAGGTGCAGCAGGATGTGTTTATGTTTACCGGTGACATCAAGAGCAATATCCGCTTAAAAAATGAGGGCATTTCCGAAGAGGATATCAGGGAGGCAGCCTGCTATGTCAATGCGGACGGTTTTATCCGGCAGCTGGAGCATGGCTATGACGAGCCTGTAACTGAGCGGGGAGCTACCCTTTCCGCAGGTCAGCGTCAGCTGATTTCCTTTGCAAGAACCCTTGCCTATGACCCGGCAATCCTTGTGATGGACGAGGCTACCGCAAACATTGATACCGAAACGGAGCAGCTCATTCAGGAGGCTCTGGAAAAACTGATGCTAAACCGCACAACGATTATGGTAGCACATCGACTGTCTACCATTCAGCATGCAGATAAAATCATGGTAATGCACAAGGGGCGCATCCGTGAAACGGGAACGCATCAGGAACTGCTTTTGCAGGACGGAATTTATAAAAAATTGTATGAGCTTCAGCTGGCGGGTGCAAATTCATAAAACCGGAAAAGCAGAATAGTTATTAATAGATGTGTACGAAGCAGTTGACAAAGCCCAAGCAGGAGTGTTACAATACGGACGACTGGAAAGAAGGAGGAGGATATCCATATGGCAATTTTTACAGGCGCAGGTGTAGCCATTGTTACACCATTTAAAGAAAACGGAGACATTAATTTTGATAAGCTTGGAGAGCTGATTGATTTTCAGGTGGAAAACGGAACAGACAGTATCGTTATTGTCGGTACCACAGGCGAGGCATCCACATTAACCCATGAGGAGCATTTGGAATGCATCCGTTATGCAGTACAGAAAACGGCAAAGAGAATCCCTGTGGTGGCAGGCACCGGTTCCAACTGTACAGAAACAGCCATTTTCCTGACAAAGGAGGCAGAAAAAGCAGGTGCAGACGCTGCTTTGGTAGTAACTCCATATTACAATAAGGCAACCCAGAAGGGGCTGATTAACCACTTCGGTGCCATCGCAAAAGCTGTAGATATTCCTCTTATTTTATATAACATTCCGGGAAGAACCGGCTGCAACATTCTCCCGGCAACAGCAGCAGCAATGATTAGGGAATATGACAACATTGTTGCCATGAAGGATGCTACAGGAAATCTTCCGCAGACCATGGAAACCCTGGAAGCTTGTCAGGGCGACATTGACATTTATTCCGGCGAGGACGGACTGATTACACCAATGATGTCCATTGGCGGTAAGGGCGTTATTTCCGTGCTCTCCAACGTGGCACCTCGTGATACCCACGATATTTGCGCAAAGTATCTGGCTGGTGATGTTAAGGGTAGCCTGGAACTGCAGATGAAGTATCTTCCGCTGGTTCGTGCACTGTTTAGCGAGGTAAATCCAATTCCGGTAAAGAAAGCATTAAATCTGATGGGCATGGAAGTTGGTCCAATGCGTATGCCGCTCAGTGAAATGGAAGAAGAGCATGCAAAGGTTCTTTTCGAAGAACTTAAGAAAGTTGGTATTGTAAAGTAAATAGAATCTATCCGGCAATATGCCGGAAAATGGAATGTGTTTCGGCACATTCCATGTTCTTTTTCAGCAAGGAGGAAATGCAGAATATGAAAAAAATCATTATGTGTGGCTGCAACGGTAAAATGGGTCGTGTAATCAGCCAGTTGGTAAAAGAAGATGCAAATGCAGAAATTGTAGCCGGTGTGGATATTTCAGGAGAAATACAGGATGCGTATCCGGTATTTAAAAAAATTACAGAGTGTAATGTGGAAGCAGATGTTGTGATAGACTTTTCTTCCCCGGTTGCACTGGACGATATTTTATCCGTCGGAATTGCAAAGCAGCTTCCATTGGTACTCTGCACTACCGGTTACACAGACGAACAGGTGGCAAAAATCAAAGAGGCATCAGAAAAGGTTGCAATTCTGCGCTCTGCCAATATGTCACTTGGAATTAACCTTCTGCTCAATCTGGTGCAGGCTGCGGCAAAGGTGCTTTCAGCGGCAGACTTTGATGTGGAATTGGTAGAAAAGCATCATAACCAGAAGGTGGATGCACCGTCCGGCACGGCACTTGCTCTGGCAGATGCTATCAACGAAGCATTGAACAACGAATATACTTACAAGTATGACCGCTCCGCAGAGCGTGTAAAACGCAACAAAAAGGAAATTGGCATCAGTGCGGTACGCGGTGGCAGCATTGTCGGCGAGCATGAGGTAATCTTTGCCGGAACCGACGAGGTCATCGAATTAAAGCACACAGCATATTCCAAGGCAATCTTTGGTAAGGGTGCGGTGTCGGCTGCAAAGTTTCTGGCGGGAAAGCCTGCCGGAATGTACAGCATGAAGGATGTTATCAATTTATAAATTTTATACAGGAGAGCAAATTGCATATTGTGTTAAAAACCAGGGGAGTCTATTTGATAACCCTGGTTTCTTTCTATACCTTAGGAAAAATCGGAAGCGGTATCATGTATCTTTGCTCTAACGATGAAAACTTCCAGTTAAAGCATCATGTAAGGATTCAGTAATGAAAATTGCAGTCAGAAGGATTTACTGGATTTGCATGTCACTTTTATTTTTGCTGCTTTATTACAGGGAGAATGAAGTTGAAAAAAGAAAAGGTGGTTTCGAAATTTAAAAGCGAACCTATCAGAACAGAAATAAAGGGGCTGTAAAGCAGCCCCTTTTCCTGTGTATCTTTTCCTATGTGTTTTCGTATGATTTTCTTTTGGTAAATTAGAAGAACAATTGACTGTTCCTTCTTGAGTAATTCAGCACAGTCTGTTTTTACAGAGGCTTCTTATGTAGTCTGATTTTCTTTTGTTCTTATCCCGGAATGCCGGTTCCCGTATTTTGACTCCTAGCTAAAGCTAGGTGGGTAACCTCAAATAAGCTTCTGCCTTCCACTGCATATTGGAGGCCTGACATCCGCTTAAAGATATTGGAATCCCTTTTAATGTAATGTAGGTTCAAAATAACAGGGAGTATCGCACACTCTAGGATAAGAACCTTGATAGGTTTATTATAGTATATTTCGTAATATTTATCAAGTATCTAATTCTTCCATTTTAGGAAAAGAAAAGGTGAATGTGGTGCCTTCACCAACGGAACTTTCTACCTGGATGGTGCCGTTATGCTTTAAACAGATTTGTTTTGCTATGGCAAGACCAAGCCCGGAACCCTTTGCATTCTGGCGGAGCTTGGATTTATAAAACTTTTCAAAAATATTTGGAAGTTCCTCGTTGGAAATGCCGACGCCTTCATCCCGGATGGAAACACGGATGTTTTCGTCGGTTTCCAAAGTGATGTAAATGCTGGAATTTTCATGGGAAAATTTAATGGCATTATCTACAATAACAACGAACATCTGACGAAGACGGACGTAGTCTGCCATCATAAGACAAGGGGTATTCGGCTGGCTGACAATAATATTTATGTTTTTTTCGGCGGCAATGGCTCCGGCAGAACGTTTCAAATCGTTGAATACCTGTTGCAGGGTGACCGGCTCTTTTTCCACCAGAAAATCAGGATTCTGCATTTTGGAAAGCAGCAGAAGGTCTCCTACCAGCCGTTCCATGCTCTGACATTCGGAAAGCATTCTTGCGTAGTATTGCTGACGGCGTTCTTCGTCAGATACCACACCGTCTACTAAAGATTCCGTGTAGCCACGGACTACCGTGATTGGAGTGCGCAGCTCATGGGAAACGTTGGCAAAAAAGTCCAAACGCATTTGTTCCATATTCCGGCGTTCAATTTCGTTTTCGGCAAGCTTTTCGGCAAGAAAGTCCATGGTAGTTGCCAGTTCGCCGATTTCATCATATCGGACGATTCCGGTTTTTGCCTTGTAATTGCCGGAGGCAAGCTCCAGTGCTGTGGAACGCATACTGGTTACAGGCTGGGTAAGACTTCGTGCAAACGGAATGGCAATAATAAAGGAAATGACCAGGGCTACCATACCGCTCATAAGTATCATATACCAGCTGCTGTTGACAACTTCTTTCTGGGTTTCCACCGGAGATATTAAAAGTATGGCACCGGCAACCTCACCATTTCTGCCCTGTACCGGAACCCCGACTGTGATGATGTCGCACTCGTGGTAGGAACTGAACTGTGTGCGGATTTCTGCTTTGTTTTGGAATGCCGACTGTGCAATTTCGACATATTCGGATGTCAGCGTGTCGGCATCCAGATTGGTAGCCATGCTGCCGGGCAACGGTGTTGTTGCACCCGGATTAGAAATGGACCAGATTTCCGTGCCTTCCAGCTCGGAAAGCATAATCAGGTAATTCCACCATTCATAATACTGGTTATCCAGAAAATAGGTGGTGCAGCGGCCGGAAATTGCCTGTGCCTTTTTGGTAAGGCTCTGCTCATAATTTGCTACAGTGGCGTTTTCGTACATCCGCATATAAAGCATACCAAGAATGAGAGCAAAGACGGTAATGACAGCCGCAAAGCTGGTATAGGTTTTAATAAACAGCCGATTATATTTTGGCTTTAAGGTTTGCTCACTCATTATTGCCCCTCAATTTCAAACTTGTATCCGACACCCCAGATGGTTTTAATGCTCCATTGTGGGTGTTCGGCAGCATCCAGCTTGGCACGGAGGCGTTTGATGTGGGAGTCTACGGTACGCGGATCTCCGTAATAGTCATAGCCCCAGAGACTGTCTAAAAGGTTATCCCTTGTGAAGACCTTGTTTGGGTTACTGGCGAGAGTCCACATCGTTTCAATTTCTTTTTTGGTTAAGGACATTCGGGTTTCGCCAATAGATAAGGTATATTCCTCTAAATTGATTTCCAGATTGCCGACTCGCAGGAGGTTGGCGTTGGATTCTTTTTCGTTTTTTGTCATACGGCGGAGCACGGCACGGACTCTTGCCATAACCTCGCTCGGACTGAACGGTTTTACAATGTAGTCGTCTGCACCAATATCAAGTCCCATGATTTTTTCAAAATCTTCACCACGGGCAGTGACGAGAATAACAGGAACGTCTGATTTTGCACGGATTTTGCGGCAGACTTCATAGCCATCCTCCTTTGGCATCATGACATCCAGCAAAACGACCACTGGGTTATACTGGTTAAACAAACGAACAGCTTCTTCTCCATCCGCTGCAACCACAGGCTGGAAGCCTTCTTTTTCTGCATACAGCGATAAAATGCTGGTAATGTCCGGATTGTCATCCGCAATCAATATGTAGGACATAAGTCAATCCTCCCATCAAAAAGTTTTCTCTTACCTGTATTATAGTGAATTTATCAGAATAATACAAGGTTATTATATTTGGTAATTGTGTCAAAAATAAGATATTTGTTACCGGAACAAGTCTGCGAAGCGTTTGAAAAATCATAAAATTTTAAATTCTCACAGGAATGTCATGGTTTTGCCATGGTTCTGACAAAAACAAGGAATATACTTTCAGCAGGATGTGACGCAAGGATTTTCAAGTTAGGAGGAAAAGCCATGAGGCTGAAAAATTATTTAAAAGGTTTATTTATCTTCGGCTTAGTTCTTTTCCTTGGAGTTTGTCTGCCAAACAACAGTGTGCTTACTGCCTACGCAGAAGGAACTCAAGATATCAAATTAAATGTAAACTCTCAGACTATTGTAAAAGGAAAAAAACTTTCCCTTTCTGTTTACAATCTGAACGAAGGTCAGACGGTTTCTTTTGTTTCTTCTGACCCTGCCATTGCTTCGGTAAATGAGCGTGGTGTTGTTACCGGCAATCTGGTTGGTACGGCAACCATTCTTGTTACGGTAACAGAAGGTGAAAATACGGTTGATATTCTTTCCTGTGATATTAAGGTGGGTCCGCCTGCCATCAGTGTACAGTTCTCCAGGTTGGAACTTTCCATGGTGGTTGGCCAAAAATCGACGCTCGAGCGTATTGTCCTGCCTCTTAACACAGTAGAAACAGCCAAGTTTTCTTCCTACGACAGAGCAATTGCTACTGTCAGTGCCGGTGGCCGCGTAACAGCAAAAACCGAAGGCGCAACTTACATATTCGCTCAGCTTGACAATGGTCGTTTTGCAGTCTGCAAGGTGTATGTTTTCCCTGAAGGTACGGTTCTGGAAACAGAAGAAGCAGCTTCCGAAGAAAATGAGCTGCAGGAGCTTTCCCTGGAAGAACGCCTGGAAGCAGAAGCAGAGAATATTACAGACCCATTTTTAAAACCGGATTTAGGTAAGGAAATGGATTTTGATACATTCATCAAGAAATTGAACGCCGCTGGTAAGTCTGCCGAAAACGCAGAATCCACAACGGGTGATGCCAACTAACTAATCAATCTATGCGAACAGGCGTTGTAAGGCGCATAAAAAAACAGGCACAAATGCGTGCCTGTTTTTTTGTGTAATAAGAAATTGCGGTTTTCTATTACACGCTTATCTTGGACAGTTAATTTCAAAGATATCATCCACGGTATTGTGAACCAGAGTGGCTTCTTTTGTTTTTGCAAGGGTGTATAAGACTTCTTTGCCCTCCCGGCGGCTGGTAATCAAACCGGACTGTTTTAGTGTTTTTAAGTGGTGAGAAACAGCAGGTGAGCTCATGTTGACAGCGGCTGCAATGTCGCTGACGCATTCTTCGGCGTGACAGAGCAGCCATAAAATCCGCAGCCTTGTGCTGTCGCAGAGCATACTGAATATATCCGCAGCCATGAAAAATTGCTGTTCGGTAGGGATTGCAGCCATCAGGTCAGCGAGGTTTCCACTATGGTTATGGAGGTGTTCACAGGCTTCGGAGTGACTGTGGGTATGGGGTTCTTCTATACATAATTCCGAATGAGGGGATGGAGTAATTGTTTCAGGCTTCATGGGATGGTTCCTTTCTTTAAAAATGAGATAATTCGTAGTTTAAGCTCCGCTTTAAATGCGTACTCGCACGAAAAGAAAATAGTCGCGAGCGCAGATTATTTTAGGCGTTTATTTCAGCTGCAGGGCACGCATGGAATTTAAAATGGCAAGGACGCAGACACCGACATCCGCAAAAATTGCCCACCACATATTGGAATAGCCAAGGGCACTTAAAAGAAGTACCACGATTTTTACTCCAAGCGCAAATACAATGTTTTGGTGTACAATACGCATGGTGCCCCGGGCGATGCGGATGGCAGCAGGCAGTTTTCCTGGTTCGTCCGTCATAATGACAATGTCGGCGGCTTCTATGGCGGCATCAGAGCCAAGACCTCCCATGGCAATGCCGATGTCGGCGCGAGCAAGCACAGGAGCATCATTGATGCCATCACCAACGTAAGCTAAGGAATGACGGTCGGTCTGTTGCTGTAACAGTGCTTCCAGATGAGTTACTTTATCAGCCGGAAGCAGGTCAGTGTGAACCTCGTTTAAACCAAGTCTGGCGGCTATGGCTTCTCCGGTTGCTTTTTTATCGCCAGTCAGCATGACAAGCTTTTTGATGCCTGCCTGCTTTAATTGTCGGACAGCAGTTGCGGAATCTGGCTTTAATTCATCTTCCACACAGATAATTCCGGCAAATTTTTTATCGATGGCAACATACACAGCGGTGCCGGAGGTAAAATCCGCAAGAGTTTCCGGCAGAAGAATATTCTTCTCTTTCATCAGACGTAGATTTCCTGCGAAGGTTTCTTTTGCATTTACTAGAGCACGAACCCCAAACCCGGCGAGTTCTTCCACCTCGGCAACGTTTAAAGCAGCGTCAGCGGAAAGAAAATCTGCCGTAGATGAAGTTAAGGCTTCGGCGGCTGCGTCAGAATTTCCGGTAGTTTTTAAATAGGAAGACTGTTCCTGGCAGCGGTTCTTATATTCTTCCACAATGGAAAGGGCAATCGGATGGGAAGAATGGCTTTCTGCAAGAGCGGTGAAGGCTAACAGGTCATCTTCGCAGATGCCGACAGGAGCAAGCTTTGTTACTTTGAAATTGCCTTTGGTCAGAGTACCGGTTTTGTCAAATACAAAAGTATCGGCACCTGCAAGGGTTTCCAGATAATTGCTTCCTTTCATCAGAATGCCCTGCTTTGCAGCACCACCGATACCGCCAAAAAAACCGAGCGGAATTGAAATGACAAGTGCACATGGGCAGGAAACAACTAAAAAGTTGAGGGCACGGTAAATCCAGTCGGAAAATCCGTCCCGCAAAATAAGGGGAGGAACAAAGGCAAGCAGCACGGCAAGAATTACGACAACCGGGGTGTAATATTTGGCAAACCGCGAAATGAAATTCTCGGCTTTTGCTTTTCTGGAAGAGGCATTTTCCACCATGTCCAAAATCTTGGAAACAGTAGATTCGCCAAATGCCTTTGTAACCTGAATGGTAAGGGTTCCACGGAGATTGATGCAGCCGCTGATGGCAGGTTCTCCTACTGTTACCTCTCTTGGCAGTGCTTCTCCGGTAAGGGCGGCAGTGTCCAGAGAAGAAGTTCCTTCGGTGATGACGCCGTCTAACGGAATTTTTTCTCCGGGCTTTACTAAAATATAATCACCAACCAAAACGGTTTCCGGAGCAACCTCCTTGATTTCTCCGTCTTTTAGCAGATTAGCGGAATCCGGACGAATCTGCATCAGGGAAGATATGGACTTTCGGGACTTTCCGACGGCATAAGCCTGAAACAGCTCGCCAATCTGATACAGCAGCATGACAAGCACGCCTTCCGGATATTCCCCGACAAAAAAGGCACCGATGGTTGCCAGAGACATTAAAAAGTTTTCATCAAAAACCTGACCGTTTTTGATGCCGAGCAGTGCCTTGCGGACAACATCCCCACCGGCAATGACATAGGCGGCAAGGAACACGGTAAGAGCTATCCATTGCTTTAACGGAAAGTCCGGCAGCAGATAGGAGATAATGCAGGCTGTGGCAAACACGGCAGTGGCGATAAGAATTTTTTTGAGCATTTTTTTCTGTTTTTTCGTCATAATTATTCTCCATTCCGAGAGCAGGGAATGCACCGTAAGGCACATTCCCCGTTCTTCTTTAAAAACATAACATCAAATCTGCGCAGTCAGTTTCTGATGACGCAGCAGGTCTTACTTCTGAGCGGTTTGTTATGCTTCTTCTACGGAAACATCCGGCTCGATTTTTTTCGCAATTTTAACAACGGATGCCGTGATGGTATTGGCAATGCTTTCTTCAAATTCAACAAACAGCTTCTGTGCAATGAAATTTAAGCTGGCTGAAGTAACTCCCGGCAGTGCTTTAATTTCGGTTTCAATTTTATTGGCGCAGTTAGCGCAGCAAAGGTCTTCCACAAGGTATGTTTTTTTCATGAGATTCTCCATTCTGGAGCAGCAGGGCTCCTGATAAAATTTTGAATTAAACGATTAAAACATTGTTTAATTGTTAAACTGAGTCTAACACATTATTTTTTTCCTGTCAATGCTTTTTTTGAAAAAACAGAATGGCTTATATTTTTTTTGAAAAATGTGACGCATTGATTGATTTTTGATAATAATACGTTTAAAATACTTACCAAAGTCTCCGGCATTCCTATTTTTTTTGCAGAATTAGAAAAACGTGGGAAAACTGGCTAAATGACAGAAAGGATAAGAAAACAGATATGCTTCCGTTAGGCAGTCTGTTACAAGAAAGGATTTAAAGTATATGAAAGAACTTTGGAATATATTCTTAAGGAACTGGCGTGTTTTGTGGAAAACATTTTTTTTGTGGTGTTATCTTCCGTCGGCGGTCTGCTATGTTGTGATAGAGGTCTGTTCCAGAAAATCGCTTCTGGACACAGGAATGTTTTTCCTGAAAGAGCCGTTGGTGTTTTTATTTAATATTTTAATTATCGCAGCAATGGCGTCGGTCTGTCTGCTGGTTCAAAGACGGATTTTTGTCTTGACTGCTATTCTTCTTTTATGGACGGCGGTTGGTGTGACGGATGCTGTTTTGTTATCTTTCCGTACGACACCGTTTACGGCGGTGGATCTGGTGCTTATCAAAGATGCATTTACCATTGCGCACCGCTATTTGTCCTGGGGTGGTGTGGCACTGATACTTGTCGGAATTCTTCTGGCAGTCCTGCTTGTTGTTGTTCTGTTTCGCAGGGCACCTAAAGTAAATCGTCCGGTCGGATGGAAGGCGGGAATCGTATTCAGCGGTTTTCTTATCATGCTTTGTTTCCTTCTTGCCGATTTTGGACGGATGACCGGACTGCTTGACCGGAATTTTGGCAATCTGGCACAGGCATTTCACGATAACGGTCTGCCTTATTGCTTTATGAACAGCGTGTTTAATACCGGCGTGGAAAAGCCGGAGGACTATTCCGAGGAAGCCATGGCAGATTTTCTGGATAAATTTGAGAAAGAGGAAGGCAGGGAGCTGATTAAGGAGTTTCCGACACCGTCTGTTTCTGAAACAGAAGCAGTGGTGCCACCTTCCGGAAACAAGCTTTCCGAAACAGCAAGTCCATCTGCGGCTTTGGAGGATGAAACAAAAGAAAATACCGGAACAGAAGAAATAGAAGGAACAACAAAGGAAAACAAAGACGACCGTCCAAACATTATCTTTTTACAGCTGGAGTCGTTCTTTGATGTAAAATATATTGAAAATTTTTCCTGTACCGAGGATCCGGTGCCATTTTTTACTTCTTTACGGGAAAACTATCCGAGCGGTTTTTTGAGCGTGCCGTCCATTGGAGCAGGGACTGCCAATACGGAATTTGAATGTCTGACCGGCATGAACCTTGACCTGTTTGGACCGGGCGAATATCCTTATAAAACGGTGCTGAAGAACACAACCTGTGAAAGTGTGGCATATCTGTTGAAAAAGTGCGGGCTTTCGGCAACTGCCATCCATAACAATGATGGCACGTTTTACGGCAGGAATGAAGTGTTCTCCAATCTTGGTTTTGACCGCTTTGTTTCTCTCGAATATATGACAAGAGTGGAGAAAACCGAGCTTGGCTGGACAAAAGACCGGATTTTGACTGGACAGATTATGAAAGTGCTGTCTCGGACAAAAGAACGAGATTTTATTTATGCCATTTCTGTTCAGGGACACGGAGCTTATCCGGAGGAACCGCTGCTTGCGGAAAACAAATTGGATATCCGCCTTCCGGAGGAACTGGATGACTATTATTACCAGTATCTTTACTATGTGCACCAGTTAAATGAAATGGACAGTTTTTTGAATGAACTGGTGCTCAATTTAAGTGCCTGCCAGGAAGAGATTGTGCTGGTGCTTTATGGCGACCATCTTCCGAGTCTGGGGCTTTCGGATGAACTGCTGAAGAATAAAAATGCGTTTCAGACGGAATATGTTATCTGGAGCAATTTCGCTCTGGAAGCGGAAGACAAAGATGTAGAGGCGTATCAGCTTTCTTCCCATGTATTCCAGTTGCTTGGCATTGAAGAGGGCATTATGCCGCAGTATCACGCATATCGTTATGATGCGGAGGATTATCTGGAAAACCAGCAACTGTTGATGTACGATATGCTGTATGGTGAGCAGGAAATTTTTAACGGTATAAATCCGTATGAACCAACGGAACTGCTTATGGGTATTGAACAGATTCGTATTCAGGATGTGTATCTGAAAAAGTCCATGCTTGTGGAGAAAGAGCCCCTGCTTTATATTTCCGGACAGAATTTTACGGAATGGAGCAAAATTGTGATTAATGGAAAACAGGTGGAAACCATATTTTTAAATGAGCGGTTGCTGGCAGCAACGGAGTTTCCAAAAAGTGAGAATGGAGAGTACGAAATTGTTGTGCGTCAGCAGGGAGCGGATGATATTGTCTTAAGCGAAACGGAGACGGTGAAATATCTGCTGGAAGATTTTTAAGGAGTGTAACAGCCTGTATGAAAAGCAAAAAACCACAAAAAAAACGCAACCGTTAGGTAGTACTTTAAAAGGGATGTTGGTATAGTAAAACAGAAGCTTTGATTAAAAAAAGCGGTACGCAGATGGGCAGAATGCAGACCTAGAACCCTTTGCGGAGAGGAGACAACCAACATGAATGAAAGTACAAAAAGAGGACCAAAGGCTCCAAAGGATCCGACGAAAAAGCGTTCGGTCATTTACATTATGTTAGATGATGCTGTAGAAGGAAAGCCGGATGCGCAGGGTGGATTTTCTGATATTAATTTTTTAGAGGGAAGAGTGGCGGCAAAGGTTACAAATCTTTTGCCGGATTTGGATAAAACGCTGGCAGAGCAGTTACAGGCCTGCGCCGGCTTCCGGAACATCGTGCACAGTATCGGTGTTTCTGTCAAGGCAGACAAAGAAGAAGACAGAACCATGTGTATGGAATTTGCTCAGCAGTGCAGAACTCCATTGGGATATAACGGAACGCGCTATGTTACGCAGACCGTATGTGACGGCAGGGAAACGCTGATGACGGTGGAAGATTTTCCGGCAGTGCGAGAAGAAACGGTGCTGGCCGCATTTAACTTTACTTTTCCTGCCTATTTTACAGGAAAAGTAACTATAGCCTATTATTTGAATGATGGCTACGAGGTGCCGGAACTGATTCCGGATCCACCGGTAGAATTTGCGTCGGAAGCCTATCAGAGGATGATAGAACGTTCCTGCATGCAGACCGGCAATTTATATCGTATGAAAAAAGCGATTGCAAAGGCAAAAGCAGGAGAAGAAGTAATCGTGGCATATATCGGTGGTTCCATTACGCAGGGAGCCGGAGCTAAGCCGATTGCAACGAACAGTTATGCATACCGTTCTTTCGAAGCCTTTAAAAAGCGGTTTGGCAAGGGGGACGGCAGCAATGTACATCTGGTGAAGGCAGGTGTGGGCGGAACCTCATCAGAGCTTGGTCTGACCCGCTATGCAGATGATGTGCTGCGCAAAGGCACGGTAGCACCGGATGTGGTTGTTATAGAATTTGCGGTAAATGATGCCGGGGATGAAACAAATGGTGTCTGCTATGAAAGTCTTGCCCTGATGGCAATGGAAGGACCGGGCAATCCGACGGTTGTCCTGCTGTTTTCCGTGTTTATGGACGATTATAACTTGCAGGAAAATCTATCTAAAGTGGGATATCATTACGACCTTCCGATGGTGAGCATCAAAAACGCAGTAACGCCGCAGTTTTATGAGGATTCACCTGTTATTACGAAGCGTCAGTTCTTCTATGACCTGTATCATCCGTCCAATGACGGCCACCGGATTATGGCAGACTGTCTGGACAATTTCTGGCGGCTGGCAGAGGAAACAGAGCTGGATGCAACGGCAAAGGATGTGGACTTAACAGTCGAGGGAGTTATCGGCAATCGCTACCGCAGTTTGCAGGCATTTGGCAGGGAAGATTTTGCAGACCATGCAGCGGTGATATCGTTGCAGCCGGGCTCTTTTACAGCTACGGACACACAGCTTCAATGCGTGGAACAGGATGCCAACAGCTACGTCACACCGGAATTTGCCGACCACTGGATGTATGCCGGAAGCACAGAAAAGTGCACGGCAGCGGAACCGTTTCAGATGACCATAGAATGCAAGGAGTTGCTGCTGGTTTATAAAGACAGCGGAGACACTTCCTTTGGCACGGCAGAAGTGCTGGTGGATGGAGTGGCTGCCAAAAGCATTGACCCGTTAGAAGTTGGTTGGAACCACTGCAATGCCGTTATTATACACAACGGAGAGAACGTGAAAACGCATTCGGTGGAAATTCGCATGGCAGCAGGAAGTGAGCAGAAAAACTTTACCATTCTCGGATTTGGGTATACGCAGAAGTAATCGGAATAGGTATAAGAAAGAAGCATTCCTAGGACATCTTGGAACATGGGGGCAACGATGAAAGAGAAGCAATTACTAAAATATGGATGGGAGTTTCAGAAACTGCCGATTTGCAATGGGGTGATTCCCGATTCCTTTGAGGAAACAGTATTTACTCCGGTTGTGCTTCCGCACGACTGGATGATTGGACAGGCAGAAAATTTATACGAGGATTCGGTGGGCTGGTACCGTCACCTACTTATATTGGAGCCAGAATATACAGAGCCGGAAATGGCAAAGCTGGCATCCACAGATCCGGAAAATGTAAAGTCCGGAAAAGCAGGGCAGAAACCGGAAACCAGTAAGCAGAGCGAAAAAACACTTTATTTCCTGCGCTTTGAGGGTGTTTACATGGATTGCACCATTTTTTTGAACGGCAAAAAGGCGGGCGAATGGAAGTATGGTTATACCACGTTTGAAGTGGACATTACAGAGCTTGTAAAGGCAGGAAAAAATGAGATTCTCGTGAAAGTGGTGCACCAGTGTCCAAATTCCCGCTGGTATACCGGAGCCGGCATTTACCGTCCGGTGTGGCTGATAACACGGGAAGCAGCACACTTCGCAGCAGACGGTATTTATATCCATACCGAAAAACAGGAAAACGGCTACGACACCGAAATTTGTGCGGAAGTTGTGCTACCGGAGGGTGCAGATGCACAAGCATATCAGGTATCGTATCAATTATATGACAAAGAAAAGAAACTGGTGGCAGAAACAAGCGTGTCTGCAAAGGCACCGGAAGCCGTGTTGTTTGTACGGAAGGCAAACGAGTGGTCGCTAAACGAACCTTATTTATATAAACTAAGGGCAAGACTCTGGTATGCCGGAAATAACCGGAATGTGCAGACAACCAAACTACAAACTGGGGCTGCTTCGGCTTCCACGGATACGGATGAAACATTGTTGGATGAAGAAGTGATTTCCTACGGTTATCGTACCTTGCTGTTTACGACGGAAAAGGGATTTTTCTTAAACGGAGAACATATTAAACTGAATGGTGTCTGCCTGCATCACGATTTGGGCTGCCTTGGCAGTGCGGTCAATAAATGTGCATTGCGCCGTCAGCTCGGACTGATGCAGGAAATGGGTGCGAATGCCATTCGTACGGCACATAATATGCCTGCGGCAGAGTTGATGGAGCTGGCAGATGAAATGGGAATACTCGTTCTTTCGGAAAGCTTTGACTGCTGGAAAAAACCGAAAAATCCGTATGATTATGCACGCTTTTTTGAAGAATGGGCAGAGCGTGATGTCGCAAACTGGATTCGCCGGGATCGCAATCATCCGAGTGTGCTTATGTGGTCGATAGGCAACGAAATTTATGATACTCATGCGGATGAGCGTGGTCAGGAAACGCTGCGGTGGCTGATGAAGCTTGTGGCAGAGCATGATCCGAAGCAGAATGCACCGGCAACCTTTGGCAGTAATTTTATGCCGTGGGAAAATACCCAGAAGTGCGCAGATATTATTAAGCTGACCGGCTACAATTACGCAGAAAAATTATATGGAGAGCATCACAAAAAGCATCCGGACTGGATGATTTACGGCAGCGAGACTTCTTCTATTGTGCAAAGCCGTGGAATTTATCATTTTCCGCTGCAAAAGGAAATTCTGGCAGATGATGATGAACAGTGCTCAAGCCTTGGAAACAGCATCACAAGCTGGGGTGCGAAAAGCGTGGAAACGTGTATTTTTGGCGAGCGGGATACGGAATATTCCCTGGGACAGTTTTTGTGGTCCGGCATTGATTATTTAGGTGAACCGACACCGTATCACGGCAGAAATTCCTATTTTGGGCAGGCAGATACAGCTTGCTTTAAAAAGGATGCTTTTTATATGTATCAGGCGGGCTGGAACGACTATCGTAAAAAGCCTGTGCTTCATATTTTTCCATATTGGGACTTTAATCCGGGACAGCTTATTGATGTGCGTGTTGTAAGCAACGCTCCGGAAATAGAGCTGTTTTTAAACGGAATTTCACAGGGCAGGGTAACGCTCGACCATGAAAACGGAAAAAAGCTGACCGGCGACTGGAAGCTACCATATGTACCAGGAGTACTTAATGCGGTTGCTTATGATGAGGCCGGAACAGTGATTGCCATGGATAGCAGAAAATCCTTTGGAGATGCGGCAAAAATCTGTCTTGAGGCAGACCGAACCGCAATTTTTGCGGAGGATGAGGAACTTGTTTTTGTAACAGTCACCATGCAGGATGCGAATGGAAATCCGGTGGAAAATGCCAACAACAGGGTTCGTGTACAGGTAAGCGGTGCGGGACTGCTTGCCGGCCTTGACAACGGTGACAGCACGGACACCGACCAGTACCAGACCAATTCCAAACGGCTGTTTAGCGGAAAGCTGCTTGCCGTGGTGCGAAGTAACGGTATGCCGGGAGAAATTAAGGTTTGTGTGACCTCGGAGGGATTAAGGCCGGAAATGCTTATTCTGAACGCAAAGCCTTTGCAACAGGAATCGCTTCTCTTGATGGCAAGTGCTCTTCAAAATAATTACCGTCTGCGAGACAACGAGCCGGAAAAAATAAAAATTCCAATCCGGAAAATTGAACTGGTTCCACAGGGACCGGTAGTGTTGAATGAACAGCAGACCACAACCAAAGTCAAAGCCGTGATTTATCCAGAAAATGCGGATGCACAGGAGCTTGTCTTCCGAGCAACGGATGATGCCGGTGTGGATTCCACGTTTGCTTCCATACGTCAGGCTGCAGAAAACCCGAAAGAAGCAGTAATCGAAGTAAAGGGTGATGGTAATTTCCGTGTGCGCTGTATGTGCAAAAACGGAAAAAAAGCATATGACCTGATTTCTGTGCTGGAATACCGTGCAGAAGGGCTTGGTGTGCGAAACTTAAATCCATATGAATTTCTGTCTGCCTCCCTGTTTTCCCAAACCGGAGGACAAATCGGAAACGGTAATGAACGCGGTATTTCCACGCAGCGCGACGGAATCAGCTGGGTGGCATATGAGAATCTGGACTTTGGCACGTTCGGTTCGGATGAAGTGGAAATTCCGGTCTTTTCCTTTGGAGGCGCAACACCGTTTACGTTCTGGGAAGGCATTCCTCATGCAGAGGGAAGCAAAATCATCGGCAGAAAGGATTATACCCTGCCAAGCGTGTGGAACACTTATATTCCGGACACGTTCAAATTAGAAAAGCGGTTGTGCGGCATTACGACCTTTGCTGTGGAGTTGGATTGTAAAATCCATATGAAGGGATTTCAATTTGCAAAGCAGGAAAAGGCACTGGCAAAGCTTTTTGCCGCAGAAGCAGACAGCATCTATGGCGATTCCTATCAAAAACACGAAACGGCAATTACCGGCATTGGAAATAATGTAACATTGGTGTTTGACGGCATGGATTTTGGGGAAAATCAGGTGAAAACCATTGTGATTTGCGGAAAAACTCCGCACGAAGCAAACAACATCCGCCTGCTGACAGAGTGGGAGGACGGACGAAAAGAGCAGGAATCTCTGGAATTTGCTTATACTGAGACTGCTTCGGAGCAGACCTTTACGGTGCAGCCAAAATCCGGAAAAGCAAAAATATCGTTTGTGTTTTTGCCGGGAAGTGCTTTTGATTTTGAGTGGTTTTTCTTTTCCTAAAAATTTAGCAAAAAAAGAGAAATAAATCACAACGGACGCAGAGAGTTTTTTTTCGCTTTGAAGTATAGTTAAGGTAAAGTGGTATCAGTGGATGCTTTTTTCGAAAAAAGCTCCGTATAATACCAGTTGCAAGTGAGAGAAAGGACGAAGGACTATGTATAAGAAAGTAAAAGGGTTTATTGCAGCGGCTCTTGCCGCAACGCTTTTGCTTGGAACCCCTGGTGGGCAGTCGGTAAAAGCACAGGCAGCAGAAGAGTTAATTGTAAACGGAAACTTTGCAGACGCAGATAATCTTGCCGTCTGGAACGGCGGCGGCCACAACGGCAGTGCCGTAGTGACAGCCGAAGTATCCGACACTCCAATCGGAGATGAAAAAATTACGACTTACGGTAAAATTACCGGCAGAACTTTCAACTATAACTGTTTTGCCTATGATGTTACCGATAAGGTTGAAAAAAATCAGGTTTATGAATACAGCTTTTATATGATGCTCGACCCGGTGGATTACGCAGATGCCCCGGCAGAGCAGCGCAGTGTAGAACTTTCTCCACACGTCCGGGCAGGCGGCTCGGACAGCTATTCCCAGGGTGTGGCAGGTACCGTCAGCCAGACACTGGAACCGGGTGTCTGGACAAAATTTGTGGGTACATTCACACCAAACTGGAACGGTGAGCTCGAAATGCTTGTCCTGCGTTTCATGGAGCAGGGAACCAACTACGGCAGTGGCCCTGGTGTCAAGGGAACCTACTATATCACAGGTGTTACTTTAAAAGAGCAGGATAAAGAACCGGAACTCATTCAGACCGGCATTGTGAACTTAAATAAGGCAGTCAACAAAAAGCTCTCCGCAGATGGGGAATATATTGTTGGCACATCCATTGTAGCCTCTGACCTTGGTGACGTGGAAACCATGGGACTTGTCACTAAGCATTTTAATGCACTTACTCTTGGAAATGAATTAAAGCCGGATGCTCTGTTTGGTTACAGTGGCAATCCAAAAACAGAAACAGTAGTATTTAACGGAGAAGAACTGCTTGTTCCGGCATTGGATTTTTCCAGAGCTGAGCAGATTTTAGATTACATTTATAAGTACAATGAACAAAATCCAAATAGCCAGATTAAGGTGCGTGGTCATGTGCTGGTATGGCATTCCCAGACACCGAACTGGTTCTTCTATGAAGATTACAAAACCTCCAATGAACTTGTTTCTGCAGAAACCATGACAAAGCGTCTGGAATGGTACATTGCAACGGTAGCCGAGCATTTTACCGGTGAAAACAGCAAATATAAAGATATGTTCTACGCATGGGATGTGGTCAACGAGGCAGTCAGCGACGGCACTGGCACTTACCGCAGCGACGCAGAAAATTCCATGTGGTGGAAGGTATACCAGAGCAACGAGTTCATCATTCAGGCGTTCCGTTTTGCCAACAAGTATATGCCGGAAAGCGTAGATTTATTTTATAACGATTATAACGAATGGGTAGAAAAGAAGGTTCCGGCTATTGTGCAGCTCTTAAAGGACGTAAAAGCAGCAGAGGGTACCCGTATTGACGGTATGGGTATGCAGGGACATATGAAAGCAATCACAAGTCCGACGGCAGCCTCCTTTGAACGTGCTGCCCGTGCCTATGCAGAGGTAGTAGACCAGGTGCAGATTACCGAATGGGATGTTAAGGTCAGTGCTGCGTTTATTAATACAGAAAAAGGCATCGAACAGGAATATGCCCGTCAGGCTGAATATTACCATTCGTTTTACGAAACAATTCAGAAATTAAGAGCCGAGGGCATCAATATCAGCGGTATGACGTTCTGGGGCGTTATTGATACAAATTCCTGGCTGCTGGATGCAAACAGTGTGGGTGGCGGCTCCAATGGAAAAGAGATACATTATCCGCTTTTGTTTGATGGTGGATATCAGGCAAAACCGGCGTTCTGGGCATTTGCCGATGAAGCAAGATACTTAAAGGCAATTGGTGCCACTCCGACACCGGCACCGACCAAAACACCAACGGCAGCACCAGAACCAACCAACACACCGGAGCCGACGGAAACACCTGTTCCAACGGAAGCAGCGGACAATGCAGAAACAAAGAATAATACAGAAGTACCGGACGGAACATCTTCCGGCAATGCAGAAAGCAACGATCAGGGACAGACCGATACTTCGACTGCACCGGAGGAAGAAAGCACGGTAAATGGTGTAGTGGCAGTTGTTGCAATCGCAGCAATTTTAGTAGCTGGCGGAGTTGCTCTGGTGGCTATGAAGAAGCAGCGACATTAGTGTGAAAGAATACCCGGATGAGGATAATACATATGGACATAGTAAATAACAAGGAAAAAAATGCGGCGTTTAAAGAGCGTGCGGCTGCTCTGATAGCGCAGATGACGTTGGAGGAAAAAGTCAGCCAGACTTTGAACTGGGCTTCGGGAATTGAACGTCTTGGCATAAAAAAATATAACTGGTGGAACGAAGCCCTGCACGGTGTTGCCCGTGCCGGTGTAGCCACGGTATTTCCACAGGCAATCGGTCTGGCAGCCACTTTTGATGAGGATTTTATCGAAGAAGTAGCAGATGCCATTTCAACGGAAGGCCGTGCCAAATTTAATATGGAACAGGCATCGGATGACAACGATATTTACAAGGGATTAACGTTCTGGTCGCCGAATGTCAATATTTTCCGTGATCCACGCTGGGGACGCGGACATGAAACGTTTGGAGAAGACCCATATCTTACCTCACGTCTTGGAGTTCGTTTTATACAAGGCTTACAGGGACATGATGAAAATTATTTAAAGGCAGCAGCCTGTGCCAAGCATTTTGCTGTACACAGCGGTCCGGAGGATATTCGTCACAGCTTTGATGCGGTAGTATCCAAGCAGGATATGCGGGAAACCTACCTCCCGGCATTTAAGGCGTGCGTACAGGAAGGCAAGGTGGAGGCTGTCATGGGTGCCTATAATCGTACCAACGGTGCTCCATGCTGCGGCAGTAAGGAATTATTACAGGATATTTTAAGAAAAGAATGGGGATTTGAGGGTCATGTAGTCAGTGACTGCTGGGCAATCAAGGATTTCCATGAAGGACATATGGTAACAAAAACTCCGGTGGAATCAGTATCCATGGCAATGAACAATGGCTGCGACTTAAACTGCGGCAATCTGTTCCATTACTTAAAGCAGGCAGTGGAAGAAGGAAGAGTTTCCGAGGCACGTTTAGACGAAGCACTGATTAACCTGTTTACCACCAGAATGAAGCTTGGTGTTTTTGATAAGCTCGAAGACAATCCGTTTAACAGCATTCCGTACTCTGTGGTTGACAGTAAACCGATGCGGGAGTTAAACCGCAAAGCAGCAGAAAAATGTGTCGTTTTGTTAAAAAACGAAGGAAGCCTGCTTCCGTTAGACAAGTCAAAGCTGAAAACCGTGGGTGTCATCGGACCAAATGCTAATAACCGCCGGGCACTGGTCGGCAATTACGAAGGAACCGCCTCCCGTTACATTACGGTTTTGGAAGGCATTCAGGACTACCTTGGTGAAGAGGTTCGTGTGATGACTTCCGAAGGCTGCCATCTCTGCCACGATAAAGTGCAGGGACTTGGCGAGGTCAATGACCGTCTGTCTGAGGTGCGTGGTGTCTGTGCGGAAAGTGATGTTGTTATTGCATGTATGGGTCTGGACTCCGGACTGGAAGGAGAAGAAGGCGATGAGGGCAACGAATTTGCCAGTGGTGACAAGCTAAACTTAAATCTGCCGGGCTTACAGCAGCAGATATTAGAGGAAATTTATGCCTGCGGCAAGCCAGTGGTGCTTGTGCTGTTATCCGGCTCCGCACTTGCAGTAAACTGGGCAGACGAGCATATTCCTGCCATTTTGCAGGGCTGGTATCCGGGTGCACAGGGCGGCAGAGCCATTGCTGAGATTTTATTTGGTGAAAAAAATCCGGAAGGAAAGCTTCCGGTTACGTTTTATCGCTCCACCGAGGAGCTTCCGGCATTTACGGACTACAGCATGAAAGACAGAACCTACCGATATATGCAGAACGAAGCACTGTATCCGTTTGGTTTCGGCCTTTCTTATACTACCTTTGCTTACAGCAATGTGACTGTGGATAAAACAGTACTGGATGCGGACGGCATTACGGTAACAGCAACGATTACCAATACTGGAAAAACAGACGGCGCAGAAGCTGTACAGACCTATATTAAGGTAAACCGTGAAAATACGCCAAATGCACAGTTAAAGGGACTCCGTAAAGTGTTTTTAAAGGCGGGCGAAAGCAAAACCGTTACCATAAAGCTTTCGCAGGAAGCTTTTGCACTGTATGACGAAGAGGGCGTACTGAAATTAAATGCCGGAACTGCCACTCTTTTTGTGGGCGGTCATGCACCGGATGCAAGAAGCTGTGTACTTACCGGAAATAAGCCGGCAACCTTTGAAATTAAAATCAGCGGAAGCTGTTAAAATGAGTATTTTTAAAAAACGGCAATAAGCAAATGTCGGCCTTGCAGAAGCACAGGAAGAGCTTTTGTTGCTTCTGCAAGGCTGGACGACAAAATATAGCAGAAATAACAGGGAGCGGCAGAAACAGATATGAACGCAAAACCTTGGACACAGCTTTGGCTGGACTATAAAAAAGTAAATAGCAAGGGCAGCGAAGCCTATGTAAAAAGCGTAAGCCTGACTGGCTTTGTGGCAGAGCATCCTGTCATTCAAAACGCATTGTGTGAGCTGACGAATGGTGTGCAGGGGATGCTTGACCAGAAACCGGTTGTACTGACCGGACAACAGGGCAAGGCTTTCACTGGACAGCCGACGGAATTTTTCACTGAAAAACAGTCGGTGCAGCCAACGCTTTTCATAAAAAAAACAGCACCGGCAGCCGGAGAGCTTGCCGGAACCTATTCGCTGACCGAAAGGAAAGGGCAGCTCGTTCTTTCTGCCGGAGAAGAAACCGGTGTACTGTACGGAATTTTTCATATTCTGCGCCAGATTGCCAGAAAGCAGTCTTTTGACGGTATCTGCCTGCGGCAGTCCCCATCGCAGCCGCTTCGTATGATAAATCACTGGGACAACCTGGATGGCAGCATTGAACGCGGCTATTCGGGACGCTCTTTCTTTTTTGACGGAAACAGGATTTTGACAGAAGAAGTCTCAACGGAGAAAACAGGAGGCGGAAAAGAACGTATCAAGGATTACGCCCGTTTTCTGGCAAGCATCGGTATCAATGGAGTAGTAATTAACAACGTAAACGTAAAGGAAGCGGCAACCTGGCTGATTACCGAACGGTATTTTGACCGGGTGGCAGAACTTTCCGAACTGTTTTACGGATACGGAATCCGGCTTTATTTAAGTCTGAATTTTGCTTCGCCGATAGAGCTTGGAGGTCCGCAGAGTGCAGATCCGCTGGATACGGAAGTAATTGCCTGGTGGAAGCAGAAAATGGCAGAGATATTTACACATGTGCCAAAGCTTGGCGGTTTTCTGGTCAAGGCAGATTCTGAAGGTAGGCCGGGGCCGTTTACCTATGGCAGAACCCAGGCGGATGGTGCCAATATGCTGGCAGATATTGTAAAGCCTTATGGAGCGCGCATTATCTGGCGATGCTTTGTATATAACTGCACGCAGGACTGGCGAGATTACAAAACCGACCGGGCAAGGGCACAATACGATAACTTTATTCAGATGGACGGTGACTATCACGACAATGTCATTTTGCAGATAAAAAATGGGCCGATGGATTTTCAGATTCGTGAACCGGTTTCTCCACTGCTTGGTGGATTAAAGAATACGAATCAGATGATGGAGGTACAGATTGCCCAGGAATATACCGGACATCAGATAGATGTGTGCTATCTGATACCGATGTTTAAGGAAATTCTCAGGTTTAAGACATATTGCAGCAAAGAAAATGACACCGTGGCCGATATCATCAGCGGCGGTACAGGTGCAAAACGAAACTTAAATACCGGAATTGCAGCTGTGACAAATACTGGAAATGATGCAAACTGGACCGGCAATGTACTGGCAGCAGCGAACCTGTATGGCTTTGGACGGCTTGCCTTTGACAACTCTCTTTCGGCAGAAGAAATTGCCAGAGAGTGGATTTGTCTAACGCTTTCCTGTGAAGAAGAGGTAATTGATAAAATTTTGTCCATTCTTCTTCCGTCCAGAGAGGTTTACGAACATTATACCAGTCCGCTTGGCATTGGCTGGATGGTAACGCCGCATGTGCACTATGGCTGTAGTGTGGACGGTTACGAATATTCCCGCTGGGGCACCTATCATCGGGCAGACCACCTTGGAATCGGGGTAGACCGCACTGACTCCGGTACCGGCTATGTACGCCAGTATTATGAACCGAATGCATCCATGTATAACGATATTGCAACCTGTCCGGAGGAACTGCTCTTGTTTTTCCACCATGTGCCGTATACTCATCAGCTTTCCACAGGAAAGACGCTGATTCAGCACATTTATGACACGCACTTTCAGGGTGTGGAGGAAGTGGAATGCATGATTTCTGAATGGGAAAGTATAAAAGGCAGAGTGCCGGAGCCTGTGTTTGAAAATGTCAGGGAACGTTTTACTCGCCAGCTTGACAATGCAAAGGACTGGCGTGATCAGGTAAATTCGTATTTTTACCGGAAAAGTGGAATTCCGGATGAAAAAGGAAGAAAAATCTATTAAAAGGATAAGGAGGAAAAACCGATGCAGAAAAAGACATATCGTAATGTATTTGCTGAAATTGGTATTCCGGAGGAGGAGATTGCAAAGCGTCTGGAAGAAATACGACAGACCTGGTTTTACGGTACAGAAGAGGAACGTGTTTATTTTCCAGTAGGAGATGACATGGCATACATTATGGATACCGGAAACAATGATGCTCGCACCGAAGGAATGTCCTATGGTATGATGATTTGCGTGCAGCTGAATATGAAAGAGGAATTTGACCGTCTCTGGAAATGGGCAAAAACCTATATGTGGATGGAAACCGGCTACAACGAAGGCTATTTTGCCTGGTCCTGTGCAACGGACGGTACAAAAAATGCAGACGGTCCGGCACCGGACGGCGAAGAATTTTTTGCCATGGCACTGTTTTTTGCAGCTCACCGCTGGGGCAATGGCAAAGGCATTTTCAACTATGAAAAGCAGGCAAAGGAAATTCTGAGTGCCTGTCTGCACAAAGGTCAGAACGGAAGATGCGGCACACCGATGTGGAATTTGCAGAATCATCAGATTTTATTTGTGCCAGGGGTGGATTTTACGGATCCGTCCTATCACCTGCCTCATTTTTATGAACTGTTTGCACTCTGGGCAGACGAAGAAGACCGTCCATTCTGGAAAGAAGCAGCAAAGGCAAGCCGGGAATATCTTTCCAGGGCATGTTATCCGGGAACCGGTTTTTCTGCAGAATATGCCGAGTTTGACGGCAGTCCGATGAGCCGTCCGCTTTCCTGGACGACCGACCGCCACGACTGGTTTTTCAGTGATTCCTACCGCACGGTTGCGAATATCGGCCTGGACTATGAATGGTTCGGCAAGGATGTTGGTCAGTGCAAAGCCGCTGCCTGCATTCAGAAATTTTTACAGAATTCCATGGAAACAGGAACCTACTACATTTATGAAGTGGATGGTACGATTGCAGTTCAGGAAATGGCACTGCATCCGGTAGGACTTCCGGCGACGATTGCACAAAGCGTTCTGGCAGCAGAAACGGACTGCAGCAGGGAATGGGTGAAACACCTGTATCGTATGCCGCTTCGAACCGGCGTCAGAAGATATTATGACAATTGCCTGTACTTCTTTGCTTTTTTGGCATTAAGCGGAAATTACAGGATGTGGTAAAAAGGAATTATTGAGAATAAAACAGCAGGTCTTCAATGTACAAGTATTTTGTAACACTGGGACCTGCTTTTTTGGGTGATGTAAACGGAATAGTTCTGTAAAAAATTTATTCCTCTATACCGCTTAATTCTTCAAATGCCTCCATACAGGTACGGTTTAAAGTAAGTGGCAGAACGGAAATATATCCGGTCAAGGCAGCATTCGTGTCAATGCGGTAGTCTCCGGAATCTTTCCAGACACTTTTGCCGGACGGAAGAAACATATCGTTTCCCTGCGGAAGAAAATCGTCGGCAAAATAGCGGCTGCCCATGCGGGTAATGCGGATGCCCTTTGGTTTTTTCGGGATATTTATGTTATAAATGCTGTTTTTCTTCATTAAGTCATGCTTCACAAAAAAGTTCCTAACAGGCTCTAAGGCAGCCAACGCATCCTCAAAGCCACCCGGTTCTGTGGAAAGTGCTACCGCAGGAATGTCAAAGCAAGCGGCCTCAAATACGGCACCCACGGTGCCGGAATAGAGCATATCAATTCCAAGATTTAGACCACAGTTGATACCGGAAACGACAAAATCAAAGGAAAGCTTCAGACCCTCTATGGCATAGCGGACGCAATCGGCCGGAGAGGAATCTACCGTGTAGGCATGGATGTCGGCATCCTCAAAAGGAACCTCCTTTATCTCAAATGCCTTGTGGATTTCAATGCAGTGGCTTTTGCCGCTCTGCTCGTATTTTGGAACAATAACAGTAACGCTGCCGAACCGCTTTAACCACTTTGCTAAAGGCAGCAGCACGGAGGAGGAAATGCTGTCATCGTTTGTCAGTAAAATATTCATAAATCAAGTCCTTTCGCTATAACCAGCCCTCATGTGTATCTTTGTATTCTTTGACATAGGCATCTGCTGCATTAACCAGCTGCATCAGCTCATCCTCGTTGTAAACAGTGGCTCCGCTTGCACAGGAATGACCGCCGCCTCGGAACTGCTCTGCAATGTGGTTAATCGGAGCAAAACGGGAACGCAGGCGGACACGGATGGTGCCCTGGCCGTCACAGGTTTCAATAAAGGCAATCCAGCACAGACAACCTTTAATGGAATCCATGTAAGACACAGAAGCAGAAGCGTCCTCCAAAGAAAGATGGTATTCCTCCTGCATTGCCTTATCGATATAAAGATAGGCAACACCGTTTTTTGTCATGTTCATGGCTTCGTAAACATGTGCCTTGAACTTTAACTGAGAAAAATCGTCCAGATACAGGTTAGCGTATAATGTTTCGGTGTCAATGCCAAAATTCAGGAGAATGCCTGCCAGACGCAGTGTTTCACCGGAAACCTCACGAAAACGGAAGCGTCCGGAATCGGTAACAATACCGGTGTACAAATAGGTAGCAGCTTCCTTGGTCATTACAAGCTCATCCCGAAAGGTATCATAAAAATCGGTAATCATTTCGCAGGTAGCCGCACGTTCTTCTTCTACCCACGAGTAGTCACCATATGGGTCACGCTCGATATGGTGGTCAATTTTAATGAGCTCCTGGCAAAGCGAATGCTTTTTGCTGGAAGCACGCTCAATGTCTCCGGTGTCCAGAATGATACCAAGAGCATCCGAAAATTTTTCCTCCGGAACCGGGTCGTTTTCTGCCCCCATAAATTCCAGATAAGAAGCATAATCTTCATTGACATGAAGCACCTCTTTTTCCGGCCAGGTTGCCCTGATGATAGCTTGGAGTCCCTTGCTGGAGCCGACAGCATCACCGTCCGGACGAAAATGTCGGAACAAAAGAATGCGGTCATATTCTTTGATTTTGTTCAAAATAGTTTGTTTGATTTCTAAATTTTTCATGGATTCCTCATTTCCGAGCGACTTGTCGCAAAGGATAGCAAAAAACCAAAGCTTCCGGAATATCCGGGAAGACTTTTGGCTGCCTCATGGCTGTCTGCTCTCGCTCTGAAACAAATAGCCAACAATTTTGGTTGTTTGTGAAGCTTTTTTAAAAAAGGTATGATTTAACTAAATTAAGTGAGTATGCTCTATTTTTATTATGCAGTGGACAGGAATCAAAAACATTACTCGGTCATCATGGCATCCAGATCGGCAAGCATCTGCATGGCAATTTCTTTGGAGGCTACCGTGGCACCGCTTGCTTTCTGATGCCCGCCGCCACCGTATTTTACTGCCACCGGATTGATGTTGAAGCGGGAAGAACGCAGCTCGCAGGCAACGCCGTTTTCTGTTTCGGTAAAATTAACCCAGATATCCACACCCTTCATATCAGCCATGGTGCCGACCATACCACGCGAAATGGTAAAGGTGTCTGTGCCAAGTGCGGCAACTTCCTCTGCGGTAGTATAAATATACGCAACATTATGCTCGGTAAACTTTATTTTTAAAATGAATGCCGCACGCATCCGTTTACTTTCAAAATCTTCGGCATAAAGTTCATTGTAAACTTCGTTTAAATCCACACCCTGCTCCATCAAAAAAGAAGCGAGTGCAAAGGTGCGCGCACTTGTTGCATCATAGCGGAAGCGTCCGGAGTCGGTTGCCATACCGGTGTATAACGACTTGGCAGCAAGCGCAGGAACGATAAGCTTACATTCCTTTGCAAACTGCGTAATCAGTCCGCAGCAGCTTTCATACGAGGTATCCACCACTTCATGATCGGCAATTTTCTCTCCAAAAATGTGATGGTCAAAACGGATGGTACAGGCTGCCTTTTCGTAGCGGTCATCGCTGATTAAATGTCGTCCGCCGCAGTCTAAAATAATGGCAAGTACACCTTCATAAAGACGGTCCTCAATTTCGTCCATGAGGACATCATCCATAAAGCTGTAGTGCCCTGCTTCATCTCCAACCACATAAACTTCTTTTTCCGGGAAATTTGCTTTTAAAATGTGCTTTAAGCCAATCTGGCTGCCAAGGGCATCTCCATCCGGCTTGCTGTGTCGATGAAGGATAATGCGATCGTAATTTTTGATTTCTTTTAAAATTTCTTCAAACATGGGTAAACTTACCTTTCTTCTTGTGATGTTGTATCAAAATATCCCTTGTATTCAACCTTGAGTGTACTGTCCGGGAAAAGATAGCGGTACAGCTCAATAAAATAATCATCTGTCATACTGGCGATAAAATCGACCACAAGCTGATCCGGATCCGTATCTTCATAAGGCGTCTGCCGCGGATAATGCGTCTGATTGACATAGTTGATATGCTGCGTAAAAATAGGTGAGGTTTTGTTGCCATTGTGGATGTCCTCTAAAAGCCGGTCATAAAGCTCTGCCATCATCGGCTTTACTGTCATGCCAAGCTTTGTCATGGTCGCAGCATTGTTGTAAATGCGGTCGTAGTTGTCGCGCTTTGCCAGACGGAGCGCATTAAAGTGCCGGGTATCCATTTTAATATACGGTTTGCCGTAGCTGTTTTCAATAATATTGACAATTAAATTGTTAATGATTTCTGCGTTGATGGAGCCGATGCCTTCATTTGGAAAAGATTCTTCATCAACAAGCTTGACACGCGCAGCATCCTGACGATCTTTTCCAAGATAGGCGATAATGTCAGAAATACGCACAACGCAACCCTCTAAAGTGGACGGCAGAATGCGGTTTGCAAATACCCGGTCGGTATAGCAGTTTTCAATCATGGTGTCAAATGCTTCAAAACTGTTTAACGGCACTGGATGATATTCTTCCAGCTCAACCTCGCCATTATGACAGACAATGCCATCCAGTGTCTGGAGACTTAAATTGAAAGGAAAAATTTTGTCCAATACACGGATGGAATGCACGTTGTGACAGAAATGTCTGCCGGTATGCTGAAAGTACAACTCGTTTAAAAAGTTTTCTCCTGAATGGGCAAACGGCGGATGCCCAATGTCGTGTCCGAGTGAAATTGCCTCGATTAAATCAAGATTTAGGTTTAAAGCCGCACCGATGGTTCTTGCAATACGTGAAACCAGCTGTACGTGCAGACTGCGCCGGCAGATATCATCATTTTTAATCAGCGAAAAAACCTGTGTTTTATCGGTGTAGCGGTTATAATAAGGGCAGTGCAGGATTTTGTCGATGTCATGCATAAACGGCGGTCGCCAGATGGAGGCGGTGTCTCTTTGGGAGGCAACCCGACGGATAATGTCTGCATCCTTAAAACCTACCTGCGGCAGGGTTCTGTCTGCACGGTCTTCTTTTATTTTTGCCGTAATTTCATCAGACAGGCGTTCATATTTTGGCTGCATAAATTCACCTCTTTGATTTACTGAATGAACCATACTGTATTTTATGTTAGTTTACTACATCGCCCGAAGATATTCAAGAAGCTTTCCAAAAGAATTAATTTTCCTGTTTTTTATTTGCTGCAAGCAATTTCCAATCAGGCGTATCAGCTGGAAAAGGAAAAAGTTGTAAACGACCGCAGAAGCGAAAAATCTCTTGCGTGGGTTGAAAAAAGCACTATAATAAGGAGAAAAAGAATGAATTTTGTAGTGCTGGATGCAGATATATTTGCACAGGAATGCATCCTGAAAAGCAAGTTTTTCAGATGTGAGGAAATCTGGCATGTGATGAGAAAAGAATTCGTAGAAATTGAGCAATGACTGTAGTGTAAATAGATTTTTTGTACAATATTTGGGTAACGACATTCTGTTTTGTCTGAAGTAAAATAGATTCAAATGAGGTCTAACTTGAGAACGGGTCTCATAGTATTGGAAAGAAGGACAAGCGTAAAGGAGGTGGCGATTCCGCTTGAAGCAGAGGAAACTAAATTATCGTTTTCATAATCCGAATTCAGCGGAGGATACCGCTAACTACTTATTTAAGATTTTGATTGAAGCAAATGCCGGGAAGATGGAACGTGCAATAGAAGAAGCTGCATCAAGGTGTGCAGAGGAGAGTGAGTACATAGCAGAGCCGGGGAAGATGGGAATGTAGGAAGAACCGGTGAGTATAAGGCTAAGGAGAGCAAGGTAGAGATGCCTTGCTTTTTCTATAAAATGGGGTTCTATAAAGTGGTATTCAAATTCTATAAAAAGACAATTACGAGATGAAATATGAGATAAAATCTCAAATACATGCTACAAAATAAGAAAAAATGGAATATAATAAAGGTAGAACGGAGGGTTAAAATATGCTACGGCAGATAGTGAGGGTCAGCAGACGGAGCCTCACTATTTTATGGGATTTAAGAAATTAATTGAGGAGAATCCGATTTATAAGGATATGGTTCTGATTGAGTTTAAATAAGATTTGAGTTCGTATTTAAGCTTGTGAATAATTTGTAAGTTCCTTACAATATCAAGCGGAAAGATCAGGATGAGTAATCCGGATAAACCGAAGAGTCCAAAGCAATTGTTTTATTCTGTATTCATAGTTATTTTTTATCTCCTCCCTGCATACACTGTACAAACAGTAAATTCAGGTGAATTCCATGAATACTTGCAGTGCAGTGAAGTATAGACAGATCGAGGAAAGAGCAGTGGAGGTGGCACATTATATTGTGGACAACAATTCCACGGTGCGCCAGGCGGCAAAGGCATTTGGTATTTCGAAGAGTACGGTACATATGGTTGTAACAATATAGAACGATGTAAAAGTAAGGTTGTTTGGGTAATTGAATAGACAGTATATTGAAGAATAGGGTGTGCGAAAGTACACCTTATTTTTAGATTGTAAAAAGTCGATAGAGTATAATGGATTATGGTGATAAAATAAAATTAGATTTTTTGAAAAAGTTTTCTAACCGGCGGACGATATTTGCTACTATACATATGAAAGCTTTCAAAAGAACATTTCGAAATGGAGAACTTATGACAAAGGAACAGATAGAGATTATTATCCAAGAGAATATGCAAAAGATATATCTATACTGCGTTAAGAAACTTGAGAACACAGCAGTGGCAGAGGATGTAGCATCAGACATCATCCTGGAACTCCTTCGCTCATATAGCGGAATTCAAAATGATGAAGCGGTATATGGGTATATGTGGAGCGTTGCAAATAATCTATGCAAGAATTATTGGCGAAGAAGTGCAAAAGAAAGTTATACAGAAATTCCAGATGATTTTGCAGGTGCTTGTTGTTTTTCGCCTGAAGAAAGTTATGTCAGAGAAGAAGAGATAATGCTTTTGCGTAGAGAATTATCGTTGCTTCGAGAGAAGTATCGACAGGTTATGATTAGCTATTATATCAGTGGTCGATCTTGCGAAGAGATTGCGAATAAATATAATCTGTCTGTGTCCAATGTGAAACAGTGCCTCTTTGAAGGTAGAAAAAAGTTGAAAGAAGGAATGGATATGGTTAGAGAATATGGCGAATTAAGTTATGCTCCTGAAAAGTTTACTATGAACTTTTGGGGAAATAGTTCAAGTGGATATTGGGAATTGTTTGAAAGAAAACTTCCGGGCAATCTGATTATTGCTGCATATGACAGTCCAAAGACATTGGAGGAACTTAGCTTGGAAATGGGCGTGGGAGTTCCCTATCTTGAGGATGAAATTGCGATATTGGAAAAGATGGGATTACTTGTAAGAAAGGGAAAAACTTATCAGAGCAATATGGTTCTGTATGATGAACAGTGGAGAAAAACGGTATATGACAAAGCAACAGAATTACTTCACACCAAACTTGATGATATAAAGAAACTTGTTGATGAAGGTGTGGAATACCTTGCAGAGACAGATTACTGCTATGAAGCAGCAGATCTTAACACAAGGAAGTGGTTTGTACTTCTATTGATTATCTGGGAAGCAAGTATGATGTCTGAACAGATGATGAGTACAAAGATGACTTTTCCGCTGTTACAAAATGGTAGTAACGGATACGTTATGGGAATTTGCGGAGAGTATCATACAGATACCATGGGAATCTATGGACAATATGATATAAACAAGGGTTACATGCGCATTATGAATTTTGTAAAGTTATCAGATAAGGTTTTGAATCCTTTCGAATATCGAAATGCCGTAGGACAAATCCTTGAAGCTGCTGTGGAAAAAAAGCAAGAGCCGGAAGAAGTAGCGGCACTGTCTACGCTTTTGGAAAATGGTTTTGTTAGTGTGAAAGACGGAAAACTATGTCCAGAATTTGCTACGATTTCGCATGAAGATTATAAGGCGGTAAAGAGTAAGCTGGCTGGTGGAATCAATCAGATGGCAGAGCTGATTGGTAAACATAGAGATATGGCAGGAGAAGAACTTCGAAAGAAGACACCGGCTGCAATATTGGAAGCAAATGAGGTCGGGGCAATTGTATCTATGTGGAGCATGATGGAAGGAATGATTGCATTAGCTCTTGATGATGGGTTCATGGCAAAAGGTAACGGTCAGAATTTAACGGTGTTTTATTTTAAAACAGAGAATGAATAAGCAAGGACACTCCCGGTAGAAAACTGGGAGTGTTTTTGGTATAATGGGAGATGTTAATTGGAGTTTGGATATTACGTTTGCAGAATGAGGAACGGCATTGTGTTGAATTGCTAGAAAGGATTTGTACAAATGTGTTATGTAGGAATTGATAATTTAATAGAACACTTGGAATTAGGAACTATTTTGAATAAGAATTGGGTACATTCCCCGCGGCTTGCCGCGCAACAAACTTTATTAATTTAGAGCAAGATGATATAATAGGGCGAGAAGGGAGATGTGCTGATGAGCGAGAGCATCTATAGGGCACATAATGTATCAAGGCTTATGTATCATTTTGTATTTCCGACTAAATATAGGCGTGTTGTTATTGATGGAAATGTAGACAATGTTATAAAAGAAACATGTAAGGAGAACGACTTTGGTTTTTGTATGTCTAGAAATGATGTTTATGGAATGGCAGTAAATGAGTATGAAGAGGCAATGGAGATTTTAGAGAAATGCATGTCGGCAGAGGCGTATGAGAAGTTGGTGCTGACAAGTGTGGAATAAAATGTAGAACAAAAGTGGCAAGCAATACAAACCTGTACAGGTTTTGCAATTTTTGCTTGTTGGGACATTATCCCAAACCCATAGAATTCTTCAAATTGCATTTTGAAGAAGCTACGCCTTCGGCTAAAAATGAATAAAGTTGGCATGGGCAGATTTCCGATTTTGGTAGTCTGCCTTTTTGATGTTTGCATAAACGAAACGTAAAAGCTAAGGCTGTCATTCGGATATTTTACGATTCTTGACTCGTAGAAATTACGGTTCTTGAGTCGTAAAATGTTCGATTTTAGAATCGTAAAAAGTACGATGTAATAAGACTAATATAATAAGACTGATTATAGTAATACTTATCTTATCTATCTGCCACCGGATATGAATCGATAGGATTTTGATTTGATGAAATTGATTAGTTGAAATTTCTTTGAAGGGAGAGTTTGTTTAGCACTCATATCATGAGGGCGTAGCTGTTCAATACGATTGAACATCCTAAGGGGATTGGGGATACTCCACAACAAGCAAAAATGCAATAGGTATATACTTGCTACTCTGTTTGCAGAGTAGCATATGCACTGCTTGCCACTTTGTAATTGCAGAAGGATGTAAGTACAGTGGAAATAGACTTTTTGTACAATATTTGGGTAACGACTTTATGATTTGTCTGAAGTAAAATAGATTCAAATGAGGTCTAACTTGAGATTGGGTCTCATAGTATTGGAAAGAAGGACAAGCGTAAAGGAGGTGGCGATTCCGCTTGAAGCAGAGGAAACTAAATTATCGTTTTCACAATCCGAATTCAGCGGAAGATACCGCTAACTACCTATTTAAGATTTTGATTGAAGCAAATGTTGAGAAGGTTGAACGTGCGATTGAAGAAGCTGCATCGAGGTGTGCAGACGAGAGTGAGTACATAACAGAACCGGAGAAGGCAGAGATGGTGGTGGAACCGGTGAGCATAAGACTCAGGAGAGCAAGGTAGAGAGGCCTTGCTTTTTCTGTAAAATGGTATTAAAATCCTACGAAAAGATAATTACAGGATGAAATATGAGATAAAATCTCAAATATACGTTGCAAAATAAGAAAAACGAGATATAATAAAGATAGAATGGAGGATTAAAATATGCTATGTCAGTTTACTGTAAAGAATTACAAAAGTATAAGAGATGAAGTAACCTTTGATATGCAGGCTGCGGCAATC
>CAZJAA010000006.1:0-86887 GCA_964544055.1 uncultured Lachnospiraceae bacterium | reverse complement strand
AAAAAGGAATCTGAAAGCCTTATGTTTACTGGCTTAGAGATTCCGAGAGATTATATCACAGTAAGGAGGTTCGCATATCATGAAAAAGAAAATTGCCGTCTTCGGCAGCGGATGGAGTGAAGAATATTTAAGACTTGTTCTGACCGGCATCCAGAAAAAAGCTGAAGAATGCCATGCCGACCTTTATACTTTTATCAATTATTCCTCCGGTCCTGAAAATGAAAAAGATAACTTTGGAGAAAAAAGTATCTTTACTCTTCCTGTCCTTACTTCCTTTGATGGAATTATTCTATTAACCAATACGATGAACCTGTCTGCCGAACGTCAGTATTTTGCAGAAGAAATCCGACGTCACCATATTCCAGCAGTCAGTCTGGAATATAAATTAGACGGAATTCCATGCCTGTTCACCGACACTTACTCCGCCATCAACCATCTGGCAATGCACCTCATAAAAGAGCATCAGGTACAGCATATTGTTTACGTCAGCGGTCCTAAAGATAATCTGGAAAATCAGCTACGAAAAAAAGCGGTTGATGATGCGCTTGCCACCATTGGAAAGGAACTGGCTTCGGATGACATCATCTATGGCGAATGGTCGTATTATGCCACCAGCAGACTTGTCGAAAAGTGGTTAGGTACACATTCCCTGCCGGATGCCTTTATGTGCGCCAATGACGAAATGGCACTTGCCGTCTGTTCAGTTCTTGATTCCGCAGGAATCAACATTCCGGCAGATGTTATTGTCACCGGCTGTGACTGCATCCACATCAGTCAGAATCTTTATCCAATGCTCACAACCGTTGCCAGAGAATGGGATAAGCTTGGTTATGACGGTCTGGACTGCGTTCTCCGGCAAATAGATAAGAAACCGGTGCCGGAAGCTGTCGAATACAGTTCCATTCCCATTTTTGGCGAAAGTTGCGGATGCAAAGTCACGGATGAACGCATAAAAACACGGCAGCAGTCCATAATTCATAACCTCCGATCGCAAAAGGAAAATGCCATTTTTGAATGGCATCTGCGAAATGTAGATGATATGCTTGCCTGCCTTACAAATATCCACGATTTAAAAGACCACCTTGGCTGGAATTTTTCTTACGACCACTCCTTTGAAGGAGAAAACCTTCTTATTTGCCTGAATGAAACGTTTCTGGAAAACCGCATTCAGAAAAACTATGCTTCACAAATGGAAACCTATCTGCATTTGGAACATGGGCAGATTCTGCCGGATTGCACGTTTCCTTGCTCCGCTCTGCTTCCTTCTCTGGAGCTTTCTGAGCAGGAAACGCATTCTTTCCTGTTCCTGCCGCTTCATACCGGAGAAGACCTGCTCGGCTATGTCGTGTTCATCAATCAACTGGACATTTTATATACTCAGTCCTTATACACCTGGACAAAACATATCAGTCACGATTTGGAGCGTGTACGTCAAAACATCCGCATGGAAGAGCTCAATAAAATGCTGATAGAAGTTTCCATGACAGACGCCTTAACCGGACTGAAAAACCGTACCGGCTATGACTCCCTTGCCGTTCCTTATCTGCAGAAATGTCAGCAGGAGGGCAAACTGGGAACCATGATTTTTGTCGATATTAACCGTATGAAACTGATTAACGATAAATACGGACATCTTCAAGGCGATTACGCTCTTTGTACTGTAGCGGAGGCCATCAAACGAACCATGCCGCCGGACTGGATTGGCGTTCGCTTTGGCGGAGATGAATTTATTCTAGTTGGAGAATGTCGGTCCAAGGAAGAAGCCGAGACACTGAAAAAACAGCTGTCCGTCAATCTGGAAGCAGTCAAAAACGAACGCCGGCTTTGTTTTCCATTGACCGCCAGCTTTGGGGCAGCAGTCATGAATCCGGAAGAAAACTACAGTCTGGAGGAATACCTGCGAAAAGCCGATGAATCCATGTATGTAATGAAACAGCTTGTCCACGCAGAAGAATAACCTTGTTTTCCAATAATTTTTTTCATATATCCTTCATAAAAAGAAGAAGCACTGCTCCACCTAAAGCAGCCCTTCTTCTTTTTTTAGGCTATTTTTATACTGATTTCATTCCGGAATACTTCATAACCGTCCACAGATATTTATAATCTGTTTTGCTTAAAAACTCCTGCCTGACATTTCATGTCTTCGAGTATTTGGAATCGGAGCCTGCCAGATTCGGTTAAATATTCAACAGTTCACTGTATACCTGTAATGCACCCTCTGTTTCGTGAGCCAGTACTTTCTTTGCTAGTACCTTACCAAGCTGTACACCCTCCTGGTCAAAGCTGTTGATATTCCATACAAAGCCCTGATACATTACCTTGTTTTCAAAATGGGAAAGCAGCGCACCAAGGGAAGCCGGAGTTAACTGGTTGCCAATGATAATGCTGGACGGGCGGCCGCCCTCAAAGTTTTTGTTGCGGTTGTCATCTGCCTTACCACAGGCAAATGCTACAATCTGTGCAGCCACATTTGCACAAAGCTTCTGCTGGCTGGTGCTGTCCTGAATGACAACATCCGTTCCCATCTGGCTGTTTTTAAAGCCGATAAACTGAAGCGGAACAATATCGGTTCCCTGATGAAGCAGCTGGTAGAAAGAATGCTGTCCATTGGTTCCAGGCTCACCAAAAATAACCGGTCCGGTTACATAATTCACCGGCTCACCAAAACGGTTGACACTCTTGCCGTTCGACTCCATGTCAAGCTGCTGCAAATGAGCAGGAAAACGGCTCAATGCCTGGGAATATGGCAAAACAGCAGTATTCTGGTAGCCAAGTACATTACGCTCATATACACCAATTAAGGCATCCAGCAATGCCGGATTTTCTAAAATATTTTTATTGGCTGCTGTTTTATCTGCTGCGGCAGCACCTTCTAAGAACTGCGCAAACACCTCCGGTCCAAATGCCAAAGATAACACTGCTCCGCCTACACCGGAGGTAGAGGAAAAGCGTCCGCCGATATAGTCATCCATAAAGAACGCAGCAAGATAATCACTGCTCTTTGCCAATGGAGAGGTCTCGCTTGTGACCGCAATCATATGTTTAGAAGCATCCAGTCCTGCATTCTTTAACGCATTTTTTACAAAGGATTCATTTGTTAAGGTTTCCAGTGTTGTACCGGACTTGGAAACAAGAACAAAAATGGAATGTGCCACGTCAATGCCTGCAAGCACAGCTGCCGCATCATCCGGGTCTACATTGCTGATGAACTTTGCTTCCATTTTAAAAGTATGATTTACCTTTGCCCAGTTTTCCAGAGCAAGATACATTGCACGCGGACCCAGGTCACTGCCGCCGATGCCAATCTGAACAACCGTAGTGAATTTTTCACCTGCTGCATTCGTAATTTCTCCATTATGCACCTTATTGGCAAAGTCTGCAATCTTCTTCTGCTCTGCCACGTAAAAGCTGCGCTTGTCTCCGCCATCTGCCTCTACTGCATTGCCAAGCTGTCCGCGTGTCATATGATGCAGCACCATGCGGTTTTCTCCTGTATTAATGACTTCTCCGTTATACAGGGCCTCAAACTTCTCGGTTAACTGCTGCTCCTTAGCAAGATTGGCTAAAATCGCAAGCACGTTATCATCGACCTGCTTTGCCGCATAATTATATGTCATTCCTTCTGCCATAGGCACACTGTACTTTTTGACACGGTCTGCACCGTTTGTTCCGGACATGACTTTGGCAAGCTCCACTCGTTCTGCATTTTTTAAGGCTTCAAAAGCCTTTGCGTTGTCTAAATTATTCCAGGTAATCATTATGGATTCCTCCTCTACATTGCTTGTGACTGCCCCCATACCGGGACAGGCATCCTGCTTTTTTTGTAAAACTTCGTTTATTATACTATTAAAATGTTGGGATTTCAAGGGATTTTCGAATGGAGTTTTGCAGGAATTCAAAAATCCAATCCATCTTGGCAGATGACCAAACCCGACGTATTTATAATGACAAACTCACAACATCTAACAAATATTAATTTCTATTTGACTTTGCTGCGCTAACGTGCTATAATGAATTCAATTTTAACAGATGTAAAATGACAATGACGGAATTATGCTTCTTTCTTACGAGTTTCAGAGAGTCGGTGGCTGGTGCAAACCGATACCCCGGAAAGACAGCAGTCTCACTCCCGAGTTGACTCTGTGAAGAATTTTTATTTGTGTAACAGAGTACGGTTGCCCCGTTATCGGCTTTGGACTTAAGCGTGCAGCAATGCATCCAGAGTCCGAGAGAGACAGTCTGCCGCAAGGCGGCTGTAAGCAGGGTGGTACCGCGAATCGTCCATTCGTCCCTGAAGCTAAAAAGCTTCAGGGACTTTTTTTATACAAAACATTAAGGAGGCTTCTATGGAACAGATTAAAATCAGCGACATTACATTAAAACAGACAGGAAAAGATTTTTCCCTATCCTTCCGGGAAAAAATCGAAATTCCAAAGCTATTAGATAAACTAGACGTAACCGTTATCGAATTAGAAGGTATCACACAGCCAAAGATGGATGCTCTGCGCATCAAATCAGTTGCTTCTACTGTAAAAAACAGTATTGTTGCCGTTCCGGTTGCATTGTCCGCAGATAGTGTGGAAACTACCTGGAACGCAGTAAAGGAGGCGGTGCATCCGCGTCTGCAGGTATTCGCTTCAGTAAGCCCGGTTCAGATGGAATACTTATTCCACAAAAAACCGGATGCCATGTTAAAAACCATCGAAGAACTGATTTCTGCCTGCTGTGCAAAAACAGAGGATGTGGAATTTATTGCAGATGATGCCACAAGAAGCGACTCTGCTTTCCTTTATAAGGCAATCCGGACAGCCATTGCTGCCGGAGCCAAAACCGTTACCGTATGCGATGCCACCGGCTCTATTCTTCCGGATGAATTTGGCACCTTTTTAGATGACTTGTATGCAAACGTAGAAGAATTAAAAACCGTTACTCTTGGCGTTTCCTGCCAGAATGACCTTGCCATGGCAGATGCCTGTGCCATTGCTGCCATCCAGCATGGTGCCAGAGAAATCAAGGCCGCCGCCTACCAGTTAAACAGCGTTTCCCTGCCGCATGTTTCCAGACTTCTTGCCGCCAAAGGCGATTCTTTCGGCGTTTCCTGCAAGGTGCGCACCGTAGAAATGAACCGCATCATCCGGCAGATTTCGTGGATGTGCGAAACAACTCGAAGTAAAAACTCGCCATTTGACAACGGTGTACAGGAAGCCGCAGAAGCTGTGGCACTGACTGCCGGTGACAACATGGAAACCGTATTAAAAGCAGTCGAAGCACTTGGCTACGACTTAAGCGAAGAAGATTGTGCCCAGGTCTGGGAGGCTTTCCAGCAGATTGCCGGCCGCAAGGAAGTCATTTCTTCCAAGGAGCTGGACACCATCGTTGCCTCCGCAGCCATGCAGGTTCCTGCCACCTACGTTTTAACCAGCTACAGCATCACCGCCAGCAACACTGCCTCCTCCATGGCACACATGAAACTGGAAAAGAACGGCACCGCCTTAGAAGGTATTGCCCTTGGCGATGGTCCGGTGGATGCCGCCATTCTCGCTCTGGAAAACAGCATTGGTTGTCACTATGAGCTCGACGATTTTCAGGTTCGCTCCGTTACCGAGGGTCGCGAAGCCATGGGCGAAACCATTGTAAAGCTACGTGCCGGCGGAAAGCTTTATTCCGGCAGGGGAACTTCCACCGACATCGTGGGTTCCAGCATTTTAGCTTATATCAGTGCATTAAACAAAATTACTTACGAGGAGGCTTAATCAATGAAACTTTCTTTTTCTACCAGAGGCTGGACTCATTTATCCTGGGAGGACTGGATGGAAGCCGCCGTATCTACCAAATTCGAAGGTATTGAACTTTACAATTTACCGGGTCATCCGGAATTAACCGAACGGAACGCTCCGTTTCACAAATACAGCATGGCAGCTACTGCACGCACCCTGCGTGAAAAAAATCTTTCTATTCCATGCTTTGACACCTCCTATGATTTATCTGATGAGGAAAAGGATTTCCTTCCTGGCCTCAAAGAATTAATCCAGACAGCAAAACAAATGGAAGTTCCTTATGTTTCTGTTGTTGCCTTACATAACAACGAAGAGCTGGTGCGCTCCCGTCTGGCTGAACTGGTTGCAGACGCAGAGCGGGCAAATGTCACCATCCTTGTAAAAACCAGTGGCATTTTTGCTGACACGGCACGTCTGCGTACCCTGATGGATGATTTTGCAAACGATTATCTGGCAGCATTGTGGGATATTCACCATCCGTACCGCGACTTTGATGAAAGTGCGGACACTACCATCAAAAACCTGGGTGCCTATGTAAAACACGTTCATTTACGCGATTCCGATGACAAAGACACCTACAACTTAATCGGTGAAGGTTCTCTTCCTGTTACTGATATGATGCGCGCCCTTTCTTCCATCGACTACGACGGATTCATTTCCCTGGAGTGGAAAACTGAATGGATGGAAGACCTGCCGGAGCACGAGGTTATTTTTACACACTTTGTCAATTATATGAGCCGCTTTGAAAAAACCCGCGGCAAGAAAAAGGTACTGTATCCAAACCACAACGGCACCGGTCAGTATGTCTGGAAAAAGGATGAACTGATTAACTTAACTTTCTCCCAGGTGCTTGACCGCATGGTAGAGGAATTTCCGGATCAGTATGCCTTTAAATACACCACTCTCGACTACGTCCGCACTTACGAAGAATTCCGTGAGGATGTAGACCAGTTTGCCAAAGCACTTATCTCCATGGGTGTCAAAGCCGGCTCCAAGGTTTCCATCTGGGCCACCAACGTTCCGGCATGGTACATTACTTTCTGGGCAGCCACCAAAATCGGTGCCGTGCTCGTTACCGTAAACACCGCCTACAAACGGCACGAGGCAGACTATCTGTTCCGCCAGTCCGACACCCATACCCTCGTCATGGTAGAGTCCTGCTTAGACTCCAATTACCGTGAGATTATCAATGAAATCTGTCCGGAAATTGCAACAACAAAGCCGGGCGAACCACTGCACTGCAAACGTCTTCCGTTCCTTCGGAATGTCATTACCGTTGGCTTTAAACAGCCCGGCTGCTTAACCTTTGACGAGGCAATGGAGCGCAGCAATCTGGTACCGCAGGCAGAATTAAACCGCATGGCAGCACGCGTAAAACCGGAAGATGTCTGCAACATGCAGTACACCTCCGGAACAACAGGCTTTCCAAAGGGCGTTATGCTCACCCATTACAACGTAGTCAACAACGGAAAATGTATCGGTGACCGCATGGGCTTATCCACGGCTGACCGCATGATGATTCAGGTTCCGATGTTCCACTGCTTCGGCATGGTACTTTCTATGACCGCTTCCCTGACACATGGTGCTACGGTCTGCCCAATGCCTTACTTTTCGGCAAAATCCTCTTTAGCCTGCATCAATCAGGAACGCATCACCTGCTTTAACGGTGTGCCAACCATGTTTATTGCCATGTTCAACCATGAGGATTACAAAAAAACCGATTTTTCGTATATGCGAACCGGTATCATGGCCGGAGCCGGATGCCCTCCGGAGCTGATGCGCCGGGCTGCCGACCCGAACGAAATGAACATGACCGGAATCGTCAGCGTATACGGTCAGACGGAATCCTCTCCGGGCAGTACCATGTCTGCCTGGACCGACCCGCTTGATTTGCGCTGCGATACCGTTGGCTATAACTTCCCTCATATTGAGTGCAAAATTATCAATCCGGAAACCGGCGAAGAAGTGGCAGACGGCGAAAATGGTGAATTCTGCTCCCGCGGCTACAACACCATGAAGGGCTACTACAAAATGCCGGAAGCTACCCGTGATACAGTAGATGCTGAGGGCTGGCTCCACTCCGGCGACCTTGCCTGCCGTGACAAGGACGGCTGCTACCGCATTACCGGCCGCTTAAAGGATATGATCATCCGCGGCGGTGAAAATATTTATCCAAAGGAAATTGAAGAATTTATTTACACCCACCCATTTGTCCAGGATGTCCAGGTAATTGGCGTTCCGGATAAAAAATACGGCGAAGAAGCCATGGCATGCATCATTTTAAAAGAAGGCAAAACGCTCAATGAGCAGGAAATGCACGATTACATCGCAGCCAGCATGGCACGCCACAAGGTTCCGAAGTACATTGAATTTGTTTCTTCTTTCCCAATGAATGCTGCGGGAAAGGTATTAAAATATAAGATGAGAGAAGCTGCTGCCGAACGTCTTGGACTGGTCGGCGCAGCCGGAATCGATACCGCAAAAAGCAACCAGTAACCCCATTGGCTATTTGTGCCGGAGCGTCACAAATAAGCTGTGATGGCAGAACAGAAATCGCCTATGCGACTTTCTTTAAGAAGCTTTGCTTCTTTTGCCTCGTCTGCAAAAAAACGCTCTGGAATGGAGAATATCATGTCAAAAACTTACGTTACCATGGACGGCAACGAAGCCGCCGCACATATGGCGTATCCTTTTACGGAAATAGCCGCCATTTATCCAATCACACCATCCTCGCCAATGGCAGGACTCACGGATGCCTGGTCCGCCAAAGGACGCATAAACATCTTCGGACAGACTGTTACCTTAACAGAAATGCAGTCAGAGGCAGGAGCCATCACTGCAGTGCACGGTGCCCTGCAGACCGGTTCCCTTGCCACTACCTATACCTCCTCCCAGGGGTTAATGCTCATGGTTCCGGTGCTCTACCGTATTGCCGGCGAACGTCTTCCTGCAGTACTCCATGTAGCATCCCGTACCGTTGGAACCCATGCCATGAGCATTTTCGGTGACCACTCCGATGTCATGGCATGCCGCCAGACCGGATTTGCCATGCTTTCCTCCGGCAGCGTCCAGGAGGTTGCCGATTTGGCTCCAGTGGCACATCTTGCTGCCATCGAAGGCCGGATTCCGTTCATGCATTTCTTCGATGGTTTCCGCACCTCTCATGAAATCAACAAAATCGAGCTTCCGGACATCGATGCCGTTGGTGCGCTCATTAATCAGGATGCCTTAAAACAATTCCGTGACGGTTCCTTAAATCCGGAGCACCCAACCCTTCGGAATACCGTGCAGAACGGTGACGTTTACTTTCAGGTACGCGAAGCCCACAACCCATTTTATGATGCCCTTCCGGACATTGTAGAACATTATCTTGGCGAAATCACCAAACTGACCGGACACGAATACCATGTATTTAATTACTACGGTGACCCGGAGGCTACCGATGTTGTCATTGCCATGGGGTCTGCCAGCGGCGTGATTCGTGACGCTGTAGATGCCCTGCGAGGAGAAGGCAAAAAGGTCGGCTACCTGCAGGTACACTTATACCGTCCGTTCTCCGCAAAATATTTCTTAAATGCACTTCCGGAAAGTGTCAGACGCATTGCCGTGCTCGACCGCTGCAAGGCCATGGGCAGTGCCGGAGAGCCACTCTTTGAGGATGTGTGCAGCACACTGATGAAATCCAACCGCAGCATTAAGGTTATCGGCGGACGCTATGGTTTAAGCTCCAAGGACACCGACCCGGCACAGATTCTTGCCGTTTTTGAAAATCTTGCCAGTGACGCGCCAAAAACAAACTTCACCATCGGTATCAATGATGATGTAACGCATCTGTCCCTGCCGGTAAAACCGTTTTCCGACCAGAAGCCGGGCGTAATTCGCTGTAAATTCTGGGGACTTGGCGGTGACGGTACGGTTGGTGCCAATCACAACACCGTCCGCATCATCAACGACAACACAGATAAATTTGCCCAGGCTTATTTTGAATATGATGCCAAAAAATCCTTCGGTGTTACCAAATCCCACCTGCGCTTTTCGGATGAGCCGATTACAAGCTCCTACTATGTAAAAACCGCTGACTTTGCTGCCTGTCATAACCAGAGCTACATCAGCCAGTACGATATTGTCGATGAAATTGCAGAAGGCGGTACATTCTTACTCAACTGCAGCTACACCGGTGACGAGCTGGAAGCACATATTCCTGCCAAGGTACGTCGCCAGATTGCCGAAAAAAACATAAACTTTTATACGATTGATGCTAACAAAATTGCACAGGACTTAGGACTTGGCAGCCATACCAATACCGTGCTTCAGGCTTCGTTCTTTGCACTGATGCAGATCATTCCAACGGAAGAAGCACTGGAAATGATTAAAGCTGCCACTCGAAAGACCTATTTTGCCAAGGGGGATGATGTCATTGCAAGAAACATTGCTGCCATCGATGCCGGGGTTACCGGACTTGTCAAGGTAGAAGTTCCTGCTTCCTGGAAAACAGCCGACGACACCACTGCATCGGATGCCTGCACCGGATATTCCGTTCCGGCTGCATCCTGTACAGTCTCCGGTTGCGCCACAGAAAACGTTGCTGCAGCCTTAGAGGTTCCTCCGGTTGTCACAAACCTGTTAGAGCCAATCAACCGCCAGAAGGGAGATGACCTTCCGGTCAGTGCTTTCAAAGGCTATGAGGACGGACGCATTGACCTTGGTTTGACCGCTTACGAAAAACGCGGTATTGCCCTGCAGGTTCCAGTCTGGGATTCCTCCAAATGTATCCAGTGCAACAAATGTGCCCTTGTCTGCCCGCACGCTGTTATTCGTCCTTATCTGCTTTCCGAAGAAGAAAAAGCAAATGCTCCGGAAGGCTTTGAAACGGCTCCGGCACTCGGTGCTGTTGCCAAGGGACTGCATTTTTCCATGCAGGTTTCCACCTATGACTGCACCGGCTGCGGAAGCTGTGTCAGCTGCTGTCCTGCCAAGGAAAAAGCCATCACCATGCAGCCGGTTACTCTTTGCGAGGAACAGAAACAGGTGTGGAACTACGGGCTTTCCCTCTCTGATAAGGGTGATTTATTCAACCCATACACCGTCAAGGGAAGTCAGTTCCGTCAGCCTCTCATCGAGTTCTCCGCTGCCTGTGCCGGCTGTGGCGAAACTCCGTATGCGAAGCTTTTAACCCAGCTGTTTGGTGACCGTGTCTACTGGGCAAATGCCACGGGCTGTTCCCAGGCGTGGGGTTCTCCAATGCCTGGCATCCCATACACCACCAATAAGCGCGGCTTTGGTCCTGCTTGGACAAACAGCCTGTTTGAAAATAACGCAGAGCTTGCACTTGGTATGTTCTTATCCGTCAAGCAACAGCGTCTTGCACAGAAAACCCTGGTCGAGGCTTATGCAAAGGAAACCGGAAGTGATACCGCAAAACAGTGGCTGGATGCCTTTGACGATTTCGACGCTTCCCGCAGTGCCACCGATGCCCTCGTTGCCGAACTGGAAACCAGAAATTCCACTGCCGCAGATCGTATCCTTGCCCGCAAGGATCAGCTTTCCAAGAAGTGCTTCTGGATGTTTGGCGGTGACGGCTGGGCATACGATATTGGCTTCGGCGGCTTAGACCATGTCATTGCTTCCGGCGAAGATATCAACGTATTTGTCGTAGACACCGAAATTTACTCCAACACCGGCGGTCAAAGCTCAAAAGCCACACCACTTGGTGCTGTGGCACAGTTTGCTTCTGCTGGAAAACGTAGCCGTAAAAAAGACTTAGGTGCCATTTTCCAGACCTACGGCAATGTTTATGTAGCTCAGGTTGCCATGGGTGCTGACCCGAACCAGCTGATCAAAGCAGTGCATGAAGCAGAACAGCACAAGGGTCCATCCGTTATCATTGCCTACACCCCTTGCTCTGCCCACGGCATCAAAGCAGGCATGGCAAACGTACAAGACGAAATGAAACGTGCCGTGGATGCCGGTTACTGGCTCTTATACCGCTATAACCCTGCGGAAGAAAAACCAATGAAATTAGACTCCAGGGAGCCTTCGCTCGACTATGAAGAATTCTTAAACGGAGAAACCCGCTACGCTGCCTTAAAACGCACCTTCCCGGAGCACGCAGAAAGCCTGTTTAAAGCCGCAAAAGAGGATTCCGGAGTAAGATATCAGAAATATAAGACAATGGAAGAAATGTAAGAAAAAAAGAAGGCATCCTTTCGGTGGTAAATGAACCACCGGAGGGATGCCTTCTAGCGTTCTACAGGCATATGCTTACAACAGGTCTTTCGTTTTCCGGGCGAGGTAAAGAGGCAGAGTGGTAAAATCACCGTCTTTGCGGTACAAAGTCAATCTCACCACCCTTATCAGAATAATACCGTGGTTCCACCTCGAACTGTCCACGTAGCTGTTGCAGTACATAATTTTCTGTGAGTGGTCCTTTAAACTGATAGTCCGTTTTCAGAAGAATCGCTGCATTGTCGATACCTGCCATGTATTTGAGTAGTCCCGTATCAAAGACAAAGAGCTTGAACTGATCCAGCTTGTCAAAGGCAGGCAACGGATGCTCCAGCTTGGATACATTATAGACACGATTCAGCATACCGGCTGAAACCAGCCATTCAATCGCTTCTTCAAAATCTCTGGCTCTGCCGCCTTCACGAACAGCACCGTACATGAATTTTTCATTGGGCTTTGCAAGTTGGGCAACGATACTGCGGAACACCATAAGAATGCGTCCGCTGTTGACCTTACCGTTGTGCTTTGAGAAGTCGTTCTCGTAAACTTCAATGAGTTCTCTCTGAATCTGCGACACCTTGGCAGGGTCTTTTTACTTGACCCAGGAAGATACGCATTCGGGCATACCGCCAATAATGATGTAGTAGTTGTAGGCTTCCAACAGACGGTTGTGGAAAATCTCCTCAATTTGCTGTCCCTTTTTAATGCTCTCATAATAGGCATACAAACCGGAATCGATAGCTTCGAGAAACTCATCAAAGGTCAGCGGATAAATGTCCAACAGATTAACCATGCCCACAGGATAGGACTTTGGCTCTGCCAAAAGCGTACCCAGCAGACTGCCTGCGGTAATCACATGGTATTCATTGGCTTTCTCTTTGAAGTATTTGAGAGTGTTCAGAGCTTTGGGACATTCTTGAATTTCATCGAAGATAATCAGGGTTTTCTCCGGCTCAATTTTCTCACCGCTGATCATAGAAAGCAGTTCTATGATACGCTGAGGATTTTTGTTTGTCTGAAAGACAGACTTCAACTCATCTTCTTCATCGATGTTAAAATAGAAGAAGTTTTCGTAATAATTTCGTCCAAACTCTTTCATCAGCCAAGTTTTGCCGACCTGTCTTGCTCCTTTGAGTACCATCGGCTTACGTTCAGGGCTGTTTTTCCATAAAATCAATTCTGAAATTGCATTACGTTTCAATCAAATCACCAGCTTTCCGATTGGTGATGATAGCATAACACATTTTTTTCTGGTTTTTCAATGCTGTTTTTGCACATTTTTCCAAAGTTTTAATCCGTTTAAAAACACATTTTTCGACACCAACTTGTTTTATCCGTCAAAATCAGGATACAGCACCATCTTGTCATCGACTCGTTGGCAATGTCCCCAAGCTCTGTATTGGAAGCTCTTTCTTTTAACTTTTCCTGATCACAGCCGCCTGGCTGCCGCATTCCCCTTTGGTATAACGGTGCGACCAGTAGCGTTCATGGTTGCACATCGTGCAGCCGCCCACCAGCTCTATATTCTCTCTTAGCACACCAAGCTGACAAAAACGTTCCACAATAACACTGCGCAAATCCAGATGAAATTTTTTCTCCGGACTGTCCGCAGCCAAATTCTCTTCCGCTTCTTCGTACTCCTGTTTCGCCGCAGAAACAACCATTTTTTTCTTTGAACCCTCCTGCTTCCGGTTCTGCTGTTTTACGGTGTCATAATATTGCCGTGCCGCCGTTTCTCCAAGCAGGGCTTGTACGCCCTCTATTACCTCGGCTCCTACCTCAAAGCAGCATCGGTCAATGGCAGGTCCAAGGGCAACGCAGATTGTTTTGACATCTGCTCCAAGCTCTGTCATCTTTTTCACTGCTTCGCCCTCAATATCGGCTACCGTACTTCTCCATCCGGAATGCACCGCACCAATCACACCATGCTCCTTATCCTCCAGCAGAACAGGCACACAGTCCGCTGTAAACACCACAAGCGGAACTCCTGCTTCCTTGGTTACAAAGCCATCCGCTTCCATATACGGATTTGTTTTTCCCAGATGCAGCGAATCTTTTTTGTCAACAACCGCAACATAGTTTCCATGCACCTGTGTTCCCCAGACTGCCTTTTTTTCTGTAATTCCGCAGCTTTCCAGAAAACGCCGCCAGTTTTCATTGACACGCTCCGGAATATCCCCACGGTTTCTGCCAAGATTTAAGCTGTGATAAATTCCCTCACTGACACCTCCAAAACGAGTGGAAAAAGCATGCTTTGCCAAAAGCAGGGAAGATGTTTCTATTTCAACCTCCGAAGATTCTTCCTTTACTTCTACAAGGTGTTCTCCTTCATACCGGAGCGTCATGTTGATGTTTTTGCGCCCGTCCAGGACTGCCTTTAAAAAATACCGGTCGCCCTCCCAGGTAGGAAGCTCTGCCACTTTCTCTATCGGAACCCAGGAAAGCTCCCCCTCCGGGCAATCTTCTTTCACCGTTCCGGTAAAGGCGGTTCCTTTATATACATACATATCTTCTACAAAGGTGTCCGAACTGAACTTTACAAGACCAACCCGTTCATATTCCGTAAGCGTAAGACCGGTTTCCTCCCAGACCTCACGAACCACGCATTCCTCTGCTGTTTCACCGGGCTCTAATTTGCCGCCGACACCAATCCACTTTCCGGCATTTATGTCCTGCTTTTTTTTCGTTCGGTGCAGCATAAGAAATTTTCCCTGAAATTCAATGTAACATATGGTTGTAGTAAGCATGTTTCTCTCCTACGAAAAAATATTCACTGCCAGAATCACCACACCAAGTGCTACCAAAATGGCTCCGGTCATCTGGTTTAAGCGTTTTGCATCCACCTTATTTGCAATGCATGCCGCAATTCTCGCCCATAAAAAGGTAAACAGTACGCAAAGAGCCAGTACCAGAAAATCCGGGCTTCCATCAATGGCAAAGTGAGAAAGTGCCCCGGTCAGTGCCGTGAACGTCATGATAAATACGCTGGTTCCCACTGCTGTTTTTAATTCATAGCCAAGCACAGAGGTCAGCACTAAAAGCATCATAATACCGCCGCCCGCTCCAACAAAGCCGCAGATAAATCCAACCAATGCACCAAAAATCACTGACTGGATGGCTCTCTTTTTCGGCGAAATCTCTTCCATGGCTTCTTTGGTTGTCATAACCGGCTTTACAATAAACTTAATGCCCATAAGCAGCGTCATTACCGTGGAAAAACTGCCCATGGTACTGTTTGGCACCATGCTTGACACATAGCTGCCCACCATGGTAAACGCTAAAACACTCGCCATCATGATAATGCCGTTGCGGATGTCCAGATTTCCGTTTTTCTTGTAAGTATAGGCAGAAACCGCACTGGCAAGCACATCCGATGCCAGGGCAATGCCCACTGCCTGATAGGCCGGCATTCCTAAAAAGGTAATCAACATAGGGGAAATGACTGCCGCTGCACTCATTCCGGCAAATCCGGTACCAAGGCCTGCTCCCGCTCCTGCAATAAAGCAGACTAAAATCGTAAGTAAAAGTTTCATGTTTCGTCCCTTTCTTTGATTTCTTTCCCGACTCTTCCTAATACAGTCGCTTTTGACTATGATACCACAAAAACATCTTTTTCTTCAAGCCGAAGAGCCTGTTTTTTTCTAAAGAAAGAATAAAGTTGTTACCGAAACGAGGTACAAGGGAACAGTAGCTATAAAGTTAGTTTTATGGCTGATTTACACATCCTGCAAACAGCGGAATCAATCCATCCGTAATCACAAACAAAAACGGACGGTTCAGTACAAAATCCACAATCTCCTCCGGCGGAGCGGCACTGCCTGCAGCCGGAAGCTCAATGTAGGCTGCCGCCTTAACTCCCTTTTCATCTATCTGAACACGCACAGACTGGTTCGCTCCGGTTAAATAAAGCGGTGTGTCTCCGGTAAGCTCCGTAAAATCTGCTGCATTCTCCGTAAACACATCCACAGCTCCCAGCTCTTTTAAACCGCTGCTTAAATCCGTGGTGGAGGATACATCAAACTTCGGAACGGAAAGATTTACTTTCATATACTTTACGTTTTCCCAGGTATCACCGGAAATCATGTCCATATACGTTCCATCTTCCAGAACATCCGCTATTGCCTTATCTTCGTCCGGAAGAACAAACCACATACTGCACCCATTTTTCAGCCACAAATTCACAGCAGCAAACGTTTCGCCCCAGTAATAATTCATCTGATGCTCTTTTTTATTCATGTATTCTGCCGTAACCGTACCGTCCGGTGTATAAAAATCACCCTCGGTATTTTTCTGTGCAGAAAATTCCTGCGTCCATTTTGCCTGAAAATACAGCGTAGAGTACAACGCCATCACCGTTTCCGGCGAAAGGTCTATGGCATCTGTGCTTTCCCTTAAAAAGTTACCGGTATTATTGTTTATCCACGCTGCAATATCCTTGTTTGCCTGGCTGCTTCCCAGCTCTGCCTGATACACAGAAGCATAATAATGATATGCCAGTACATCCATTGCCTCCTGATGATACTTCAGCCCATTCTGCAGCCACAGCGAATTTGCCAGCACAGAAATCTCATGGGAATCGTCCTGATACACACTTTCCCATACGACACTCACCTGCCTCCTGAGTGACTCCATATCTTCCGTACCAAACAAGTCAAGCAGCTGCTGCCTTGTTTCGCCTCCAGTCAGCTCTGCCGTCATTGCCAGCCCAATATAGGCATTCACCGGCGACCACAGCTTATTTTCGCTTCCGTCCGTGTCAAGAAACAAACGGTTACCCTCGCTGAAAAAGGAATGAAGTCCTACAGCAGCCTGTCTAAGCGGCTCCTGTCTGGAAGAAACCTCCTCCGACCACAAAGCATAATCTGCCTTCCATTCCTCCCAGTCATCGTAATCATCATGATCCGGCCGCTCCATCACCCTCGGCTTCGAAGCCTCTGCTACCGCATAAGCTGCAATCCTCCGTCCCGAACGTGCAAGCCAGGTAACACCAACGGCAACAACCAGCACAGCTGCCACAGCCATCCGGAATATGGCTTTCTTCTTTTTCTTTGGCGGTTTTTCTGCTTCCCGCAAATGCTTGTCACTGATTTGCTCCAGTGCTGTTAAAATTTTCTCACGCTTCATACAAATAGCCCTCCTTCGCTGTTAAACCCTCATTCTGCTTCATACAGATAGCCTTCTTTTTTCAGATACTCTTTTAAACTGCTTCTCATGCGGTTCAGCCGGACAAAAACGGCATTTTCCTGCATTTGAAGTTCTTTTGCAATTTCCTTTACGTCATCCCCAAACCAGTACCGCCGCAGGAAAATATAACTATTTTCCCTTGATTTCAAATCCAGGAATCGATCAATGGCACGTCCCAGCTCCTTTGCATCCATCGTCTGCTCTACATTTTCACCAGGCAGACAGTCACTCAATTCCTCCAGCGAAACATCATACCGACTGTTTCTTTTCTGTGCAGTTTCCCGGTGCAGCCGTTTTAATGCAATATTTCGTCCGGTACGGTATACATACGGTGCCAGAGGCTCCGGAGATACCGGTGGAATGGCATTCCAGAGTGCCAGATAAGTATCGTTGGTACATTCCTCCGCATCCTGTGTATTTTCTAAAATATTGCAGGCAATCCGGTATAACTGCCTGCCAAAGCGTATGTTCAGTTCGCTGATGGCATTTTCTGCCCGTTCAAACAATAACTGAACAATTTTTTTATCCTCCAAAGCAACCCCTCCGTTCTGAGAAATGTTATAAACAACGCATCCGAGCAGTTTCACACATTCTCCTCTCACCTATATACACCACTTTTCTCTACTCCATCTTACATGATTTTTTCCTTTTTTTCCAGAAATACAGAAATAATTTTCCAAAAATCCTGTCCAAGAACAAAGAATGTGCCTCAGCACATTCTCGCACCGAGCGCAGTCGCTCGCGACTTCTTTCTTCTTGCGCGAGTGCGCATCCAAGCGGAGCGTTTTTATGTACTAGGAAATCGTAATTTCCTAGTACATAAAAAACTGCCGCAAAAGCAGATTGTTCATCCACTTTTGCGGCAGCACATTTTACTTATCCCTCAATGGCAATGTATCGGTTCTGTTTGGTTTCCACCGCCGGATTCTTTTTCGGAATTACCAGCTTTAAAATACCATGTTTAAATTCGCCCTTGATATCCTCCTGAGTCACATCCGTGCCAACATAAAAGCTTCTCTGGCAGGCACCGGCATACCGTTCACGGCGGATATACTTACCGGTTTCTTTTTCCTGCTCATCCTTATCCAGACCTCTTGCAGCGGAAATGGTAAGATAACCATCCTGCAGCTCGGCAGTAACCTCTTCTTTCTTAAAGCCCGGCAGATCAATCAGCATTTCGTAGCTGTCCTCGTGGTCTTTAATATCGGTCTTCATTAAATCCTTGGCATGATGTCCGTACAGCTTTTTGTTCATCTGATGCTCGAGTTTAGCGAAATCAGGGAAATCAAAAAAGTCATCCAATAAAGTTTCATCAAAAATACTAGGTCTTAACATAAAACATCGCTCCTTCCAATTGTGAAAAAAATGGGTTTCAACGGGGATGTTTCGGGGAACGTCCAAAAGGTTTCTCTTTCGATGTTTCCTTTCCTTCGTTACAACTATGTTATACCACAAGTTGTTAGCACTGTCAAGAGGTGAGTGCTGATGAAATTCTAAAGAAAAATTAAGAAATTATAAACTGATTTATTTTCTCTTTAACGCCCGCAATTCTTCTTTCTGCTCCTTGGTAATCCGGTAACTTTCCACAGCTTTCTGAATGGTTTTGTTATGCGTCCAGACATCCAGCCGGTGTCCGGTCAGATAGGGAAGCACTGCATCATACTGTTTTGCCAGTGCGGTTGCAAAATACCAGGCAATCATCATTCGGACATAATACTCTTCCGAACGGACTGCAGCCACCATCGCCGGATACTCCGGTGAAAATTCCTCATCCAGATAAAAAGCCATCAACAGCCGGATCCCAAAACGAATCGTGTAGGTATGCTCTGCTGCAAGAAAGTCCTGAATCCTGACAAGCAGCTTTTCCGGATGCTTTTTCAATATTTTTGGTGTCATCATGTCACACGTTGCCCAGTTATCCACATAAGGCAGAAATTTTTCCAGCTCTTTTACACAATTTTCATAATCTTTGATTGCTTCTATCAGACAGGCGTGCAGATTATTCTCCTCATAATAGGTATGTGGTAGCGTTTGCAGAAACGCTTCCGCTTCTGCACTGTCCGCCAGCTCTTTTGCAAGCTTTCGTAACATCGGAGTGCGTACCCCGATGATGACCTCCGGTGAAATGGTTGGCATAAGTCTGCTGAGAAATTCCTGATAGGTTACATCCTGTAATTCAAACAAACGCTCTTGTATAGTATTCATTTTTCCTCCCCACAAACGCCCTGAAAAAGCGGGCGTACTCCTATTTTCAGACATATTCCTGCCTGTTCAGCATAGCAGATTTTCCGGATAATTTCAAATCAAATCCGGTCTGTTCCTGCCGGTTCCTGCATACATAATAACAAAATGTACTCTCGGAATTTTCTGAAGGTAGCTTTTGATATGCAATGACAATTTCGCAGTGCGTACACGATATACACGACGTGAAAAAGAACGCAGCATATCGATTCCAGGAAGATGCCGGGAGTCCATCCTATAGAACGGAGGATTTTCATGAAACAAAATATCATCTACCTACTCAAAGGGCTGCTTTTTTCTGCTCTGCTTTTCACGCTTTCCTGTCTGCTCCTTGCCTATGCCATGATGAAAACCGGAGTCAGTGATACGACGCTGTTTGTCTTTCTTCTCTGCACGTTCTCCTTTTCCGTCTTTGTTGGCGGACGCTATTTTGCAAAGCATGCAAATGCCAGACGTTTTCTTTGGGGAATTTTATTCGGAGCTGTTGTTTTTGGCATTTATCTTTTTCTGACCTTTTGCTTTTCTTCCGGCAGCTCCCTGCTTTCCGGTCATTCCGTGTATTTTCTTGTCACATCCCTGGTTGCCGGCTGTGCAGGAGGAATGTTGAGCTGACGCAGATTACCATTTTCCTGCACTACATTTCAGCAATGGCACCGATTTCTATAGAAAAAAAATCATTTCTATGCTATACTCACTATTGGTTTTCCGAAAAAGTGGAAAATCTATCCACAAAAAAATGAGGTTTGTATTTACTAATCCACATAGAAATGAGGTTTTTTCATGAAATATATTGATTTACACGTTCATTCCACCGCTTCTGACGGCACACTGACTCCATCGGAAGTCGTTGACCATGCCGTAGAGGTTGGACTCTCTGCGTTTGCACTTACCGACCACGATACCATTTCCGGCATTGCCGAAGCAAAAAAACGCACCGCCTGGCAGACGGCACACGGGCATGCCATTGAAGTATATTCCGGCGTAGAAATTTCTGCTGCCTGGCAGACAAAAGAAATCCACATTCTTGGACTTTGCATTGATGAAACCAATGAAATACTGGAATGGGAACTGACTGCCGCCAAGGGAAACCGGGAACGACGCAATGAACGGATGATTGAAAAATTTCAGGCAATCGGCATTCCGCTTACGCTGGAAGAATTAACTGCCGAAGCACCCGATTCTGTTATCACAAGAGGGCACTTTGCCAGAGCCCTGTTAAAACGTGGCATCATCGCTTCCATCCAGGAAGCATTTGAAAAATACATCGGCGATACCGGTCCATGCTATGTCCCAAGAGAATATATGTCACCGGAGCATGCCATCCACCTCATAAAAAAAGCCGGTGGTGTCCCGGTGCTTGCCCATCCTCTGCGCTATCATCTTTCCCATGAGGAACTTTTTACCATGATAGAGCAGTTAACCACGCTCGGTATCAAAGGCATAGAAGTATACTATTCCAGCAACCGTGGCTCGGATGAAGCCGATGTCAAGGCACTGGCAAACCACTTTGGTCTGATTTCTACCGGTGGCTCCGATTTTCACGGTTCCATTAAACCAACGATTGCACTCGGCAGCGGCAAAGGAAATTTAAAAATTCCTTACTCTGTGCTGGAAAACGTACTGGCGACAAAATAATGTAGTTTAACCGTGTAAAAAGAAAAAGTTCTGCCAGAAAAGCTTATCGTTTTTTTCTGACAGAACTTTCTAAATTGTTATTCCGCTTCCGGCTTTTCCACTTCAACAATTGCTGTCTTCTTCATTGGAATACGACAGTTCTTATTGTTACCAAATTCAACGATAACAACATTTTCATCCACATTGTCGATAACCACGCCGTAAAAACCGCTGGTTGTCAGAACGCTGTCTCCGATTTCAATGGAGCTTACCAGCTCATCCTGCTTCTTCTGCTGCTTCTTCTGCGGACGGTAAATCATGAAATAAATCAGTACGCCAAAAAACACGATGTAAATAATCATGCTACCCCACATGGAACCGGATCCGCTACTGTCTGGTGTTGCTGTTAATAAGGTTGGAATAAAATTCATTGTTTTTTCCTCTTTTCTTTTTTATTTATCGCCTTCTTCAAAACCGGCAAGCTTTGCTTTTTTGTATTCAGCAAACCGCTGCTGCTCAATCGCTTCCCGGATTTCTTCCATCATTTTGTTGTAAAAGTAAAGGTTATGAGTTACCAGAAGGCGTAATCCCAGCATTTCCTTTGCTTTTAACAGATGGCGGATGTATGCCCTGCTGTAATTTTTACAGGTTGGACACTGACACCCGGCATCCAGCGGCCGGTCATCCAGCTCATACTTTGCATTTAAAAGTGTCATTTTGCCATGGTTTGTGTAAGCATTGCCATGACGACCATTTCTCGCCGGATAAACACAGTCAAAGAAATCCACACCACGTTCCACCGCTTCCAGAATGTTTGCCGGAGTACCAACTCCCATCAGATACGTTGGTTTTTCCAGTGGAAGATGCGGCACCGTTTTTTCGATAATCTCGTACATTTCCTCGTGCGACTCTCCTACTGCAAGACCGCCAAGTGCATAGCCATCCAGATTTAATTCTGCAATCTGCTTCGCATGTTCAATACGGATATCCGCAAACGTTCCTCCCTGATTGATACCAAACAGCATCTGTTGTTTATTAATCGTGTCCTCCAGTGAATTTAAACGCTCCATTTCTGCCTTGCAGCGATGCAGCCAACGGGTTGTCCGTGCTACAGAATCTTCCATATATTTTTTGGTTGCCGGATGCGGCGGACACTCATCAAACGCCATGGCAATGGTGGATGCCAGATTGGACTGAATCTGCATGCTTTCCTCCGGTCCCATAAAAATACGTCTGCCGTCCACATGAGACTGAAATGTAACACCCTCTTCTTTTATTTTGCGTAATCCCGCCAGAGAAAATACCTGAAAACCGCCGGAATCGGTAAGAATTGGCTTATCCCAGTTCATAAACCGGTGAAGTCCACCCAGCTGCTTTACTACTTTATCTCCCGGCCTTACATGAAGATGATATGTGTTGGACAGTTCCACCTGCGTTCCGATTTCTCGTAAATCCATGGTGGAAACTGCGCCTTTAATGGCTGCCGCAGTGCCCACGTTCATAAATACCGGTGTTTGAATGGTTCCATGCACCGTGGTAACTTCACCACGCTTTGCATTTCCATCTTTGCATATCAAGCGATACATAATCCGTTTCCTTTCTTTTTTGATATACATCATATCTATATTAGTATACCTGTATCCTGCCCTAATTTCAACTAATATTTCTATAAAGTTTTAACTATTCAGCAATATCTAAGTATCCCCCTGTACTACAAGCTTGCTAGCTGGTTTTACGAATTGCGGCGTTAGGCTGGTGCATTACAGAAAAAGAGACTGCACCAACGTACAGCCCCTTCTGCCTTTTTTCTTGCTGTCAATGAAACTTCTGTTTTCTAAACGGATTTAGCATACCGCATACTTTTCCAGCAGCTGGTCAAACTCACTGTTGCTTTCCTGACTGAAAATCATAACCGGATAAGATAAGAGACTTAACACACCAAGAAAAGATTTCGCATCTACAATCACTTTGTTAAATCTCATGTCGATGTCAAAATCACACTCTGACGCAGCATTTACAAAATCACGCGCTTCTTCCGGTGCAGTAAGCTTAATTAATTTTCTTGCTTCCATTTTGGACTCTCCTCATTCTGTAAAAAAATCAAAACATAATGCCCTGTAGCACCACAGCAGTTCGAGAATTTTCGTTTTTTTTCGCCGAACCACTTATAGCATGTTATACCACGGAGAATCGAATTCGTCAACAAAAATTTTATAAAAAAAATATTACAGGTATTTTTCAAGCGGTACTGTTGCCGCCATTGCCAGAGCTCCTGCACCAATATGACAGGAAATGCTTAAAGGAAGCGGCTCTGCATATTCTACCACTGATTCAGGAAACGCTTCTTTCACATCCTCAATCCATTGCTCTACTTCTTCGGTTCTGGCACCGGTATAGGCAATGGCAAAGTGTATCTTTTCTACCGGAGTGTCTGAAAACCTGCTTCCCAAATCCTTGCGGATAGCATCTATCATTGTCTTTTTGCCCTGGGCACGCCCTCTTACCTTTGCATAGGCATCCAGCTTTTCGCCCTGAATTTGCAGTACCGGTTTGATATTTAAAACGGTACCGATTGCGGCTGCCGCCGGTGTAACTCTGCCACCTTTTTTTAAATATTTTAATGTTTCCAACATAATGTAAATACTGGATTCAAATTTCATATTTTCAAGAATCTTCTTGATTTCTGCCGCAGAAAAACCTTTTTGCACCAGTTCTACGGCATCCAGCACCGACAGACGCTGTGTTACGGAAATCCGCTGATTATCTACAACTACTACACGTCCCTCATAATTCTTCGCCAGCATCATGGCAGTTTCACAAGATTTACTTAAGCCACTGGACATTGGAATATGCACCAGTTCCTCATACTCTTCCAGAACCTTATCCCACATATCCATTACCTCTCCCGGAGAAGGCTGGGAAGTAGAAATATCTGCATTCTCAGCAAGCTTCTGATAAAATTCTTCCTGCGTCAGCGAAATATCTTCAAAAAATAATTCTTCGTTAACAAAAAAAGGCATTGATAACACAAAAATACCCATTTCTTTTGCTTGTACCTGAGTAATGCCACTGTTGCTATCCGTCACAATAGCTGTTTTCTTTTTCATAATAATCTCCATTCCGGAACGTTTTTGCGAACGAGGCAAACGAAACAAAGTTTCTTAAGAAATTCGCACAGGCGATTTCCTGTCTGCCATCACAGCTATTTGTGACGCTCCGGCACAAATAGCCGACAACTTTCGTTGTTTTGTAAATAATCAGCTCCTCCGAGTGGTTTTACACCCTACGATACTGCTCCTTACTGCTTTATATAAATTACCTGTCATTTTCATAGTTTTATACGCTATTTAAGTTATTTTATAATATTTTTCATAAGAATGCAAGAGATAAAAGGCTAAACCATTGCCAGTGACACAGAACCCATTTTATAATTACTAATTGCTTTGTCCATATTCTTCCATGTTTTAGAAGAAACAAAAAGAACTGAAACTTAGTATTTATGCTAGTTTCAGCTCTTTTAAGAACAGGGGATGAGAGAATCGAACTCCCGCTAAAGGTTTTGGAGACCCTTGTCATACCATTTGACCAATCCCCTTTGCAACACTGCCTTACTATTTTACACCAAGGCAGTATACTTTGTCAAGAGTTTTTATCAAATTTCAATTTTGCATTTCCATTTCCGCTAGTTGCTGTCTGAACCGTAACCCATATAATATAATCAACTCTGCGCCATGATTTCACAGACCTGCAAAATGCTTCTTTGTAAACCTTATAAAAGTGCCGCCAGTTCTCTAATATTTCCAACCTCTATCAGGCGGATTTTACCGGAACTGTTTTCTGTAATGCGAGAGCTTCGTGCTCTTGGCACAATACACACTTCATAGCCAAGCTTTTCTGCTTCCTTAATGCGCTGGGAAATCATGCTCACACTTCGCACTTCACCAGTCAGACCTATTTCGCCAAACGCAAGTGTTTTGCTGTCTACCGCTTTGTTTTTGTAGCTGGAAAGCAGGGCAAGAACAATAGCAAGGTCAATACCAGGTTCGGATATTTTCATTCCACCCGCCACGTTGACATAAGCATCACAGCCTGCCATGGAAATGCCAAGACGCTTTTCCATCACTGCCATAAGAAGGTTGACTCGGTTATAATCCACACCGGCAGCAGTTCGCCGCGGCATATTAAAGTTTGTCTGACAGACCAGTGCCTGAACCTCCACTAAAATCGGACGGGTACCCTCCATAACTGTGGTTATTACAGAGCCGGGTTCTTCCTCCGGTCTTCCTTCCAGCATATATTCTGACGGATTTGTCACCTCACGAAGCCCCATGCCGGACATTTCAAATACACCAATTTCATTGGTGGAGCCAAATCTGTTTTTCACGGCGCGCAGAATACGGTATGCTGCCGAATTATCACCTTCAAAATACAGCACCGTATCTACCATGTGCTCCAGCATTCTCGGTCCTGCTACCGTTCCTTCTTTTGTAACGTGCCCAACAATAAAAATAGAAATTCCTTTTTCCTTGGCAAGACGCATCAGACTTGCCGTTGCCTCCCGCACCTGACTGACGGAACCCGGTGCTGCACCAACCTCTTCCCGGTACATGGTCTGGATAGAGTCAATAATTACTACCTCTGGCTGCTCTTTTTCCAAGGTGCTTTCGATTAAATCCAAATTTGTTTCTGCTAAAAGCAGAATTTCTCCCGAAAATGTTCCAAGCCTGTCGGCACGCATCTTTATCTGCTGTGCCGATTCCTCACCGGAAATATACAAAACCTTATGCCTTGTACTGATTTCACGACACATCTGCAAAAGCAGCGTCGATTTTCCAATGCCCGGATCACCGCCCACCAGTACCAGTGAGCCTTTTACAATGCCACCACCAAGTACACGGTCAAATTCCCGGATACCAATCAGCGTACGTTCCTCTTTATCGAAGGAAACCTCATTGAGCGGCATTGGCAGGGAAGCTGCTTTGGAAGTTCCCAGTAGAGTGCCCTTGTATTTTGTTTGTATCGTTGGTTCTTCCGTGAAAGAATTCCATGCTTTGCAGCCGGGACACTGTCCCAGCCACTTTGCAGACTCATAACCACACTCTTTACAGAAAAAAACCGTTTTTGCTTTTGCCATTTTCCGAATTTCCTTTTATCCTGCTAATTTTGCCAGAGCGGACTGTGCCAGACCGGATTTCCGCATTAAATGCGTTCCACAACAACCTTCTGTGGCTGTCCGGTTGTCAAATCCACACTAATAACAAGCTTGCCGCCAATGTTCGTTTCCATGTTGCCAAGATTGATGTCATCTACCAGCACACGGTATTCCTTTTCTTCTTCTAAATCAAGGGTAATCTGGGTATGGTCATTTCCTTCTACCAGAAAGGATATGGTACGCTCCTCCGCCTTGAAATTGTCAACCTTTGTACCCGGAACAGATTCATAAACAAAAGAACCGTTTTTCTCCAGCTTTGTAATTTCTGCAAAGGTCTTTACCTTATATAAATCTCCCTGATATGGGAAATCAGATACCTTGGACTTTTCTGTCAAGGTATAATCACCAAATCCAAGACCTTCATCTACTTCTACATAAATTAAATCTGCCATATTAATTCTCCTTTTCTTTTGCTTTTCTCACTCGGATAACCGGTTTCTCGTCCTTAACGGACAACGTAACCGTATCTCCCTGCTTTATGGTGCCTTTAATCACTTCTTCTGCCAGCATATCCTCAATGTGAGTCTGCACAGCACGCCGGATTGGTCTTGCACCGTATTTATCATCAAAACCTTTTTCCACAATAAAGCCTGTAACGGATTCCTGTAAATTCAGCTTGATATTCAACTGCTCTTTGCAGCGTTTTACAATCATATCCAGCTGTAAGCCGGCAATCTGGCGAAGTATATCCTTCGTCAGGGAATGGAATACTATGGTTTCATCTATACGATTTAAAAATTCCGGTTTAAAAGCTCTTTTTACTTCTTCCATGACGTTGCTCTGCATTTTCTCATAATCGGCCTGTTCATCCGGTTTTCCTGTGAAACCCAGGTGCTTTGGCTGCATAATAACACCGGCTCCTGCGTTGGAAGTCATGATAATAATGGTGTTTTTAAAACTGACCTTGCGTCCCTGGGAGTCGGTAATATGTCCGTCTTCCAGTACCTGCAGCAGAATATTAAATACATCCGGATGTGCTTTTTCCAGTTCATCAAACAAAATTACAGAATATGGTTTGCGACGTACCTGCTCCGACAGTTGACCGCCTTCTTCGTGTCCTACATAGCCTGGCGGCGAGCCAATCATTTTGGACACACTGTGCTTTTCCATATATTCCGACATATCGACGCGAATCATTGCATTTTCGTCACCAAACATTGCCTCGGCTAGTGCCTTGGACAATTCCGTTTTTCCTACACCTGTTGGTCCTAAAAACAGGAACGATCCAATTGGACGATTCGGATCTTTTAAGCCGACACGTGCTCGGCGAATGGCTTTTACAATAGAAATTACCGCATCGTCCTGACCTACGACGCGTTTTTTTAATACTTCCGGCAGTTTCAGCAGACGTTCACTCTCTGCTTCCTGAAGCCGTGCTAACGGAATACCGGTCCATGAGGACACCACCTGTGCAATTTGCTCTTCCGTCAGCACCAGATGTTCTTTTTCCATCTGCTCTGCCTGCTTTTTCTTTTTGCGTTCCAGCTTCTTTGTCAGCTTTTTCTGTTCCGAAGCCAATTCACCTGCATGGTCAATCCTGCCTTCCAGCAATGCTTCTTCTTTTTCTACATCTAATCTTGCAATTTCTTTTTCCAGTTCTTTATCTTTATTGGAAATGGTAAAGGACTTTAAATGCAACCGTGATGCCGCTTCATCCATGGCATCAATTGCCTTATCCGGCAAAAAACGGTCATTCACATAGCGGCTCGTTAAAGACACCGCCGCTTTCATTGCTTCGTCCGAAATTTCTATGGCATGGTGACTCTCATAATTTGCACGCAGTCCGCGCAGTATTTCTACGGCTTCTTCTTCGGTTGGTTCTTCCACCGTTACCGGTTGAAACCGCCGTTCCAACGCCGCATCTTTTTCCACGTATTTCCGGTATTCTTCTCTGGTGGTAGCTCCGATTACCTGTAGTTCGCCTCGTGCCAGTGCAGGTTTTAAAATATTGGAGGCGTCCATGGCACCCTCTGCACCGCCGGCACCAATCAGGGTATGCAGCTCATCGATAAATAAAATTATATTTCCTGCAGAGATGACCTCTGCGATAACACGCTTAATTCGTTCTTCAAATTCGCCGCGGTATTTTGAACCAGCCACCATGGCGGATAAATCCAGCGACAGAATTTTCTTTCCTTTCATTAACTCCGGCACCTCATCATTTGCCAGAAGAAGTGCCAGTCCTTCTACCACAGCCGTTTTTCCTACCCCCGGTTCACCAATCAGGCACGGATTATTTTTTGTCCGTCGGCACAAAATCTGAATCAGACGTTCCATTTCTTTTTCACGTCCAACCACCGGATCTAACTTATGCTCTTCCGCACACAGGGTTAAGTCTCTGCTGTACTGTTCCAAAGTCGGAACAGAAGATTTTCTGTTTCCTTTTCCCCTGCTCATGGCAAATTCTGCCTTTGCAAAGGCCATATCGCCGCCCATTGCCAGCACCACGTCTACAAAAATTCTTTGTATACTGATTTCCAATGTATTTAACAAACGTACTGCAAGACAGGTACTTTCTTTAATAAGTGCTATCAGAATATGCTCTGTTCCCACCAGATGCTCACTGCTGTTTTGTGCTTCCTGTTCACTGTTTTGCAGCACTTTTCTCGCCATCGGCGAAAAACTGTCTTTTCCATCCGGCTCTTCGGAACCTCCAAGCACAATCAGCTGTTTTGCAAGCTCTAAAAGTTTTTCCGGTTCCACACCGTTTTGTAACAAAATATCCTTTGCCACACCATCACACTCTGTCAGCGCAATTAGAAGATGCTCTGTACCAATATACCCTTGACCCATCTGTTCTGATAATTTATATGCCACTGCCAACACTTTTTGTGCATTCAGTGTAAACTTCTCTTTCATTTTCTGTCTATCCTCGATTCCTGCGTCGTATACATAATACCAAAATTACCATTAGTAGCACCAAACAGATGCCACACAGCAACGCTACTGCAAAGGTCAACATGGACTGATGCATCTGGTATTCGTGAATTGCTTCTTTCAGGCTGTTATCGTTACTTTCCACAACCTGCGTCACAATATACTCATCTTCGTTAACCCGCTGCAACGTCTGCTCCAGCCGATCATATCGATACCAGTTTACTTCTCCGGCATCGTTTTTTAACACCAGTAAAAGAAATTCAGACCTTGCTTCCCCCTGCTTTGTATATGCCGGTACCTGAATTTCATCAATTAAAAGCGTTGTCTGTATATAATGATCCGGAAGTGTAAAGCTATCCGGCTTATCACATACCGTATAGGTGTGATACTCCGTTACAAACACTGCTTCTTCCTGCTGAAACGAAATCCCCGGTGTCAGTGAAATCACCGGTTCCTGTCCGGTTTCTGCTTTCGGATTTTCATTTTCTTCTTTCTGTTTCCATTCGGAACGATACACATAAATGGTATATACCGTCCGTGAACCATTCTCTGCTGTTACGGTTACTGCCACTTCATTGTTTCCAACAGCCAGATTCTTTCCACCGGACACTTCCACGCACGCTGCCGAATCTTCCGCTATTGCACTGACAATAATCATATCCGATTCATAGGCAACTGTGCTGTAATAGCTGACGATTTCCGGTGAAAAAGCAGGGGAGAGACTCACCGTCTGCGGTTGATTGTCAACCAGATGCAGTGCAGCAAGAGAGCTGTTACCGGATGCCGTAATGGAAGGTAATACCGTAAATAGTTTGCTCATTCCATTTACCGACATTTCCGCTCCATCTGTATAACCATACACGATTGGCCGGTCATACAGTGCCAGTTCGCATTCCCCCTGAGTTAATGCTCTAAAAAAAATATGATAGGTTCTGTCCTGGGCAGACGGCGAAGCACCAATATCTGATATTTTTAAGAAGCCGGCACCTCCTGTAATACAGGAGGTTGCCGAATAGAACTCAAATATGGTGTCATCATAGCTCAAAAAAGCCTCAAAATCGCCAATTGTGGCATCTGCACGAATCGTCAGTTTTACTTCTACAATATCTCCGGCATGAATTTCCTCTGTTTCGGAAGATAGGGTTATTGTTGCACTGGCCGCATGGGCAGTCCGTGCAGGAACAACAGCAAGCAACAAAAGTAAACCGATAACTCCAACCACTGCCTTGTTCCATATTCCACGCTGTTTGTTTTTCATGAAAGAAGCTTCCTTCCAATATTTATTCCTGTCTGACAACAATAATGACATAATCCCTGATGTCACCGTTTTCTGCCATGGTCGTTATCATAATGGTGTTGGAGCCGTAAGCTAATCCATGGAATCCTGTATTCATTACCGTTGTTTTGCTGCTGACTGCCTGAGCCTCTATCTGAAGAAGCTCGGATTCAGCATCCACTACCAAATAGTATACCTGATCTGTCTTCAGATTAAATGTAGGTGTCAATTGCAGGCTGTTTCCATTGGCATCATAAACCTCAAGACTCTTTAACCAGTTGTTTGGATTTAATGCTTTTTCCGGTTCTGCCGCAGGCTCTTCCGGCATATTGGTATAAACCGGAATGGAAAATACGATTGGCAGGCTTTCCATGTTGGTATACGCACTGGCTGTTTTTCTCGATTCGGAATACGGAGCCACTACATTTGCCATATACTGATGATAGTATGTGGAATTTTCCGTTACATTAAATTTCTGAAGATATATGGTATCCTGGCCTCGATTAATATAATTTGTTCCAAGGATGTATGCTCCACCTACAATAGCATTGTACGGATTTGTCCATGGAATCAGCGATGCGTCATTTAATTCATCACTGTTGCTCGCACCATTTTTGGCATATTTCAAGCCATTAATAATAGCACCACCCGCTACGGTAGAATGGTAGGCACCAATATTATAGAAATTGTACAGATTTTCATAGCCCGCTACTGTACCGGACACACTGTTGCTTGCTGTTGTGGCACTTGTCACAACCTCCTGCTTTACACGCGCTGCCAGATGATACGGACTGACGCCGGAATACTCTGCCGCTGCAATAAACGTCTGTGCGTAGCTTAAAGTACTGGTATTTCCGTATTCGTCTGTGTAGGTGTAATACTGGTATTGGAACGGTGTATTGCTTAAAATACTTTCTACACCGGCTTCATCCTGATATGAGGAAGCATAGCGAAGTACTTCAAACATAAAAATGTTGGTTGCATTCAGGAAGTTACGCGGATCCATGTAGTAAGCAATGGCTTCTTTGGATGCCGTTACCCAGGTGGAGCCATCATATACAATAAACTTGTCTGTACTCCAGTCATACGCACCAGTTTCTAATGATTTCCATTCAATACTGTTGCTGTTCGACAACAGATTTTTTCCTGCGATGCTTTCTTCCGCAATCACGGTTTCCCAATCAAGTCCGGTATGGTATGCTTCAAATACCCAGTTCGGATACGCTTCATGAAGCTCACGAAGCAGGGATTTATAGCTTTCCGGAAAGCCCTGCTGATCCAGGTAATCTTCAAAATCCACTCCTTCATACATAACATCACCGGATGGATACAGTTCTCCGTTATAAGAGCCCGGAGCATAGTTTGATGGGAACTGGGTTATCCATGCATTTTCAATATAGCCATAGTACATTTCCCCATTGTAAAGAACGCCGACGTGCCGGTAAATATTATTGCTGCTGTCGATGTACTTTTCATATAAAATCAGTTCTTCCTCCCCATATAAATCTATAAAACGATTGTTTTCGTCCTTTACCAGTTCAAATGGCATAACAGGTGTTTTATACAGAGTCAGAATACGGTTAAATTCATTTTTTGTACAGCCGTAGCCTGTTGCCTTTCCAGGTTCTCCTACTGGATAATCACCATCCTCCACACGATACATTGTAGAATAAGGCTTTGAAGTTGGAGAAGGCTTCGGTGTTGATGTGGCTACCGGGGATTCTACCGGCCTGGGAGTCTCCTTTGGTGTCGGCGTTGGAGTTACTGTTGGAGTCGCCGTCGGCGTTGGGGTTACTGTTGGAGTTGCAGGTGGAGTACCAATAGTTTCCTGTAAGTAAACCGGTCCTTCCTGAACATATCCCTCGTAAATAATTCCGGATTTTTCCAGAACAATTTCAAACCACTTCGTGTTACTCTCCGTAACTTCTCCTCGAATCCAGACTACATCACCAAGTTCCAGGTTTAAAATCTTTCCTTCGGATGTTCTTATATAACTTCCGCTGGAAGAAGCAGTGTTTCTTACTTTTACCTTATCTTCTACTATCTGTGCGGCAGCCGAAGCTTCTTCCGAAACTTCCAATCTGACTTCCGCACTGGTCAGATAACCACAGACTGCTTCGTTGTTTTTCTTTACCGCCACGCCATACCATATTGTATTTTCATCCATGCCCTGACTAATTACAACAACCGGTGTGTTTTCCGTAAGTGTCATAAGCACATCTGCTTCTTCCGACATATTCTGACGAAGAACAGCGTTTCCCGACTGAATCAAGGCTGTATAATAAAAGAAAATAACCTCATTTTCAAGTTCTTCCCTGCTGACAACATCCTCAGCTGATATCGGCTTTTCTGTTGGCATTGGGGTTGGGGTAACGCTTACCAATGGCGCCGGAGTTGGCGTTGGCGTTGGAGTTGGAGTTGGTACTTCTGTTGGCAATAATGCATCCACTTCAACATATTTGCTGTGTACATAACCAGTCTGCTTGACACCACCTCTTGTAAAGGAAATCTGATACCAGTACTCCCCTTTGGATGCTTTTTTTGCAGAAAGGACAGTTACCTTTGTTGCTTTTGTCACAGAGGCTACCGCCTCATAGGAGGTTCCTGCTCCTTTTCGGACATTTAAACTGCTTGCAATAACAGTTCCGGTACGTGGGAAGCTTCCTGCTACTACTTCTTCTGTGGAAGCAATGGCAGGTGTTGGGGTTGCTGTCGGAGTCGGTGTTGCCGACGGAGCAGCTACCGTCACATATTTACTGCTGACATATCCCGTTTTTGAGGTACCATCCTGATAAAAAGAAATCTTGTACCAGTAGGTTCCCTCGGAATCCTGTTTTACATTTTCGACTACAACAGCCTCACCGGATTTTACGGTAGTCACGACCGCATTTTCCGTTCCGGCGTCTGTTCGGACATTTAATCCTGCCGCATTAATGGTTCCTGTTCTGGGAAAGCCCTCCGTTAATACACCTGCGGATGAGGTGCCCCCGGAAGGTGCTTTTGTTGGCACTGGTGTTGCTGTTGGTGCCAGTGTTGCTGTTGGTGCCGAAGCCGGTTCAATGTACTGGCTGCTGACATAACCTGTTTTTGTTTCGTTATTCTGAACATAGGAAATCTGATACCAGTAAACACTGTCAATTTTTTTTGCTGCCTGAATTTCAACTACAGTATTTCTGTACAGCTTATCAATAATTGATGTTCCAATCGTGCCTGCATTGTTACGGACATTTAATGTGCCTGCCGTCACTGTTCCTTTTCTTGGAAATCCGCTGGTAACTACGGCATTTGCAGCTTTCGTTGGTGTCGGCGTATTCGTTGGTTTTCTTGTAGGGGAAGGAGTTGGTGTTTTGCTTGGTGCAGCCGTTGGTACTGTGCTGGTCGTTAAAATATGTGCAGCACTGACATAACCATTAACCTTGGTTCCTTCAAAGCTGGCAGTAACATAATACCATCCATTATTGCCATAAGAAATTGCCACGCTGTCTCCCCTGGAAAGAAAGACGGTTTTTCCGTTTACTTCTGTTTTCGGATATTCTGTAGACGGACCTGTTCGCACAAACAACGTGCTTGCCGTTACAGTACCCGATACCGCAGCACTTGCGTTGGTCTGAAACCCAAATCCAATAAACAGTACAAATAAAAGTACGCCAATAAACATTATGATGTATTTTTTTGAATGATTGTTTTCTCTTTTCATTGTTCCTCAATTCTGCCACAGAGGCGCTCTTTTTCTAATTTGACGGCAAGCATTTTAAGCAAGCTTCGATTTCTTTCAGGAAAAAAGCTTAAAATTTTCGCCACGTTGTATCAGGGGTAAATTTCACCCTTATATGCAGTATATCACATAATGCAATAATAAGAAAGAGTTATGGCAGAGATGTGGCATTTTTTTGTACAAATTTTGTGTTTTCCGCAAAATCCCGTGGAAATTTTATCCAGCATTAGCATGTTCTTGTAATAACAAGAAAAAAGCTTTCCAGATGTCGGAGCTTTTATCCGACATCTGGAAAGCCATCGATTCCTAATTTCATATGGTTTTTGAACAGACTTCCTATGCCTCATCAATCGCCTTGCCAATATCATTTCTCTTGTATTTATTGGCAAAAGAAATCCACTCCGTAGCGGCATACGCATTTTTCCTTGCTTCTTTTAAATCACTGCCAAGTGCCGTAACCCCAAGAACACGTCCGCCATTTGTTACAATTTTTCCATCACTGAACTTAGTTCCGGCATGGAATACATAGTAACCATCCTTTTGTTTAAAGTTGTCAAAACCGGTAATTTCAAATCCCTTTTCGTATTTTTCCGGATAACCGTCAGAGGCTAGTACCACGCAGACTGCCGCATTGTCGGCAAACTGCAGCTCAATCTGGTCTAATGTACCATCCACGCAGGCTTCAAACACTTCCACAATATCGTTGTTCATACGAGGAAGCACTACCTGAGTTTCCGGATCACCAAAGCGGGCATTATACTCTAATACGCGAGGGCCGTCCGGAGTCAGCATCAGTCCGAAGAAAATGATGCCTTTAAATTCCCTGCCTTCTGCAGCCATAGCATCCACCGTTGCCTGATAAATATACTTTTTGCAGAACTCGTCCACTTCCTTCGTATAAAAAGGACTTGGAGAAAAAGTTCCCATGCCACCGGTATTCAGACCCTGGTCTCCGTCTTTTGCACGCTTATGATCCTGAGCACTTGTCATAATGCGAATTGTTTTTCCATCTACAAAAGACAACACCGAAACTTCCCGTCCGGTCATAAACTCTTCAATGACAATGCAATCCCCGGCAGAACCAAACTGTCGGTCTGTCATTAAGGATTTTACACCTGCTTTTGCTTCCTCCAGTGTGTTGCAAATTAAAACACCCTTGCCAAGTGCAAGACCATCTGCCTTCAAAACAATCGGAAACTTTGCTGTTTCCAGATATGCAAGTGCTGCTTCCGGCGAATGAAACACTTCATACGCTGCGGTCGGAATATGGTATTTTTTCATTAAGTCCTTGGAAAACGCCTTGGAACCCTCTAAAATAGCAGCGTTTTTTCTTGGTCCAAAAATGCGCAGACCTCTTGCTTCAAACACATCTACAATTCCGGCAACCAACGGGTCATCCATTCCGACAACCGTTAAATCAATTTCCTTTTCTTCTGCAAAATCAGCCAGTTTTTCCAGCTCCATAGCACCGATATTTACACACTCGGCATATTCTGCAATGCCGGCGTTGCCCGGTGCACAGTAAATTTTGTCTACCTTTTTGCTCTGCGCTATTTTCCAGCAGATCGCATGCTCTCTGCCGCCGCTTCCAACTACGAATACTTTCATGCAATTCTCCATTCCGGAACCTTTCCGTTCCCTGTCCTCATACTGTTCCTGTTCATTGCTATCTTGTTCCTGCAAGGTTTATTGTGCCATATGTTTTTCTGTAATCCATGCTTTGTTATCTTCCATAACTACCCTTCCGTTTGCAATTGCATCAATGGCTTCGGGAAGAATTTTCCATTCCGCTTCCACCATGACACGCTTCTGCAAAGTTTCAGGAGTATCCCCCTGCTTCACGCAAACCGCTTTCTGAAGTAAAATCGGACCGGTGTCCGTTCCTTCATCCACAAAATGTACCGTAGCTCCGGTTACTTTGTTTCCACGGGCAAGCACTGCCTCATGTACCTTAAGTCCGTAATAGCCGGTTCCGCAAAACGACGGAATTAAAGATGGATGAATATTGATTAAACGGTTCCGGTACTCGGCAATCAGTGCCGGAGGAATAATCACCAGGAAGCCAGCAAGAACCACTAAATCCGGATGATATTTTTTTACACCGGCAAGCAGTGCTTCATTAAAGGCTTCTCTTGTTTCAAACTGCTTCGGAGAAATGCACTCGGCGGGAATTTGGGCAGTTTTTGCACGCTCCAGTGCAAAAGCATTCACATTGTTGCTGATAACCGCTGCAATCTTTGTATTGGTTACGGTACCATCCGCAATTTTGTCCATAATCGCCTGAAGGTTTGTGCCGCCTCCACTAACTAAAACAACAATATTTAACATACGGTTACACCCTTTTCGCCCGCTTTGACCTCACCAATCAGGTATGCAGTTTCACCTGCTGCCGTAAGAAGTGCTACTGCCTTGTCAGCCTGCGCCTTATCCACAGCAACAATCATGCCAAGACCCATGTTGTAGGTGTTGTACATCATCTGCTCCTCGATACCGCCATCTTTTGCAAGCATCTGAAACAGGGCAGGAACTTCATAGCTCTGCTTATTTACTACGGCATGAACGCCGTCCTTTAACATTCTCGGAATGTTTTCATAAAAGCCGCCACCGGTAATGTGGCTGCAGGCCTTTACCGTAACACCACCTGTTTTTAAAGCAGACAGTGCCTTTACATAAATTTTTGTTGGAGTAAGAAGTGCTTCGCCAAGTGTTTTTCCAAGACACTCATGGTAAACCTCTAATGCCTTTCTCTCCATTGGGAATACCTTACGAACCAGAGAATAGCCATTGCTGTGGATACCGGAGGATGCAATGCCGACCAACACATCACCTGCTTTTAAATCAGCACCGGTAATCATTTCATCCTGATCCACAATGCCTACTGCAAAACCGGCAAGATCATATTCCTCTTCCGGATAAAAGCCCGGCATTTCTGCGGTTTCACCACCGATTAACGCAGCCCCTGCCTGCTTACAGCCCTCTGCCACACCGCTGACAATGGTAGCAATCTTTTCCGGAACATTTTTGCCGCAGGCAATATAATCAAGGAAGAATAACGGCTCACCGCCTGCACATGCTACGTCATTTACGCACATGGCAACACAGTCGATACCGATGGTATCATGCTTGTCCATAAGAAAAGCAAGCTTTAACTTTGTTCCAACACCGTCTGTTCCAGACAGCAGAGTTGGTTTTTTCATGTTCATAAAAGGAGTAAGGGAAAAAGCACCTGAAAAACCTCCGAGACCGTTTAAAACCTCGCTTCTCATTGTTCCCTGCACATGCTTTTTCATCAGCTCTACTGCCTTATAACCTGCTTCAATATCAACTCCGGCTTTTTTGTAATCCATGATAATCCTCCTTAAGTGTGAGTTTACTCTTTTGACTTCATTCTAACATAAATCTTTCGGATTTCCTATCCCTGTTTTGTTTGAAAATATTAATTTCATTGATAAGATTTACTTATCATTTTATAACAAAATATAACAAAGGCAATTTCAGAAAGTTCTGCCCGGTACTTTTTCCTTGCCCCGAACTACTGCAGCATATCGCTCAATGCCCTGATATATCCTTCCAGCCGCCGCTGTGCAGCCACATCAAGCTTCTGGTATAATTCAATTAATTCATATTCTCTGGATTGCTTATCCACAACCATGTAATCCGGTTGATGGTATTCTTTGTATTTGTTATTATCCGTGCCCGCCAGCAGTTCATAAGGCGAAACGCCAAGTACGTCGCAAATCAAAAGAATTTTGTCTGCGGACGGATTGGTTCCCTTGCGCCGCCAATCACTAATAGTGCTTTGGGAGATTCCTGTCTTGTTGGCAAATTCGATTTGTGACATGCCACGTTCTTCCATGTATTTATAGATGCGTTCGCTAATTAACATTTTTCTTCTCCACTGCTGTATGAAGCTGTGCTTCAAATTCTTCCTCTGTCATATTAGCCTGTACGGCAGCAGCAGACAGACTGAGCAAGCCCTCACTCACCAGACGAAAAAGCATTTGTATTGCGCCTTCTGCTTTTCCTTCTGCTTTTCCTTCCGCAACCAATTCCTCTATTGCTTTACACACGTTCTCATCCGCCCCTTTCCCGGCTACTATTTTTAAGTTTGTGTCTACACAGGTATTGAGCAGCAACATTGCTTCTTCACTTAGCTCTTTTAGCTCCTTATTGCGTTTTTGCAACACCTGTTTCATTTTCTTTCCGCTGTCTGCACAACAAATAAATTCCAACACTGAACCAAGCTCGGTCTGAAATTTATCAAAATCCGCTATTTCTTCCGGAATAATCAGATTAAGTTTATAGTCCGGCACAAACGCTAACAACCTTCGGTCTTTTACCAGCAGCATATCATGCAGAGATCTGGCTCCATCCCATTTGCCCGAATTCCAAAAAACAGTTAATGTAATAATCGGAAGTAATTTATCTTCCCTTCCGAAACCGGAAAGAAATTCATCACCTGCAAGATCCTTAGCTCTTTTATGTTTTCTAGAATATTCACTAACCTGTGACGTGTAATTCAACGCATCATAAAGCATATTACGGATTACCATTGCATAATGAATGTCTGTCTGATTTTCAATTCCGATAATCAGATACATAACACCATCTGACACTTTAAGACAACAGGATTTTAAAATATCGCGCACCTTTTCCACAGCAAGCGTGCCACCCATCCCTTTTGGCAGGGCGAGCTCCGTCACATCCAGCTCAGATAAGTTGTCCGGCTTTATTACTGCCTTTCCATCATACAGATAAAAATTGCACAAATCAGCAAATCTTGAATTTTCTTTGATATATTGCTTTGTAATCACATTTCTTTTCCCCATAAGTATACCCTCTTTCCAACGCTTTTGCAAGGAAATCTATTGAAAACGTTCCACATTTGTACTGAGTTTTGCAGGCTTGTTTATTTTGAATACGTTTTTTAATCGTTTTTGCGTTATTTGGAATGTAACAAAATGGCACGCTCCTTTTTAATGCCTGCCATTTTGTATCGTCTTTTCGATATAATATCATATATTCGGTCTATGAGCAAGTGTTTTTTATTTCGTTATCACACTTCCTCACCAATACATTCGAGTTTGCTTACGCTCACCTCATAGGCGACCCTCTTTTCAAACTCATTTTCACCAATTTTTTTCTGATATTCCCTGCTCTGGATTCTTCCCCATATCTGGATATGTTCTCCTACCTGGAAAGTTTCTGCAAAACGCGCATTTCTGCCCCAGCAGATGCACGGAATATAGTCCGATTTTCCGTATGGCCGGTTGACCGCAAGCAGAACGTCAGCAATTTCTCTGCCAAGCGGAGTCTTTCTATAAATAGGTGGCTTGCACACATATCCGTCCAGAAAAATATAATTTGGACGGGGTTCGTCGGCAGGCTCCTCCAAAATTTCAATTTCTCTTGCAAACACGGAAAGCACCAGACGGTTTCGACTTTCCTCATGACGGTTGTAGGAACGGAATTGACCGTTTACCGCAGCATACATCCCTGTATAATCCCCTTTCACATCTACCAACCGCTCCGATACCATAATCGGAATAATGTCGTTTGAATCACTTAAGCGCCCTACGGAAATTTCCATTACATAAAACCCTTCACCAAATACATCATGGCTGAACGTAAAACCTCCCATAATTTCGCCTGCAATTGTCACCTGGTTATTATCAAATACCTTATCTGTCATGTTCTATTACTCCCTTCGTTTTATCCGGTATTTCATATTTTGCACTTTCATTATACAACGCTCCGCTAATTTCCAAAAGTTGTAAATTAGAGTTTTTACATTTTTTGTAAATCATATTTCGGCCATTTTCGACAAAGTTTTTCCTGTCCGACTATGAAAATCCCATCTATATTTGTATTCCACAGCTTATTCATACTAACACTGTGCGGAAATAACTGTCAACTGGCAGCGGACAATTTTTCAGGAACTTTTCACAAATCGTTCACATCACGCAGTGAGGCAGACCTTTAGCCAGAAAAAATCGGAAAATCAGGAAATTTAATTAAAAAAACTTGAAAATCCTGAAAAATGTGCTATAGTTAATAAGTTGTACCTGTGTAATTGTTCCGACAAAGCAAATTCCGGCAACAGTACTGCCACCAATGGAATCTGCGAGCCTTAATAAGGAAGATTAGGAGATTTCTATGAAAACAAAACGTGAAGATATTCGTAACATTGCTATTATTGCCCATGTTGACCACGGAAAAACAACTCTGGTAGACGAGCTGTTAAAGCAAAGCGGCACATTCCGCCAAAACCAAGAGGTTGCAGAACGTGTCATGGACTCCAACGACATTGAAAGGGAGCGTGGCATCACTATCCTTGCAAAAAACACTGCCGTAAACTATAACGGCGTAAAAATCAACATCATCGACACTCCTGGACATGCCGATTTCGGTGGTGAAGTAGAACGTGTGCTTAAAATGGTAAATGGTGTTATCCTTGTAGTAGATGCGTTTGAAGGTGCCATGCCGCAGACTAAATTTGTATTAAAAAAAGCTCTAGAATTAAACCTTCCGGTTATCGTCTGCATCAACAAAATCGATCGTCCGGAAGCACGTCCGACCGAAGTAATTGATGAAGTATTAGAACTGTTCATTGACCTGGATGCTTCTGACGAGCAGTTAGACTGTCCGTTTGTCTTTGCTTCTGCAAAGTCCGGCGTTGCCATTTTAGAGCTTTCCGATACTCCGGAAAATATGAAGCCACTATTTGAAACTATTTTAGACTACATTCCGGCACCGGAAGGTGACGAAGACGCAGGCACTCAGGTGCTCATCAGTACCATCGACTATAACGAATATGTTGGTCGCATCGGCGTCGGCAAGGTAGACAACGGAAAAATCCACGTCAATCAGGAGGTAACTCTGGTAAATGCCCACGAACCGGACAAAAAACGTAAAGTGAAAGTCAGCAAATTGTATGAATTTGAAGGTCTGAAAAAGGTAGAGGTAGCAGAAGCAGGCGTTGGTTCCATCGTTGCCATCTCCGGCATCTCCGATATCCACATTGGTGACACTCTCTGCTCCCCGGAACATCCGGAACCAATTCCGTTCCAGAAAATTTCCGAGCCGACCATTGCCATGAACTTTATTGTCAACGATTCACCTTTGGCAGGACAGGAAGGAAAATTTATCACCTCCCGTCATTTAAGAGACCGTTTGTTCCGTGAATTAAACACAGATGTCAGTCTGCGTGTGGAAGAAACGGAAACAACCGAAGCCTTCAAGGTATCAGGCCGTGGTGAGCTTCACCTTTCCGTCTTAATCGAAAATATGCGGCGTGAAGGCTTTGAATTTGCCGTAAGCAAAGCGGAGGTTCTTTATAAAGAGGATGAAAACGGTAAAAAGCTGGAACCAATGGAGCTTGCTTATGTCGATGTACCAGACGAGTTTTCCGGCAATGTCATTGAAAAATTAAGTAACCGTAAGGGCGAACTGATGAGTATGTCCACCGCAAGCAACGGCTACACTCGTCTGGAATTTTCCATTCCATCCCGCGGACTTATCGGCTACCGCGGCGAATTCATGACCGACACCAAAGGCAACGGTATTTTAAATACCATTTTCGATGGCTATGGTCCATATAAGGGAGATATTGCTTACCGTAAGCAAGGTTCCTTAATTGCATTTGAAAGCGGCGAAGCCATTACCTACGGTCTGTATAATGCTCAGGAGCGCGGTACTCTCTTTATTGGACCCGGAGAAAAGGTTTACTCCGGTATGGTTGTCGGACAAAACGGAAAAACAGAAGATGTGGAAATCAATGTCTGCAAGAAAAAACAGCTTACCAACACCCGTTCTTCCAGTGCTGATGAAGCACTCCGCTTAACACCGCCTCGTATTTTAAGCCTCGAACAGGCTCTGGAATTTATCGAAACGGATGAGCTATTAGAAGTAACTCCAAAGAGCTTACGAATCCGCAAGAAAATTTTAGACCCGCTTATGAGGAAGCGTGCCAACAGAACAAACTAATTTAACAAAAAAAGACAGGACACATTCCATCAAAGAAAAAGGAATCCGTCCGAAAAAAGAATAAAAGAGTAACATCGGCAGGATGATATAATCGCTTCCTGCCGATGCTGCTGATTTACGAGGGCTGTCGGTTAATTTTTTGCATTAACCGACAGCCCTTTTTGTTACTGCATTTTCCAAAGCAGCCCTGTTTTTAGTTTCCTGCATTCTGCCCCAGATTATTTCCGTCACTTTTTGTTAAAACGTCCGCAAAATACCGCTTCAAATCCTCCGGTGTTTCCACTCCAGACTTATGAAACGCACTCTCATACTGTCCTTTTAAAACCTCCGCAGAAATACAATCCGCCTGCGTTTTCAGATGCCTTCGTATACGTCTTTTGGTGCGGATATGCAATGCCTTCAAAGCATTTGGACTATAACCGTTCAACACCAGATAAACCTGATGTAAATATTCCTGCTCTTCTGTAGAAAAAGATACCGTTTCCGGCTTTACCGGCCGCACTCCCTGCTCCTTCAGCTGCTGATACAGCCGCGGATACACAAGCTGCTGTCCCGGCGAAAAATCAACTTCCTCTTCAAACAGAGGCTGCCCGCGGAGCACCATAGAGCACACCTGAGCATAATACAGCACCATTATTACACGATATGGAGCTATATCACCGTCTGCCAACGCCACGACATATTGCACTGCCTCCGTGGAACGGTCACAGAAAATTTCACGATACACCGCTTTTCTCGATTTCCGATAGGCTGCAGAAGTCAACTTTTCTCTGTTGTTTTCCAACATATCTGCATATGCAAGCGGATGTTTGGCCAGATATGCGAGTCTGGTTGCAAATTCCCGGTTTGGTTCTATGCCGTCAAGATACCGCATCACTGTAGTGTCTCCCCATCCCAGCAGTCTGGACAAGGGCTTCTTTCCTATTTCGTACCGCTGCATCATCTCCATCAGCAGCTCCTTTGTTGTATTTACCCCATCCACTTATTTTACCAGACCTTTCCTAATATTTTCGGAACTCATTAAGATCATGGACAATAATTTTCATTCCCTTTATCAACTGGTCAAACAGCCCTGCCTGATAAAGATTTACTAAAATCATTCCGGCCGGAATCCCCAAAATCATACCAAGCACACCGGCAAAACGGTAGCCAATAAACATATAAAGCAATGCCGCCAGCGGATTAATGCCTACGCTGTCTCCAACCATCTTTGGCTGTAAAATCTGTCTTACCAGCTGACACACCAGATACATAATTCCAAGGAATACTGCCTGTTTATAATCACCAATCACAATGTCCACAATCAACCATGGCCAGAATACTGCACCGGTTCCGAAAACCGGAAGAAAGTCCAGAAAAGCAATACCAAATGCCAGAAGGAAGGAATAGTTAATGTGCATAATTGCGAAACCAATAAACATAAGAATCGTCAGGATAATCATAATTTTAAACTGAGCCTTGAAGTATCCACCGACTGCTTTTTTAAAACTGTCCGCAATCATACGGTAATAATGCTTTACCGTTCCGGGCATGACTGTTCCGAGCCAGTTTCCTATGTTGTCACGTTCTGCTGTCAGAAAATAAGCCGCCAGAATGGTGATAATGGAAAAAAAGATAACCTCCACCACACTTCCAACATACGAACCAACTGTAGAAATATCCGGCAGCTTAATATTTGTTACAAAGCTTTCGCCCCAGACAGCCAGACTGTCCAGCAGGTTGTTTAAAGCTTTCTGCAAAGACTCCGGAAGCATCAAAAACACTCCGCCGAGCCTGTCAGTAAAATTGTCCAGAATACCAGTAATCGTATTGTACAGGGCAAAACGCTCATCATACAGGCTCATGGTCTGCCGCACCAGAAAATAAATAAGCAGATATAAAAGTCCGACAACCACCCCAAGAACAACAACAATCATTACAACGGAAGCATATTTTCGGGCAATTTTTACTTTTTTCTCCAAAAAATGAACAATCGGATTTGCAATGGCGGATATAATAATTGCAATCGCAAAGGGCATAAAAAAGGTCAGCAATTTAGGTACAAGCAGGACTATCAGTAAAACTCCTGCCAACGTCAATAAAAAGTTTGCAATAATTCTTGCATAAATCTTTTTGTCATGCATTTTCTGCTCCTCTCCGCCAGGCTTAGAAAAATCGCCTTGCCATAAATGTAATAAAAAATATGACGGATGCCACAAGAACAAGCATCGGTCCTGCTGCCACATTCAGATAATAAGACAAAATCAGTCCAAGCACACCGGAAAACACAGAAATCATAACGGAAAACAAATGATATTCCCGGTTATTGGACGCAATATTTCTGGAAGCTGCTGCCGGTAAAATCAGCAGGGCGTTGATAATTAAAATTCCTACCCAGCGGACAGACAGCATAACAATCAGTGCCACCAGTATTACAAACGCATTGTCTAGAAGCGTTACCGGAATTCCCTTGCTTTTTGCAAGACTGCGGTTAATGCCGATGCTGTGCAGACTATTATATGCCACACACCAGAACACCAATGTCACAATCAGAATAATAAGCAGACTGAGAATTTCTTTTCTGCTAATGCTTAAAATATCTCCCACCAGCAGGGCGGAATACTTGGAGAAATTACCGTTTCTTGACAAAATCGCCAATCCAATCGCCACACTTAACGAAGAAAATACGGAAATTACCGTATCGGAGGATACTATATTCTTATGACGGATGCAGTTTAATAAAAGAGCAAACGCTACGGCAAACAGCATCATGGATACGCTTGTATTGCCTATTCCAAATAAAACACCGATTGCCATACCGGTAAAAGCGGAATGACCCAGCGCATCAGAAAAAAACGCCATCCGGTGGTTAACAATCAAGGTTCCCAGGATTCCGAACAGAGGAGTAATAATCATTACGGCAAGCAGGGCATTTTTCATAAAATCATAATCCAGAAACTCAAAAAGCCGCATAACCAAACACCTCCCTGAATTCCTCACTGCCCATAACCTCTTTTGCTTTTCCCTCTTTCAGCACCGTTTTATCGACCAGAACCACACTGTCGGCATATTCTGCCGTCAAATCCAAATCATGGGACACCAGAATAATCGACAAATCATATTGTTGCTTCAAATCATTTAAAATTTTATAAAACAATTTACGGCCATTCCGGTCGATTCCGGAAACAGGCTCATCCAGAAGCAGCAGGTTCGGCACCGGAGTACAGGCAATGGCAAGCAGTACTCTCTGCAGTTCACCACCGGACAAATCTCCAACTTTTTTATCAATCAGGGCACCGCCATCAAACAGCTGCAGACGCTCCTTGATTTCCTTATAAAGTTTTTTACTCTTCCACAAAAACACCGGAAGCCCGGACGTATACGCCGCCACCATATCATAAACGCTGACCGGCGCATTTTTCTCCACATTGATAAGCTGTGGCACATAGCCCACCCTCAAATTTCCGATGGTATTATCTTTTAAATCACGAAATTCTATTTTCCCCTCATACGGCACTTCACCAAGAATCGATTTAATCAGTGTAGACTTCCCGGCACCATTTTTTCCAATGATGACTGTCAGTGCCCCACAGGCAATGTTTAGCGAGACATTTTCCAAAATGGTTGTTGCTCCTGCTTGCACCTTCAGATTTTCAATCACCACACGATGAAATCCGCACGGTTTGGTTTTTAACAGTTTTTTATACGCATTTTTTTTATAAACTGCCTGTTTTTCCGCTTCGACAAAATGTCCCCGAATCCGGATACCCTTGTTCTGCTGTTTTGCAGGCTTTTCTTTTTCCTCCATGCTGACTGTCGCCTCCATCCACCTGTTTGCCTGTCCGAGTCACCGGGTGCCACTATTTTTCCGACCGGCTACTTTCTGAACCGTACACTGCTTTTTCCAACAGAACCAAATTTTTCTGCATTCCTACAAAATACTCACTTATCAAACCATCTCCGGTTGTCAGCGGATTCAGATACACCACTTTCGCCTCTGTTTCCGCAAGAATTTTTTCTGCATAAGAAGCATAGGTTTCTTCAATAAAAATAATCGCATCCCCATGATAACGGATTTCTTCAATTACCTCAGCAATTTCCCCAGCACTCGGCACAGTTTCCTCATCCAGAGAAAGCGCCCTAAACACCTCCATACCAAGGCTTTCTGCAAAATACGCAAATGCCTCATGAAAAATAACTACCGGCATTCCCTTTGTGTCCGCTTTTAGCCTAGCCACGGCATCCGATAATTCCGCCAGTTTTTTTTCATAAAACAAAGCCGCCTCTTCCAATGCGTCCTTTTCTTCCGGCAACAGCGTAATCAAAGCTTCTTTTGTCGTATTTAACTGTATCCGGTAACGTTCCACATCCATCCAGACATGACCGTTTTCTGAATGCAAAAGCACGTTTTCCTCCGCTTCACCGCTTTCATCTTCAACGGCTTCCTGTTCTTCGTGTCCGTGTTCCCCGTGATGATGGGTATGCTCCTCTAAAAGCAAAATACCTGCGGATGCCTCTATTACCGGAAGCTGCGGATTGTTTTCCAGCACCTTCTCCATAAAAAGCTCCATTCCGGCACCATTGACCAGAAATGCATCTGCCTGTGCCAGAAGCTTCATGTCCTTGGAGGTCAACTGATAATCATGAAGACACCCGGTCTGATTTTCCGTCAGATTATATACCCCGATTTCTTCTATGCCTGCCGTCAAATTCTCTGCCAGCACATACATGGGATAAAAAGAAGTTACCAGGATAAAATTCTCGCCTTTATTTTCCTGTTTTCCACCTGCCAACAGACAGATGATATATCCCACCGCAGATAAAAAAAACATCACCCCAATAAGAAATCCCAGTTTTTTCTTAAACATTGCCCATACTTCTTTCTATTCGTCTCTCTGCCATCTGCCGGAAGCGCCGCACGGAAGTACAAGTCCGTTGCACTTTACCGGAAGCCCGATTTCGTCAGAGGTAACTATACCGCCGAATTTCTGCTGTAATTCCAGACCAAGCAGGTAGCTCAGTACGGCAGGCTGCAACCCTGTCGTATAGGAATTAATCAGGAAAAATAACGGCTCCGGTTTTAAAACACCGGTACAAAGCTTTACAAATTCATGAATACTCTCTTCAATTTTCCAGATTTCGCCCTTTGGTCCTCTTCCGTAAGACGGCGGATCCATAATAACCGCATCATACCGATTTCCGCGACGGATTTCACGCTCAACAAATTTTACGCAGTCATCTACAATATAACGTATCGGAGCCTCTGCCAGCCCGGAAGATGCTGCATTTTCCTTTGCCCATGTCACCATTCCCTTGGATGCATCCACATGCGTTACCGCCGCCCCGGCTCTAGCTGCTGCCACCGTAGCACCGCCTGTATAGGCAAATAAATTTAACACCTTTATTTCGCGATCTGGTGCCTGCTTTTTCGCCTTTGCAATTTTTTCTCCAAACCAGTCCCAGTTTACCGCCTGCTCAGGAAATAATCCGGTGTGCTTAAAATTAAACGGCTGCAGATGAAAGGTCAGTTCCCTGTAGTGAATATCCCACTGCTTTGGCAGGTCAAAAAACTCCCAGTCACCGCCGCCCTTACTGCTTCTGTGATAATGTGCATTCAGTTTTTTCCACTCAGGAAGCTTTTTTTCCGTATTCCAGAGCACCTGCGGATCCGGACGAAGGAGAATATAATCTCCCCACTGCTCCAGCTTTTCCCCACCGGAAGCATCCAGAACCTGATATTCCTTCCAACCATCTGCAATCCACATAATTTATTTCTGTCCCTCCTGCATTTCTTTCACTTTCTTACTATTTTCCACATTTTCACTTTTGTAACTATTCCACGAAATCTGTTTTCCATTCGTCCGATATTGCTTTTTTGTATGCTTCCTGATTTGTACGTTCTTTCTTTTTTAATGGGCAGAATTTGTGATTAATTGCCATTCCTGCCCCAAGCAGCAGATAAAACATCGGAGAGACCACAATTAAGGAGTCGTTTGCCAGACCGGATGCCATAAAGCCAACAGTACACAAAAATACGGCAAATCCGCTCCACTCCTCCACACGGTTAAATTTGCAGAAAAAGTATCTTCTACAGCAGCCCACAAAATAAACAGCATAAAATGCAAGAAAAGCAAGCAGAGATACCGTACCGGTCTGCACACCCATCTGCAAATAAAAATTATGCGGGCGAGTAAAAATAACTCCCGAAAAACCACTCTTATAACGAGCTACATAGTCCGTCTGCGGAAACTCAATCGCAAAAGTATCCGGACCGGAACCGATGAAGAAATTCTTTAACAACAACGGAATGGTTCTGCCCCAGACATAACCACGGCCACTTGCCGCCGATTCATAGCCTGGAAAAACATTCGCCGGAATCGTGCACTCATCCGCACGTCCGAATTCATTGAGAAACTTGTAGTTACCCCTTACAATCTGATTGGTAAAATAATAATTCCGTCCGTCCAGATTCAGTCCAAACGCATACTGGTTCTCATAGGATGCCGTTTCGATTACAAGCTCGTCTCCGGTAGAAAGCGTAAAATATGCATGCAGACGGTTTTCATCATAAGTTACCTCCAGCGAATTTCCGTTTTCCATCACCACATAGGCAAAATCACTTCTGGATACTGCCATCTGCACCGTAAACTCCGTTCCATTGTAAACGATGCGCACACCATTTTCCGTTGTATCAATTCCCCGTAATGCACTCTCATTTTTTTCAATTGCAAACATCGCCTTTAAACGATTGGTGAGCAGGTTGTCACGGTATGTGTCAATCAAAGAGAAGCTTAAAACCACAAACGTTACAGCCGGAATTACAAGATACCAACGCTTCCAGGCTTCTCTACCCATGAATACAACGAACATGATAAACACCGCCACCATGGCAATCAGACCAGTTCTGGACTGGGAAGCAAACAACGTAATAAGCAGTCCGATGGCAGACAGCGCACAGCAGAGTTTCATCCATATCTGCCGCTCCATAAACAGCCCTGCCACCAGAAGAGGAACATACATCGCCACATAGGTACCCACATAGTTTGGATTAAACATGGTAATATATGCCTGTCCCACCGGAAATGTCAGTGTAAGCATTCCATTCTGCTCAATGAAATTTTTTCCAACAAAAAGCCGCTGTACCCATTCCCATGTCATAGGATCTTTACCGATTGCCTGCATGACACCAAGAACTGCCATTAACGCACTACCAAACAATGCAGCATACGTCAGCTGCAGCCAGTCTTCTTTGGAATTGATTGTCAGATAGGCATAAAGTAGTACAACCACATAGCCAAGCAAAACCCACACCGGCTCCTTCTGATCCATGGTACCGGTCAAAGAACCTTTCAGATTTTCAGAAAATACGGTGGAGAGTATAACCAGTACCGTATACACTGCCATTGGCAGAAAAGTTTTAAGTAATGCTGCACGCTCCGTATTTCTAAGCGATATTATCCGGTGCGCAACCAGCACCAACATCAACGCAGCCACAATAATAAATGCAATCATTTTCCCATGAAGGAATACGTCCATATAATCATCCTGCACACCATTCCATGTATAAGCCGCATACCCAGAATTTCCCTGATACAGTGCCATAATTAACGGCAACAGTGCCAGCACAAACTGGAGCGGAAGCAGCTTTAAGTTCCACACCGCTTTTCTTCCGTCCTGCACCTTTTTATTTTTTTTCTCTGTTTTCTGTTCCATCTTTTCTATTCTCCATATTTGTATTTCAATTCAACAATACGTTTTATTTGTGTAAAGGTCACATTCAACACATACTTACTCATAATAATCTATTATAATGAAACTTGGCGGAAAAGTAAATCCTAAATTTTCTTGACATTTCCATTCCTTTCTTCTAAAATTAGTTTAATCGTATTTTTCAATGTATCAAAATCTCTTTTGTTTTATGTTTTTCCATTTTTTTCTATCTGCTTTTTTCGTCCATAAGAACAAATTGGTGTCAGTTTTGGTGTCAGAACTTCTGTTATAATAAGCGCGACATAGCATGAAAAAAAACAAAAAAACTCATACTAAGGAAAAGCTTTGTCAAAATACATTTTGCAGAAAGGAGCATTCTATTACTATGGAAAATGCAACAAAAGAACGACGTCTGCCAAAAGGAATTACCAAGCGTGCAGACGGAAGGTATCAGGGACGATTTACATTTCAGGGAGAACGTTACACACTCTATGACAGGGACATCAAAGCACTCCAGAAAAAAATGGCAGATACCCGGTACGAAATGGAACATGGCATTTATGTCAATGCCCAGAACATGACTCTTAATACTTTTTTTGAAACCTGGGTTAGCGAAATTAAAGAAAACACTGTCAAGGAAAACACGCTTTCTGTTTACATGGAAATCTACAAAATACACATTGCACCCACCCTTGGAAAGGTACAGGTTTCCGGAATTAACAAGCTGATGGTGCAGCGTCTTTTAAACAGTATGTCCCAAAACGGCTTGAGTGCCAACACCCTTGCAAAAACCAAGGCCATTTTATACAGCCTGTTTAAAGAAGCAATGGAAAACCGCATGATTACCTATAACCCATGCGAAAATATCACAATCCGCCGGGATAAAACCGAGCGGCGTGTCTTAAGCTGTGAAGAACAGAAAATTTTTCTGAATGCCATCTGCGGCAGCCGCTACGAAATGCTCTGCATTCTAGGACTGTCCACCGGACTTCGAATCGGTGAGCTCTCCGGGCTTCGCTGGAGCGATATCAATTTTGACGAGAAAACACTGACCGTAGAACGAACGTATGTCTATTTGCATGATGTCAAAAACCATCAGATGAAGGACGTTTTTCACTCGCCAAAAACCAAAAACAGCTGCCGTACCATTCGCCTCCTGGACTCTACCCTGGAGCTTTTAAAAAAACACCAAAGCCGTCAGGAAAAAGAAAAGAAAGTGCTTGGAGAAGAATGGTGTCCGGTCGAAGAAGGAGAGGATCTCGTATTTACGACCAAAACCGGCGGTCCTGTCCGTGGCTTAAATGTAGCCGAAACGCTAAATAACTATGTCAAAAAGATAAATAAGCAAGAAGCAAAGCTTGCTGCAAAAGAAAACAGGGAACCCGTTGTTTTTGAACGCATCACACCCCACACACTCCGTCACACCTTTGCCACCCGTGCTTTCGAAAGCGGAATTCCGCCAAAGGTTGTCCAGCAGATATTAGGGCACAGCAGTCTGGAAATGACAATGGATCTCTACACACACGTTACCGAGGATGTCCAGTCCAGGGAAATCCAGAAGCTCGCAGTTTTCTTTTAACCGATGTAAACTGCAAATCGCCTGTGCTAAGTAAACCTCCGTCTTGCAAGCAGGTCTGTGGCTTTACTTGGCACAGACTACATCTTTGCAATCAAGTGGTGTCAGATTGGTGTCAAAGGCCTTGTACAAAGGCCTCAGGCAGGCCTTGTCTTTGCCTCCCAAACCTGTATTTTTATTCACTTTTTTCACTTTTATCTCTTTGTTACTTAAGGAGGAAATATAATGAAACCATCTTTAAGAAAAGGCGCTGTTCTCTTAGCGTCTGCTATGGTGATTACCTCTGCTGCCCCGACTGCCGGATATGCATATGCAGCACAGAGCTTCACCTATGCACACCAGACGGGTGGCGCAGTAAGCAGCCTCTCTCTGGAGCCGGGCGATTCCGTTGATTTAAGATTTATTGGCGTGCCGGACTACAAAAACTTTTCCACTTCCTGGGTAAGCTCCAATCCGGAAGTTGCAACCGTTGACTCCATGGGTGTCATCACCGCAAAGGCAAACGGAACTTCTATCATCTCGTTCCGTGTCGGTGACGGTACCGCATACGTTTCCGAAGGTGTAAAGGTAACTGTAAGCAATCTGCCGGAAATGAACGTTTCCCTTGGTACTTCCAAGGACAATACCTTTGGTGCATACACCTTAACTCTCGGAACTACGGTTGACCTCAATTTCTATGGTGTTACAAACTGGTCCTCTACCCTGTATAACACCAAGTGGAGTTCTTCCGATGAAACGGTAGCTACCGTAAACAACGCCGGTGTAGTTACACCGGTTGCCCCTGGCAAAACTACCGTAACCATTTCCATCACAAATAAAATTACCGGCGAAGCGCTTAAGGTTACTCCTGTAGAGTTTACCGTTCCTGCTGCTGAAGCTTCCAAGGAATTTTCCGTTCGTCAGACCAGCGACTCTGTTGTAAATCTGACCTTTGAAAACAAGGATATCACCACTGCTGACCTGGAGCAGAACCTCTCCTTCTACTACTATGTAGGAGATGTAAAAATTGCATATCCGATTAAAGTAACATCCGTAAAGAACGGTGTTGCAACACTTACCTCCTATGTAACCTTCACAGATGGTACAAAATACGGCTTTACCTACGGTGAGGAAACCGCAGAATTTGTTGCAACCATCGGTAATGTTGCAAGCATCCAGTACTCCTGGAACTGCGAGGGCGATGAATTTAAAGCATATGCAGATGCAGATACTACTCTTTCGTATAAGCTGTTAAATTCACACGGAGTTGACATCACTGCAACCGCACTTTCCCAATCCGGCGCTTCCGTAATGTTCTCTCTCGTAAAAGACTCCGAAAACGGTGATTTCTGGCTTTCCGACTCCACTGCTGGCAAGATTTTCTTCAGTGCCGAAGGTGCGGTGGCACAGGTAGAAATCGAATACATCACCGGTCAGTATGACCCGGACACCTACGAACCGGTTTCCGGTCCTAAGACTATTGCTACCATTGTCAGCTCCAAAGCACCTGCTTACGGTATCAACGTAGCGGTCGGCGGCACTGCAACTATTGTCAAGAACTCCGCAGCAGAAGGCGCAGGCATTGACTGGAACAAGGCGTCCAATGTGATTGCTCTTGGCGATGACGAAAAAAATAACTTCCGTCTGGTTGCAAAGTTAACCGACACAAAGAACAACGCAGTTTACACGGATACCATGGATGCCGAAAAAGGCTCCTTCTCCTTTGCAACAACCAACAACGCAATTCTCTATGTTGCAGAAGACGGTACCCTGATGACAAACAGCACTGGCACGGTAAACGTACTCGTATACTTTACACCGGCAGGAAGCAGCACTTCTACTGTAGTAGCGGTACTCCCTGTGACCGTCAGACCTGCAAGAGCCGTAAGCTCCCTGACTCTGGATAAAGCTTCGGATGTTATCTCAACAGAATCCGGTAACGGCTTCAACGAAACTACCTTTAAGGTAACGTTAAAAGACCAGCTGGGTGATTTAATTGCAGGAGACATCGAGATCACAAGCAACTTAAAGAATCTTCCAAACGGTGCGACTGCAGCACCTGTTATCAGCGCAGTAGAGGGTGCTGATGGCGAATATACCTTCACCGTAACCGGAAGCAAAGAAAACCTTCCAAGCGGTGCGTCCGGCTATGCCTACACTTTCACCGTACAGACAGGCAGCTTAAAGAAAACCTTTAACGTTACAGTGAAAAAGCCGGCATTAGACAAAAACGACAACCTTGTTATCTCCGGTTATAAGATTGAATTCTCCGGTGATGAGGACTTAAAGACAACCGACGGCAAGGAAAAGGTTGCTTTGGCAAAGCTTTACCTGTTAAGCAACGGTGTAAAAGCGCAGATAGCCGAGCTTGCACCAAAGGAAGCTTCCGTTTCTAACATGATTGCAGGCAATTACTACTACACGGTAACAAAGGGAAGCACCGCAATTGAAGCAACAACTGCCAGCGGTTCTGCTATCCAGATTCCGTTAACTGGTATTTCCGAAGCTGAAGTTGCAGGTTCTACCATTAACGTTGTAGACAAAACAAAAAATGGTACCGGAACTTACACGATAACCATTTACAAAGGCATTGGCACAACAACAGGTGCAACTGCATCTGCTCTTACCCAGGTAACCAGAAACACCCTGACCGTAAAGGACAGCCAGGAAAACCTTTCCTACGCAGGCAAGACCTCGAATGCCTTTGCTTCCACAGATGGTAATGTAGAAGAGCTTGTTATGTCTAGCTTCAAGTTTAAGCTTGGAGACAAGGTGTTGGATGACATCTCTGACTATACCAACATCAAGCTTGTTGTCAAGTCCAACAAGGTAACTGACAGCGGAATCTTAAAGCCGGGCAGCGTATGCTTCATCAAGTCCGTTGACTTCTATGTAGAAACTGCGGAAGGCAGCAACACTTATGTAAAACACACCGTAACCGTAAACGATTATGTGGAGGTAAAATAACAAAAGGAAAAACAGAAACTTAAAAACAAAAGAATACGAAAAATACGAATCAGACAGGAGGGGAATATAACGTTCCCCTCCTGTTATACTAACAATCCCCCGGAAAGTGACCTTCCGGGGGATTGTCTGTTTTGCAACTAACTTGTTGTACAAACCAGTTTATTTTACCGACTAATTGGTTACATCGGTTTTGATTGTCTTGTTGATAACAACGTTCTTTGTATAGGTCATTGTCATACCATTGCTTCCCTCTACTGGAACGGAAAGGTCAACATTCTTAATATGTACTCCCTTTCCTAATACCGTAAACTCAGCATCCACAATATGAGCCGCCGTAAAATCAGTCCACTCCTTGCCATCTAACGAGAAAGTAAACAGACTTGCAATGATTTCCTTTACACTTTCCAAATCATTCTTATCGGAAACGGTTAAGGGGGTCTGATTGCTCTTCATGGAACGGTAAGCAACCGTCTTCGTGCTGTCTTCCACGTTAAAGCCAGTGGTTAACGTAACCTTGGACGGAATGGAACCGGAAGTACTTGTAATTCTTGTTACCGTAACGGTATACTTACCTGCTGCCAGAGATTCCAGAGTAAGACTTCCGGAATTCTTAGGTGCTGTAATATTAATCCGTACACAGCCTTCTGCGCTGTCTGCATAAACACCAAGAGAATTTTCATTTGCTGCTTCTTTTATCGGCTTGCCATCCGGGCCACACACAAGAACATAAACCTCATCCTTGTTACAGTTTGCATTGGTAAACTTGTAGTCTCTGGAAGTCAAAATATGTAAGTCATCATACAAACCAACGCTGATGCCGTTGCTGTTCTTAATAGTTTCAACCTTAACAGACTGTGTTAAGGTAGTAGTATCAATTTCGCCAAGCTTCACACTTGTTTTGTCAATGGCAAGCTTCCAGCCGCTTACTTTGATTTCACCATTTGCAGTAGAAGGCTTCTGAATTTTTACCGTAACTCTTACTGTTTTATTGGTTGTTGTTTCTGTAATGACAAAAACTGCTGAGTTTCCATTGGTTTCTGAAATTGCTTCCATAATATTTTCTGCACTGATATGAAGTGTTGTTCCATTTAAGGTTGCAGGAGCCTTGGAGGAATTCAGCGCATTGTTAATGTTCTTGTTCGTAGAACTGAGTTCCAGAGCATAATCACCCTTCCACTCATTGCCATACTGGTCTTTTAACAGAATTTCTACGTCTGTTTCACAGAATCTTTCCGAATAGCCCGGCATTGCCTGTGAAGCAAGTGTTACGTTTGTGCTTTCTGCAGCAATGGCGGAAAGCTTGCTCTCTGCAAGAATCTTCATCTGGCAAACGCCAATTGTCTTGCTGGAATATTTGCTACTGCTGTAACTATTGTCGTCTACCAGATTTACAAGCACGCTTGTCTTGCTCGTAGCTTTATAAGGGAACATGGTGCCATCTTCTAATATGCTGACATAATTATCATCCGCTGCCGCAAGTTCAATCCTGTAACCGAACTTGGCAAGCAGACTGTCATAATCACCTGCATAGTAAATGTTGTTTTCGGTGTCAACACCACGCTCATCAGTTACATAATAATTGCCGTAAGTATCTGCAACCATAACAACCAGTTTAGCATTTTCATTAAAAGAAATTACTTCATGAACTGTATTGTTCCAGTCAATCTTATCATTTTTTGTTACATCGATAATGGTCCACTTTGGTGCCGTATTTACTGCATAGGTCGGCATCTTCTGGGAAGTAACGCTAACCATTTTTGTTACTGCCTTTTCACCGGCATCTGTGAAGTAGATATATTCTGCGGACAGACTCACCGTAATGCCTGATTTGTAGAAATTGATGACATCACCGCCGACATCTACATAGTCATCATACTTGGTAGTTTTGTTTGTATAAGTAATGTAACCATTGTTTTTATAGCTTTCTGTTACGTCAATGTTTCCATAGTATAAACGATAAGATAAAGTCACCGGAACATCAATGCCAAGTGTTTCATCATACGCATATGCTTTACCGGTTGTACCCAGACATTCATAGGTTACTTCCAGACGGTTTGGTGCACCAATCACTACGTTCACGGTTTTACCAGGATCAGCAGAACCTGCTTTTACCACATATTTGTCACCATTGGAAAAAGCGGTGGATGGAACAATACGAAGCTCCGTGCCTCCATTGCTTAACGTTGCGCTTAAAATATCACGCTTGATTTCTACCGTCTGGTTGCCGGCATTAATGGATTCGTATAAAGCAACATCCGAAATGTCATAGTCTACCGCCTTGCTAAACTTTAAAAGCAGGCAGTTGTCAGATTCCAGAACCGCCGTGTAGGAAACATACTCATCTGACGGAACTGGTGTTTCTGTTGGAGTTGGAATCTCAGTTGCTGTTGCATTTGGCTTCTGCGTTGGTGCAGGAGTCGCAGATGCACTCGGCTTCTGTGTCGGTGTTGCAGCGTTTTCGTCTGTTACGAGAAGTGCAATAGGCACTGCGGTCATTGTTTTGTTGTTAAACACTTTTTTTACGCTTAACTGGATTACCGTAAGACCTGCCTTAACCGGGGTAATTTTACCGTTTTCATCAATTTTTGCAACAGAAGTATCTGTAGATGTCCAGGTAGCCGTGTAACGCTTTCCTACGTTGTCCTTGAGGCCACCCACCTTGAGGGTTGCGGAATCATTGACACCCATGGTGTAGGATTTGATTTCGTCATGAGAGGAGGTTCCAATGGTGATTTCCTGATTCAGGTCTACATAAACCGTGACACCGTTGGATTTGTACTGCGTGCCGTCACCACCGCTTACCTTTAATGTAATCGTGGCAACACCGGTACCAACGGCTGTAATGAGACCATTGGAATCTACTGTCGCAACTTTTGTGTTGGAACTTGCCCATTTATAGGTGTAAGTTCTCCAATTGGAAACACCTATAAATTTCAAGTCCACTTTTTCTCCTTTGTCCATAACCAGTGTAGTTACGGTATCGCCTGTTACCTGCTCTGCATATGTAAATGTCTTTGTTGTTGCTGCCTCAGCAACCCGGGCCGCAGGAGCAATCATAGACACTGCCATCGCAAAAACAGTAGCAAAGGCTAACTTTCTAAAATACTTTTTCATGCTTTTCTCCTTTCTCTTACCTATATGGTTCTTTTATTTTCTTATACGTTACCTATTATAATCTATTTTGGTAAATATTCCAAGGGTACTTTTATGTTATTTATGTGTCCTTTTTGTGTCAGAACATCCAGACTTTTCCACACCACGGCATTTCTCTGCATAAGTTCTCACTTTTCCGCATAATTATTCGCCTATTTTTTCTACCACAATCTACCAAAAATGTCAGAAAATTCTTACTTAAGGAGGAAAATATGATGAAAAGTTTCTTTAAGAAGCTTGCCTTCGTCATGGCTCTTGCGATGGTTGTATCCATGGCAGCACCGGCTGGTTCTGTATTTGCAGCAACTACTGGTATTGCTGTTCAGGATACCAAGGATATCAGAACAGAGTTCGAAATGAAGGTAGAGGACACCGTAGATTTCTGCTTCTGGGGTGCTCCTAAGGATTGGAAGACCACATTTAAGTGGGAATCTTCCGATGAGTCTGTTGCAACTGTTGATCAGACAGGTTATGTAACAGCAGTAGCTCCTGGTACAGCAGACATTACTATCACTGCTGGTGCTGATAAGAGCTATGTTGAAACTGTAAAGATTACAGTTAAGGCAGATGTTGAAACAATGGCACCTGTTCAGAAGACAGCTTGGAAGGTAGAAGTTACATTCTCCGGCAAGCATAACTTCAATGCAAAGGGTGAAGAAGGTCTTAACGAAGCAACTCTTGCAGTTGACGAATCCGTTAAGCTTTATCGCGTATTTGCTACTGACGAAGCAGCAAAGATGGATGCTTCCGCATTCGACTTTATGGATGAAGATGGTAATGGTTACCAGGCTCACTACATCCAGAAAGTAGAAGGCAAGGACAGTGTTTGGACAATCACAGGTTACAACGCATTTCAGGACGGCGCAAAGTACGCTGTAGTTTATGGACCAAACTCCACAAGCTCTACTCTGGAAGGTATTGTTGTTTACTTTACAACACACGTTGGCAAGGTTGACCACATCAAGATTTCTGCTACAGAAGCAACTGTAGAAAATGAAATCGAGCCGGCAATTCCTGCTAAATTATCCACTAAACTTTACAACAGCTACGATATTGACCTTACAGATTACTACAAAAATGCTGATGATACTGAGTACGAATTAGTAGATGACAATACTGACATCGAAGTATCTGTATCCGGTAACGAAGTTACTTTTGACGAAGCAGGTTCTGTTAAGGTTAAGGGTTCCTATACCTACTATGACGAGGATAAGGAAGAAGATGTTACCTGCACAGACGAGGTTATAGTTAAGGGTAATCCATATTCCACATATGCCATCACTGAAATCTGTGCATGGACTCTTGTTGACACAAATGCAAGTGCTGACTGGTCCAAGATTAACCACAAGATGATTGCTGGTGATGATGGTCAGTTATATGTTATCGTTAAGGATAACAGAGATAAGTACTACACAAACGCTGTAGGTACAAACAAATATAATGGCAACGATGTATATCAGGTTACTAATACTGAACAGCCATTTGCACAGTATGGTTATCAGTTAGTTTTTGATTCTCTTGACCCAGATAGCTTACTTGTTGACATTGACGGTGTTGTAAACAGCTACAAGAAGACAAAGAGCTTTGCTGTAGTATCTTATGTAAATACCGAGTCCGAAAAGCAGGTTGAAAAAGAAATCGGTGTTATGGGTATCGAAGTTACAGATGCAAGAAGACTTGACGATGTAAATTACAAGAACGGTACTTCTTTCTCTATCTTAAAGGAAACAGAAGCTGAAGATGGTCACAAGGATCACTGGAATGGTTATTCTGATTTCAAGCTTTCTGCTGAATTAGTAGTTGAGCTTTGGGATCAGTATGACAAGACTTGGGGCGATAAGGCTGAAGACTGGGGCGAAGTTACTCCTCACTTTACAGTAACAACCTCCAAGAAGCAGTTTACAAATGTTGCTGAAAACATTGCAGATGATTTAAATGATTATGGTAAATTTATTATCACTTATAATAGTGTATTTGCTGGTACAGAGACCACTTCCGTAACTTTCAAGATTAAGGAAACTGTAACTGGCGATAGCCAATCCGTTACAATCAAGCTTAACGAGCCGAAGTACGTAACAGTAAATAACGTAGAAACAGATGAAGTTTATGTTGACCCAACCAGAGCTATTCTGGAAGCTGGCAGCGTAGAACTTTACAAGGATTCTGAAACCAACGTTAAGTTATTCCAGGTAAGTAAGGCTAACCAGAAGATTGGTTACTTCCGTACCGGTAACTTAGAAGAGAACGATGAAAACCGCAGCTACTATGTAGCTAACGAGCTTACTTCTAACTTTACTGTTCCAGGAAAGGCTGAAAGCGGCGTAACTGTTACTCCTTTTGTATCCGTAGCAAGTGGTTCTGCTATCGCAAGCAGTGCAGCTTTAGCTATTGATGATTACGTACTTGTTGTAACTGACCCACAGGGTAGAATCTTCCCGGCAGTTGGTCAGGGCGGCAATGGCAAGGCATTTGGTAAGGATTCTAACTTAGGTGTAACTGTAAGTGAAAATGGTGAGTGGTATGAGTTAGTTCTTGCTGCTTACGATACGAACGGTGAATTAGAGTATGCAGCTCCTGGTAACTACCGTGTAGCTGTTTACAAGATTACAACTCTTTCAACAAGCTCAGGTAACAACCAAACTACCAAGTATGTTGTAAACCGTGTTGCTAGTGATTCTTTCACAGTAACTAAGGACTTCAGAAATGTATACTTCTACCATCAGGTAAACACAAAGGATACAACCATCACCGAATTCGAAACAAAGGAAGATGTTATTACCGGTATTGCCGAAACAATGACATTCCAGATTGCTGGTCAGAAGTTCAAGGTTGACGAAAATGGTGAATTCAAGTACAATTCTTACTTAACAAATCATAAGGATCTTAAACTTGAAATCATTGCTGTAGATTACAAGATCCAGAATGACGGTCAGAGAGCAGTTGTTAACACTGTAACCTTCAAGGTAAAGACTGTAGCAGGATTCTACTACACAAGCAAGGTTAAGGTTAACCGTTCTATCAACGTAGACGCTGAGTAATAATAAGTTTGTTTCAAACAAAATTAAACCCCAGTGCCGCAAGGCACAAAAAGGCTGGAAACAGCTATAAAAAAAGCTACGGTGACATATTTAATGTCACCGTAGCTTTTTCTTTCGGACTGTTTTTACAGTCCATTTTTTAGGCATTTAAAACTTATTTTGATACCAATTACTTTTTAGTAACATTTTCTACGGTAAATGTCTTACCAATGTTAATTTTCTGCTTGAATGTGCAGCCTGTATCATTGATAGGAACATTAACCTCGATGCTTCTTACATAGTACTTGTGAGAACTCTTATTAAATACACCATCAACAAATGTGATGTCAGAAGCAGTTAATTTTTTGTAATTGTCATTGCCAAGCTTGAAGGATACGATATCAAGAATAGCTTCTTCAATGGTAGATTCAACAGAAGCTAACTTATTTTCACCTTCAGGCTTATCAAGTCCATATCCACTTACAGAAATACCATCAATCTTGAAGATATCTTTTTTCTGGAAAACATCATTTATAATGAGCTGCTCACCCGTGGTTATCATGTTTTCACCGGAAAAAACCATAAAGGTGAGATAGACTTTGTTGCCATCAAGAACGGAAAGAAATGCTTTATTCAGGTTTCTTCTCTCCTTGCCTCTGCGGAAACTATCAAGCGTGAATTTGGTGCCTATGACAAAATAACGGATGCTTCACCAAAGTATGTTTTATCTCTCGATAAAATTGATATGAGTCGAAACGGTATTGTTCATATGAACATTATCGATTTTCTTCTTCACAAAAAGGACTTGATGCTCACCTAAAAAGGGGCATATCATCGTATCCTCAATGAATCCTTTTCTTTTATTATTCCTGCAATAGCCAATCAGCTATATCAAGGATCTCGATTCCCTCATAGCTGTATTTGGGATGTTTGGTTCTGGCAATAATCATTTTAGGGTATGCATCTCGAATTTGAAGTAGCGGCAAATATTCTCTCTCAAATGTTTCCTGTCCAGAGATATTGTCACTTACCTGAATATAAATTTTTTCGCTACCCCGTTGTGCGACAAAGTCAATTTCTTTTTGATAGAGTTTACCGACGTAGACATCGTACCCACGGCGAAGAAGTTCGATACAGACGATGTTCTCATAAACCCTGCCATAGTCCATATTCCGGCTTCCGAGTATGGCATATCGAATGCCGCTGTCACACAAATAAAACTTTTCGGAACTTTCAAGATATTTCTTGCCACGAATATCGTATCTTTTAATATCATAGAAAACGAAAGCGTTACACAAATACTTGATGTATTTGCCAATAGTCACATGATTGGTCGGAGTTTCATTTGCTGTTAACAACTGACTAACTTTATTGATTGAGGTCAGATTGCTGATATTATCCATAAGAAACTCACTCAAACGCTGTAAAACCAAAGTATCTGGCAACGCATACTTCTGTATCAGATCTCTTGTGACAATGGTTTCGTAAACTTCCTTGATATAATTTATTCTGTCTTTCTCAGTTTGGTAAGCATAGGAACCTGCCAAACCTCCCTGAATAAAATAATCCTCAAAAAGTTTGTCTTTGTCATGTACATCATCATAATACTGACAATATTCCTGGAAGCTGAATGGTAAAACATGAATTTCAATATAACGTCCTGTAAACAGGGTTGCTAGGTCTGCACTTAGCAAAAAGGCATTAGAGCCTGTTATATAGATGTCGTATTTTCCCTTAGAATAAAGGCTGTTGATTGCCAATTCAAATTTGAGACACATTTGCACTTCATCTACAAAAAGGTAGTTTGCTTTTCCTTTTTCATAATGCGCTTCCACATACGCATGGAGCGCATGATACTCTTTCATTTCTTCAAAAGCCAGATCCATGAAATCAATCCATATGATATTAATATTTTCAAAGTGACTTTCCAAATATTCGATATATGCCTGCATTAATTGGGATTTACCGGAACGCCGAATGCCAGTAATGATTTTTATGTCAGGAGTACCATTCAAGGAAATGATTCGCTCCATATACTGTTTCCTTTCGATTGTTTTCAATCAAGCCACCTGCTTTCAAAAGTTGAATTTTTTTGTTTTTTTGAAACCATTTATATTATACACTTTGAAAACAGTATATGCAATAGATTGATTTCAAAAACATAATTTTTTTTGAATTTTGAAACCGAGTATATGTAAGAGCCTTCGACACTAAGGAATAGAATAAGGAATTTGCTTTTTAATAGAAAGCTATGCACACAAAAATAAAACTGCTTGAGTCACTGCGACGTACAAAAATAAAATGTTGATTTACTGTTAAAAAATTTTCTTTAAAAAAACAGGGTCTCCTGAAAGGAAACCCTGTTTTCTCTTAGTAATTACTGAAGAGTAACGTAGTCATACATTGATTGTGTACTTAATGTACGCACTACTCTCTGTACTCTTGTAAATGTCAACGGAATTTACGAATACTACATTACCGTTGTTTACAGTATTTGCATTTACTACGATGTAAGCATCGGTATAATCCGCAGCCTTTTCGTAGGTCTTGTTGCCAATCTTAAACTTGAAGCAGTTCATAGCAACAGTTTCCTTAGAGGAACCTACTGCCGCATAAGAATTGCTCTTACCAGCATAAGAAGCAGTATCCTGAGTGTCACCTACCGTACCAGTTGCGCTTGTAACTGCCTTGAATGCAGATGGAGTAGCAACACTATTCGCTGTGACTGCCTGGTAAATAGTTACCTTGTAGGTTGCAGCACCCTGAGTCTTATGGATGCCCTTTTTCTATATTCAAAAATGCGTACAACTATCAAGGGGTATGCCGGACTGCGTCCCCTTTTTATTGTCTGCTCTTTTGTATCTACCCCGATTTTAGCCCCCTAAACCGTCATAGTTGCCCCTACAAAAAGCATAATATGAGATTGTACGCATAATATCAGCAAACTCCAAAAAAGTCAAATAAATTTGTGTGCTACGTGTGTGCTACCTGTGTGCTACGCTCCAAAATTCAGCACAATTTTAGAAAATTTACAAAAACGCAGACATAAAGAACCCCCCAAAACACAAGGCTTTGAGGGCTTTTTGTAAAATTCGTATTCTGTTTGGAATTATCGTTTTGAACTCTGTTCTGATATCCTTGGTATCCTGGATAGCAATACCAGTAGTTGCTGCAAATACAGAACCAGCCGGTGCTGCCATGGATACAACCATCGCAAGAGCCATGACGAAGGCAAGCTTCTTAAAGAAACTTTTCATCATATTTTCCTCCTAGGCAGAATTGGGCTATTTGCCTTGTATGCCTAAGAGGTATTCCGGTATGACAATCCGGCGGTGCGTTATTCGGTCAGAATTTCATAAGTTTCTTCAAATCCACAAGCATAATACTGTTGTCAGTCTTTGTTTCATTTATTAAAGCGTCAGTAAATCCCGATTTTGAAAACAGTGCATAATATGTGTGGTTTCTGTCTTTGCTGAATATATTGGCTTTTTCTTTCAACTCACGAAGTACAGAAAGGTCTAGTTTTTCATTTGTCCATTTGCATTCGCCAAAAATATAGTCCTTTCCATCCTTGGCAATCAAATCAATTTCTTCCTGACTATGAGTGTTGGGATTCGTTCCCCACCATCTTCCGACCGAAGTAAAAAGTATTGGCAGTTCGCCTTTTGCATTCTTTGCGGTGAGATAATCCGTACAAGCTTTTTCAAAAACAAGCCCCATATAGCTGTTGTAATCCGGTTCAATCCGTTTTACCCATACAGCCTGCAGTGCACCAGTTTCAATAAGTGTCCTATTTGCAAAAACATAACGATACCAGAACCGGAACATAAAATCAGAAATGCCGTAAATGGTTTTTCGTGAGGATTCTTTTTCTCCGAAAGGTGTTTCCTTGTATAATATGCCAAGCTCGCATAATGTCTTGATGTATTTCAGACATTTTGCAGAGTCCTCTCCAATTTTGGTGGAAATTTCATTTGCTTTCGTATGTCCACCGGCAATCGCCTCAATAATTGCACTGTAAACACCCGGCTCCTGCACTTCCTGACGAAGAAGAAGTAAAGCTTCTTCATAAAGATACGATGTTATTTTCAAGTATGCCCTTTTAATATTTTTTTCAAAACTTTCTTTGGCATTTATCTGCTGTAAATATAAAGGTGTGCCGCCAAATGCACCATAAAGTTCCAGCTTTTCTGTATCAGAAAAACCATTAAGAAACTGGGAACTTGTCTGATAAGAAAACGGTTTCATGTGAAGCTGCGCTGTTCTTCTTCCAAAAAGAGGACTCTTTGAACTAAGGACTTCCTTTTCCATAAAGCCCATATAGCTTCCGCACAGTATCATAAAAAGATTTCCGCTGCTCAGTTTGTGGTCGATAAGATGCTGCAACTCGGAAAGCAGTGCCTTGTTTTTCTTTACAAGATAAGGAAATTCATCAATAACAAGCACCAGTCTTTTATTTTTCTGGTGTTCCTCAATGTAGGAGAGTGCGTTAGTCCATGAAGAAAAAGGTTCCAGATTATGTTCTTCGTAAAAGTTGAAAACAAGTGATGAAAATTTTTCAAGATTGAGCTTGCTGTTGCTTTGTTCCGCTGAGTAAAATATAGTATCCTTGTCCTTGCAGAACTCATTGAGCAGGGTCGTCTTGCCAACACGTCTGCGACCGTACAAAACCAAAAGCTGGAACTTTTCCTGTGAATAAAATTCGTTTAAATCCGCAAGTTCTTTTTCTCTTCCAATAAAGGCTTCACGCATAACATCATCTCCAATAAGTGAAATAAAAGTAATTTACTCTAAAGTTAGTTATATGCCATTTGAGTTATTTTGTCAAGAGGGGATCGTTTTATAGATGAACTAAAAAAAATGCCCTATTCTGCCGTATCGCCGGTTTACATATACGGATTTATTCAAATTTGTAAGTGCGTTAGTTGCTCTTGTTGGTTTGTGCTTTCAAATTGCCTGGCATACAAGGGAAAAGGAAGATAAAACAGACAAAAAGGGAAAAAATAGCCGCCACTGTTCCAAGCAATGACGGCTGCTGCATGAGAATGCAGTAAACACCATAATGGGGCGAACCGCTTTGGGTTTCCCTTCTTGTTTTTAATATAATGCAGAAATGACAAAAAATCAAGAAAATAATTCAATCTGAGAATAGAAACACATAAAATTTTTCAATTTAATATAAGTAAACATTTTCTGCACCTCCACTGCCATGGTATCATTTTACTCCAAAAATGCCAATAACGTCATGAAAAATGTTATTTTTTATAACATTATATGTGTAGTTCGCAGAATTTACTCATATAACATTTCATTTTTGCATTTTGCAGCCATAGGTACAGAATAGTTATTGAAAAAAGGCTGCCACATCTACGATTTTTCAATCGTAAATGCGACAGCCCATTCTTTCTAACTCTTTTTCAAAAAATCCGAGTTATTTCAGTGTGAAAAGCTTATTAACAGTAACCTGAGCTTCGTAGTATGCACCGTTGTCACCAAATGGAATCTGTACAGTGAAGTCGTAAACATAGCAACTACCAGCTAATTCTTTCTTATTTACGTTAGCAACTGTGAAGTTAGAACCATCCCATGCTGTTCCATTTACCTTGAAGGAAACGGTATCTGTCGAAATGACATCAGATGTGTAGTTCTTACTCTTTACAGTAAAGTCTGTAACAGTTGGTAAGCTGTTTGTAATCTCGAATACCTGAGTGTTACATAAAGTTGTATTTACAATAGTCTTATTATCAGAGCCCTTAACAACCTTTGTAACCTTATACAGGTTAACGATGTACTTACCGGTAGCCATAGTCTTAAGTGCTGCGGATGTTGTAGTATCACTAGTGATGGAGTTAAAGGATAATGCGGATGTTGTAGCCTTAGTAGGAGTGAGTTCCTTACCATCCGGACCTGTAATTGTTACATATAAGTCATTCTCTTTAACTTCGTCTGGTCTACCATAGTAGAAATCAGTCTTGTTCAAGTTGCTACCTGCCCAAGCGGATACAACTTCTACAGTTGCAGCTTCGCTCTTCTTAACATCAGCACCCTTTACTACAAGAGCAAAGCTCTTATTAACCTTTGCAGGAAGGGACTTAACAGTAAGAACGAATGTAGCCTTTAATCCAGAGTTCATTTCTACTGTAAATGTGAATGCATTTGCAGTACGATTCTTAAATTTCTTAGCATCAATAGTGAAAGACTTTCCATCTTCAGCGATTGTTACATAACCAGTAGTATCACTGTATGTTACATCCTTTACCTTTGCGGATACGGACTTGATAGTATCTGCATAATCTTTCTTGTACTGGTCTTTTACAGTAGCCTTAACAGTAACTTTAGTGAAATCACCCTCATCAAGAAGTGTTGCAGTTGCCTTGTCTAAGGAAACAGCAGATGCTTTCTTAGCATCAACAACGTTAACAGGAATAGCTGCGATAACACCTACAGCAACATCCTTGCCATCTACGGTCTTGTAAAGAGTTACTAAAACATAGGCAGCACCTTTATTAAGACCAATTACTTCACCGCTATTTTCGTCAACAAGAGCAACTTCCGGATTGCTGGAAGCGTAACGTACGGAATAACCGTTTGCAAGTAATCCGTTGTTGTTATCAACAGATATGCTGCTGATGGACTTTGTCTTTCCTAAGGAATCCTTAACAATAGCTGCTACCCAGTAAGAGCCGTTGTCAATGATAACCTGGGAGTTATTCCATTCAATCTTATCTGCTGCTGTTCCGTCAGCTACAAGAGCATACTTTTCAATAGAAGAATTTACTTCGTATACTGGTTCAGCTACACAAGTAACCTCTGCGTAAGCAGGGATAGTCTTTGTTTCTGTACCAACTACATAAGTTAAAGTAGCCATAACCTGTGCCTTTGTACCTAAGCTCCAAAGATACAGATTACCTGTTGTGTTTTCGATGTATGCATCTGCATCAGCATTAGTAAGTTCGAAATACCAATCACTGTAACCACTTAACTTAACACCGTTTACATCATAAACTGTAATCTTTGGTTCGATTCCGGTTCCTTCTGTATAAACGTATGTCTTTTCGTAAGTAATAACTGCAAAATTAGGTTCACCAACAGTTAAATACTTGTCTACGGATGTTTCGTTAGCGGTAAATCTGTAGTCAGAAGAACCGAAAGGCATCCATACAGTTACTGTTGCGGTGTTTCCGTCAACCTTAACTGTGTTTACAGGCCAAACAATTGTGGTCTCTTCGCCTGTTGTTGTCTTGATGATTTTTTCAACAGTGATATCTGTTGTAGCAAAGGACTTATCTGTGAATGTAAGCTTTACAGAATTTTCTGTTTCCTGCTTAACTTCGAAAGTCTTATCACCCTTAACTGTAATCTTTACAGTTTCAACATAGCTCTTATCAGCACCAGCAGTGATAGTAATGTCTGCTGTACCAGGAGCTACTGCTGTTACATAACCTGTCTGATCAACAGTTGCAACAGACTCATCGGAAGATTCCCACTTAAATGTGGTCTTCCAATCCTTAGGAGCACCCCAGAAGCAGAAATCTACGGTGTCCTCTACCTTCATTTCGAACTCTGTTCTGATATCCTTGGTATCCTGAACAGCAATACCAGTAGTTGCTGCAAATACAGAACCAGCCGGTGCTGCCATGGATACAACCATCGCAAGAGCCATGACGAAGGCAAGCTTCTTAAAGAAACTTTTCATCATATTTTCCTCCTTAAATAATATATGGTTTTTTTGACTCGTCAATGCTTTGTGTATTTCTTCACGCTCTGTTGTGCTGCTGTGCCAACAAATTATGTCAAAATAGGCAAAACTAGGACGTAGTCGTTCCAATAACAAGATGATTATAGCAACATTATTTTCAAAGGTCAAGTATTTTTCCACAAAGTTTTATTTTTGTGAAAATTCCTCCCCACTGCTATTATCACCCGTCTGGATTTGGTTTTGTTCAAAACAGTATTGCATTTCCTTTTGAGCTGCACCCCCGAATCGTATATCGGATTAGGATGTGACACCCGGTTCAAAGGGGAACCCCTCTCAGGAGCGGCAATCTGCTTGACCTGTTAACATAATGCACCTTGAATGTGTCAAATCTATGGCACTGTTTTGTCATAATTGGTTTATTTTCATATTTTTTTAAATTTTTTATAATTCAAATGTAACTTTTCTGTCACAAAAGGGACACTTACTTAAACAATAACCTTATGACTTTTCTCTTTTACAAGAACGGCACCATATATATCGGCAGATAATGAATGCCATTCTCCCATTTATAATCCTTGGCGTGCACCACATATTTATCCCGGAGACGACTGCCATATTTTCCACAAAACACATCCAACGATTTATGTTCCCTGTAGTTACCTGATTTCACTTCCATGGGACTGATTTTGTCTCCTGAAGAAATTAAAAAGTCAATCTCATACAAATGATTTGATGTTTCACTTGGCATCGTATAATAAAACAGATGATTTCCCTCTTTGTTTCATCAACTATCTGTAGATTATTATGTTCCAAATAGGTTTCTACCGCCTGTGGCATTCCACCAATAAGCATATACAGCCCGAAAATGCGCATTAGATTTCTATGCATGGTATTTCCGGCAGCCTTTTTACTTTTTAACAGCATTTTGATGGTATCTGCTGTAATCTCATCGCCAGTAGCCCATAAAAACTCTTCAAAATCCATTGGATACATGGATATTTTATGTTCCTCGCTAGGAATCAGAATATCTTTCGTATTCTTTTTTATAGATAATAGCGAACCTGTTTCAATATATTTATATCTCCCATCGGCAACAAGGTATTTGATTGCCTGTCTGGCCTTGGGCAGCAATTGAACTTCATCAAAGATAATGACTGACTCTTTTTCATACAATCTGACTCCAGTTAACTGCTGTAATTGTAAAAAGAAAAAGTCCAGGTTATACATATCATCAAATAATTCTATCATTGCTTTGCTCGTGTGTGCGAAATCAATCAGGATATATGATTTGAATTCCTTTTGAGCAAAATATTCCGCTATCGTTGACTTTCCAACTCGTCTGGCACCCTTGATTAAAAGGGCATATTTGTCACTTCTTTTTTCTTTCCATTCAAGAATCTCATCATATATTTTTCTTTTAAACACCGTTTTGTCCATATAAATCTCCATTCCGGAGCGTTTTTTTGCGACGGGACAAAAGAAACAAAGTTTCTTAAGAAATTCGCCTAAGCTCCTCTCAGAGCATAGTGTAACGCAAATCCCCATTCAGGGCATTTTCAACCGAACAAAGAATGTGCCTCGGCACATTCTTGCACCGAGTGCGGTTGCTTGCGACTTCTTTCTTCTCGTGCGAGTGCGCATCCAAGCGGAGCGTTTTTATGTACTAGGAAATCGTAATTTCCTAGTACATAAAAACACCCCGCCAACTGATAGCGAGGTGTTGTTCTATTACTTTTCCATTCCACGATTTTATTTCAGCTTAAGAATCCCAACTACAGTTTCCTGCATTTTATCCTTATCGCATACCATGGTATGACGTACCTGGGCGTTGCGGATTTCTTCAATGGCGTTTGGAACCTTGACTTTGGATACTTCGCAGAGGCGGTCTACCAAAGTGAAGTCATCTTCGTTGGTTTCTTTGTTTTCAATTGCTTGCATAACACTTCTTGTAAATTTGTAAGGGCTTGCCGTGGAAGCAATGACGGTTACTGTGTCATCCTGTGTTTCTTCTTTATATTTGTAGAATACCGTAGCAGCTACTGCCGTATGGGTATCAATGACATAACCGGTCTTTTCATAAACCTTGCGGATGGTTTCTGCTGTTTCTGCTTCGGTTGCGTAACCGCCGACAAAGTCGGTCAACTTTGCTTTCATGTCAGCAGTAATTTCGTAGCGTCCTTCTTCTTTTAACTGTTTCATCAGTGCTGCATTCACATCCGAGTTTTCTCCGGCACAGGTATAAATCAGACGTTCAAGGTTGCTGGATACCAGAATGTCCATGGATGGAGAGCTGGTAAGGACAAATTCACGTTTTTTATCGTAAACACCTGTTTTAAAGAAATCAAACAGTACTTTATTTTCATTGGAGGCACAAATCAGCTTCTTGATCGGCACACCCATCTGTTTTGCATAGTAGGCAGCTAAGATGTTGCCGAAGTTTCCGGTTGGCACTACCACATTCATTGGTTCACCGCAGGTAAGCTTTCTTTCTGCTGCCAGTGTTACATAGGTATAAACGTAATAAACCACCTGTGGAACCAGACGGCCAATGTTGATGGAGTTTGCGGAAGAAAACTGATAACCCTGCTCCTTCATGCGCTTTGCCAGTGCTTTGTCTCCAAAAATTTCTTTTACTCCGGTCTGTGCGTCATCAAAATTTCCGTGAATTGCCACAACGTTTGTGTTGTCACCTGTCTGGGTTACCATCTGCTTTTCCTGGATTTTGCTGACTCCGTCCTTTGGGTAGAACACAATGATGCTTGTGCCTGGAACATCCGCAAAGCCGGCAAGGGCAGCTTTTCCGGTGTCGCCGGAGGTTGCGGTAAGAATGACAATTTCTTCTTTCATGTTATGCTTTTTGGCTGCGGTTGTCATCAGATGCGGCAAAATGGAAAGAGCCATATCTTTAAACGCAATGGTTGCACCATGGAACAGTTCCAGATAATACGCACCATCTGCTTCTTTTAACGGCGCAATCTTTGCCGTGTCAAACTTACTGTCGTAGGCACTGTTAATGCAGTGCTTTAATTCTTCTTCGGTATAATCGGAAAGAAACAGCTTCATAACCTCATAAGCCACTTCCTGATAGCTTTTGCCTGCCAGACTGCCAAGCGGAACTTCGAGTGATGGAATGGAATCCGGAACAAACAGACCTCCGTCTTCTGCCAGACCTTTCAGCACTGCTTCTGATGCAGTTACAGATATGCTTGAATTTCTTGTGCTCTTATAACGTACCATATGTTGTAGCCTCCCTCATACGACAAAATTACATAAAAAAGATGTGACATCATGGATAGTACACAATCCATTTTGTCACATCTTAACACAACTTTTCCGCTTTAGCAAGATAAATAGTTAATTTTTTTCTTTGTAAAACTCATGGCAGCCATATTCAAATAAAAACTTGAGATTTTCATCAAACCAGCGGATGCCTTTCTTGCTTGCCGCATTTCTTTGCATGAAGTACAACGCACCCTTGGAAATATCTTCTCCGTTTAAAACACGTTCTACGGCCTCTATGGTTTCTTCGGAAGGTATCATTTTGAAAAATCTGCCGTTGGCAACCGGTGCAAACTGTCCTTCCGCAAACACTACTTCCACAATTGTGTTTCCACAAAAGCCCACTTCCAGACGGTTCATTATCACATTTGCGACCAGCATTTTTCCTTTTATGTCTTCTGTACTTGCTTCTGCCTCTACAATTTTTAATAAAACCTCATAGTCCTCTTCCGTAATGGCAAAGCGTCTGCCATGATAGGTTACAACATGATCGGTACTGCTCGACATCAGCTCCAAATCTGCTGCTTTTACATCTGAAAGTGCAAGTGCTGCCACTTTTTCCAGTGAGCTTTCTGTGCCATACATCAGATTGCGATATGCACTAATCCAGATGTTCTGTGTTGTTATCATGCCGGAGGCTTCCTCCGTGCCCTGTGCCGCACGTTCTTCTGCTTTTCCGGAGGCTTCCTCTGTGCTTTGTGCTATGGATTCTTCTTTGCCAGAAGCTTCCTCCGTGCCTTGTGCCACACGTTCTTCTTTTCCGAAGGCTTCTTCCGTGTCCTGTGCCACACTGAAAATTTGTGTGGTGTCTGTCATTTTTAACATAGATGTACCGTCATTGGCATTCTGTGTCGTGACAGCAACGTACATCTTCTGCATCGCATATGATGTTTCTGTAAAATAGTCCGGTCCGATAAATCTCACAACAATTCCCAAAAGGAGAGCTGCAAAAAACAGAGACCATTTTTTCTGTTTTAACATTCCTTACCTCTTCTTACATCAAAAAAAAACGGTTAAATGAGTAACTTTGAGTGAGTTTAACCTAAAAATGGGGGTTCTGTCAATTACTTCCTGTAATTTTCGTTATATCTCCTAAAAAAGTGGTCGTCCTTTTTCGTCAGACACGCTTCTTTTTGTGCAATTTATCCATTTTATTTTCATTTTTTTGTGATTTTTGCACAATACTTTTTCTGTTTCCATTTTTGTACTTATAGTGTAGACTATAAAATATAAAGCAAAAATAACAAAAATGGCTGGCTGTTTGTGCAGAGAGCGTCACAAATATGCCTTGATATATAAAGTAATCTGCTTATGCCCAAAAAACGTTCTCGGAATGGAGGATTTTATGCTGCCAGGTGTCTATCTGAACAGAAAAAAGGATCAAAGTCCGTTATACCGTGCTTCCATCACCCATAACGCAAAGCATATCAGCCTCGGCAGCTTTCCGGACGAGCGCACAGCCCATCTTGCTTATCTGGAAGCCTCTTCGCTGTTTTCCACCAAACAGCCTGCCCAGCCGCTGTTAGATTATTTTCAGCAGGAAAACCAGGTGCTTCCGTTCGAAAAATGGGTGGTGCTTTTAAATTTTCGCGACAACGATATTTATATAAAAACCCCTATCTATCTGGAACATCGTTTTTTTGTATACTACTACAGCCAGACCTGCCGCTATAAATTTGATGTAGATGATCTGTTTTATTATTCCAACCACAAAATTATGAAACGTGGAAATCACCTGTTTGTAGCCGACTATGGTATGCAGGTCAACATTCTTTCGCGCTATGGTATCAAAAACTATGCCGTTCCCGGACGGGATTTCCTTTTTGTCAATGGGGACGAAACCGATTTCCGCTATCGGAATATTGAAATCATCAACCGCTATCACGGTGTTACAAAACAGCAGCTGAAGGGGCGTGAAGTATATACAGCAAAAATACATATCCGTGGGGACTACCTCATCGGGCGGTACGCTTCGGAAAACGAGGCTGCCGCTGCTTATAACCGTGCAGTCATGCTATTGAAAGAGCAGGGAATTAAAAAGAATTTTCCATTGAATTATATCGATGGACTGAATGATATTGAATATGCAAATCTTCTTACAAAAGTGCGGATTTCTGCTAAAATCAGAAATTATAAGGGTGAGCAGCACGATAAGCCGGGTTCTGTATCTGACGATCATCTTTCTTGACTGTACGTTACCGCACAGCTCCTCTGCCCGGTTACCCAGACAGAACGCAACCAACCCGGAAGCACGACGGGCCGCCGTATTGCTTCCTGTTCGGTCTTGCTTCGGATGGAGTTTACACAGCCCTGTCTGTTACCAGCCAGGCGGTGAGCTCTTACCCCACCATTCCACCATCACCAGGTGACTTTTTCCAGGGTTTCCCAACAAGGTTCCATGGGAAATCTGTTGGGAAACCTTGGAAAAAGTCACCGGCTGTTTCTTTTCTGTTGCACTGGTCTTGGAGTCACCTCCACCGGACGTTATCCGGCATCCTGCCCTGTGAAGCCCGGACTTTCCTCACCGTTTCCGGCGCGACCGTCTGTGCTGCTCTCCGGTATTCTAACACGATTTTAAAACTTTGTAAATCCGTAAAATTTTAAATAAATGTAACTATTCAGCCTTATACAAGTATATGCACAGCTTTGCAAGCCCCGCTTGCAAAGCTGTACATATACTTGTATAAGGCGATTAGCTCCACGCCGCCTAATGAGTAAAACGGAGAGCTGCTTTAGCAGCGGCTGACTGCGTAGCTGGCAGGTTTTACGAATTGCGGAGTGGGCTGAATAGTTACACATCCAAGAACGCCGCCTAACCTTCTGTTTTTACACGTGGAAACAGCTGCCGCCGATAAATTCCCGCAGGATAGAATTTTTTGGTACATTTTCGCAGTCTGCACCCAAAAAATAATCCAGAAATTTGAGCAGTCTTTTGGCTTCTACATATTCCGGTGCATCTTTTGGCACACAGAACAAAAGCGGTTCTGCAAACTGTTTAATCAGCGGTAGTTCATAAAGCAGTGCCGAGTTAAACATGACATCGGCACTTTCCTGGAATGGGAAGATATTTTCTTCTTCTCCCAGACGCACGGATGGCCACATACGAATCGTATCCTGTGCGGCAGCTCCGCGGGTTCTGGCATCCCGCACAATACGACGCAGCATTCTGGCATCGGTTGTTGGTATGCGGTTGTGCTCATCAATATTTAACTGTGTCAGTGCACTGATATAAACCTTAAACTTGCTTTCCGTCGGAAGCTTGTAGGACAGGGCATCATTCAGTCCGTGAATTCCTTCGATTACAAGAATATCTTCCGCACCAAGCTGTTTTTTATTGCCCTTATATTCCCGCTGTCCGGTTCTGAAATTGAACGTTGGGAGTTCCACCTCTTTTCCGTCAAGCAGTGCCAGCATATCATTGTTAAACTGTTCTACATCAATTGCACCGAGGCACTCAAAATTGTAGCTTCCATCCGGATGCTTTGGTGTATCCTCACGGTTGCAAAAATAGTCATCCACGGCAATCGGATGCGGCTTCATGCCGAGTGTTTTCAGCTGAATGGACAGGCGGTGGGAAAACGTGGTTTTTCCGGAAGAAGACGGGCCTGCAATCATCACAAATTTTACACCCTCGCGGCGTTTAATCTGTGCAGCAATGTCCGCAATCTTCTTTTCCATAAAAGCTTCCTGTACTAAAATAAGCTCCTGCAATTCACCTCTTGCCAGCACATCATTCATGTCTCCGACGGTTTCCACGCCCATGATGCGTCCCCATCCGGAGCCTTCCTGAAGCACTTCAAAAAACTTTCGCTGTTCTTCAAATTTCGGCAGAACCTCCGGCGATTCCTGGGTTGGCACAAGCAGAATAAAGCCGTTGTCATATGGGAACAGGTCAAACTGCTTCAGGGGACCTGTGGAATACGGCATATAGCCGTAGAAATAATCTTCAAAACCGCCCAGACTGTAAATATTGGTTTTTGATACACGACGGTAGCCAAACAGCTTTTCTTTTTCAAACATCCGGTATTCCTTGAAAATTTTCTGGGCATCTTCCGTATTTACTACTTTTTTGTCGAACCGGATGTCGGCAGCCACAATGCGTTCCATCTCTTTTTTTACAAGTGCAAACGCTGTTACATCAGCTGTCACTTCACCTTCCAGCTCCCCATAAATTCCATTTCCTATGATATGTTCAATGCGTACCTTTTCCAGCCCTTTGCTTCCAAGTACTTTATATAATGCTTTTAAAAACACCAGAATAATACCGCGACGATAAATACGGATTCCGTTTTCCGTATCCGGTGTTACAAACTCCACTTCATCTCCTTCGTTTGGTGATTTTCGAAGTTCCTTCAGTTTGCCGTTTACCATGGCAATCATAATTGGATGTGCATATTCTGCTGCCACATCCTGACTTATTTCATAAAGAGTAGTGTCCTCCGCATATTCTTTCTGTTTTCCTTCGATTTTTATTATCATGCTCTTCTCCATTTCCTGATTTTCTGATTTGCAAACCCCATATGGGAATTCTTTTTGCTGCCTTACGTCGTTCAAAGGTTCAAACCACAACTTTGTTCAAACGTGCTCTTGCTTCTTCTATCATGGCAAATTCTTTACCAAGCGACAATTTCCGTTTCTTGGCGTTTTCGGTATTCTGTCCGGAAAGTGCCGATAAAACCTCACTGCGCAGGCGGTATTCCCGCGCAAGAAACTCTGCCAGCACTTCGTTTTTTTCTTCCAGAAGAAGCTTCCCATACAGATACTCACAGTCGTTATCGTACCTTTCCGGCTCTTCGCATGGTACGGCACGCAGCATTACATAAAATTTCCCATCTTCTTTTAACATATGCTCTTTTGTAATCCGATACCCCTGTTTATGCAAAAATCTGCGGACTTCTCCCGGTTCTGACTGCGGCTGCAGCACAAGTTCTTTAAAAGAAGCCGTTGCTGCCGGGTAGTCTGACAAAATTTTTATCATCAGCAGTCCTCCCATACCGCAAAGCAGCGCGGTATCTGCCTCTCCCGGCACAAGCTTTTCGAGTCCGTCGGACAAACGGACATCGATCTGTTCGGAAAGTCTCGCCTGCTTTATATGAGTCTTTGCTCCTGCAAGCGGTCCTTGATTGATATCCATGGCAATGACGTGCGGTGCAATGCCTTCCCTGCACAAATAAATGGAAGTATAGGCATGGTCGCACCCTACATCTGCCACAATATTTCCTTTTGTCACCATTCCTGCTGCTGCACGAAGGCGTTCTGATAGCTGTGTTACATTCATTAGTCTAAATAATCCCTTAATTTTTTTGAACGGCTTGGATGACGGAGCTTGCGCAGTGCCTTTGCTTCAATCTGACGGATTCGCTCTCTTGTTACCTGGAATTCCTTTCCGACCTCTTCTAAGGTTCTTGCCCTGCCGTCATCCAGTCCAAACCGTAAGCGCAGTACTTTCTGTTCCCGTTCCGTCAGCGTATTCAGCACTTCGGTCAGCTGTTCTCCAAGCAAGGTGTAGGCAGCAGATTCTGCCGGTGTCGGCATCCGGTCATCCTCTACAAAGTCACCCAGATGGCTGTCCTCTTCCTCGCCGATTGGAGTTTCTAAAGACACCGGTTCCTGCGATATTTTCATAATTTCACGCACACGTTCCACCGGCACGCCCATTTCCTTTGCAATTTCTTCCGGCAGCGGCTCCCGTCCGTATTCCTGCAACAGCTGACGCTGTACACGAATCAATTTGTTGATTGTTTCCACCATATGAACCGGAATACGAATCGTTCTTGCCTGGTCGGCAATGGCACGGGTAATTGCCTGACGAATCCACCAGGTTGCATAGGTGGAAAATTTATAGCCTTTGCGGAAATCAAATTTTTCCACTGCCTTCATCAATCCTAAATTGCCTTCCTGAATCAGGTCAAGAAACTGCATTCCTCTTCCTACATAACGTTTGGCAATGCTGACAACCAGACGAAGGTTCGCTTCTGACAGCCGTTTTTTCGCCTCCTCGTCACCCTCTTCAATGCGCTTTGCCAGCTTCATTTCCTCGTCTGCGGACAAAAGCGGCACCTTGCCGATTTCCTTTAAATACATACGCACCGGATCTTCCAGGCTGACTCCTTCCGGGATGCTCATGTCAATATGGGCATAATCCTCGACTTCTTCATCATCCAGAAGAATGTCCGGTTCCATATCATCTTCATCGTTGTCCGTAAAATTTTCCACACGGAGGATATCGACTCCGTTTGTTTCCAGAAACTCATATATTTTTTCAATCTGTCCTGCTTCCAATTCCATATCACCCAGAAAATCGTTGATTTCCTGATACTCCAATACATTTTTCTTTTTTTTGGCAAATGCCAGCAGTTCTTTCATTTTTTCCATAAACTTATTTGTATTTTCTTCCATTGCGTCAACCATCCTTTTCGCAAAACGTTACTGCAAAGAGAACTCTTTTCTCTCTGCGTACATTATAACCAACCAGACATCCGTGCATTGCAGCTTCCTTATTCCGGAATCAGAAACTGGTTTTTATAACGGTTTTTCTCTGTCAGCAGCCGTTGAAACTGCTCCATGTCACCCGCTCCCACTGCCAGTTCTATCTGTTGCTCAATGGAAGCCTGCTTCACCTTACGAACCGTATCTTCAAAAGCCTTCTTTTGCCCGGCAGCGTCCATTTCTTCGCGAAACTCCGTAGAGAACAGGGCTGCTGCCATTGTCTGCTCCTCCTTATCTTCAAACTGATTTATGATTTTGGCAGGATTGACCTTTCCGTCCTGCTCGTACTGGGAAAATACCATGTCTGCCACTGTCCGGCAGAAGCCCGGTGAAAAGTCCTCTTTGGTGAGGATACCCTTAATCCGGCGAAACTTTGAAGTATCGGTGGCAAGCCAGGTAAGCAGAAGCTTCTGCGGTCTTGTAATGCCATCCTTTTCTTCTTCCTTTTCTTTTTTTGCCAGCGCAGCTTTTCGGCTGCTTTCTGCCTGGGCTGCCGGAACAGCCTGTCCCTGAATGACAATCATCTGGGAACCATATTTGTTCACTAGCTTATGAAGCATATCGTAATCAATACGGTATTGTCTTGCCACTGCTTCTTCATAATTGGAGCGTTCAATTTCATCCGAAAAACCAACCAGTTTTTTTGCCGTTTCATGGAAAAAACGTGTTTTCTGCTCCGGATCTTCCATATTAAAACCGTTTTCCAGTACCTGAAGTTCAAAGAAAAAGCTGTGAACCGCATTGTCAATCCGTTTTTGGTATTCTTCCGCCCCCAGATTTTTGATAAATTCGTCCGGATCTTTGTAGGGCTTCATGTTGATAACCTTAACGCTGACTCCTGCTTCTTTCATAATGGGGATGGCACGGAGTGCCGCTTTTATTCCGGCTCCGTCACTATCATAGGTTAAGTAAACTTCTTTGACATACCGTGCAATCAGGTTCGCCTGCAGTCCGGTCAGGGCGGTACCTAAGGATGCCACCGCATTGGTAAATCCGGCCTGATGCAGCGAAATAACGTCCATGTAGCCTTCGCAAATCAGCATGTATGGCTTTCTGGAATGTTTGGCATAATTTAAGCCGTACAGGTTGCGGCTTTTATCGAACACCTTGGTTTCCGGTGAGTTTAAATATTTTGGCTCTCCTTCGCCCATGACACGACCACCAAACGCAATCACACGATTATTGGCATCCATAATTGGGAACATGGCGCGGTTCCAGAATTTGTCCCTGCCGCCTCTTGCTTCATCCAGCGTGATTAGTCCGGTGTCCTTTAAAAAGCTGTCCTCGTAGCCCTGCTGCTTTAAATATTTATATAGGGTGTCGCTGAATTTGCTGGAATAGCCAAGACCAAATTTTACAATGGTTTCATCGGTCAGCCCACGCTTTTTAAAATAATCGTATGCCGATTTTCCCTGCTCGGATTTCAACTGCACATAAAAAAACTTGGCTGCCAGCTTGTTCACTTCCAGAAGACGGCTTTTAAAATCTGCTGCTTTCTTTGCATCCTCGGAATATTCAATTTCCGGAAGCTTAACCCCGGCACGCTCTGCCAGATATTTGAGTGCCTCCACAAAGGTGAAATTTTCGTATTCCATCACAAAAGTAAAGGCATTTCCCCCCACTCCGCAGCCAAAACAGTGATACATCTGCCGTCCGGCATTCACCGAAAACGACGGAGATTTCTCGTTGTGGAACGGACACAGCCCCATGTAGCTTCCGCCCTTTTTCTGCAAACGCACATAGGTACCGATTAAATCCACAATGTCGGTACGCTGCCTTACTTCTTCTACAATTTCTTCGGGGTAAAACATAGTCGCTTTTGTCCTTTCTTATGTGGTTTTCTACCACAGTCCTCCGGCTGCCCCTGCCGTTTCTTCTGTTTTTCAGGTATCAGGGCAACGTTTAAAAGTTACTGTTCGCTCGTACCTCGTTCCAGTAACCATTCGCAGGCTCATTTAAAGTTTTGCTGCGCAAAAGGAGCCTGCACACTCCTGAATCACTTTCGCACGCAACAAATCAGCAAGTGATTTGTTGCTGTCTGAACCGTAACGTTTAAAATACATCCCATGCGTCCGGAATCATGATTTCTTTGAATTTTGCAACGGCATAGCGGTCGGTCATTCCGGCGACATAGTCGCAGACCACCCGCTCCACTGCTTCATTCTGCTCTTCAATCATAATACGGTACTCCTTTGGAAGAAGTGCCACATGTTCCAGATAATACTGGTACAGTTCCTTTACCATCTGCTCCGCCTTGGACTCCTGCCCTTTTGCTACCGGATTGGTATATACACTTTTGAACATATAGGCACGCAGCCCCTGAAAGGCTTCTTCCACATGCGATGACATGGTAATATCATTTTTATTTTCGCTGCTTGTGATGATGTCGTGAATCAGCGTATTTAAACGTTCTGACAGGCTATGCCCCAGCACGGAAGTAAATTCCTCCGGAATTTCCTCTTCGGTAATAATATGCCCACGAATGGCATCATCTATGTCGTGATTTACATATGCAATTTTATCGCTGATACGGACAATTCGGCCTTCCAGCGTTTTTGGCGTTGTGCTGACCTGATGGTTGGCAATGCCGTCTCGCACCTCTTTGGTCAGATTTAAGCCGGCACCATCCTTTTCCAGCTTTTCCACAACACGGACACTTTGTAGATAATGAGCAAATCCAAACGGACAAATTTCGTTTAAGGCACGCTCTCCGGCATGTCCAAACGGCGTATGTCCAAGGTCGTGTCCAAGTGCAATTGCCTCGGTTAAATCTTCATTTAAACGCAACGCCTTTGCAATGGTTCGTGCAGTCTGGGAAACTTCCAGTGTGTGTGTAAGCCGGGTGCGGTAATGGTCGCCCTCCGGCGTTAAAAAAACCTGCGTTTTTCCGTTTAAGCGGCGGAACGCCTTGCTGTGGATAATTTTGTCGCGGTCTCTTTGGTACACCGTGCGGATGTCGCACGGAGCAACCTTTTTGTCCCTGCCCAGAGACTGGTCGCTGAATGCCGCATACTGGCTTAACATAGTGTGTTCCCGCTGTTCCTGCATTTCTCTAAGATTCATCCACTGCTCCTTCCACCGATGCGAGTACATCAGTTTTTAATTAACCTTCCCTTATTACTTGTCTTTTCTCTCGTCAGCACAGGTCAAAAATCCTCAGCGTAGCCCGCTACGCCGGCTTTTTTCCCTTCCCTCTCGAAAGAAAGTAACGGTATTTTAAACAGCTTATACTCGTCGGATTTTAAACTCAAGTTAGCTTCTCAAAAAGTTCCTCTAATAAATTAATTCGACAAAAAAAAGGGATATCCTTTTTTAGTATCCCTTTTTTTAAAAAAATATTTTAATTCGCATTCCGGAACATTTTTTTCGTTCCATGAAACACACAGGTGTATGTTCCATTATTCTCCACCGTGCATCTCTTTCTCTGCCTACATCTTCGAAAACACACAGCCGCAGTAATTCTGCCGGTACAGCTCATACTGTGCCGACAGCTCCACCGAACGCTTATAACCGTTTTTCTTTTTAAAATCGGACGGCAGATATGCTACGCCGTATTCCGCAGAAAGACTCTCTCCGATTTCATTTAAGCGGACAGCATTTTTTAACGGACTTATGGTAAGCGTGGTGGCAAAGTAATCTGCGCCCTGCTCTTTTGCCACCTTTGCAGCCTCCCTGAGGCGCATTTCATAGCACAAAAAGCAGCGTTCACCACCCTCCGGCACATCCTCCAGTCCTTTTGCCATGGCAAAAAAGTCCTCCGGTTGATAAGCCCCCTCCAAAAAGGTTACTTCTGTGGATAACTCCATCTCATCTATCAGGCGCACCAGCTCATTCTTCCGATCCTCATATTCTTTTTTTGGTGAAATGTTTGGGTTATAATAAAAATCACAGATTTTAAAATACGGTGCCAGATATTCCAGCACATAACTGCTGCACGGTGCACAGCAACTGTGCAGCAAAAGGGAAGGCTTTTTTCCTTCCCTCTGGTTATTTTCTATCAGTTTTTCCAGTTCCTTCTGGTAATTTCTGTTCTGCATTCTGAGCACCTTTCTTGGTAAACGCTCCATAGCGCATACCCTTGATAACGCAAGCCGCTGAAAGCGGCTGCGTAAAAAATTATTTTATTGGCTTTCGAATTCGTTCCGGAAGGTTGGCTGACCACGGCAGTAAGTCTTCCAGGAAACTTTTGTCAGTATCATCCATATGTTCCGGTATCTCGGATAACAGATATTCGAAATATTCGTATGGTTTTAAGTTGTTGGCTTTTGCGGTTTCGGCAATGCTGTAGATAATGGCGGAGGATTTTGCTCCACTGATGGTATCAATCATCTGCCAGTTTTTCTTGCCGATACAGAAACCACGGATGGCACGCTCGCTTGCATTGTTGTCAATCGGAACTTCTCCGTCCTCCAAAAACACGCGGAGATATTTTTCCTGATTCAGCATGTACCCATATGCATCTGCCAGCTTTCCTTTTGCAGAAATATCCTGCTGTGTATTTTTTAGGTACACAAATAAAGCATCCACCAGCGGTTTTACAACCAGCTGACGTTGCTGCAATCGTTCCTGTGCGGATAAGTCCTGAAGTTTTTCTTCTTCCCGGTAAATGGCCTGAATCTGTTTCATGACGAGATATGCACCTGATTTGCTTCGCCCTTCCTTTGGCAGAACCTTTAATGCTTCGTCGAAACGTCTGCGGCCATGCACCCAGCAACCGGCAATCGTCAGGCTCTCCTTCTCTTTTTCCAGAGTATGGTATCCTTAACCTAACCACATTGGTTAAGATGTGGTTAGGTTATCTCTTACGAAAAATATTTCTGATTTTTACTTGATGGTTTTTCCGGTATAGTCATCTTCAATACACCTTTTTCAAGCATAGGGCTTAAATATTTTCTTCTAAAACTTGTCCTGCTATGAAAAGCAAATTTATCCATTATTTCTTGTATGGATCTTGGTTCTTTGCAAAAAGCAACTATTAACTTGTTCACATCCTGACCATTTTGGTTAGGATTCTGATTGAGATGCTGGTCATCACCTCTCAACAACTCCAAATACATATCACAAGCCTTGCAACACTTATCAAATGCTCTAATTCAGCCCTTCCAATCGCATTGACTACATAACAATTTCTCTGATGGAGTTTGCGTGCCACACGTTCAATCATATAACATACAAAATACAAGGCGTTTGTCGTTATTTCTTCATCTTGGAAGTAAATATTCGTCATAATGTCACACTCCCTTCAAATGTCAACACACTCAACGCAGCTTCCGTACAGAATACAATCTGATGCGTAGGATATTTAAATTTAACAAGCTCCCAGAATGCAGTTTTACTAATCTTACCTGAGATATAATCTTCTACATAATCCCAGATTTGGTCATCTGCCATCGGTCCTTCTACAATATCATAATCATGCTCTTTGCCCCTGCGACAAGCAACTACAAATTCCAGCCACTCCTCTGTCATTTCTCTAAAGCAAAGAGTCTTGAGGTTCTTATTTACTATATAAGAATACTTATTTACTATAGATGCTCCTTTTTTCGTCAATGCCGCATAATCATACATCGTATTGGTTTCTTCTGTGAATTCTAACACCTCAGCTATCTTTGCAAGTTTCTTTTCATTTGGTGCATTAATGTATCTGATTTTCTTTCCCGTGTTTTCCCTTATCAGAGGTTATAAAGGTACTGTTTTATCTCTGTCAGAAATTTCTCCATCTGCTCCGGTGTTCCAATGGTAATCCGGAGATAGTTGCTGATTCGCAGTGTTTTAAAGTACCGCACATAAATATGTTTTTCCCGAAGCATCAAAAATAATTCCTCTGCCGGAACGCTTTTATGACTGGCAAACAGGAAATTCGTGCTGGACGGAAGCACCGTAAAGCCAAGGTCGAAAAGCTTTTTTGCTGTTTCTTCCCTGGTTTCCATAATGGCTTTCCGCGTTTTTTCAAAGTACGCACGGTCTTTAACCGCCTCTACGCCGCTTAAAATGGAAGGCATATTCATGGTGTAGGAGTTATAGGAGTTGCGCACTGCATACATGGCAGCAATCAGTTCCCTGCTTCCGATGGCAAAGCCAATCCGCATTCCTGCCATAGAGCGAGACTTGGAAAAGGTCTGTACCACCAGAAGGTTTTCGTACTTATCCACAAGAGGCAGGGCACTTTCCCCGCCGAAATCCACATATGCCTCATCAATAATCACCACGGAATCCTGATTTTTTGCGATGATTTCCTCAATTTCCGCAAGCGGCAGGGCAATCGAGGTCGGTGCATTCGGATTAGCAATGACAATTCCGCCGTTTGGCACATAATAATCTTCTTTTTTTATACGGAAGTCTTCGTCAAGCGCCGGTGTGCGGTAGGGAATATGAAACAGGTCTGCCCAGACCGGATAAAACGAATAGGTAATGTCCGGGAACAGAATCTCCTTTTCTCCGTTAAAACAGGTTAAAAATGCCATGCCGAGCACATCATCCGAACCGACACCTACAAACACACACTCTGCCGGTACACCATATTCTGCTGCCAGTGCGTCTACCAGTTCTCTGGCATCCGGCTTTGGATACAGGCGAAAATCTCCGGTTTCCATGCTCTTAATAATCCGCTCCACGCCCGGCGCCGGTGGGTACGGATTTTCATTTGTATTTAATTTAATCATGTCCTGCTGCTTTGGCTGTTCGCCAGGTACATATGGTTCCACGTTGCGCAGATTTTTTTTCCAGTTTTCCACTACTTTGTCCTCCTCGTTTTTAAACATGCTATATAACAATACTCATGAATGAAAGTGAAACATTGGGAAACTCAGCTGTCAAAAGGTCGCATCACAACGTGATGCGAACCTTTGACCCACTGAATTAAATCCCACAAAAATCATGATTGCCCTGCCTTATCCTCCGTTACATGAGCTCCGCAAAAATTGCAGTAATCCATTCCGTGGGAAATTCTGCGTCCGCAGCCCGGACACGGAATTTTTGCCGGTGAAATTTCCTGCTCAATAATTTCATAGGGACTATTTTTATCAAAGTAAACTCGGATTGGTGTTTCTTCGCCATCCAGAATCTCTAATTCCTGTTCCGACTCATTTCCCCGGGCAGTCAGGCTTCCTTCAATATAAATTTTCTTTTTCGGCAGCAGCCTGTGCAGGCTCCGCCAGAACAATAACTTTCGCTTCATACAAATCTCCGTTCTGGAAGCATCCTTTATCTTAGTAGTCCGTTAAAGTAGAGTATAAACATTCTTTCTCCGCTTGTCAAATAGTTTATGCTTTCTTCTGCCTACGAACTGTTACTGCCCACGCATACTTCATTCCGCTAACTACAGATTTCTTAAAAATTCAAACACTCCATACAGATTTAAATTTCCGTAGCCATAAGCCGGGGACGGATATTCCACACCGTCCGCCCTTGCAGCACCTAAAGAAAACAGCGTGCGAAGCAGTGCCGTATCCATTGGAGCAGCTGCTCCGGTTCTCCGGTATTCCTCAATATACTCCAAAAACAACGCCACAGTTCCGGCGGTGTATGCTGCGCCGATACTTGTTCCGCTTCGTATGACATAACCGCCGCCGGCAAAGGGACCTGACACATTGACAGACGGTGCAAGTAGCGTTGGCTGGTTTAAGCCGTCTGCGGTAAATCCGCGTCCAGAAAAGGGTGCCAGACCTCCATTTTCGGTAGAGTAACCGCCAACCGCCAGCAAAAGCGGTGAATTTGCCGGTTCGCACAAGGTCAGTTCCGAGACCGGTTCCGGAAAATACACCTCGCCTTCCAGAAATTCGTCAAGCGGCAGCCACAGGTTTACCTCGGAAGACATACGGCTGCGTTCAAACTGTATCCGCCAGATGCCCGGTGCCGGTGTACGGAATCTGAGTCTTATCCTCTGCATGGTTCCGGTACGCATCAGACTTTCCCGCTCGATAAAAACAACACTGCGGTCAAAAATCAGCGGAAATTCCTCCATCCCGGTAAAACCGGTGCCAACGAATGGCGTGGCATCTCCGGCAGGTGAAATCACACGAAGCGTCAGCTCTGCAATGGCTTCTGAAAAAATTTCCAGGGTAAAGCCGCTGCTGCGCTGTTCAGCATAAAGCTCCACCTCTCTTTGTTCCGCAAAAAGCGAAACTGCGGTATGATGCCGTGTATTTCCTTCGTTTCCGACTGCCGCCACCAGGCAGACATCCGGCCGATAAGCAAGGCTGTTTAAGTACAGGGAAAGCGGCATAGTTCCCTGATGGCTTCCCAGGCTGCAGCCCACACCAAGGCACAGGACAAGCGGTTTTTCCTGTCTCGCAGCGTATTCCAGAAGATAGCGCACTCCAAGCATAATGTCCGCTTCACTGAACGCTGTTACATCCGGTGGCATACAGAAATATTCTTTCAGGTATGGCTTTGCTTCCTTCAATTTCACCACGGCAAGCTCTGCCAGCGGTGCAACTCCGGCAAAATCCGCTTCGCGGTTTTCTCTTCCTGCGGCAATTCCTGCCAGAAACGTGCCATGTCCGTTTTCATCCCCCGGAGCCGTTCTCTCTGCAATCTCTCCGACTCCATATTCCGCTCCGTAAAAAAATCCCGCAGGCGGCGTGCCGTTCTGGGCATTCTGGTCCCAGATAACCTTAACACGGCTGGAACCGTCCGCCTGCAAAAAAGCCGGATGGGTGTAGTCTACCCCCTCTCCTGTCAAGTAGTTGCAAACAATTTTTTTAACCTTTTTTCAAGGTTTTTGCTGTTTTTTTGCTCAAAAACGATACCTGCTGTTAAGCTGTTGCTTGAAATACCAGTCTTTCTTGTTAAATAACTGCAAAATTCTGAAAGCCAACTATGCCACAACTATTTTTCTTTCCAGAAGATTTCCATGTGTTGTTCATCATATACCATCACTTTTTCGATATAATGGTCTAACATTTCTTTTGACAGCTCTGCGAAATTACTT
>CAZJAA010000005.1:0-92462 GCA_964544055.1 uncultured Lachnospiraceae bacterium | reverse complement strand
CCAGTTATTATTGAATTTTCAAGGTGCATAGGCATTTTTTAATGTGCGAAGTTTGAGTTACTTAGAATTTGCTGCTGTTCCATTAAGTTTTCATAATCCGGTGTCGTCACACAAACTGCCCTTTGAAATCTGTTCTCTGCTTATTCTTGGTCGGTTTTGCTCTAAATACTGCTTTTCCAGATATCCTTTTTGTAAAAAATATGAACTGCTGGTGCAATGGTTTGCTTCCATGCTCTGTTTCATACCGTTTTATTTTTTTTCTGCTTCTTCCGGTTTTTTTTGTGCCACCAGCTTTCTTATTTCTTCTCTTTGCATATACTCCGCATACGCAACATTATCCAACACAAATTCATATTCCGATTTTTCCACATTCATCCGTTCCAGCAGTGCTTCAATCATAATATAATCTACCACACGCTCTCCTGTTTCTATTCGGGACAGCGTTGGAAGAGAACAAATACCATTTATCAGATTCCATAGCATTTGATTCCTCCTGAAAAAAAGCGAAAACCGGCACAGCATCCTCCGCAGTACTCTACTTACATAAGCTCTGCGGAAGTTTCATGTACCAGTTTTCTTTATTTTTTATTCTTCTGCTGTTACTTCTTCTCCCATTTCTTCATCATCTACCACTTCTTCGTTTTCATCCTGAAGCTGAGCCTCCATCTGCTCGGTGTTCATTTCTTCCTTCACCTTGGTAATGCTTGCCACACGGATTCCTTTTTCACTGTCGATATTGATGAGCTTTACACCGGAGGTATTTCTGCCGACAATGCTGATGTCACTCACCAGCGTACGGATAATGATGCCTTCGTTTGTAATCAGCATCACCTCATTTTCCAGATTTAAAATCTTTGCACCAACAACATCCCCGGTCTTTTCGATAATCTTGTAGCACTTGACACCCTTGCCGCCGCGGCGCTGCGCCGTAAATTCATTTACATCGGTCAGCTTGCCGTAGCCAAACTCGGAGGCTACCAGTACATATTCACCCTGGGAGGTAAGCTGCATGGAAACAACCTCGTCGCCTTCGGAAAGTGTCATACCAATAACGCCCATGGAGCTTCTGCCGGTTGCACGCACATCCTGCTCGTTAAAGCGGATGCTCATACCGTGCTTTGTAATCATCAGAATATCCTTCTGGTTGTTGGTTGCCTTGGCGCCAATTAAAACGTCATCATCTTTCAAATTGATTGCCTGAATACCGGTTTTGCGGATATTGGCAAAGTTCTTAATTTTCGTTTTCTTGACAATACCGGATTTGGTTGCCAGGAACAGATAGCGTTCATCATCAAATTCCTTTAAAGCAATGCCGGCGGTTACTTTTTCGCCCGGCTGTAGCTGCAACAGGTTGATAATGGCAATTCCTCGTGCTGTGCGGCTCGCTTCCGGAATTTCATATGCCTTGATACGATATGTGCGGCCCTTATTCGTTAAGAACATGATGTAGTGATGGGTCGTTGTCATAAACATATCCTCGATGTAATCCTCTTCGATGGTCTGCATTCCCTTGATACCTTTGCCGCCACGGTGCTGTGCCTTGAAATTATCAATTGTCATGCGCTTGATATAGCCAAGGTGCGTGATTGCCACCACGGTATTTTCATCCGGAATCAGGTCTTCATCTGTAAAATCGTCCATGTCAATGCCGATTGACGTTCTTCTGTCATCACCGTATTTGTCACGGATAATGCCGATTTCTTCTTTGATGACACCAAGCAACAGCTTTTCATCTGCAAGAATTGCTTTAAATTCGTCTATCTTTTTCATAATTTCTGCATATTCCTGCTCCAGACGCTCGCGTTCCAGACCGGTAAGAGCTCGCAGACGCATATCTACAATAGCCTGTGCCTGCACGTCATCTAGTCCGAAATTTTCCATTAATTTTGTTTTTGCTTCAGCAACATTTTTTGCCGCACGGATAATTTTGATAACCTCATCAATATGATCCAAGGCAATCAGTAAGCCCTTTAAAATATGGGCACGTTCCTCTGCCTTGTTTAAGTCAAATTTTGTTCTTCTGGTAACCACATCCTCCTGGTGACGCAAATATACACTAAGAGCATCGTATAAGTTTAGTACCTTTGGTTCGTTGTCAACCAGAGCCAGCATAATGACACCAAAGGTGTCCTGTAGCTGGGTGTGCTTATAGAGCTGGTTTAAGATGACGTTTGGATTAACATCACGGCGTAATTCAATGCAGACACGCATACCGCTACGGTCGGATTCATCACGAAGCTCGGTAATGCCGTCAATTTTCTTTTCTTTGACAAGCTCTGCAATTTTTTCAATCAGGCGTGCCTTGTTTACCATATAAGGCAGTTCGGTCACCACAATTCGATTTTTGCCGTTTGCCATCGGCTCAATATCAGTTACTGCACGAACCTTGATTTTACCACGCCCGGTACGGTATGCATCGTTGATGCCTCTGGTGCCGAGAATGGTAGCTCCGGTTGGAAAATCCGGTCCTTTTACAATCGTCATCAGTTCTTCGATTGAAGTTTCCCTGTCCTCTACCTTGTTATCGATAATGTGAATAACAGCATCAATCACCTCTCTCATGTTATGAGGAGGAATATTGGTTGCCATACCTACGGCAATACCGGAAGTACCGTTTACCAGAAGATTTGGAAAACGAGATGGCAAAACCAGCGGTTCTTTTTCTGTTTCATCAAAGTTTGGAATAAAGGTTACAGTATCTTTATTGATATCGGACAGCATTTCCATGGAAACCTTGCTTAAGCGTGCTTCGGTGTATCGCATGGCGGCTGCACCGTCACCATCTACGGAACCAAAGTTTCCGTGACCGTCTACGAGTGGATAGCGGGTAGACCAGTCCTGAGCAAGATTTACCAAAGCACCATAAATAGAGCTGTCACCATGCGGATGGTATTTACCCATAGTATCGCCGACAATACGCGCACATTTACGGTGCGGCTTGTCCGGACCATTATTTAATTCTATCATTGCGTACAGAATTCTTCTCTGTACCGGTTTTAAACCATCTCTTGCATCCGGCAGGGCGCGGGCCACGATAACCGACATTGCATAGTTGACATATGATGTTTCCATCGTTTTCTTTAAGTCAACCTCCTGCACCTTGTCAAAAATATGTTCATCCATATCTATTCTCCTTATTTTCTGTAAGAAAATGCCAGCCCACATCCGCAGGCAGATAATTTACTTTCACTTAAGCATTAAAATCAAGATTCTGCACATATTTTGCATTTGCTTCAATAAATTCTCGTCTAGGCTCTACTTCATCACCCATCAGTGTTGTAAAAGTAACATCCAGCTCAGAAGTGGATTCGTCATCAATATTTACCTTTAACAAAATCCGCTTTTCCGGATCCATGGTGGTGTCCCAAAGCTGTTCGGCATCCATTTCACCAAGACCTTTATAACGCTGAATCTTGTTATTCTGGTCACGGCCGATTTCGGTAAGAATTGCATTTAATTCTTCATCGCTGTAAGCATACCATACACTCTTATTTTTTTCGATTTTATAAAGCGGTGGCTGCGCCAGGTAAACATAACCCTGACGAATCAGCTCTGGCATAAAGCGGTACAAAAATGTGAGCATCAGTGTTGCAATATGTGCACCGTCCACATCCGCATCGGTCATGATAATGATTTTATGGTAACGCAGCCTGCTGATATCAAAATCTTCTCCGATTCCCGTACCAAACGCTGTAATCATGGAGCGGATTTCCTGATTGCCTAAAATTCGGTCCAGTCTTGCTTTTTCTACGTTTAATATTTTACCGCGCAGCGGCAAAATTGCCTGAGTTGCACGGGAACGTGCTGTTTTTGCGGAACCACCCGCAGAGTCACCCTCTACGATGTAAATTTCACATTTGCTTGGATCCTTATCGGAGCAGTCTGCCAGCTTGCCCGGAAGACTCATGCCATCTAACGCAGACTTTCTTCTTGTTAAATCTCTTGCTTTTCTTGCGGCATCACGCGCACGCTGGGCAAGTACAGATTTTTCGCAGATTGCCTTTGCAATAGCCGGATTTTGTTCCACAAAATAACGGAGCTTTTTGCTTACTACTTCTTCTACTGCGCCTCTTGCTTCACTGTTTCCAAGCTTCTGTTTTGTCTGGCCTTCAAACTGCGGCTCTGAAATTTTAACACTGATAATTGCTGTTAAACCTTCCCGGATATCCTCACCAGACAAATTCTGTTCGTTATCCTTTAAAAACTTCTTTTCTCTTGCATAATCATTAAAGATTTTTGTCAGGGCATTTTTAAAGCCAACCAGATGCGTACCGCCCTCTGGTGTTGTAATATTGTTTACAAAGCTGTAACAGCCTTCGTTATAGCCATCATTATGCTGCATGGCAACTTCCACATAAACACCGTTTTTCTCGCCTTCACAGTAAATGATTTCCGGATAAAGTGCTGTTTTTCCTTTGTTTAAATACTCGACGTATTCCTTGATACCGCCCTCATAATGGAAAACCTTTTCTTTTTCCTGTCCTTCTCTTTTATCACGGAAAATAATTTTAATGCCTTTGGTTAAAAAAGCCATTTCCCGCAGACGCTGGCGCAGGGTATCATAATCAAATACGGTTTCTTCAAAAATGGTGTCATCCGGAAGAAATGTAACGGTAGAACCGGTACGTTCGGAATTGCCAATTTCAGTAAGTGCCGTTACTGGCTTTCCTTTTTCATAACGCTGTTTATACATTTTACCGTCTTTTTCGACAACCACTTCCAGCCAGTTAGAAAGTGCATTTACAACAGATGCACCAACTCCGTGCAAGCCACCGGATACCTTGTATCCTCCACCGCCAAATTTACCGCCGGCATGAAGAATGGTAAATACGACCTCTACCGTAGAAATTCCTTTTTTCTTGTTGATTTCTACAGGGATACCACGTCCGTTATCAATTACCGTAATAGAATTATCTGCATTAATGGAAACATCAATCGTATCACAATAGCCTGCCAGTGCTTCATCAATTGCATTGTCTACAATTTCATAAACAAGATGATGAAGACCTCTTGCAGATGTACTGCCAATATACATACCCGGTCTTTTTCTTACTGCTTCCAGACCTTCCAGAATTTGAATTTGCTCTGCTCCGTATTCCGTGCTCATCTTAAATCCTCCATTCAGATAACGTTCTTTTTCATTTGAGGAAGCGCACCAGAAAGTTCTGATGCCGCATCAAGGCACCTATTTGTGACATTTTCAGTTCAAATAGGCATTTTCGTTTACTGTTCCGTTTACCACATGAAAAATGTGATTAAATTTTTTTCGATCTCCTACAAATTCTTCCAGACCGGTACATGTAATCAATGTCTGGATTCCGTTCATACTGTTCAGTAACTGATGCTGACGCTTTCGATCCAGTTCTGACAATACATCATCCAGTAAAAGAACCGGATTTTCTCCAATTTTTTTTCTTACAAGCTCAATTTCCGCAAGTTTTAAAGCTAAAGCTGCCGTTCTTTGCTGTCCCTGCGAACCATACAGTTTTAAATTTTGACTGCCGACATAAAAACTGATGTCGTCCCTGTGTGGTCCATACCCAGTAGCTTTTCTGAACACATCTTGTTCTCTAGATTTTTTTATTTTATCCTCCAGTTCCTCCTTTGCGGCACTTGGTTCATACCGGATGGACAGTCTTTCTTTTCCACCGGAAATGGTTTCATGGATTTCACTTACAAGCTCATTCATTTCCAAAATGAATTCTGCCCGACCCTCAATAATTTTTTTTCCAAAGTCACAAAGCTGCTGCTCCCAAATATCCAGCGTATCGTTTAAACTGCTGTTAAAGGAAATTTGCTTTAATAAATTGTTTCTCTGATTTAAAATTTTATTGTAATTCGATAAATGATACAAATACAGCTTATTTAACTGACACAACTCCAAATCCATAAAACGGCGTCGTTCTCCGGGACCATTTTTTATCATGCTTAAATCCTCCGGTGAAAAGAATACCACATTCATCATCCCAAACAGCTCGGTAGATTTTCGGATGGGAATACCGTCAATTGCCACGCCTTTTGTTTTGTTTTTTTTCAAATGCATATCAATACGATGCGGAATCCCCTTTTTTTCAAGGTGCATTCGTATATGACCTTCTTCTTCCCCTATTTTTATCATTTCACGGTCTTTGCTGCCTTTGTGGGACTTTGTTGTACTGCATACATAGACAGACTCTAAAATATTTGTTTTTCCCTGGGCATTATCACCGTAGAATATATTTACCTGATCGGATAAATTCAGGCTTAGGGTTTCGTAATTTCTGAAGTTGTGTAGTTCAATCTGCTTTACTATCATTTTACAATTCTGATTTCTTCGCCCCGGAAAGAAACAATATCTCCGTCATAGAGCTTTTTTCCTCTCTGAATTTCGATTTGTCCGTTTACACTAACCTGACCATCAAGAATTACCATTTTTGCTTCCACACCGGATTCTACCAGACCGGCTGCTTTTAATGCCTGTCCGAGCTTGATAAAATCTTCTCTTAATATAATTGTTTCCATTTTATTCCTTTCTTATCTCACAACGCCCAAATTGATTGGAAGAATTAAATAAATATAGCTTTCTTCCTGATTTTTAATGAAACATGGAGCTTTTGGATTTGTCATATAAATCGTAACCTCTTCATCATCAATAACACGAAGTGCATCAATAAGGAACTTTGGATTAAAACCGATTAAAATATTTTTTCCCATTTTATCGATTTCCATTTCTTCATTCATCGAACCAAGTGAAGAATTTACACGAAGCTCCATGGAACTTTCCGTAATTGCAAGAACAATCGGTTTCTTTTCATTTTCTTTGATTAATAAAGTTGCACGGTCGATACAGTCTAAAAATGTTTTACGGTTTACCGTGAGTTTTGTTTCGTAATCCCCCGAAAGCATCTGGTTAATTTTATAGTATTCTCCTTCTATTAAACGGGACAATACGATGGTGTTGTCAAACTCAAACAAAATATGGCATTCGGAAAAATAAATACGTACTTCATTTTCCATTTCACCGGAAAGAATTTTACTAATTTCATTTAGCGTCTTACCCGGAACAATTACTTTGGTTGCTTTGTAGTTGTCTTTTAAGAAAATTTTACGGATGGAAATTCTGAGACCATCCAGTGAAACAACTTTAAATTCGTTGTCATTAATTTCGAACAGTTCCCCGGTCATAATTTTATTGCTTTCATTGTCAGAAATTGAAAATACGGTCTGACGAATAATTTCTTTTAATGAAAACTGTGAAATTACCAGTGGTTCCTTTTTCTCGATATTTGGCAGAGCCGGAAATTCATCGCCGCTTTTTCCGGCAATGGTAAATACGGATTTTTCACAGCTGATTGTTATCATAAAATTGGAATCGGTTTCAATTACAACATCACTGTCCGGAAGCTTTCTGATAATGTCGGAGAAAATTTTAGCATTTACTGCAACGCTTCCTGCTGAAGTAATCAGACCGTTTACTATTGTTTCGATACCCAATTCCATGTCGTTTGTAATAAATTTAATGGTGTTTTCAGTAACTTCAATGATAATGCATTCCAAAATCGGCATCGTGGATTTTGCAGGTACAGCCTTTAATGAAATATTGACGCTGTTTAAAATTTCGTTTTTTTTGCATGTAATTTTCATGTGAATTTCTCCCTTCGGGTTTTTGTTAAAAGCTATGCGGATGAAAAATCCGTAAATATTTATTTATAATTAATTATAGTATTATAAGTAGGTGAATGTGAATTTGTGGGTAAGTCCAGTATGTCCGAAAAACAAAGCCTTTTCCGAAAAAAAGCGTTGTGAACGGAAACTGAATTTTCTGTTGAATGAATGTGAATTATTAACATACTAAAATGTCATAAAGTTAAGTTATTCACATAAATTAACAAGTTATCCACAATACCTATCCACACATCTGTGCGAAATATGAAATGAGTTTCTTCTATATTAATATAACACAATTACAAATTTAACTTTTTTACTAAAATATCAAGAGTATTTTGTAAGGAAGCGTCTTCTTTTAAATCTTCCTCTATTTTTTTGCAAGCGTGCATTACCGTGGTATGATCCTTGTCTCCAATTGCCTTTCCAATGTCCACAAGAGACATATTCAGATATCTGCGGCACATATACATAGCAATTTGTCTTGGATAAGCAATGTTCTTACTGCGGTTTTTCGAGTAAATTTCCTGCGGTGTCAGGCTGAAGTGATCGGCAACGATATCTACTATGTAAGAAAGCGTTACGGTATGTTCGGCATCGGCACTGACATAATCCTGAATTGCTTCTACCACAAGATCCATATTGATTTCTTTTTTCTTTAACCGAGAAAGGGCAATTAATTTGCTTAAGCTGCCTTCCAATTCACGGATATTTGATTTTACGTTAGTGGCAATGTATTCGAGAATATGAGGCTCTACGGAAATTCCGTCTGCTTCGATTTTTTTATTCAGGATTGCCATTCTTGTTTCATAGTCCGGGCTTTGAATATCGGCAATTACGCCCCACTCAAAACGGGAACGGAGACGGTCTTCTAAGGTTTTGATTTCCTTTGGAGGACGGTCACTGGAGATAATTATCTGTTTTTTTGCTTCATGCAGAGCATTAAATGTATGGAAAAATTCTTCCTGGGTACTTTCTTTTCCGCTGATAAACTGAATATCGTCAATTAACAGGACATCATTATTGCGGTATTTCTCACGAAATTCTATTGTAGTTTTGTTGCGGATTGCCTGAATTAATTCGTTGGTAAACTTTTCACTGGTAACGTACATTACCTTGGCATCCGGATTATTGTCCAGAATGTAATGCGCTACGGAGTGCATCAGGTGAGTTTTTCCGAGTCCCACGCCACCATAAATAAACAAAGGATTATAAACCTCTGCCGGGCTGTCTGCAACGGCAAGAGCAGCCGCATGTGCAAATTTGTTATTGTTGCCGATGACAAAGGTATCAAAGGTGTACTTTGGGTTTAAACCGTTGTAACTTTCATTTTTTGCTTTTGGAGAAATATTTTCTGTCGGTGCATTACTGGAAAGCACATATTGAAGCTCAAACTCCTGGTCAAACATTTCTGCAATTGCGGTTTTTAAAAATTGTCCATATTTGTTTTTTATAAAATCCAGCATTGTTGCTGCAATTTTTGAATCATCTACGGAAATGATAATTGTATTATCTGTAACAGAATGCACTGACAGCGGAAGCAACCAGGTACGATATGCGACATCTGTAATGTTATATTCTGTTTTCATGAACTCTAAAATATCATTCCATTTTTCTTTTATTACTTTTTCCATAGAGTCCTCCATTTTCTTATAGCATACCTAATTGTATTATATCAAAAAATTATTAAAAATGCAAATAATTACGAGGTGTCAGCGAAAAAAAAGTAATTAAGTAAAAAAAACTGCTTGACGTAACGGATTTTATAAACTATAATAACCATGTTATGTATCTATAATAGAAGAAATATGCATGATGTTTTGCATTTTTAATAGGTATGAAGGAGGTGTAACGATATGGCAAAGATGACATTTCAGCCTAAGAAGAGACAGAGAGCAAAGGTTCATGGATTCCGTTCCAGAATGAGCACAGCTAACGGTAGAAAGGTTTTATCCGCAAGAAGAGCAAAGGGCAGACATAAAATTTCCGCATAAGGTCGCAGAAACTGTGACCTTTTCTTCTCTTTGTTTTGCAAGAAAGAAAGGTGCTGTATGCTTATTTTGGCAAGCAGCTAAAAAAAAGGGGATACTTGGCATTGGCAGAGTCAATTAAAAAAAACGACGAATTTAAAAAGGTATATCAATCCGGTAAATCTTATGCCAACAAGTATCTGGTCATGTACATTTTAAAAAATAACATGAAAAAAAACCGACTTGGAATATCGGTTAGCAAAAAAGTCGGTAACAGCGTAGTAAGACACAGAATTGCCAGGCTGTTAAGAGAGAGTTTTCGATTGAATGATGAGAAGTTCCATAGTAGTTGGGACATAGTTGTTGTAGCACGAGTGGGTGCAAAAGGAAAAAATTTCAGTGATATAGAAAGTGCATTTTTACATCTTGCAAAAATGCATGGTATTTATAAAAATGAAGCAGTTAATGATTCAGTTAATTAAAATGTACCGTAAGTATATCTCTCCTTTAAAGGGTCGGCCAACATGTATTTATGTGCCTACCTGTTCTCAGTATGCAATCGAGGCATTAGAAAAATATGGCGTGGTAAAAGGCACATATCTTGCTGTGAAAAGGATACTTCGTTGTCATCCTTTTCATAAAGGCGGATATGATCCTGTACCGTAGCCATTTTTTGTTTTTATCGCAGGCGATACTGCTTTGGCGTAAAAAATCCGTTTTGAAGCTTTTTTATTCCGGCATTGATTTATTTGTAAGCAGGATGAAGAACCTGCAAGGTTACCGAAAAAAGAATGGTGACGAAATTTTAGGAGGAAATTTGAATTGGAATTAATAGTAATAACGAAAATTGGCGGTTTTTTAGGACCGTTTGCTTGGGTATTTGGGCAGGTATTTAATTTACTGTATGAACTTCTGAGTTTATTTCACATTGAAAATGTAGCTATTACGGTTGTTTTGTTTACAATCGTGACAAAGCTGCTCATGACACCATTAACAGTAAAGCAGCAGAAATTTTCAAAAATGTCCAATATTATGAATCCTGAGCTGACTGCAATTCAGGAAAAATATAAAGGGAAAAAAGATGAAAAATCCATGCGTATGATGCAGTTGGAGCAGCAGGCTGTGTATGATAAGTACGGAACCAGTCCGACCGCAGGCTGTCTGCCAATGCTGATTATGTTTCCACTTATGTTTGCTTTATATAGGGTAATTTACGCAATTCCTGCTTATGTACCGGATATTTATGAGTTGTACAATGCCATCGCAGAAGGAATAAAAAACCAGGAATATTTTTCCTACATGACAGACATGGCATCGGCACTTGGTGTAGCAACCAAAAACTTTTCTGAAATGAGCGAAGGTTTTTTAACCAATGCCCATATGATTGATATTATGACAAAGTTTGGTACTACCCAGTGGGAAGCTCTTGCAGAGCAGTTTCCATCCGTAGCAGACATTATCAATACCAATGTAACACAGATTAATGCCATTCATTCCATTGGCGGCTTTAACATTTTGAATAAGCCGAGTGATTATGGTTTCAGTCTGGCACTGTTAATTCCTGTACTTGCCATTGCAACGCAGCTTCTTCAGTCAAAGCTTTCCATGGCTAAGACAAAGAACACAAACAAAAAGATGGAAGAAAACGCCATGGCACAAAGCATGAACAGTATGATGTATATTATGCCGTTTATCTCTGGTTTTATGTGCTGGATGTTTCCAATTTGTGTCGGCATTTACTGGGTAGCAAGTACGGTAGTTACCATTATTTATCAATTCTTTATTAACCGTCATATTGACAAAATGGATATGAACGAAATGATTCAGAAAAACGTGGAAAAGCAGACCAAAAAGAAAGAAAAGCTTGGTATTGCTACCGGTAATCAGATGGCAGAGCTTGCAAAAATGCAGACAAAATCCATTGATGGACATCAGGCTCCGGAGCCAAAGCGAAATACAACTTCTTCCTATGCAAATGCCACAGGAAAAAATTATACCACAGAAAAGACAGCATCTTCCGCAAATACAGAGAAAAAATCTGTTTCAGGTTATGCTAATATGATGAAGAAAGATTAAGAGGGATAAAATTATGAGAAATTGGATTGAGGTTACAGCAAAAACAGTAGATGACGCTATTACAGAAGCATTAATTCAGTTAGGCTCCACAAGAGAAAATGTAGATATTGAGGTTGTCGAGGAAGAAAGCAGAGGCTTTTTAGGTTTAAACAAAAAGCCTGCAAAAATTCGTGTTGCGGTAAAAGAAACCTTGCAGGACAAGGCAGTTGGCTTTTTAGAACAGATTTTTGAGTTAATGGAAATTAAATCAGAAATCGTGGTGGACTATAACGAAGAAGAAAAAGCAATGAATATCAATATTGTTGGAGAAGATATGGGTGTTCTGATTGGTAAAAGAGGTCAGACCTTAGATTCTCTTCAGTATCTTGTAAGTCTTGTTGTAAATAAGGAAAGCGAAGATTATATTAAGGTTAAGCTTGATACAGAAAATTACAGAGAAAGAAGAAAAGAAACTCTGGAAAATCTGGCAAAGAATATTGCCTACAAGGTGAAAAAGACAAGAAGAACAGTTGCTTTAGAGCCAATGAATCCTTATGAAAGAAGAATTATTCACTCTGCTCTGCAGAATGATAAGTTTGTAGAAACCCACAGTGAGGGCGAAGAGCCATATCGTAAAGTTGTAGTTACTTTAAAGAAAGGCGTAAGAGATTACAACAGAAATTATGGCTATAACAGAAACAGTTATCGTAAGGGTAATTACAATTATAAATCTAATTACCATAATCAGCCATATCCATATGGAAATACCGAAGAAACTGAAACTCAGGTAGAAAAGACAGAAGAATAATACTACAAAAGGTGTCTCAGCGGATGAGGCACCTTCTTTATTTTTCGCAGGGAAAATTTACTGCTTAAAAAAGTATCGCTTTCCAAATGGCTAGTTTGATATAAAAGTTTAAAAACAGTATGAAATGTCCATAGAAACGGAGAAATGCAGTTTATGAAGAATCAGGATACTATTGCGGCAATTGCAACAGGAACAACAAATGCAGGGATTAGTATTATAAGAATCAGTGGAACAGAAGCGTTTGCAATTGCAGATAAATTATTTGTTTCTCAAAAAGACAAAAAGGTTTTATCTACGGCAAAAACCCACACGCTGCATTATGGAAAGATTATGGACGGTGAGGTCATGGTGGATGAAGTTTTAGTATCTGTTATGAGGGCACCAAACACCTATACAACGGAAGATGTGGTGGAAATTAATTGCCATGGCGGTATCATTGTCACAAAAAAAATACTCAGTCTTGTCTTGGAACATGGAGTGCGCATTGCAGAGCCGGGTGAGTTTACCAAACGTGCTTTTTTAAATGGCAGAATAGACTTGTCACAGGCGGAGGCAGTGATTGATTTAATTCATGCGACAAATGAGCAGGCAGTAAAAAATTCAGCACGGCAGTTAAGCGGAAATTTATGTCGGAAAATCAACGAAATCAGATCCTCTGTACTTCGTGATACTGCGTTTATTGAAGCGGCTTTAGATGATCCGGAGCATATTTTACTGGACGGATTTACCGAAACCCTGAAAGAACATACGCAGAACAATCTGACCGAAATAGGTCATCTTTTGAAAAATGCAGAAGATGGAAAAATTATCAAGGAGGGCATTCGCACGGTAATCTTGGGAAAACCGAACGCTGGAAAATCCACTTTGATGAATGTTTTAGTCGGTGAAGAGCGTGCAATTGTAACTGATATTCCGGGAACAACCCGCGATACGCTGGAAGAATTAATTCAAATAAAAGGAATTGTACTTCGGATTATTGATACTGCCGGTATTCGTCACACGCAGGATACGGTAGAAAAAATTGGTGTCATGCGTGCCAAAAGCGAAGCGGAAGCAGCGGATTTTGTTATTTATGTTGCTGATGCTTCAAAAAAACTGGACGAAAATGATGAAGCAGTAATTTCTATGATAAAAGAAAAAAAAGCAATTGTTCTTTTGAACAAATCCGATCTTTCCATGCAGGTTACAAAAGAAGAATTGGAAAGGAAAACAGGAAAACAGGTTATTTTAATATCTGCAAAAGAGGAAACCGGAATTGATACCTTTGCAAAAGTAGTTGAAACTATGTTTTATTCCGGATTAATTGACAAAAAGGAAGAAATTTTTATTACAAATCTGCGTCATAAACAGGCATTACAGGAAGCAAAGGAAAGTCTTACCAAGGTAATGGAGAGTCTTAAACTTGATATGCCGGAGGATTTTTATTCCATCGATTTAATGAATGCTTATCGCATGTTAGGTGAAATTATTGGTGAGTCGGTAGATGAAGACCTGATAGATACGATATTTAAAGATTTTTGTATGGGAAAATAGCCGGTGTCTGATGGAATAGTTGCTTGTTGTTTACCAAAATGGAGGAATTTATGAACGATACAAGTTACACTTATGAAGCTTATGATGTGGCAGTTATTGGAGCCGGACACGCAGGTTGTGAGGCTGCGCTTGCCTGTGCAAGACTTGGTTTTAATACAATATTATTTACGGTTAGCATGGATTCCATTGCTCTAATGCCGTGCAATCCTAACGTCGGCGGTACGTCAAAAGGTCATCTGGTACGAGAAATTGACGCTCTTGGCGGTGAAATGGGAAAAAACATTGACAAAACCTTTATTCAGTCAAAGATGCTTAATGTTTCCAAAGGTCCTGCGGTACATTCCCTCAGAGCACAGGCGGATAAACAGAGTTATTCACAATCTATGAGGAAGACTGTGGAAAACCAGCCGAATTTATGTGTAAAACAAGGGGAAATTTGTGAAATTATTGTGGATAACTCGTGTGTAACCGGTGTAAAAACCTATTCCAACGCAATTTATCCGTGCAAAGCAGCAATTATCTGTACCGGAACCTATTTAAAAGCACGATGCATTTACGGAGATGTCAGCACATATACAGGTCCTAATGGTCTGCCGGCGGCAAATCACTTAACCGACTCTTTAAAAAAGCTTGGTATCGAAATGTATCGTTTTAAAACAGGAACACCTGCGCGAATTGATAAACGCTCGATTGATTTTTCAAAAATGGAAGAGCAATTTGGAGATGAAAAAGTTGTTCCGTTTTCCTTTGAAACAGACAGAAAATCGTTACAGAAGGAGCAGGTATCCTGCTGGCTGACATATACAAACGAAACTACCCATAATATTATCCGCAGTAATATTGATCGTTCTCCGCTTTATTCCGGAGCAATTGAAGGAACCGGACCAAGGTATTGTCCGTCAATTGAAGATAAGGTAATGAAATTTCCGGATAAAGAACGCCATCAGGTATTTATTGAACCGGAAGGAAATTATACAAACGAAATGTACATTTCCGGTATGTCTAGTTCACTTCCGGAGGATGTGCAGGTAAAAATGTATCGTTCTGTACCCGGCCTTGAAAATGCTAAAATTGTGCGTAATGCTTATGCAATTGAATATGACTGCATCAATCCAATGCAACTAAAACCAAGTCTGGAATTTAAAGCAATTTCCGGTTTGTTTAGTGCAGGTCAGATGAACGGAAGCTCCGGATATGAAGAAGCTGCGGCACAGGGAATCATGGCAGGTATTAATGCAGCTCGAAAGCTGAGTGGAAAAGAACCTGTAATACTTGACCGTTCCCAGGCGTATATTGGCGTATTAATTGATGACCTTGTAACAAAGGAAACACATGAACCATATCGTATGATGACGTCTCGTGCAGAGTATCGTTTACTGCTCAGACAGGATAATGCAGATTTACGTCTGACAAAGATTGGTCATGAGGTCGGTTTAATTTCAAAAGAACGATATCAGCATCTGTTGGAAAAAGAACAGTTAATTCTTGAAGAAACGGAACGTCTGAAAAATAAAATGATTGGAGGAAATACAAAAGTGCAGGAGTTTTTAGCCGCACATGAAAGTACTCCATTGAAAACAGCGGTCTCTATGGCAGACTTATTGATGCGTCCGGAACTGAATTATGAGCTTTTGGCAGAAATTGACCCAGAACGAAAAGAACTTCCGGAGGATGTAACAGAGCAGGTGGAAATTGAATTAAAATATTCCGGTTATATTGAAAGACAGCAGCGTCAGGTGGAGCAGTTTAAGAAAACGGAAAGCAGAAAAATTCCGGAAGCTCTGAATTATGACGAGGTTCCTTCCCTGCGTATTGAAGCACGTCAGAAATTAAAGAAAATTCGCCCGGAAAACATCGGGCAGGCTTCAAGAATTTCTGGTGTTTCTCCGGCAGATGTTTCAGTTTTACTTGTTTATTTAAAGCAGTTAAGAGAATAAAAAATGTTTCGGAATGGAGAATGGTATGCAGAGAGAAAATAGTGCATTTCTTGCAGATTTAAAAGAATGGAACATAGAACCAAGCGAGCAGCAGCTTTTGCAGCTGGAAAAATATTATGAAATACTCGTGGAAAAAAATAAAGTAATGAATCTTACTGCCATCACGGAATATGAAGATGTTTTAAAAAAGCATTTTCTGGACAGTCTGGCATTATGTCAGATGATAGATCTGAAAGAAAAAAAGGTAAAGCTTCTGGATTTAGGCACCGGTGCCGGTTTTCCGGGTATTCCGCTAAAGATCTTCTTTCCGGAGCTGGAAATTACGCTAATGGATTCGTTAAATAAAAGAATTATTTTTTTGCAGGAGGTAATTGCAGAGCTTGGTCTGACGAAAATTGCTGCAGTTCATGGCAGGGCAGAAGAAACTGCCTTAAAGCCGGAATATCGCGAAAAATATGATTTTTGTGTTTCCAGGGCAGTAGCACGTCTTGTTTCCTTGGCAGAATTTTGTCTTCCTTTTGTAAAACAGGGAGGATATTTTGTTCCGTATAAATCCGGAGAAATACAGGTTGAATTGCAGGAAGCAAAATTTGCTGTTCGGGAGTTGGGTGGAGAAATAATAAATACGCAGGAATTCCAACTTCCAAATTCTGACATTCATCGTACATTAATTCAAATAAAAAAAATCAAACAGACTCCAAAAAAGTATCCTCGTGCCGGAGGTAAGCCTTTAAAGCAGCCTTTACTCGCAAAATAGGAAAAATGTATCAGTTAATTTTAAGTAAAAAGACTATTTTCTTATTGTAGACACTATTGAAAATATGATAAAATACTTTATAGATTGTTACTTTTATTTCAATAACGTTGAAAGAGGGTTATAGTGTGAACAAATACTCGAAGAAGTAATTTGTTCACACGGCTGTTTGTGTCGAATACGTCACAAATAAGTCTTGATTCTACACTGAAAATTGCCTGTGCAAAGTTCTGGTGTATTTCCTCGAACGGAAAAGAATGTTCTCAGTACAAATAAGCCCAGATGTAGTATCAAAAACTTCCTGTGCAAATTTTTAGTTTTTTTTTACAAAAGAACATTCTCGGAATGGGGGATTAAAATGAACGATAATAATACTTTTTTCCAGAATCAATATACAGATATATTAAATTTTATCATGCAACAGCAGGAAGCTGCCCTGCAGTATTCAAATGCTCTTCTCTCGGAAAAAAAAGAAATTGAATACAAAAAAAAGCAGCGTGAGTACATCATAAAGGAGCATGAAAAAAACAAAATTCCAAATATTTCGATGCTTTCTCCTCTTGGTTCCGATGAATTTACGGAAAATGATGTTGCCTGGAAAGATGAATTATTGCATCTGAATGAAGAACAACAGAAATTGGAAGAGGCATGGAAAAATCAGAAGCAGGTTTGTACTTCCTTTGAGCGATTAAAGAATTACATACTTAAAACAGAAAAAAATGATAATAATTTATCAAATTACAGTACTAAATTATTAGAAACACAAGAAATGGACCGAAATCGTATTGCCAGGGAACTGCATGATTCAACGGTTCAGAGTTTGACCAGTCTTGCTCATAAAATGGAATATTGCAGTAAGCTTATTGATAAAGACCCAGTGCGAGTGAAGCTGGAACTTCAATCGATGATTGACCTGAATAAAGAAATCATTAATGGTATGCGTGAAATTATTTATGATATGCGTCCGATGTCACTAGATAATACAGGACTGGTTTCCAACGTAGAAGCCTTTTGCCTGCATATCCGGCGATATAATAATTTTGATGTACTACTAAAAACGAGGGGACAGGAAAAGAAACTTTCCTATATTGTAAGTGTAACATTATATCGCATCATACAGGAAGCATGTAATAACGCAATCAGGCATTCTCATGCAGAAAGAGTAATTGTTTCCATTGCGTTTGAAGATGACAGCGTAAAAATTGATATTGAAGATAACGGTGTAGGTTTTAATATTGAGCAAATAACCGAACGTACACAAAAAGATGTTTTAAATGGTTTTGGGTTATCAATGATGAAAGAGCGTGCAAGATTGCTTTCCGGTTTTTTCACGATTGAGTCTGAACCGGGCTATGGCACAAAGGTTAGCGTTGTAGTTCCATGGTATTTCCAAAACAGTTAATCAATTTCTTTGAAACTGTTTTGTCTGTCAAAATTCAAAGAGATTACTTATCTTTGCAGCAGATGAAATAAGGAGTGTACAGATTTTTTCTATATAATTAAAAAAACGAAAGCAAATACCCCTGATGGCAGACAAGAAATCGCCTACGCAAATTTCTTTAAGAAATTTTGCTTCTTTGCATTATTTGCGATAAAGTCGCTCAGAAATGGAGATTTTTATGAGTAAACAAATTAAAATTATAATAGCAGATGACCATTCTATGATTCGAGAAGGACTGAAACAACTATTAGAACTGGATGGTGATATTCAGGTTGTCGGAGAAGTCGGTAACGGTGAGGAATGTTTAAAACAAATTGAAAAGCTTAATCCAGATGTTGTTTTACTTGATATTAATATGCCTGTGATGGATGGAATTACAATGCTGGAAAAATTGCGTAGCTCTGCTTATAAAAATCAGAAAGTTTTAATTCTTACAATTCATAATGAAGTTGAATACTTAAGGAGAGCATTGGAAATAGGTGTGGAAGGATATGTTTTGAAAGATGCAGATTCTTCTGTATTGAAAAAAGCTATTTACACAGTAAACTCCGGTGAAAAATATATAGATGTTACAATGGTCCCTTTATTAAAAGAAAAAAAGATTTGCAAACATCAACTGACTGAAGAGGAAAAGCTTACAAAAAGAGAAATCGAAGTTTTAAAACTTCTTGCAGAGGGACTTTTTAATAAGGAAATTGCATATAAATTATCTATAAGCGAAAAAACGGTAAAAAACCATGTGTCAAATATTTTTAAAAAGATTGGTGTGTTCGACAGAACACAGGCTGCAGTCTATGCAATCAAAAACAACATTGTGGAATTGTAAAATAACTTTAAAAATAAATCACACATATAAAAGTTTTTTTTGACACACAGCCAAAACTATATTATAATTATTATATCGTTGATAAAAATGTAAATGTTTCACGTGAAACATTTACATTTTTTAATCATTGAAAAAATTGCAACAGATGTTTCACGTGAAATATTTTGAAAAAAGGATTCGTATCTTTGTGCCGAGAACGTCACAAATGAGACTGGTGCGACAAGAAATGTTCTTGCAAAATTCAGGTTATGTTTCCTTAAAAGAAAGAACGTTCTCGGAATGGAGCCTATATGGGAAGAACAATTGCGATTGCAAATCAAAAAGGTGGCGTTGGTAAAACAACAACTGCAATTAATCTTTCTGCATGTCTTGCGGAAAAAGGAAATAAAGTTCTTGTGATAGATATTGATCCACAGGGAAATACCACTTCAGGTTTGGGTATTAACAAGAAAAAGTTAAAGCATACAGTTTATGATATGATGCTGGGTGAGTGTACCCTGGAAGATTGTAAATCGAAGAGTTGCATGAAAAATCTCTTTGTATTGCCCTCGGATGTGGATTTAGCCGGTGCGGAAATTGAACTGATTGGTGTAGATAACCGGGAATTTATTTTAAAAAGACTTGTAGAACCGGTGAAGGAAGAGTATGATTTTATTGTTATAGACTGTCCACCATCCTTAAATATGCTCACTGTAAATGCCATGACAACTGCTAATACAGTGCTCGTACCAATACAGTGTGAGTATTATGCTTTGGAAGGCTTATCTCAGTTGATGCATACGATTGATTTAGTACAAAAACGATTAAATCCTGATTTAGAGATGGAGGGTGTTGTATTTACAATGTATGATGCAAGAACAAATCTTTCTCTTCAGGTAGTGGAAAACGTAAAGAAAAATTTAAAACACAATATATATAAAACAATAATTCCAAGAAATGTACGTCTTGCAGAGGCACCAAGCCATGGATTGCCAATCAATTTATATGATTCGAAATCAGCAGGTGCGGAGGGATATCGTCAGCTTGCAGATGAGGTTATTGAACGTGGAGTGCGTGATTGGTATTCCGAATTTTAATTGAGTAATGCGTGAAGAATGGAGGATTTGAAAATGGCTGTTAAAAGAAGAGGTCTTGGTTCCGGACTGGATAATTTAATTCCGGACATCGGTTTAGAAGCCACAAAAGAAAGTAAAGAGGAAAAGCAAAAAGAAAATGTTTCACGTGAAACATTAATTCCAATTATTGAAATTGAGCCAAATCGTGCCCAGCCGAGAACACGATTTGATGAGGATGCATTACATGAACTGGCAGATTCGATTAAACAATATGGGGTGATTGAACCGCTTGTTGTTCAAAAAAAGGAAAATCATTATGAAATCATTGCAGGTGAAAGAAGATGGAGGGCTGCAAGAATTGCTGGTCTGAAGAAAGTTCCTGTAGTGATAAAAGAATATTCGGAAGATGATATTTTTACTATTGCTTTGATTGAAAATATTCAAAGAGAAGATTTAAACCCAATTGAAGAAGCGGTAGCATATCAAAAGCTTATACAGGAGTTAAAGCTTAAACAGGATGAAGTAGCGGAAAAGGTCTCCAAGAGTAGAACAGCAATCACTAATTCAATGCGTTTGTTAAAACTGGATCAGAGAGTACAACAAATGTTAATTGATGAAATGATAACAGAGGGACATGGTCGTGCTCTTATTCCGATTGCAGATGGTGAGGAACAATTTAACCTCGCTATGAAAATTTTTGATGAGAAATTAAGTGTACGCGAAACAGAAAAATTGATTAAGAAAATTCAGGAAGAAAAGAAAAAAGAAACGGAAAAGCTTCCGGAAGAAGAAAAAAAAGAGGTGAGTTTTGTTTATAAGGGACTAGAAGAAAAGTTGAAGAAATCTCTTGGTACAAAGGTTGAGATAAAGAACAAAGCGAACAATACCGGTAAAATTGAAATAGAATATTATTCCATGGATGAATTGGAGCGTATTGTAGAATTGATGGAATCGGTACAATAAATCTAGAAACGAAGGATGGGAGAATAAATAATGAATGGACAGATGTTAAATCAGGAAAAAATACTTCTGATTGCAGTGCTGGTGTTGGCACTTCTGACAGTGGCATTATTGACAACAACAATTATTTTGCTGGTGAAAGTATGTAATCTGGCAAAGAAATATAGGGAATTTATGAAAGGAGCAGATGGGCACACGATGGAAAGTGCCATTACAAGCCGGTTTAAAGAAATTGATGGTTTGAAAGAGGAAAGTAAATATACGTCGGAGAAGCTTAATATTGCATGCGATACATTGATAATGGCATATCAGAAAATTGGTATTGTGAAGTACGATGCATTTAAAGAAATGGGGGGAAAATTAAGCTTTTCTCTGTGTTTGTTAGATGATGAAAATAATGGTTTTATTCTTACATCCATGCATACAAGAGAGGGATGTTATACTTATTTAAAGGAAATTATTAAGGGAGAGTCTTTTGTGGTTCTGGCGGCAGAAGAGCGTCGGGCTTTAGAGGAAGCAAAAAATAAAAGAACGCTTTATGCGGAGTAAAATTTCTATTTTTGCAAAGGATTGGAAGGTACAGGGACGTGCGGAGAATAAGAACGGAGCAAATAAAGGGAAGAGAAATTTTAGCCAAGGATATTTATAGTACAAGCGGTGTTGCATTAATTTCAGCCGGAACAATACTGAAAACAGAGTATAAGGAAAAATTGCTGGAATTAAAGGTTACAGATGTATTTGTGGAAGATGAAATTTCAAAAGAAATTCAAGCAAACGATATTACAGAAGAAAAAATAAGTGAACAATGCGTGGAACGGTTAAAAGATACATTGGAACGTTTTTCTTATGCTTCGGAAGAAGAAATGATGGAATTGTGCAAGGTGGCAACAGAGGTTATGGAAAATGTACTTATTCAGAAGGAAGTCATTTATACCATATCAAATGTGAGAAATCATTCGCAAAGTCTTTACGAACATTCATTGAGCGTTGCTGCGTTATCTATTCTTGTAGCTGTTCGTGCTGGATTTTCGCAGAAAGAAACAAGGGAAATTGCGATTGGTGCATTGCTTCATGACATTGGTATTATCAGCGTTAAGGAAAACTACCGTGGAATTATTTTACAAGAAGCGGAAGAAAATGTAAAAAAAGAAATCAAACGTCATGTGGTCTACGGTTATATTGAGGTAGAACAGCAGGAGTGGATTTCTCCTGTTTCACGGGAAATTATTCTGTATCACCATGAAAGACTGGACCGAAGCGGTTATCCGTTTCACATGCCAAAAGAAAAATTGAAGCAGCAGGTGCGCCTGGTGTCAATTTGTGACGCATTTGACTGTATGGTATACGGAAATCTGGAAAAAAGAAAAAAAGTATATGAAGCACAGGATGAAATACTTCGTGCCAGCGGTACAAAATTTGATACGGAGCTTGTAAAAATTTTCATGCATTCGGTGGCAACTTATCCCACAGGAGAAATTGTCTGCCTTAGTGACGGAAGCTACGGAATTGTTATCAGACAGAATGCAGAAGCACCAACACGTCCATATATCCGAATTCTGGAACGTGGTCCGGAAGGGGACTGGGTAGGAAAAGAGGAAAAAAATTTAAAAGAAGAATTGACGCTATTTATTGTTGATACGGTAGAATAGAGAAAAAGAAAAAAGTAAGTACAGCTGCAGTTATAAGAAAAATTATTTCGTTGGAGGAAGAGTATTAAATAAGCTTGACAGACAGGACGGAACTCTGTTATTATTTGAAACTGACAGGAGATTTCATTTTGGCAGTTAAAAAAGAAATCAGACCGGAACAGAATCCGTATCTGGTCTAGAATTGTTGTAAATGATATGCAAAGGGTTACTGGAACGAGTGTAAGAGCAGTAACCAAAAAATCATTCAGGAATGGAGAATTATGTGCATAGTTTTTTAAGAGCAGTCGGTTTCAGTAAGGTGGTAAACCGGGTGGATGAAGAAAAGTTAATAAATCTTGTAATTGAACATGCGGCGGAAAAACAGATATTCCGTATGTCAGAAGACCGTTCGTTTGTAGAATTGCTGTTGGAAGTGTCAGAGGATACCGGTGTGGTTGTCCGCGGAGAAACAGATGCATGCGGAAACTTTCATGTAGCGCATTATTTTCCGATTCATCGTGGGAGCAAAATCACAACAGAAGAATCGGTAACTATAAATAAGCGTGTGGATACGGATGCGTATACCGGAATGTGTGACGACTACCGTGTTGGCATCTCTTTGATTTTTTATATTCAGAATGTAGTGGATTTGTTGAAAAATCCAATTCGGAAAAAGGAGCACAGATGCTGCCCAGTGTATTTATCTGCATTGGCAACGGAGGGAAAAATTCTGCTTCCGGTGGAAAAGTCAAAAAAAGAAGCGGAAAAGGTGAAAGCTAATCTTAAAAACCGCTCGGAGCTGATAGCTGAGGCAAAGCAGGGAAATCAGGAGGCAATGCAAAATCTGACATTTGATGATATCGATCAGTATGCGCTAGTAAGCAAGAGAGTGCGGAAGGAAGATATTTATTCTATTGTGGAAACGAGCTTTTTTCCGTATGGCTCGGAGTCTGATAATTATTCCATGCTTGGTTATATCAATAGTGTTGAGCGGTTGAAAAACTCTTATACCAAGGAAGAATTTTATGTTTTAAATGTAGAATGCAATGAGATGAACTATGATGTATGCATTCATGTGGATGATTTGTTTGGTGAGCCAATGCCGGGCAGAAGATTTCGAGGAAATGTTTGGATGCAGGGCAGAGTAGAAGTATAGATAGAAAGGAAGAGAAACTATGGAAAAGCATGTATCGTACAAAACACAGGGCGTATGCTCCAGAGGAATCGAATTTGACCTTGTGGATGGAATTGTCCGCAATGTAGAATTTATCGGAGGCTGCCGGGGAAACACACAGGGCGTGGCAAGACTGGCTGAGGGTATGGAAGCGACAGAGGTTGTAAAGCGTTTAAAGGGCATTGAGTGCCGTGGCGACAATTCCTGTCCAAATCAGCTTGCACTGGCTGTAGAAGCAAATATGTAGGCTTGATTTCGTTCCACAAAACAAAAAGCATTTCATGGGGATGCACAGTTGTGTATAAGGAATATCATAAGAGGCTGTAAAAGCAGCCATAAAGAAAAGCTACGATAGTACCGAAAAAGGGTAACACCGTAGCTTTTCCGTTTTATTCTCCATTCCGTAGCTTTTTTGCGACGGGGCAAAAGAAACTTCTTTTAGAAAATGCTTTATTTTTGCGGTTTGCAACGAATGGTTGCGAAATTTCAAGCCGGACTTGATAGCAAAATTTCAATTAGTCCTGTACTGTAGTGTCATGGAAAAGCGGAGCAAAAAAAGTTTGAGCCGCTGGATTGGAAAAGTAATATGTTATCAGAAGGAGACAAAGAGCATGAAATTAAATGAAAAAATTTTTTATTGCAGAAGAAAAGCAGGTTTATCTCAGGAGGCATTGGCAGAGAAGCTTGGAGTGTCCAGACAGGCAGTGAGCAAATGGGAAACCGGGGATGCCGTGCCGGAAATCGGAAAGTTGTTAGCGTTGGCAAAGCAGTTCGATGTTACAACAGACTGGCTTCTTTCAGAAGATGATCCGGAAGAAGAAAATAAGGAAGAGTTTATTTTTGGAAGAAAAAGCGAAGCTTTTTCTTATGAGGCAGAACAGGAAGATACGGTCAGCAGCGGCGAACGATTGGAACAGGTCGCAGGGGAATGGATAGATTGCGTTCCAGGAATTTTTAGAAAACTGGTAAAAAAATTTGGCTGGATTGCAGGAGTGTACATTGCTGCAGGAGGTGGTATGTTTACGTTGTTTGGAGTGATTGCCAAAGCAATGGTAAGCGGAATGACAAGCAGCTTCAATAATGCTGCGAATAGTATGTTTGGAGGCAATTTTGATGGAAATACCATAACATTTTTTGATACAAACGGAAATCCGTTAAGCTCCGCAGAGAGTGCCCAATTGTCAGAGTTGCTGCAAAACTCCGGTCAGCTGGATGGATTTTCTTCGTATGAAAACGGTTTTTTATCTTCCGGTATGGATGCCATGAACGGAATTATGCAGAATAATCCGGTTTCTATTCTGGCGAATATATTTATTATCGGCGGTTTGATTGCTTTGATTGTTGGAACAATTTTTGCGGTCAGCTGGTATAAAAAAGCAAAAGAAGCGGAATGCAGAGAGTAAAGCATCGTTTGTAAAATAAGGAAACTTAAAAAAGAGGAATTTATTGAAAAATAGATTAAGAAATGGTATGATATGTTCGATAAAAGAAAAGATATTTGTTGTATGTATTTGTATTGCAGGCGGATGAAAACAACAGCAAAGGGGAATATGGAGATATCATATGGAATGGTTTTTGGATTTATTGTCGAATAAATTTTTAATTGTTGGTCTTGTATCCTGGGCAATTGCGCAGGTACTAAAGGTGTTTATCCATGCGGCGGTATATAAAAAGCTGGAGTGGGAGCGTCTGTTTGGGGATGGAGGAATGCCAAGCGGACATTCTGCTACTGTAACCTCTGTGGCAATGATGAGTGCGCTTGTCTGCGGGCTTGACAGCTTTGAGTTTGCCATTGCAGCAGTGTTGGCGATTATTGTCTGCCATGATGCTATGGGTGTCCGGCGAGAAACCGGAAAGCAGGCAGTAATTATTCTGGAAATGGTAGAGCTTTTGGAGGTTCTAACCAAAAAGGATTTACCGGAAGCAAAGCTGAAAGAATTTGTTGGGCACACACCAATACAGGTGCTTGCGGGAAGCATTATTGGTATTTTAAATGCGGTTATTATGTATGTTCTGTTTTTTTAATATTTTTTTGCAGCAGTTTCCAAAAAATCAATCGTTCACCGGCATCTATCTGCGGAGAAAATACGGACACTGCATCTATAAGGAGGAAGTTTGTAATGACAGGCTGGAATAATGAATTATTGCAGATAGGACCATTTACGGTTTATGGATATGGACTGATGATTGCCATTGGTGTTATTGTGGCGTACAGTGTAGGAGAATATCGTGCCAAAAGACAGGGCTTGAATGCAGAGGAACTGTTCTGGATTACAATCAGCTGTCTGTTTGGGGGAATTGTTGGAGCAAAGCTGCTGTTTTATATTGTGGAAATAAAAGAAGTTCTTGCAAATCCGCAGATACTTTTGGATATTACGCATGGATTTGTTGTATACGGTGGAATCATCGGCGGCATAGGCGTGGGCTTTTTGTATTGCAAAATCAGAAAGCTGGAATTTTTAAGATATTTCGATTTGGTAATGCCATCCATTGCAATTGCACAGGGATTTGGGCGTATTGGCTGTATGTTTGCAGGCTGTTGCTATGGCAGGGAAACGGCAAGCTGGTTTCATGTGATTTATCAAACCTCGGATTTTGCGCCAAATGGTGTGGCATTGATTCCAACACAGCTGATTATGGCAGCATTGAATTTTCTGCATTTCGGCATACTTGTGTTTTTATCGAAAAGGGTTGTAACGTACAGTGGACAGACGGCAGGCTGCTATCTTATATGTTACAGTATCGGACGGTTCTTTATGGAATATTTAAGAAATGATCCGAGAGGTGAGGTGAAGGTGTTTTCCACATCCCAGTTTATTTCCCTGTTTATTCTTGCAGCGGGTGTGGGAACCGTCCTGCTTTGTGGATATCTTGGTAAAAAACGCACGACAGTTGTGTAAAACGTTGTGCCGCCTTACGACATGCTTTAAAAAGTGAGAAAGCGTGGATAAGCAGCAACGAAAAAAAAGTGAGAGAAACCATACAGAAACGGCTGTTTGAGAAAAAGGGAGGAAAGTTACTTTGGCAAAGATTTTAATTGTAGAGGATGAACCCAAAATTGCTCGTTTTTTGGAGCTGGAATTAAAGCATGAGGGGTATGAAACGGTTCATGCTGCAGACGGAAGAACCGGACTGGAACTGGCACTGGAAGAAGGTACGGATCTTGTTTTGCTTGATATTATGCTGCCGGGACTTTCCGGTATCGAAGTATGCCGCCGGGTACGCATGGAATCCCAGGTACCAATTATTATGCTGACGGCAAAGGATGATGTCATGGACAAAGTGGCAGGGCTGGATATGGGAGCAGATGACTATATGACAAAGCCGTTTGCCATAGAAGAGCTGTTAGCACGCATCCGGGTTACGTTATCCAGACATTCGGAGCAGCATAAATCGCCGTCAGGAAAAGCGGAACTGGCTTTTGGAGCACTGATATTGAATACAACGGCACATTCGGTATCCTACGAAGAGGATAAGCTGACGTTAACGAAAAAAGAATATGATTTGTTGGAGTGTCTGCTTCGTAATAAAAATGTTGCAATGTCCAGAGAACAGCTATTAAGCCAGGTATGGGGATATGAATACATGGGTGACACGAATGTGGTGGACGTTTATGTACGGTATCTTCGCCAGAAGATTGATGATAAATATGGAATTCACATGATAGAAACGATTCGTGGAATTGGCTATATGATTAAAGAGGAGTAATCCGTTACAGGGAGAAACAATGAAGAAGCAGCAGGGCAGATTAAAACGGCAGATTCGATGGATAAGGGAGGGGGCAAAAAATTTCCGTTTTTCCTTATCTTTTCGTGTGTCGTTAAATTATCTGCGCTTTTTTTTGATTAATGGTCTTATTTTCTTTGCGGTTATAGGTGTTTTGTATTTTCGTGAGGAAATGAAGCCTTCCAGAAATATGACGGAGCAGATGGTTGTTTTACTGGAAATGGGTGAAGAAAAGTTTGCGGAATATGTGAAAGAAAAGAGACCGGAGCATTTGTCGGTGTTTCTGGCAGAAGGGGAAAAAACAACCGTACTTTATTCTGCGCAGGAAGAAGACTGGCAGCAAACATTTTATCTTTTTCAACGGTTTCACTTGAGTCGCAAATCCGGAGAATGGAAATTTCTTATTCAGGAGAGGCAGGAGCTTTACAGAAACCAGAAGGTACATACATTATATTTTTATTATGATATGTCGGAAAGTCTGGGTAAAGCAGCAGAATTTTTAAGAAATGCGTCGCTCGTTTATCTTGTGCTTATGTTAGTTATTATATGGGAGAGCCGTAAGGATAACAAGCGGATTTTTAAGCCTATCAGCAACCTGACGGAAATGGCAAGAAATTTAACGGTAACAAATCTGCATAGGGAACGTCTGCCAATCCGGGGAACCGAAAAAGAGCTGCGGGAATTGACGCAGGTGTTTAACGATATGCTTGACCGGCTGGAGCTTTCTTATGAAAGTCAGAAGCAGTTTGTGTCCAATGCTTCCCATGAACTGCGGACTCCAATTGCAGTGATTCAGGGCTATAGCAGGATGCTGACACGTTGGGGAGCTTCAGATCCGGAAATATTAAACGAGGCGGTGGAAGCCATCAGCGAGGAATCCAAAGCTATGCAGGAACTGGTAGAAAAGCTTCTGTTTTTGTCGCGGCATGACCGAAAAACCTTAAAAGTGCAGAAAGAATGGTTTTCTATGGGAACAGTTGTGGAAGAAATGCTGAAAGAAACGCGTATGGTAACCAAAAATCGCGAAATCAGAGCAAGTCTGATACAAAATGTTTCGGTTTATGGGGATGACCAGCTGCTCAAGCAGGCAATCCGTGTGCTGATAGACAATGCGATTAAATATTCCGAGGATGGGGATAGCATTACCATCGGCTGTGAAAATAGGAACGGAAACTGCGTGCTGACGGTGGCAGATACCGGCAGGGGAATGAAAAAAGAAGATGTAGACCATATGTTTGAGCGGTTTTATCGTTCGGATGATGTACGAGGCAGAGTGGATGGGCATGGACTTGGGCTTTCGATTGCCAGACTGATTATACTTGCACATGCGGGAACAATAAAAATCCGCACGCAGTATACCGTTGGAACCAGTTTTACCATAACCATTCCAAGGCAGAGAATGGCACCGCGAAAGACTGAAACAAAAGAGGCTAAAAAAACAGACGCTGAAAAACAGGCTGCCGGAATATGATGTGAGGGAACGGCAATAAAAGGGTGTAAAACAAAAAGAAGAATTCAGGAAAAAGAAGGAAGCTTTCATGAGTTGCAGACAATGTCCAAGAAAATGTAATACAGAGCGTGCAGAAAAACAGAGCGAGGGTTATGGTTATTGTAAGGTGCCCAGCTCGCCAAAGGTAGCGCGTGCAGCACTGCATTTTTGGGAAGAGCCCTGCATTTCCGGAGAGGAAGGTTCGGGAACGGTATTCTTTTCTGGATGCAATCTGCGGTGTGTATACTGTCAGAATGCGGAAATTGCTGCCGGTGTGCGGGGAAAAGAGATTTCTGTAAAGCGGCTTGCGGAAATTTTTTTAGAGCTTCAGGCAAAGGGTGCAAATAATATCAATCTTGTGACTCCGTCGCATTACTATATGCAGATTAAGCAGGCACTGCTTTTAGTAAGGGAAAAGCTTACCATTCCGGTGATTGCCAATACTTCCTCTTATGATTGTGTGGAAGTGCTACGGGAAATGGAAGGTCTAATAGATATTTATCTGGCAGATTTTAAATATTTTGATGCGGAACTGGCTGCAAAATATTCTCACGCAGCGGATTATCCACAGGTGGCAAAAGCCGCACTTTCGGAAATGTTTCGACAGATAGGAAAACCGGTGTTTGATGAATGCGGTATGTTGAAAAAAGGTATTATTATAAGACATCTGCTGCTTCCAGGCTGTGAGGCGGATTCAAGGGCAGTACTGCGTTATGTATATGAAACGTTTGGTGATAACGTTTTTATCAGTATTATGAACCAGTATACCCCGCTTCCCCATGTTGTGGATTATCCGGAGTTAAATCGGAGGATAACTGAGGCAGAATATGAAAAAATTGTGGATTATGCCATAGAACTTGGCATAGAAAACGGCTTCGTCCAGGAGGGCGAAACCGCAGAAGAAAGCTTTATACCGGAGTTTGATGGAGAGGGCGTGTGAGCCCTCTCTTTGTTTCTGTAATAGGAAATTGCGATTTCCTATTACAGAAAAACGCTCCGCTTTGGATACGCACTTGCGCAAAAAGAAAATAGTTGTATGTTCTCTTTTTTAAAAAGCATTAAGGATTGGAATAAAGAGTTTCCAGCACCTGAAAATAGGTTTCAAATGTTTTTTTGCAGCATTCTGCGTTTTTTATGACAATGCCGTCGATACGCAGGCCGGGCAGGGAAAAGGCCATTGCCATGCGGTGGTCATCATAAGTTTCTATGGCGGCAGAATGAGGGGTGCCGGGGTCAATTTCGATGCCGTCTCCCTTTAAAATTTCACGGCAGACAATGCCAATACGGCGAAGCTCTGTTAAAATAGCATGAAAACGGTCGCATTCCTGATATTTGATATGAGAAATGCCGGTGATGGTGGTTTTTGTGTTTGCAAAAGGGGCAATGGCGGCCAAGGTCATAGTCTGGTCGGAAAGGGAAGCAAGATTTGCATTGACACCGGAAAACGTGCCATCGTCATTTCCGGAAACAACAAAGCTGCCGACGCAGGCATCATAGGAAACACGGCAGCCCATCTGTTGCAATATGGTGAGAAACTGCACATCGCCCTGAAGGGACTGCTCCGGTATATGAGGAACCGTCATGGTGATGCCAAGAAGTGGTGCCATGGCGTAAAAATAGCAGGCAGCCGACATATCCGGTTCGATAAAATAATCTCTGGCGGTATAGGACTGACCTCCCGGAATAAAAAAGGTGGAAGCATCTCTTTTTTTTACAAGGACACCAAACTGCTTCATCATTGCAATGGTCATGTCAATATATGCCATGCCGTGTGTTCCGGTAATATGCACGGTAAAGTCGTTGGAAAACAGGCAGACAGAAATTAAGAGTGCACTTAAAAACTGGCTGCTTTTGTCAATATCCACAGTGACTTCGGTTGCAGTCAGTGGAAAATTATTTGAAAATTTTACAGGAAGAAAATTTTCTTTTTCCGGGAAAGAGAAAGAGCTTCCCAGGGAAGAAAGGGCAGAAAAAAGTTCCTGCATCGGGCGTTTTTTCATCTGTTCGGAAGCATCAATTCGGCACTGACACTGGGAAATCCCTAAAAAAGCCGTTAAAAATCTGGCGGCAGTGCCGGCACTTCCAACCTGTATGGAAGCCTCCGGATTTGGAATGTGTCCCCCTTCGCCGTATACGGTAACTTTTTTTTGTGCTTCTTCAATTTCCACATGAAAACCAAGAGAAATCAGGCTGGATAAAAAATGTCTGGAATCATCAGAAAAAAGCACTCCTGAGAGGGTGCTTTTTCCGTTTGCCAGAGCGGCAAGCAGAAGCGCCCGGTTGGTAATGCTTTTGGAACCGGGAACTTCTACGCAATATTCTTTTTTATGTTTTTTGGGAAAAGGCTTTATTGCAAGGTCGGTCATGGTGTTCTCCCTGTTTATTCAAAGATTGGAACGAGATATGCGCCGCTGTCAAGTTCATTGTAGTAAAGAAGATATCTTGAAATGGCACCATTGTGTTCTTCTGCTGCCAGAAGCAAGGACGGAAATGCTTCGTCCGGTACGGTAAGCTGGATAAGAATGGCATCATTGGCTGCCAAATCATTTGTGATTGCCAGCAGGTCATCATCCCCATATTCCAGGCCCTTGGAAATATCAGCAGAGTAAAGACCAAGTGATAAAAGGTCCGTGGAGGAGGAAAGCAGGAAGGTTTTTCCGCCAGCAGTTACTTCCCACGTATCGGAGAATGTGAGGTCTTCCACAGAAGAAGGACTTACCATGGTAAAGGAAAGAACTGCGGTAGCTTCCGGCCGATCTTCCTCGACTATTGGAAGCTCAACCTCGGTGTCATACACAGCATCTGCAGCATCAATTATTTTTATCGACTCAATTACCGGCTGATTTTCTTTTAAAACGGTACCGTTGGAGTCTTCAACATCTGTAACGATACAGATGGCATCTACAATGTCCATGCCAGAAATAACCCGGCCAAATGCTGCATAGTAGCCGTCTAAATCGGTATTATCTTCCTGCACAATGAAAAACTGGGAGGAAGCACTGTCATAGTCTGAGGTTCTTGCCATGGAAATTGTTCCGCGAACATGGCTGATGGAGTTTTTATGCTTGTTTAAAACAAACTCGCCTGGAATGGTAAATTCCGACTCGCCGGTGCCATCGCCCGCCGGGTCACCGCCCTGCATCATAAAGCCGACAATAATGCGGTGAAACGTGAGCCCATTGTAAAAACCGTCGTTTGCCAGATTTACAAAATTTGTTACGGTGGCAGGAGCAACATCTGCATTGAGTTCCAGATAGATGGAACCGTAGTCTGCCATTTCGATTACTGCGTAATGTAATCCGGATAAATAGTTTTCTGGATTGAAATTTGGATTTTCTTTTTCTTTTTTTCCACAACCGGTCAGCAGCAGAGCAAGTGCGGACAGCATGGAAATCAGGTATATATACCAGTGTTTTTTATGCATTTTTTGTTCTCCTTTTACAATAAATTGTTGCAAGTCCGATTTTGCAATAATTTTAGGGCAGAACTGTGTCAAAAATAAAAACAATTCATGAAATGACAGAAAAAATTAGAAATGAAAAATGTTAATAATTTCTATAAAAAGCTTAAAAATTGATTAAGAATGCCATTTGTTTAAAATTTTGACACAAATTTGTGCTAAGCTAAGAGCATCAGGAAAAAAGGTATGCATCCGGAATTACGGATGAGAGAGAAAGGATTTGAGCAAAAATGTATAGTGAAGTAACACTCCCGGATTTGTATGGGGAGCTTCGAAATACCTCAGAAGAATGGGAACGTATGCAGTTAATTTATGATGCCGGTTTAAGGGAAATCAATACGAAGCTGGAAACCCTAAACAACGAGTTCAAAATAAAACATCAGTATAACCCAATTGAGCATATGACAAGTCGTATTAAATCGCCGGAAAGTATTGCAAAAAAGTTAAGGCGCAGTGAATGTGATATTACAGTGGAAAATATTGTACGTTACATAAATGACGTAGCCGGCATTCGTGTCATCTGTTCGTTTACCTCTGATATTTACCGCATTGCCAAGATGATTTCCGAACAGTCGGATGTAACCGTGTTGAAAATAAAGGACTACATTAAAAATCCAAAGCCAAACGGATACAAGAGCTATCATATGATAGTTTCGGTGCCGGTTTTTCTTGCGGATACGATGGTAAATACAAAGGTGGAAATCCAGATACGCACCATTGCCATGGATTTCTGGGCAAGCCTAGAGCATAAAATGTATTATAAATTTGAAGGAAATGCGCCGGAAAATATTCGCCGCGAGTTAAAGGAATGTGCTGACCTGGTAGCGTTCCTGGACCAGAAGATGCTTGCCATTAACGAAGAAATCAAACGTTATTCCGGTGAAGAAGAGGATGAAAAAGAATTTGATATGGAACTAAAGGCAATGTATGGCATGGTGCTGGACGAGCAGAGTGTTTTGAGCGAGGAAACAGTGCTGGAAACTGCTATGGAGGAATCCGTTTTGTCGTAGTAAAAATGAATTATCCGAAAAGAAAGGGAGCATACCCTGTCGGCAGAAAACCGGGAGGTATGCTCCTTTTTTTACCAGTTCTTTTTATAGAATACATGTCCGTTTAAAATGTAAAACAAGGTGTAAGTACTGTAATCGTTGGCACGGAATGCACTGTCGGTTGTGCGGAAAAACAGAAAGTCACCAATGTTGTTGCGTCCGGCAAGAGCTTCTCTTCCGGCATCATAGCACTGCTGCGGAATGCCTCTTTTCTGGGCACGTTCAATCAGGTACTGGCTGGCACCGGCAAACTGTCCAGGTGCAAAAAGGACTTCTTCTAATGTAGTTCCCCAATGCCCGTTTTCCATGCGGTTTAAGATAACGTTGGCAACAGCCAGCATTCCCTCATAGCCCTGGTCGCCACCCTCGGTATAAATTACGGTGGCAAACAGGTAAAGTTCATCTTCTGTCATGGTGACCGGTGTACGGGTTGTTTCTGCAACAGAATGAATCTGGTGCTTTGCCATGGCTTCCTCCATGGCTTTTTGCAGGTCACGCTGTTTGATTTCTTCCAGAGAAAGTCCATATTCCAGCTCGAAAGAAAAGCTTACATATTCTTCGGAAACATATCCAATGGTGCCGTTTTTCAGTTCAATGGCAATCCATCCCTCATAGCTTTTTTTCAGGTGCGTTGGGAACGAGTCCCCTTTTTTAACCTGTGTTATGGAATCATACCAGACTCCAGGACCGGATCGGACGTTTAAAACGCTCGCAGTAATATGGGAAGTAATCAGATGTTCCGTGTCGCAATATTCGACAATATCTTCTGTCGGCATGAGATATTTCATGCTGACGTAGCCCTCTGTGACGGAGCCGGAGGAAATTTTTGCCCAGCCGTTTTCTTCGCCCAAAAGGAGAGCAACGTTGTTTTTATAAAGCTTACCTATAATGTTATAGGAAGTGTCCGGACCCGTGCGAATGTTTAAACTGCTGGAAACATCCGAAATTGTAAACTTCGGAACGTATGCAGATGGTGCCGGAGTCGGACTGAGTGTCGGAGTCGGACTAAGCGTCGGAGTCGGACTGAGCGTTGGAGTCGGACTAAGTGTTGGAGTCGGACTGAGCGTCGGAGTTGGACTAAGTGTTGGAGTTGGACTAAGTGTTGGAGTTGGACTAAGCGTTGAAGTCGGACTAAGTGTCGGCGTTGTTGCATCGGAGTCTAGGGCTTCAGGTGTGAGGGAAGCGTTTTCCGGATGGCTGAGAAGCTTGTCGGAATAGCTGCCGGTTGTGCTGACCGGTGGCTGCATAAATGTCCCTACCAGCATGGCAACAGTAAAAAGACAACACGTAGTGATGCACCCCAACATCAGGCGTTTTGTTTTTTTCATGGTAAACCTCATTTCTAAGCGGATTGTCGCGAAACAACAGCTCATCAGACTATTCTTTCACACAAGCCTTTCTTTGTAGTGTGTTTCGAACCAGTTAACAAATTTGTAAAAAATACCTTGCTGTCAACGAGTATATCATATTTTTTACAGGAAGAAAAGACTGTTTTTATTCCTTCAATTCATACAGGAAAGCATTTCCTTGTTTGCCTGTCCGAAAAACGATGCCGAGCTCGGAAAGTAGCAGGAGGGCAGTCTGCGCAAGCCCCTGTGGAATTTTAGCCATCCGGGCAAATTCTTTGGAAGTAAAAGTGTCAGGAAGCTCGGCAGGAAGCAGCAGCATATAATCCTTTGGAGCTTCTATATCATATTCTGCCACAAGTGACAAAGGAAATTTGTCACATTTGGTCGCTCCTTTCTTTTTTTCTTTGCCGTAACCGTCTAACATCCGGTATTCTTCCATGTCCATCAGTACAATTTTTAAAGAAAAGTTTGGATGTGACAAAAAAGGGCGGATGCGGTACAGCTCGGCAAATACCTGCATGGGATTTTGCCTGCGTGTGGATTTTTTCGGCGGTGTGATTTCTCCGGTGTCCGGGGTGACCCAGCGCAGGTAATTGGTGTTTGTGACCGGATAAACCACGGTAACCTTATGGTCTTTCAAGAAAAAATCTAGTTTGGAGCGAAGCTTGTTAAATTGTCTGGTCTGGATTTCAAAAATGTGATTTCCAACACAGACATCCGCAAAATAACTTCCGATTTTGATTTCCTGACAGGATAAATCTCTGGAAAGATACTGCTTTAACGTGCTGTGTACGGTTTTTTCGCCAAGCGTGCCGATGCCCTGGGTATGAAGCTCCTGCCGTTGCAGAACCAGGTTACGGCTGGTATTAAAATAGTTTGTGTCCATAAAGATCCTCATTCCGGAGCGGTCCAATAAAACAGTATAATATAGTCCTTAACAGGTCTGTGTGCTCCCTTGCTCGGGAGATGGCTTTATCAAAGTTTTCCCAACTCTCTTTTCTATAGCTAACTGCCATTATTTCAACCTTCGTCTCATTATTTTTTTTATGATATCACAAAATCGTGATTTTTTCAACGGATCCCAAATTATCAGTTTCCCCATTTTTCAATCCCTCACGCTCCGACAGCCTCCCAAGTTTTCCACTTATATTTCCCAAAATCAATATTTTTTATCTTTTGGGAAATACTCTCACCTGTTCCGATTACAGATTATGTTCAAAGGTGGGAGGGAAGCCGGGCGAGAGTAATTTCAAAAGATGCGAATGAAACAATTCCATTTGAAAACCTTGCTTTTTAAGACAAATTTTTGTATAACTATATCAAAAGACTTAAAAATGTACTCTCGGAATTTTCTGAAGAAAGCATTCTGAGAGTATATTAAAAAACAGGGAGGAAACAACCATGGATTTACTGCAATACATTAATCGTGCGGTGACCCCACATCAGGCGGTACAGACCGGAGCAGAGTATTTACAGGAGCAGGGCTTTTCTGAGCTTGCTTTAGGAAAGGCATTTGACATCAGAAAAGGAGGAAAATATTATATTAAAGCATATAGTACGTCCCTGATTGCTTTTACCATCGGGGAGGAGGCAACGGAGCATCAGGCATTTCATGTGGCAGCAGCCCACACCGATCATCCGTGTCTCCACATTAAGCCAAAGGCAGAAATGACTCCTTCAAACTATTTAAAAATTGATACGGAAATTTACGGCGGACCGATTTTAAACACCTGGTTAGACCGTCCGCTGTCTGTGGCAGGTCGTGTGGCACTCAAAGGTGAGGATGCATATCACCCGGAAATCAGGCTAGTGGATTTTGCCCGCCCGGTTGCTACCATTCCAAATCTGGCAATTCATTTTAACCGCAAAGTAAATGAGGGCGTTGAACTGAACAAGCAATCTGATATGCTGCCGATTATTGGTTTGTTTGAGGAAAGCATGAACAAGGATAATTATTTTCTGGAGCTTCTGGCAAAGGAGTGTCAGGTAAAGCCGGAAGAAATTCTTGACTTTGATTTATATGTGTATGCGTATGAAACCGGCTGCTATATAGGTGTGAACGAGGAAATGATTTCCGCACCGCGTCTGGATAATCTGACCTCTTGTTTTGCACTGCTTTCCGGTATCAGTGCGGGAATGCGTAAGGACGGCATTAACATAGTTGCTTTGTTTGACCATGAGGAGGTTGGCTGCCGTTCCAAGCAGGGTGCGGATTCGGCACTGCTTCAGATGATACTGGAAAAAATTTATGAGGCACTCGGCTTTGAAAAAAATGCCCTGACGGACAGTATTTTGAACAGCTTTTTGTTTTCCGTGGATGTTGCTCATGCTGTGCATCCGCACCATGCGGAAAAATATGACCCGGTCAATCAGGCGTACTTTAACAAAGGTATTGTGTTAAAGCTGAACAGCAATCAGCGTTATACGTTTGATACGGAGGCGGTTGCCATTGCTCAGGGCATCTGCGACGAGCATGGTGTAAAGTATCAAAAATATGCCAACCGCTCAGATATTGCCGGAGGCAGTACACTTGGTCCGGTGATTTCCGGCTGGCTTCCGATGAAAACGGTGGATATCGGTGTGCCAATTCTTGCCATGCATTCTGCAAGAGAGCTGATGGGACGAAACGATCAGGAAGCTCTGGAGCTTCTGATGAAAGGATTTTTTTGCTAAGGTATTGCGTAATGCATAGAATGAGAAAATCCCATTTTCAGGTATCCGGTCTTTCAACTGACGAATGTTCGCATTTCGGTGGACAAAGGAAGTTTTCTTTGTCCACCCGGGGCGAGCGGTTGTCAGAAAAAGCGGTCGAATACGAAAATGGGATTTTCTAAATTCTTATTTTGTGAAAACTCTGGCGATTAACTTCTTAATTCTGCACCAAATTTTTTATTCATATTCTTCAAAATCTTCTTTACAAATCCATCCACGGAATCAGAACCAAATTCCTCATCCTTTGGTGTGAATACCACATTAAATGCCATGCTCTTTTTGCCTTCGCCAAGCTGTGTGCCTTCAAAAATGTCGAACAGGCGGATGGAGGTGACATATTTGCAGGATTCCTTGATTGTGTCTTCAAGCGCACCACAGGTAACAGCCTTGTCTACTACAATGGCAAGGTCACGCTGTTCTTCCGGGAATTTTGGTAGCGGAGTGAACATTGCCTTGTTGCCGTACCACTTGGAAAGCTGTTCCAGATCAAGCTCCATTAAATAAATCGGCATACGCAGGTCGCATTCATCCGAAATATCATAGGCGAGCTTACCAAAGTAACCAACGACCTCGTCCCCAACAGAAACGGAAGCAGTCTGGTATGGGTGCAGGAACGTATTCTGTGTGTTTGCATACTTAAATTCCACATGCAGTACGCTTGCAATTTTTTCTGCCACGCCCTTCATGGTGAAGAAGGATTCATTTTGTCCGAACAGTGCCACGCAGAGCGTCTGACGCTCGTCTGGATATGCAGTTAACGGAAGTTCTCCCGGAATGAATTTCTTGGCAATTTCAAATAATCTGCCTTCTAGATTACCTTTTTTCTGGTTGCGGACTACGGCGTTGATCATGGAAGCAGCCAGTGTGGTTCTCATTAAGGACAATTCTTCGCTGATTGGATTCATCAGACGGATGGCATGACGCTCCGGTGCATCCGCAGGCAGCTTCAATAAATCCAGGTCGGATGGAGAGAAGAAGGAGTAGTGGATGCATTCATAAGCACCAACACCGCACAGTGCCTTCTTTAAGCGCATTTCTGCCTTCTGCTGCATGGTTTCGCCGCCAGCGGTTACTCTTGCGCTTGGCAGGAAGCTTGGCACGATGTGTTCATAGCCATACAGACGGATAACTTCTTCTGCCACATCCTGATAGGATTCCATATCCTCGCGGAATGCCGGAATCTGAAGAACCAGTTCGTCACCGTTTATCTGAGGTTTAAAGGTTAAATTTGTCATAATGCGGAGAATATCCTCGGTCGGAACCGTGATGCCAAGCACTTGATTTACTTTGTCAATGCTGACGGTAAGCTGCTTTGGTTCTACGCTGTTTCCGGTATTGACATCTACATGAAGCTTTGCTACCTTACCGCAGCCAAGTTCTTCGATTAAGTGCAGGGCACGCTTTAATGCCATAACGGTTGCGTATTCGTCCACACCCTTTGCGTAGCGGGAGCTGGAATCGGAGGACTTGCCGACAGAACGGGAGGTTCTTCGGATATTGTCTCTGGCAAATTTTGCAGATTCGAATAAGACATTTTTTGTGGTCTCACGGATTTCGGAGTTTAAACCACCCATGACACCGGCTAAAGCAACCGGCTTGACACCGTCACAGATTAACATATTTTCGGAGGTGAGGGTCAGTTCTGTTTCATCCAGAGTGACAATCTTTTCTCCATCTGTTGCACGGCGCACGTTGATGGCATCCCCTTCCAAGGTGGAGTAATCAAAGGCATGCATCGGCTGTCCAAGTTCCTTTAAAATGTAGTTGGTGATATCGACTACGTTGGAAATAGCGTCAATGCCGACCAGGGCAAGACGGCGTTTCATCCAGGCAGGGGATTCTGCAATTTTGACATCAGTAACATAGTGCGCACTGTAACGAGGGCAAAGCTCCGGACAGTCTACGGTTACTTTAAAATCCGGAATCGTAATGTCGGATTCGGTATAATCCAGTGCCGGAGTTTTTACTTCCGTTTCCAGCACGGCTGCCACTTCTCTTGCTATGCCGTAGATGCTCTGGCAGTCCGGACGGTTTGCCGTGATGGCAATGTCAAAAATCCAGTCATCCAGACCGAGAATCGGCTTGACATCAGCACCAATTGGTGCATCCTCCGGCAGAACCAGAAGACCGTTGTAGCCGGCACCCGGATACATATTTTCAGAAACGCCAAGCTCTGCGCCGGAGCAGAGCATACCAAACGATTCATAGCCACGCAGCTTGCCCTTGCCAATTGTCATAACGCCCTCTATGGTTTTGTGATCCTTGGCGGTGGCGTAAACGGTGGCGCCTACCAGTGCGGTTGGGAATTTTCCACCTGCATGCACGTTGTCGGCACCGCAGCAAATCTGGAATTGTCCGTGTTCGCCGCAGTCTACCTGGCAGACATGCAGGTGTGTTTCCGGAATTGCCTCGCAGGTCAGTACATGACCTACGACTACCTTGCTGATGTCCTTACCAACCTCATATGCTTCTTCTACCTCAAATCCGCAGGAAAACAGCTTTTCTTCTAATTCCTGTGGTGTAATGTTAATGTCTACATAATCTTTTAACCAGCTTAATGGTGTTAACATTTTTATTTCCCCTTGTACGGTTCTTGTTGTGGAAACCGTATTCCTTTCCTTATTTTTGCAGGTTACTATTCAGCCCACACCACCGTTCGTAAAATCTGCCAGCTGTGCTGTCAGTCGCTGCTAAAGCAGCCTATTATTTTACTCATGTGGGTGGCGTGGTGCTAATCGCCCATATATAAGCAAAGTATCCAGTTTAGCAAGTAAGCATGCATCCTGGTATTTGCTTATATATGGCTGAATAGTTACTATTATTTGTCATTTAGCTGACCGAGTACCTTTAAGTCGGACTCAAACAGGTGCTTGATGTTGTTGATGCCGTATTTTAACATGGCGGTACGCTCAATACCGATACCAAAGGCAAGACCGCTGTAAACGTTTGGGTCAATGCCGCAGTTTTCCAGCACCTTGTTGTTTACGATGCCGGCACCAAGAATTTCAATCCAGCCGGTTCCCTTACAAAGCTTACAGCCCTTGCCGCCGCATTCAAAGCAGGAGCAGTCCACTTCTACGGATGGCTCGGTGAATGGGAAATAGGATGGGCGCAGCCGTGTCTTTGTGCCTTCCCCATAAATTCTTCTTACAAATTCGTCTAACATACCCTGCAGGTCGCAAAGGGTGATGCCCTTGTCTACGACCAGACCCTCCATCTGGGTGAACATCGGAGAATGGGTAGCGTCATCATCGGAACGGAATACCTTACCAGGAGATAAAATCTTGATTGGCGGCTTCTTGTTTTCCATAACGTGAATCTGACCTGCCGAGGTCTGGGTGCGGAGCAGGAATTCCGGAGACAGATAGAAAGTATCCTGCATGTCTCTTGCCGGGTGATCCTGCGGCGTATTTAAGGCGGTGAAATTGTAGTAGTCCGTTTCAATTTCCGTGCCCTCGTAAATTTCAAAGCCCATGCCTGCAAAAATGTCGATAATCTGATTTTTTACTAAGGTGATAGGGTGTAAATTGCCTTCCGGAACGGTCTGTGCCGGCAGGGAAATATCAATCTTTTCAGATTCGTAGCGGTTCTGTAATTCCTGTGCCTTCATCTTTTCGTCAAGGGAGGACAAAAATCCAAGTGCCCATTCCTTTAACTCGTTGACACCCTTTCCGTAAGCGGCTCTTTCCTCCGGAGCAAGGTTCTTCATTTCTTTCATTAAAAGACCGATTTTTCCGGTTTTGCCGTCTAAATATTTTTTCCGGAATTCGTATACATCCTTGGAGGAAGCAAGTGCATCTGCTCCTGCAAGAATTTCCTGCTTAATCTGTTCTAAATTTGTGTTCATTTCTTTGTTCCTTTCTTTTTTATAACGTGTCGTGTTCTTTGGCGTGTAAATGCAAGCAAGCTTGACTCCTGTGTATTTGCTTATATGAGGTTTAATAGGATAAGGTAGTAACTATTCAGCCCCCGCCCCTCGCATTCGTAAAACCTGCCAGCTGAGCTGTCAGCCGCTGCTAAAGCAGCTCATTGTTTTACTTGGAATACAAAAAGTCCCTTGCAATTACATGCAAGGGACGAAATTTTTCCGCGGTACCACCCAGATTCTTTTTACGTCAAGCAGAAGCGGACAGCAGGGGAACAGCAGTTGAGAAAAATCCTGCGAAACCTTCTGTGAACGTAAAAAACTCTCATTACCATGCGTAACGTGCATGAATCGTCAGCGGCTACTGCATCCGGTAAAACGCTTGAGATGTGTTTTACCTGTGGTTTACGGCTGCGGCTCCCGTGGGAAAGTCAATGCTTACCTTACCTTAAAGGAGCTTTCAGCCGATGACTCCTTCTCTCTGAAAAAAGTATAAGCATCTGTGGCTGTCAAAGAACAAGCCTACACGATCGTTGCCTTTTTCAATATCAACTATGATTCTACCACAGTTTTTTTTAAAACTCAAGGAGAAAATTGCTCACGGCGTGTTAAAAACTCGTGACTGTTTAATTGCAACATATGATAAAGGAAATGCTAGCAATAATACATTACATTCAATATATCCATTAGAGCAGAATTTAGCCGTTGACTTATATTATCTGCTTGGTATTATAAACTCGAGTCTTTTAAATTGGTATTATAGAATTGTAAATTACTTGGAAGTTGGAAAAACAATGGCAGAGGTTAAAGGTATATATATTAAAAAACTTCCTATGGGAGATATTGTGATAAATTGCGAAAGTTCGTTGAAAAGGAACGTATATTGTAGTATTCTAAAAAGGTAAGAAAGAAGAATGAAAAGGACGAATTATTTTAGAATAAATATACCGGTTTGGTATAAAGCGTGAATCATTGAAATGGAGCTGGTACGATGCATAAAATAACAGATTTACAACCGTGGGAATGTCTCATGAAGCGAATGGTATGGAAACAATTAGGAGAAATTCGAGATAAGAAGATCCTTGATTTTGGCAGTGGTATCGGAGTAACTGCCAATTATCTGGCAGAGCATAACGAGGTAACCGCTATCGAACCGGATGAAGACAGCATAAAGACAAGGTGGGCAGACAACCGGTATACGCAAATTATCGGCAGCACCGGGGAATTGCGTAAATTTGAGAATGAGACTTTTGATAGGATTATCTGTCACAATGTTCTGGAGTACGCTGAAGACAGGGAGGATATTGTTAAGGAGTTTGCGAGGATTTTAAAACCTGACGGAAAGCTTTCCATCGTGAAACATAATCGTGCAGGACGGGTTATGCAGATGGTGGTACTTTTAAATGATTTTGAGCATGCCCATAGTCTGCTTGATGGTAATGACGGAATGGCTTCCAGGTACGGAGCAATTCGTTACTATGAGGATGCAGATATTGAGAAATGGTGTCCGGAACTTGCGATTACGAAGATACTGGGGATGAGAACTTTCTGGGATATGCAGCAAAATCAGGAAATACAGAAAGACGCTGACTGGCAGGATAAAATGGTGGAAATCGAGATGCGGGTATCGGATATGGATGGCTATAAGGAGATTGCGTTTTTTCATCATTTGATGATTGAAAAGAGATAGGTGCAGGTTTAAATTTGCTTGAAACGTAATGCCAAATACGTTACAATTATCAATAATCAAGAAGCTGTTTGAAGGAGTGGCAAAGAATGATTGATATATACAGAAAAAAAGAGTCAAAAGATTGGATTTTTCAAAATGACTTGTATTTTAATTTGAATGTGGAAATGAGAAGATGTGGCTGCTGATGCAGTCGGAAGCAGTCAGAAAGGTACTGCAGGTAGTAAATTAGGTGTTATAAAATCGAACCCTTACGTTTCATACTGTTCCTGAATATCCACGATTTCACCGCCTTCTATCAGCAGATGGTACACAGGATAATCCGTGGAATCGAACGGCGATTGGCGTTCGGTAAGAGGAAAGCTGTTTTGTTCGACGGTATCATTTATGATGACATATCCGTTTATTTTCTTCGTCATAAGTTATAATTTTCTGACTTAAATTTGTGCAAAATCACTAAAAAATAGAGAAATGGAATGTTTGAATTGACAAAAATGCATAAAAATGATAGAATATAGTCGAACGATACATTAAGAGAAGGTATTGTATCGGAGGTAGAAGCGTTTGGGGAACGTGAGAGGGTAAAAATTATAAAAAGAAAGGTTATTTTGAAAGTGCTGATGAACTTCTGTCACTGAAAAATAACCTTTCTTTGTTCTATACACAGAAAACAAGAACCCTTAACAGGGAACAAGAAAACTATATTTTTCGCTGAAATAAAATATGTACTCATGGAATTTTCTGAAGGAAACATTCCGAGAGTACCTAAATGTCAACAGGAGGAAAGTTTATGAAAAAGATGAAACAAAGCAGCAGGGCAGAAAAAAAAGCGAAGAAGCAGAGAAAATATCAACCGGAAAAAAAGAGGAGAGTTAAGAATACCGGAAAATCCGGACTGTTTGACAGTCTGATTACAAAAACCGTGATTGCCTTTGTACTGTTAATCCTGATGATTGTGGTGCAGGGTATCATGTCCTATTCTTCGGCAAAAGAAATGCTGGTGGAAGAGGCAGAAAGTGCCTTGGTAACAACCGTAAAGGCAAAGGGCGACTATATCGAACTTGGTCTGGAACAGGTCAGTGACCGTATGATAGAAATCATGACGGATGATGATGCCATGAATTTTTATCTGGCATCCAACATTGATTATGGTAATCTGACGGAGGATCAGAAAGAAGCAAAAACAAGAATACAGAGTAAAATCAGAAATTTAAAGCAGATTTCCGATTTTGTATATCATTTATACTTTTTCACTGATAAAACCATAGGGCTGAGTACAACTCCGCTGCCGATAGCCGATAATTATTTTTCAGAATTTGCCGCAAGTGCGGAGGGTAGCAATATCTTGTCAGCCCAGGAAAAGTTTGGGTATCTTGGCCGTCATACTTATTTGGATGAAGCTGTAGTTGCCAAGGAAGAAAACTTTAAATCCACAAACTATGCGATCAGTTTGTGGCGCAAGGTTGGAATGAAAAGTGGTAACATGGTTTTTGTTGTGGATATTGACCGTTCCGTGGTTTATAATTCATTACTGGATTTGGATAAGGGTGCGGGAAGCTATGCTTCTTTTGTGGCACCGGACGGCAATGAAACAACCTATTGTGGCGGTACGGATGGACAGAATGAAGGAGAAATTCCGGTATTTTGTGAACTGGAAGTGTACGAGCAGGCAATTACCTCCGGGCAGTCAGAAGGCTTTTTACATACGACCTGGCAGGGAAAAAGCTATGTGTTTGCTTATTCTGTTTTAGGTGATACCGGAGCAATGCTGGCATCTTTTATCCCTGAAGCAGTCTTGATGGAATCTGCAGCCAGAATACAGACAACAACTCTGTTGCTGATAGCAATTGCTATTGTGCTTGCGGTTGCTATCTGTGTTTTCCTTGCCCATACAATGAATGGTGGCATGAAGATGGTGACAAAAAGGCTGGAAAAGGTATCCGGAGGCGATTTTACTTCGGGCAAGCCGGCAAAAAGCAGGGATGAGCTTGGGCAGATTGCAGGAAATGTAGACCGCATGACGGAAAGCATCCGCACACTGATAACGCAGGTAAAAGAGGTTATGTCAACTGTTTCTGCGGTAACAGGACAGGTTGGTGCACATACAGAAACATTAATCCAGTCCAGTGATGAAATCAGCACTGCGGTTGGTGAAATTGAGCAGGGGATTTCCGTTCAGGCAGAGGATGCTCAGGAATGCGTGCTGCAGATTACCGAGTTGTCCAGACAGATTGAAGCGGTATCCGGTTATTCGGAGGAAATTACCCGGATTTCCGAAGATACGAAGACTGCGATTGGAAATGGACTGGAAATCATTGATGAACTTCACGAGAAATCAAAGGCAACAGAGGAAATTACCCATGCCATCTGCTCGGATATTACCTCGTTAAACGAGCAGACAAAGTCTATTGGAGCATTTGCCAATATTATCAACGATATTGCTTCGCAGACGAACCTTCTTTCTCTGAATGCTTCCATCGAGGCAGCGCGTGCCGGAGAGGCCGGACGCGGTTTTGCTGTGGTTGCAGAGGAAATCCGGAAGCTGGCAGACCAGTCCAGAGAAGCAGCAAGTGAAATTGGAGGCATTGTAGGAAAAATTCAGGCACAGGCAGGGCAGACGGTGGAAGCTGCCAACCAGGCAGGAAGCATAGTTGCATCCCAGAATGCATCGCTGGATAGTACGCTGGAAGCTTTTCATAAAGTGAACGAGCGGGTAAAGCAAATGGTCGATAACCTGAAAAAAATAACCGAAGGAATGCTGTTCATGGAGGATGTAAAGAAAGAAGCGGTCAATTCTGTAATGAATATTTCGGCAGTTTCCGAAGAAACAAGTGCGAATACGATGCAGGTGGATGATAATGCAAAAATACAGCAGGGACTGGTAGAAGAACTGCGCAAGAGCGTAGAACTGCTTTCGGAAAAAGCCGCCCAGATGGAAGAAACGGTGGGCGTGCTGAAGGTGGAGTAGGTATTTGGTTTCCTGATTTATAGGAAAGTTTAATTTAAAACATCAAAAAGAACAGACGCTTGTCAGGCATTTGCCGGAGAAACGTTTGTTTGAACATGATGAGCCTGCTATTTTCTGTTTGTAATTTGCTCCAAAATCCGTTATACTATAAGTAAATGGTATAGCGGATTTTTTGATATAGTAGTGTGAAAAAAAGCTCCGGAATGGAGATTAGTATAACGCAGGTAGAAAGGAGCAAAGCATGGCAAGAACGGTAGCAATCGGAATACAGAGCTTTGAAGAAGTCAGAAAAGGCAATTATTTTTATGTAGACAAAACAAATTTTATTAAAGAATGGTGGGAAAGTGGTGACACCGTCACGTTGATAACTCGCCCACGACGTTTTGGAAAAACGTTAAACATGAATATGCTGGAAACATTTTTCTCGGTGGATTATAAAGACTGCGGAGATTTATTTGAGGGGCTTTCTATCTGGGAAGAAGAAAAATATAGAGATTTGCAGGGAACGTATCCGGTGATTATGCTGTCCTTTGCCAATGTGAAGGAAATGACCTATGAAGATACTTATGCAAAAATTTGTGAAGTGCTCCGGAGTTTATATATAAAATTTAATTTTTTGATAGAAAGTCCGGCACTGACGGAGGCTGACAAAATATATATCCATCGGATACTGACATCATTGCAAATAAATAACACAGACGCTACTTTGGCTTTGAATAAATTGTCCGATTTTTTACACCGCTATTATGGCAAAAAACCAATCATCCTGCTGGATGAATACGACACGCCGATGCAGGAGGCGTATGTACATGGGTTCTGGGAGAAAATGGTTGCCTTTACAAGAAGCCTGTTCAATTCCACGTTTAAAACCAATCCAAGCTTAGGGCGAGCCATAATGACTGGAATTACCAGAGTCAGCAAGGAGTCCATTTTTTCGGACTTGAACAACCTTGAAGTGATAACAACAACATCGGAGAAATATGCTACGGCATTTGGTTTTACCGAAGAAGAAGTGTTTGCGGCACTGGAGGAGTGCGGGCGTTCGGACAAAAAAGAAGAGGTAAAATTCTGGTACGACGGCTTTGTGTTCGGAACACAAGAGGATATGTATAATCCGTGGTCGATTATCAACTTTCTTGACAAAGGAATCTTAACAACCTACTGGGCAAACACCAGCTCCAACGGTCTGGTGGGGAAGCTTTTGCAGGAAAGTCCGGGAGATATCAAGGAGCTGTTTGAACAGTTGTTAAACGGCGAGGTGATTGAGGCACCTTTAGACGAACAGATTGTGTATAACCAGTTAGACCATAATACGGATGCCATTTGGAGCTTGCTTCTGGCAAGCGGTTACGTCAAGGCACTGGACAGGGAAGATGAGGGAAAAATCGAAGCATGGGAGATGCCAAAATACAAGCTTGCCCTGACCAACCATGAGGTAGTCCGGATGTTTTACGGCATGATAGGAAGCTGGTTTAAAAATGGCAGCACTTACTATAATGACTTTATCAAGGCACTGCTGAAGGGTGATATTAAAGCAATGAACACGTTCATGAATCGTGTGGCATTGTCTACGTTCAGCTATTTTGATACCGGAAAGGAACCATCCTTTGCCGAGCCGGAGCGCTTTTATCATGGTTTTGTGCTTGGCTTGATGGTAGACTTACAGAGTCGATACTATATTACCTCCAACCGGGAAAGCGGTTTTGGACGGTATGATGTGGTGTTAGAGCCAAAGAAAAAAGACAGTGGTGATTTTGCTTATATTTTAGAATTTAAGGTGCATGATCCGGAAGACGAAAAGGATTTAAAAGCAACCGTAGCCGCTGCGCTTTTGCAGATAGAAGAAAAGAAATACGCAGAAAGCCTTCTGGAAAAAGGCGTTCCGGCAGAAAAAATCAAAAAGTACGGCTTTGCGTTTGAGGGAAAAACGGTACTGATTGGGTAAAAAAATGAAGATGCAGGAGGTTTTTATGAACTGGACAAATAAGTACAAAAAAGCAGTAACATTCAGCTATGATGACGGTGTGACACCGGATTTAAAGCTGCTTGAAATTTTCAATCAATATGGTATGAAATGCACGTTTAATTTAAACTATGGTTTGGGACCAACGAGTGGCGGTTGGGAGTGCAATGGGAAACCGGTCAACCGTCTTGACCTAAAAGAGCATGTGGCAGCATATGCCGGACATGAAATTGCTGCACATGCACTGACACATCAGGATTTGACAAAAATCAGTCCGGAAGAAGCAAGAAAGGAAATGGAAGAGGATAAGGAGGGGCTTACAAAACTGTTTGGAAAACAGCCGGTAGGCATGGCGTATCCGTATGGAACATTTAATGATGAGGTGGTAGAGCTTCTTTCCCGGCTTGGTTTTAAATATGCACGCACCGTCTGGGAATCCTGCAATTTTGATGTGCAGACCGACCTGCTGCGGTTTCGTCCAACGTGCCATCATGATAATCCAAAGCTGTTTGAACTGGCAGAACAGTTTCTTTCCATGGAGCCGGAAAGCCCGCAGATTTTTTATATCTGGGGACATAGCTATGAATTTATGGGCAATGACAACTGGGACAGAATAGAAAAACTCTGCCAGATGCTCTCCGGCAGAGAAGATATCTATTATGGTACAAACGCAGAAGTTCTGTTGTAAATGTGGGCAACGCTTACTGTGCTGCTTTCCTGTGGGCATAAGGCTTTTTAAGTTTTATGTCGTTTGTGTGGGCAACGCCTACTGCCACTGCTTTAATACAGCGAGGGCGGTGTTTCCATAAAGCTCTTTTTTAAGATAGCTTTCTAAATCGGATTTCCACGTTGGGATATCAACGGTAAAGGAAGCTTCAAATTCTTTGAGAATCTGGCTGATTTTGACGACATCACGTTCACCGGAAAGACGATTGCTTAATAGTTGCAGAATCATATGTGTTTGATTTAATGATAATGACATAATGGATTTCCCCTTTTCAGGTTATTCATGGGGATTTTTTCCCATGGGGTAAGTTTATTGTACTCCATTTTGAAAAAAAGTACAACAAAAAAATGCCCTTTTTGATGACAAAAAAACAGAGAACCGAAAAAAAGAAAAGAAAAAGTTGTAGAAAAAATAATTATTCTGTGCTACCATAGCACTGTTCGCAAAACATTGCTAAACGAAGGAATGGAGGATGGTATGGGAATTACATATTTTGAAAAGGAACGGATGTTTAAGCTGGACACAAAAAATACCAGCTATGTGATTGGAATTGTAGATGCAGAAGGCTTTGTTGGGCACGCTTATTACGGAAAAAAGCTGGAAGAGGCCGACCTTGCGTATTTAATGCGTATTTATGAGGGTGTGCGCACACCGGAAACAAATGCCAGAGACCGTCTGAGCTTTTATGATGCTTTTCCGATGGAATATCCAACGCATGGAATTGGCGATTTCCGCGAAAGTGCTTTGCGCATAGAGGACGCAGATGGACACTGGGCAAACAAGCTTACCTATCGCAGTCACGAAATTTTTAAGGGAAAGAAAAAGCTTGCGGGGCTTCCTGCAACCTGGTGTGAGAAGGACGAGGACTGCGAGACACTGGAGCTTACTTTGGAGGACAAAGAGGCGAAGCTGGCAGTGGTACTGTCCTACAGCATTTTTAAGGATGTAGATGCCGTAGTCCGTCATGCACGGATTATTAACGAGTCTGACAAAACGGTTTATGTAACAAAGGCAATGTCGGCATCGTTTGATTTGGACAACAACGAGTATGATAAAATTATTTTATACGGCAGCTGGGCGAGAGAGCGTCATATCGACCGCACACCGGTCAATTACGGCATTCAGATGTCACGTTCCTTGCGTGGTGAGGGTGGTCATCAGGAGCATGCGTTTACGGCACTTCTTGAAAAAACGGCAACTCAGAACAGCGGTGAGGTTTACGGCATGGATTTAATCTATTCCGGCAATTTCCGCACATTGCAGGAGCGCAGCCAGTTTGACAGCATCCGTATGATGACCGGTATCAATCCGGAAGATTTTACCTGGGAGCTGACGGCAGGAAAAGATTTCCAGACACCAGAAGCCGTACTGGTATATTCCAACGAAGGACTTGGCGGTATGTCCAGATGCTTCCACGATTTATACAGAAATCATCTGATTCGTGGCTATTACCGTGATAAAAAGCGTCCGATTCTGATTAACAACTGGGAAGCAACGTACTTTGATTTCAATACAGACAAGCTTCTTGCCATTGCAAAGCAGGCGGCACCGCTTGGAATTGAAATGCTTGTCATGGACGATGGCTGGTTTGGCAACCGTTTTGATGACAATCGTGCTCTGGGCGACTGGGAAGTGAATGAGGAAAAGCTGCAGGGTGGTTTAAAGCATCTGGTAGATGAGGTCAACAAGCTTGGCATGAAGTTTGGTATCTGGTTTGAGCCGGAAATGATTTCTCCGGAATCAAAGCTGTATGAGGAGCATCCGGACTGGGCATTTTTTGTACCTGGCAGAGAGCCGGGACTTGCCAGAAACCAGCTGGTACTGGATATTTCCAGAGAAGATGTGGCAGATTACATTTTTGAAAAGGTGGCAAAGGTGCTTCGCCTGGCAAACATTGAGTATGTGAAATGGGATATGAACCGTCCACTTGCCGATATTGCAAGTGCTGCACTTCCGAAGGAGCGTCAGGGCGAAATTTTCCACCGTTATGTGCTGGGTGTTTATCGTATGCAGGAACGTTTGATTACGGAGTTTCCAAACCTTCTTTTGGAAAACTGTTCCGGCGGCGGTGCACGTTTTGATGCCGGTATGTTATATTACAGTCCGCAAATCTGGTGTTCGGATGACACGGATGCCATCGAGCGTCTGGAAATTCAGGAAGGAACGGCGTTGATTTACCCGCTTTCGGCAATGGGTGCCCATGTCAGTGACTGTCCAAATCACACCGTGGGAAGAACCACACCGTTCGCAACCAGAGGTGCGGTTGCCCTGGCAGGAACCTTTGGCTATGAGCTGGATATTACAAAAATCAGTGAAGAGGACAGAAACCAGATTCCGCAGCAGACGGCAATGTACCATAAGTACAACGACTTAGTGCGCACCGGTGATTATTACCGCATGGCATCTTACCGGGAAAACCACTATTACGATGCGTATATGGTAGTTTCCAAGGATAAAGCCGAAGCACTGGCAACGTATGTGATGGTAAAACGCCGTCCGAATCCGCGCAGCCGCTGCTTAAAGCTTCTGGGGCTGGCACCGGAAAAAACGTACCGCATAGAAGGAGAAGAAAGAACATACCTTGGCAGCACGTTAATGAATGCCGGTATCTTTGTGGAAGATATGTGGGGCGATAATCAGGCAAAGCTGATTCATATTGTTGAAGCATAAAACAAGCAAAATCTTTACTTTTCACGCTTTTTAAGGGTCTTTCGTGAAATATCTGTAAATTCCGGGTGGGGGTACTGGCGAAAGTGTGAAAAGTATGTGATAGCATTGAAACGAGAAGTAATCGTGTACAAAAGTGGCAGCCTCCCAAGCTGGAAATAGAGGTTAACCACTTTATGCACGGTTACTTTTCTTTCTATTCAGCCCACTCTACAATTCGTAAAACCTGCCTGCTACGCAGTCAGCCGTTGCTAAAGCAGCTCTCCGTTTTACTCATTAGACGGGATTAAAAAAATACATTAAAATGGATTGACATTTTACTTTTTTTAAACTAACATAAAATTAATGAGGCTAAAACAAATTAAAATTAGCTTATAAAATCAGAAAATAATGAAACGGTGTAAGCAAAGCCGGCAGACGGTCAGGCAAAGCAACACAGTGTACTGGGGGCAAATATGGCAAAAGCGGTAAAAATGTCCGACATTGCAAAACGGTTAAATGTCAGCACAGTTACGGTATCCAAGGCACTTTCCGACCAGAAAGGTGTCAGCGATGAAATGCGTAATAAAATAAAAAAATTAGCACAGGAATTAGGCTATCAGAAACCGGTTGCGAAGCAGGAGGAGCGTTCTAAAAGCTTTAATATCGGTGTAGTTGTGCCGGAGGATTATATCGAAAAATATCAGACCTTTTATTGGGAGCTGTATCAGGAAATCAACATGGCGGCAGTAAAAAACAACAGCTTTGTTATGCTGGAGGTATTAAATGCAGCTGATGAAAAAGCAGCAGTTCCACCAAAACTGTTAAAGGAAAACAAAATTGACGGTCTGATTGTACTGGGCGGTTTAAAAGCAGAATATTTAAAAATGATAAAGGAACATTATTCGGTACCTACGGTATATGTGGATTTTTACGAGCCGGAAATCAAGGAGGACTGCGTAGTTTCCAACAGCTTTTATGGGACCTACACCCTGACAAATCATCTGTTTGGTAAGGGACATACAAACATTGGCTTTGTAGGAACCGTGCTGGCAACCAAGAGCATTACCGACCGCTATCTGGGTTATATAAAATCCATGATGGAGCATGGAGAAAAAATCCGGGAGGAGTGGGTAATTGAGGACCGCGACAGCGAACGTCATAATTTCCGTAATTTTCAGCTGCCGGAGAAAATGCCGACGGCATTTGTATGTAACTGCGACAACAGTGCAAGCTGGCTCATTCGTGAGTTAAATCAGATTGGCTACCGTGTGCCGGAAGATATTTCCGTGGTCGGCTTTGATGATTTCCTGTATCCGGGACTTTGCAGTATTCCGCTGACAACTTATGCGGTTAATATGACAAAAATGGCAGAAACCGGAGTAAAGCTTCTGTTTAAAAAAATGATGGGAAACGGAACAAGTGAAGGAATGCACTTGATAGAAGGACGTTTTATCGAAAGAAAGAGCGTAAAGCAGATTTCGGTCAGATAAAACGAACAGGGGGGATAAGGCGGACAAGCAGAGAAAGCAACGTTGCCCCTGTTTAAATAATCGGTGAAAATGCATAAAAAGTAAAAAGAAGGAACTGACACAGACTGCAGGGTAAAATCGGATAATGTGTCGGTTCCTTTTTTTAACGTTTTCTTTCCCGGTAGGCAGCGGGTGTCCAGCCGGTAATTTTTTTAAAGTGGTGGATGAACTGATTGGTGTTTTCATAGCCGACCTGATAGCTGATTTCGTGCACTTTGAGCGTAGTTTCTGACAAAAGTACCTTTGCCTTTGCAATGCGGGCACTGTGCAGATACTGTAACGGCGGCTGTTCAAAGTTTTCGCGGAATTCGCGGCAGATACGGTAGCGGTTGACACCAAACAGGGATTCCAGACTGTCTAGGGAAATGTCCTTGAAGAAGTTTTCGTCAAGATATTCCCGGAGCTGGCGCAGATAATCCGGAACGGCATCGCCCGGCTCTGCTGCGGTGGAGTAATCAATCAGTTCGGATAAGAAATCGGTCAGCACACGATGAAATACAAAAGGAGATAAAAAAGCAGTTCCCTTTGGCAGCAGCGGACGCAGATAGGAGCTTAAGCCCGAGGAGGACAATGTGGAAATGTAAAGTCCGTCCAGGCGGGACAGCTCCTCGTAATAGCAAAGAGCCGGAGAACCGTTAAAATACAGCAGGTCATATTCTAAAGGGGTGGATGCCATGAAAGAGAAGCCTTCTTTTCCGTCAAATAGCACAAAAGAGCTGGCAGACAGGGCATACTGGCGGGTACCAAAGGTGATATGTCCGGTTCCTCTGGTCACATAAAGAATGCCGTAGGTAGGCAGTGGGTGGAAGCTTAAGTGAAGCCCGGCAGGCATGCTGATATGCCCGGAAGCCTGAGGGTAGAATAAATAAGCGGATAATTCTCCATCTATAGTGGTATTTTTAGGTAAATAATAGGTTATAGGCATAGATGTTGTGGCGGATGGTATTTCTGCTAGTCCATGCAGAAGAAGATGTACAAAATCCATAGTTGCCTCCTTGTGACAAATTAATAATAATATATTCGTACAAAATTGTATAAATTGCATTAACAAGAAAAATGGTTATATTACTAAAAAACATGATAATAATAGCACACTAAGTTAACAAAATCAAGTTAAATTAACTTAAATTTAATTAAAAAGAAAGTTAGTTGGCGTTTTGCTTACAAAACAAGAAACAATAATTTGTGCAATGTGCACAAAAAGCAAGGTAAAAATTTGTTGAAAACAAAGAAACGAACAAAAAAATCAAAAAACAAGGATTGAAAACAAGAAAGAGTGATGATTAAATCAAAATATGTAGTAAAATTAAATTAACTTTTGAAGGAAAAGGGCGGAGTGCGTATAAAAGCGAGGAGGAGCAATGATGGCAGGAATGAAGATGGAAATGGAACAGCACTTAAGAGAGACGTTGTTACCATTCTGGGAAAAATTAAAAGATGATGTATATGGTGGTTTCTACGGATTTATGGGAACAGATCTCGCTGTAGTAAAAAATGCAGAAAAGGGCTGTATTTTAAACAGTCGTATTCTCTGGTTCTTTTCCAATGCATATCTTACCTTAAAGGAGGAAAGCATCAGACCTTATGCTGACCATGCATTCCGGTTTCTGACAGAGCACTGTCTTGACCGTAAGGAGGGCGGTGTGTTCTGGTCACTGGATTGTACCGGGGAACCTCTGGATACAACCAAGCATACATACAATCAGGCATTTGCCATATATGCCCTTGCTTCCTATTACGACGCATTTCATGTAGAAGAGGCCTTACAGACGGCAACCGATTTGTTCCGTTTAATTGAGCTTAAGTGCCGTGATGAATATGGCTACAAGGAAGCCCAGAGCCGGGAATTTTACAATGTCAGCAACGACAAGCTTTCCGAAAACGGTGTCATGGCAGACCGCACCATGAACACGCTGCTCCATGTGTTTGAAGCCTACACCGAGTTATATCGGGTAACCAGACGTCCGGAAACGGCAGAGCGTTTAAAATGGATTTTGGATACAATTGCTACAAAAATTTATAACCCAAAGCTGCATCGTCAGGAGGTGTTTTTTGACAATGACATGAACTCCCTGATTGACCTTCACTCCTACGGACACGACATTGAAACGGCGTGGCTGGTAGACCGGGGATTGGCAGTGTTAGGAGATGAAAATTATAAAAAGAAGCTGGCTCCAATCACCGAAGCCCTGGAAGATAAAATTTACGAAACTGCTTATTATAATCACTCCCTTGCCAACGAATGCGAGCGTGGCAAAGTGGATGAAAAAAGAATCTGGTGGGTGCAGGCTGAAGCGGTAGTCGGATTTTACAATGCCTGGGAAAAGCGTCCGAAGGAGTTACGCTTTAAAGAGGCTTCCGAGGATATCTGGAACTTCATCAAAGAGCATGTGGCAGATGCAAGAAAAGGCAGCGAATGGTTCTGGTGTACCGATAAAAACGGCAATCCGGATTTGGTGCGCCCAATCGTAGAACCGTGGAAATGCCCATATCATAACGGCAGAATGTGTATGGAAATCATCCGTAGGGCAAAGTAAACCGAAAAAGCATGCAAAAAGCACAAAAGAATAAAGCAATAGCAAAAAAGCGAAAAACAGAAAACGCAAAGGCAATAGTTTAAAGCGAAAACATAAAGTTAGAAGCAAAAAAAGCATAAGAAAGAATAGAAGTCAAAGGAATGGGAGAAAAATCCATGATTCATCCAAGGTATTTTGAAGAAGTAAAGAAGCAGGAAGAGCTGCTTGCTAAGAAAAACAGCATAGACACACAGTTTTACAACGGTATTTTCGACCGTTACATCAACCCAGTTTTAACAAGAGACCACGCTCCGGTCCTCTGGAGATATGACATTGATGAAAAAACAAATCCTTTCTTTGAGGAGCGTCTTGGAATCAATGCGGTGATGAATTCCGGAGCTATTGAGCTGAACGGAAAATTCTATCTGGTGGCAAGAGTGGAAGGTGCAGACAGAAAATCTTTCTTTGCTGTGGCAGAAAGTGACAGTCCGACCGAAGGATTTCGCTTCTGGGATTATCCGGTAGTGCTTCCAGACACCTGCCCGGAAGAAACCAATGTGTATGATATGCGTCTGACAAAGCACGAGGACGGCTGGATTTACGGAGTGTTTTGCTCAGAGAGCAAAGATACGGCAAACAACGATTTATCTGCCGCAGTGGCAGCAGCCGGAATTGTAAGAACAAAAGATTTAAAAACATGGGAGCGGCTTCCAAACCTTGTAACTCTTCGCTCTCCGCAACAGAGAAACGTAGTTCTTCATCCGGAATTTGTCAATGGCAAATATGCGTTTTATACAAGACCAATGGATGATTTTATCGAAACCGGCTCCGGTGGCGGTGTTGGTTTTGGATTATGTGAGGACATCACTCATGCGGTCATTGACGAAGAAATCATGACAAGCAGAAGAAAATACCACACGATTACCGAAGCAAAAAATGGCGCAGGTGCTGTTCCAATCCGCACGGAAAAAGGTTGGATTCACATTGCACACGGCGTAAGAAATACGGCAGCAGGGCTGCGATATGTTATTTATGCATTTGCAACCGACTTAAACGACCCATCTAAAGTAATTGCAGAGCCATCTGGACTTTTAATCGGTCCAAGAGGAACGGAGCGGGTGGGAGATGTTTCCAACGTTGTTTTTACAAACGGTGCAATTGCTCGCAAAAACGGTGAGGTTTACATTTACTATGCTTCCAGCGACACAAGGCTTCATGTAGCAGGAACCACAATAGAACGTCTTGTTGATTATGTATTTCAGACACCGGAAGATCCTTTAAGAAGTCCGGACTGTGTAAAACAACGTTGTGCATTAATCGATAAAAACAAGGCACTGTTACTGAAATAGGCTGCCAGAACAAAAATAAACGGCTTGAATGGCAATAAAAATTTTGCACGTTTTTTGGCAGAAAAACGGTAATGGTTACCGGCACGAAAACGGCAACAACCAGAGAATGGAGCATGAGAATGAGAAAAAAATGGATTTCCATGGCACTTCTGCTGGGGCTGATAGCTCTGACGGGATGCAACAATACAACAGAAAATCAGGGGGATGACAAATCAATGCAGACAGAAACACCGGCAGCTACTGAAACGCCAACGCCAACACCATTTGTGCCGGAGGTTTTAGGTGTTTTTGAAGCAGAGGAAGCAAATCTTACCGGAAATGTCAAGGTAAACAAGGGCTATGTGGAAGGCTTCCAGAAAGTAGAAACCGACACATGCGTGTTTAAAATCCAGGTAGAAAAAGAAGGCTTCTACGACCTAATTTTCCGAATTGCAAGTACGAGCGGTGAAAAAACAAATCCTGTTTCTGTGGATGGTCAGGCTGTGGGAAATATTTATGTGGATAAAACCTACTATGTAGAGGATACCATTGAACGTGTTTGGTTTGCTGTCGGAGAACATGAAATTTCTGTTGGCGTTTCCTGGGGCTGGATTATTCTGGACCGCATGACGGTACAGACGTCCGCACCGCTTCCAGATGACCTTTATAAGGTGGAAGCAAAGCTGATTAACCCAAATGCCACCGACGAGACAAAGCGTCTGATGAGCTTTTTAACTGATATATATGGCGAAAAGATTTTATCCGGCCAGTACTGCGACGAAGGAGTTCTTGGTAAGGAAATGCAGGTAGTACAGAACGTTACCGGAAAGCAACCGGCAATTCTCGGCATGGATCTGATGGATTACACACCGGTGAACCAGTCGCACGGTTCGTCCATGGTAACCGCAACCGCAGCAAAATCTTATTGGGAAAAAGGCGGCATTGTGGCACTTCAGTGGCATTGGAATACGCCGGAAGAATATGCCATCAAGGAGTGGTGGGGCACATTCTATACTTCCAGCACAAAATTAAATTTAAAGAAGATAATGAACGGTCAGGATCAGAGCGGCTATGACGCACTGATGAAAGACATAGAAGCAATTGCACAGCCTCTTTTAGAGCTGCAGGAAGCCGGAGTTCCGGTGCTGTTCCGTCCGCTTCACGAAGCGAGCGGTGGCTGGTTCTGGTGGGGCGCTTCCGGTCCGGAGGCATACAAACAGCTGTGGATTCTTCTTTACGATAAGCTGACAAATGAATATGGACTGAACAATTTAATCTGGGTATGGAACGGTCAGGCTGCTGACTGGTATCCGGGGGATGAATATGTGGATATTGTAGGAGAAGATATTTATCCGGGAGAAAAAGTATATACTTCACAGATAGCCAAATATCTGGAGGTTGCAGGATATTCCGGAGAACGCAAGATGGTTTACCTGACCGAATGCGGATGTATTTTTGACCCGGATCTTGCTGTGCGGGATGGTGCCATGTGGGGTATGTGGGCAACTTGGCAGGGTGAGTTTGTAAGAAAGACAAGTGCCATGAAAGCAGAGCTTTCCGAACAGTATACCGAGGAATATATGATGAAAAAGGCATATGAGCACGAAGCGGTAATCACTCTGGATGAAATGCCGGATTTAAAAACCTATCCGATTAGTGAATCGTTCAATCAATAAACAAGGAGGCAAAGCTTACTATGAAAGGAAAAGGCGTGTGGAAAAAGGCATTGGTCTTTGTGGCTGCGGCACTTGTGCTGTGGATGGTATATCCGGGGCTTTACAAAGAATCCGGAGCACAGACCAACCTGAGCATGGAAGATTTTGAAGATATTATCGGAACTTATAATATCGATGATTCTATCCTAAGCTACAAAAACTATGTAGAACAACACAGCGATGCAGCATATCCGGACAACGTGGTGGAAATTGGTTCAGAAAACTATGTCCGCTATGAAGAAGACGGCAAAGCAGTACAGCCGCAGATTTATACCGACTACGACGGTATGGCGGGTGAAAGCCTTCTGACAACGGAAAATGCGTTAATTGAGTACGAAGTGAACATTGAGGAAGCAGGCTTCTACAATCTTTCCTTTGTATATTATCCGGTAGAGGGTAAAAACTCGGATATCGAACGCAGTATTTTTGTGGACGGTGTGCTTCCGTTTAAAGAGTTGTCGCTGGTAACCTTCTCCCGTGTATGGATGAGTGAGGTTGATGAAACGGCTGTCAACGAGAACGGCGTAACCATAAAGCTCTGGGAAAAAGACAACCAGGGCAATGATGTAAAGCCGGGAAGTGTGGAAATTCCGGAATGGCAGACCAGATATGTATATGACAGTGACGGTTATATTACCACACCTTTGTCAGTATACTTCAGCAAGGGTACTCACACCATCAGCGTAGTTTCTATCAAGGAACCGATGATGATTCACAAAATTGTGTTAGACCATGCAAAAGAAACTCCGTCCTACGAAGCAGTGAAAGCAGAACAGGATGCGGCAGGAGCAAAGGATTCCTCCGGAAAGCTTATTACCATTGAGGCAGAATATGCAACCAAGACTTCTTCCCAGATGCTTTATCCGCAGCAGGATCAGGGATCTGCCGAGGTAGTTCCGTCCAGTGCCAAGGAGCTGTTAAACAACACGATTGGCGGCAATTCCTGGAGACTGGTTGGCCAATGGATTGAATGGCAGTTTGATGTAAACGAAAGCGGTTATTACCAGATTTCCCTGCACGACAAACAGAATTTCAGCCGTGGTGTTGCTGTTTCCAGACGAATCACGATTGACGGCGAGGTTCCGTTTGCTGAAATGTCAAATTATGAATTTGGCTATGCTCAGAACTGGAGAACGGATATCATAAGTGATGAAACCGGAACACCATACAAGTTTTATCTGGAGGCAGGTACCCACACCATCCGCATGGAGGTGGTACTCGGTGATTTCTCCGAAATTGTTGGTCTTGTAGAAGAAGCAGTGCAGAAGCTGAACGATATTTACAGACGAGTAATCAAAGTAACCGGTGTAGCACCGGATACCTACCGTGACTACCAGATTGAAGCAACTCTGCCGGAACTGAATTCCGAACTGATTGCCGCAAGAGACATTATCAATCTTGCACTGGAAAAGCTGGATGTGGTAGCGGGCAAAAACTCAGATAAAAAGACGGTTCTTCTTACGATGAGAGACCAGCTCGATGACCTGATTAAGGACAACGAATATTTTGTCCGTGTCATTGGCTCTTATAAAATTAATGTGCGTGCGTGTGGTAACTGGATTACACAGGTTATCAGCCAGCCGCTTGCAGTAGACTGTATTACCGTATATTCTCCGGATACAAAACCGGAAGAAAGAGATGCTTCTTTCTTTACAGGCCTGCTGCACGAAGTAAAACGACTGTATTACTCCTTTGTGATTGACTACAACAATATCGGTAGTATTTCCGAGGATGAAGATGCTACGGTACTGACACTCTGGGTTGGTTCCGGACGTGACCAGGCAAACGTTATCAAATCGTTAATCGATGAAACCTTTACCAATAAAACCGGCATCAGTGTAAACGTGCAGCTGGTTGACATGACAACACTGTTAAAGGCAAATCTGGTTGGAGAAGGCCCGGATGTGGCAATTCAGGTTGCAAATACCAATGGTGCCGCCGGTGCCGTATTAAATACAGGTAACGATACACCGGTCAACTACGGTATCCGTAGTGCGGTGCTTGACCTCACACAGTTTTCTGACTATGCTGAGGTTCTGGAAAGATTTCCGGCAGCAGCATATACCCAGTTTGAATATGACAATAAGCTGTACGCTCTTCCGGAAACCATTACCTATCCTGTAATGTTCTACCGGAAAGACATTCTGGCAGAAATCGGTATGGAGCTTCCGGAAACCTGGGATGACGTAAAGGTAGCAATGACCGTACTTGCCAAAAACCAGATGGAATTTGGTATGCTGCCGACAGAGCAGATATTTGCTTCCCTGCTGTATCAGAACGGCGGTGCCTATTACACAGAAGACGGCACGGCATCTGCACTGGATTCCGATATTGCAGTAAACGTATTTAAAATGTTCTGTAACTATTATACCGATTATAAGCTTGACCGTGCAACCAGCGTGGAAGAGCGTTTCCGTACTGGTGAATGTCCGATTATCATTGCGGACTACACCACTTATAACAACTTTGCCGTATCCGCACCGGATATCGCCGGCTTGTGGAGCTTCACCCAGATTCCGGGCACGGTACAGGCAGACGGCACGGTGAACCATTCCGTAGCCTGCACCGGTCTTGCAAGCATGATTATGGCAGATACGGAATATAAAGAAGAGTCCTGGGAGTTCTTAAAATGGTGGACATCCGCAGAAACACAGACCATGTACGGACGTGAAATGGAATCCTTAATGGGTTCTGCAGCGCGTGTACCTACCGCAAACTATGAAGCTTTCACAAATATGGCTTGGCCGGTTAACGACTTCAAGGCACTCGAAGAATCCATGGAATGGGCAACAGGTATTCCTCAGGTACCGGGTGGTTATTATTCCTGGCGAAACGTAAACAACGCATTCTATTCGGTAGTAACAACGCCGGATACCTCCTTCCCTCGAGAAGAGCTGATGGATCAGGTGATTTATATCAATGCTGAAATCGCTTATAAGAGAGAAGAACTGAAGTTAGATAAATAGAAAGGAGCTTAAATCATGGCGGATAAAAAAGACAGATCCGAAAGTGCATTGGAAATAGCAAAAAAACAGGGCACGCTTCGGTATCGCATAAAAAAATCCAGAGCGTCCTACATTATGCTGGCTCCGTATTTTATCCTGTTCTTTTTCTTTACGGTATTGCCGGTGCTTATGGCAATCGGCATCAGCTTTACTTATTACAATATGCTGGAAATGCCTCAGTTTGTAGGCTGGAAAAACTATATCAAGCTGTTTTTAGAAGACGATATTTTTATGAAATCCTTAAAAAACACCTTGATTCTGGCAGTAGTAACCGGACCGGTCAGCTATATGCTGTGTCTCCTTTTTGCATGGATTATCAACGAATTTAAAGGAAAGCTCAGAGCGTTTCTTACCCTGATTTTCTATGCTCCATCCATCTGTGGTAATGCCTATGTGGTATGGAACTTAATTCTTACCGGTGACCGTTACGGTTACTTAAACGGTATCCTGATGGAGCTTGGCATTCTGGATGAAGCGGTACAGTGGATGCAGACGGAAAAATACGTCCTTCCGGTTCTGATTGTGGTTCAGCTCTGGCTGTCCCTTGGTACCGGCTTCCTCTCCTTTATTGCAGGTTTGCAGACTGTAGACCGCAGTATGTACGAAGCAGCAGCCCTGGACGGCATTAAAAACCGCTGGCAGGAATTATGGTATGTTACACTTCCTGCAATGAAGCCGCAGCTGATGTTCGGTGCGGTAATGCAGATTACGCAGGCATTTGCAATTGCTGATGTATCCCTGCAGCTTGCCGGTAACCCATCGGTAAACTATGCTGGTGCAACCGTAGTAACCCACTTGCTTGACTATGGTACGGTACGATTTGAAATGGGTTATGCTTCTGCGATTGCTACCGTATTATTCCTGCTCATGGTAGGAAGCAATATGTTAGTACAGAGACTGTTAAGGAGGGTGGGCGAATAATGGCTGAGAAAATCAAAAAAAGACGCAGACGCCTCTTTAAGAGAAGAGAGAGAAAATTAAACCGTTCCATGGCGGGCAACACCCTGCTGTTTGTCCTCATGGGTATTTGTGGTGTGGCAATGGCTATTCCGCTTGTTATGGTAATCAACAACGCCTTAAAGCCACTTGACGAACTGTTCCAGTTCCCACCAAAGATTTTTGTCCGTAACCCTACGCTGGAAAATTTCTCTGACCTGTTTATTCTGATGAATGACACCTGGGTACCATTTTCCAGATATATGTTAAACACAGTGATTATTACCGGCGGCGGTATGGTGGGGCACGTTATTATTGCTTCCCTTGCTGCGTATCCTCTGGCAAAGCATGATTTTCCGGGAAAGAAAATCCTGTTCCAGATGGTAGTGCTGTCCATGATGTTTTCCTGGACCGTAACACAGACACCGCAGTACATGATTATTTCGTGGCTGGGCATCAACAACAGCTACTGGGCACTGATTTTACCGGCGTGCTCCTTTGGAATGGGCCTTTATCTGATGAAACAGTTCATGGAACAGCTTCCGGATTCCTTAATGGAATCGGCAAGACTGGATGGAGCAGGCGAATTCCGTATTTTCTGGAGTATAGTTATGCCAAACGTAAAACCGGCATGGCTGACACTGGCAATCTTCCAGTTCCAGCAGATGTGGGGAAATACCGGCGGTACGTTCCTTCGTGACGAACAGTTAAAACCGTTGCAGTACGCACTGTATCAGATTTCCGCCGGCGGCGCAGCAAGAGCCGGTGCGGCAGCAGCCGTAACCTTTATCATTGCAGCAGTGCCGATTACTTTCTTCCTGATTTGTCAGAGTAACGTTCTGGAAACTATGACATCATCCGGTATGAAAGAATAATGGGAGGGCAGAGAATATGAGAAAATGTTTCAAATTTAAAGCAGTTATCTCTTTTTGTCTGGCACTTGTTGTTCTTTTTACGACAGAAGGGGTAGCAGCTCTGGCAGACGAATTGCCATACGATTCTTACAACTATGATTACAGAGAGTACATACATTACACTCCGGCTCCGTATATTCCGTCTGGCTCGGTAACTGGACTGGATTTTACATGGAATGGTGAGCCTCTGGGCAAGCTAAACAGTCCACAGGACATGTGTCAGGCTCCGAACGGTGACATTTACATTGCAGATACCAACAACAACCGTATTGTTGTTCTGGACTCTGCCATGAAAAAAGTAGTAAAAGTCATTTCTTCGTTCCAGAACGGAGAAACCGAAGACAAATTTAAAACCCCATACGGTGTCTGCGTTTCCAAACGTGGCTGGGTGTACATATCTGACACAAAAAACATGAGAGTTGTTGTTTTGGATGAAACAGATGCACTGGTACAGATTATTGAAAATCCGGAATCAGAAAGTCTGGATGACAACTTTGTATTCAGCCCATTGAAAATTGCCGTGGACTATGCAGACCGTGTCTATGTAGTTGCACAGAATATGTTCGAAGGTATTATGGTATTCGAAAGCAACGGACAGTTTTCCAACTTCTTCGGAACCATTAACGTAGAAATTTCGGCATGGGATAAATTCTGGAAACGACTTGCTTCCAAGGAAGAACGTGCCAACCAGCAGCTTTACATCCCAACGGAATTTACCGGTATCGACATCGATCCAGAGGGCTTTGTTTATGCTTCCAACATTGATGCCAACGGCATTCAGGGAGTCAGACGTTTAAACCCGCGTGGTGAGGACGTTATCAAAAAGGGAAAAAACGAAGACGTGGGCGGCGACTTACAGATTCAAGGCAGCAGCGAATATTCCGGTGCTTCCCAGTTTACCGACGTGGTATACAGAGGAAACGGCATCTACTCCTGCTTGGATCGTCTTCGCGGACGAATTTTCACCTATGACCACGAAGGCAATCTCTTATATATCTTTGGCGGACGTGGAACCCAGGAAGGAACCTTTACCCTTCCAGTAGCCGTGGAGGACATCGGCGGACGAATTGCCGTGCTGGACGCTACCAAGGGCGCCATCCTTTGCTTTGAAGAAACCGAATACGGACGGCTCATTAACGAAGCCGTAGCACTCCGTTATGACGGTGACGAAGCCGAAGCAGTTGCCCTGTGGGAAAGAGTTCTCCAATTGGACGAAAATAACGAGCTTGCCAACACCGGTATCGGTAAGGCATATCTTACCGCAGGTGATTACGAAAAAGCAATGCATTATCTGGAAATCGGCATGGCAAGAGATTATTATTCCATCGCTTACAAACGTTACCGCAATCAGATTCTTACAGACAACGCAAGCTGGATTTTAACCGGAGCCATGGCTTTGATTGTAGTGTGGGTTGTATGGAAACAGGTAAAGAAGAAAAAGAAAGGAGAAGTTGAATAATGGGTAAATATTTCTCCAAACAAAAATGGTCGTATATGTTTTACACCATCAGCCATCCAATGGACGGATATTACTGGATTCGTCACCGGGAATACGGCAGCGTGCCTCTTGCAGTACTGATGGTATTCTTCTTCTCCATTAGCTTTACAGCAAACCGCCTGCTGGCAAGCTTTGTCGTAAATGACATTAATCCAAGAAGCGTAGATGCCTTATACGAATTGATAGGTGTTATGGCGTTTTATCTGTTGCTGTGTGCCAGCAACTGGTCCGTCACTTGTTTAATGGGTGGCGAAGGACGCATGAAAGACATTGCCATTGCCATTGGTTATGGTACGGTTCCGATTACGGTTGTCATCCTTGCAGCAACGATTATCAGCCAGTTTATTGCAGATGACGAGCAGGCGTTCTACGGACTGTTAATCGGTGTCGGCATTGCATACGGTGTCATTATGATGCTGATTGGCATTATGCAGGTACATAACTACACGATTGGTAAAACGTTACTGACCTTATTGATTACTTTTCTTGCAGCTCTGATTATTGTGTTTTTGCTGTTGCTGTTAAGCAACCTGCTCGGCATGGTATATAACTTCTTTGACAGCGTTTATACAGAGCTCGTATTCAGAATATAGGAGGGCTTAGACGATGAAAAAATCGAAAAAAGACAAGGTTAAGCTCCCTATGAGCCTGACAAAAAAGATTGTTATCGGCATTCTGGGTTTGGTTGCAGTGGCACTTGTTATTTATTTTGCCTACTATTTACTGCATTTTGTGGGCTATAACAGATACCGTGACTTTTTAAGCACCTATGACTACGAAGCCGGAACAACCTGGACACCGCTTGCAGACTCCGACAAAAAGCTGGACGGTTTTGAACTTGCGGCAGAAAATGACTGCTTAAAGCTTTACATCGACACGGCAACCGGAAATGTGGCAGTGTACGACAAAAGAGACGGTCAGATAACCTATTCCAATCCATTAAATGCGGATGAGGATGAAACGGCAAACAAAAACAACAAAAACCTTCTGAAGTCCCAGATGGTTGTGTACTACTATAACAGCACCTTAAAAACCGGTTCCTACGACAGCTTTACACAGTGTATCTCCAAAAACCAATTCGCAGTGGAAAGCATTGTAAACGGCGTACGCTGTATTTATACAGTCGGTGAAATGGTCACCAAGGAGGGTGCTGAAGGACTTTATTTCGAAATTCCGTTAGAGTACCGTCTGGAGGATGACAGCCTTGTTGTTTCCATCCCGACCAAGGCGATTGAGGAACACAACGGCAATATTTACCGTATCCAGCTTCTGCGAAGTATGGGTGCGGCACATAAGTCCGAAAGCGGCTATCTGGTTGTACCAAACGGTTCCGGCTCCATTATCAACTTTAACAATGGAAAGCTGAACTCTGCGGCGTACTCCCAGTATATCTACGACATGGATCCGATGACAGCTACTTACACCACGCTGGAAAACAGCAATCCGGCAAGACTTCCGATTTTCGGTATCTGCCGGGAAAACAGAAGCCTGCTGGTAGAAGTAGAAAAAGGCTCCACAACAACCGTTGTCAATGCTGAAGTCTCCGGAAAGTACAACGATTACAACTACGCATATCCGATTTTTGTTTTAAGAAATGTGGATAACTTGCGTAACTTTGGTTCCTCCAACACAGACGTATATGTACTGGAAGAGGATATATATGACATGAATGCCACCGTCCGCTACACGTTCTTAAACGAAGACTATAAAGGCTATGACGGTCTGGCAAATTATTACCGGGAACGCCTGATTGCCAAGGGTGCCCTGACACCGCAGACAGAAAGTAGCGACCTGCCGTTTTATTATGATGTCATTGGCGGTGTAAAAGAAACGGCACATGTATTAGGCATCCAGAAACTCGGCACATTCGCCATGACTACCTATGAAGAAGCCGGAGCCATGGCAGAAGAACTGAAAAATGCAGGCATTACCAACCAGGTTATGAACCTGCAGGGCTGGTTTAACGAAGGCTATTATCATGATGCACCGCACGACATCCGACTGGTAAAGAAAATGGGTTCCAAATCCGATTTGGAAGCATTAAATGACAAGCTCGCTGAGCTTGGAGGTACCTTGTATGCGGACGTAGAATTTCAGCGTGTCACCTTTGCAGATACCGGATTTAACTGGAGTTCGGAGGGTTCCCGTTACTATGGAGCCGGTTATGTGGCGAGCTTTGGTCTGATTAACCCAACCACACTCAGAAATACTTCCGGTCTTGGCTATGCAGAACCGCAGTATGACCTGCTTTCACCAAAGTTCCTGCCAAGATATGTGGAAAAGTTTGCAAAGAATATTCAGAAGTATGATATTTCCGGCATTTCCTTAAGAGACCTGGGAAGCTATTTGATTTCGGATAAAAAACGAACCAACGTTATCACCAGAGAGGAAGCACTTGAAGTAGTACTGGCACAGCTTGAACTGCTGGAAAGCACTGGAAAGAAGCTTCTGGTAAATCAGGCAAATGCCTACAGCTTTGGCTATACAGAGAACATCATCAATGTTCCGATGAGTGACAACTCCTATGCAATTGTGGATGAAAACATTCCACTGTATCAGATGATAATCCATGGCTGTATCAACTACTCCACAGACCTGTTAAACTATGACGACTCGGAGGATATGACGCTTACCGTGCTTCAGATGATTGAAACCGGTTCTGCTCCACACTATGTGTTTACTGAGCAGTCATCCAGCCGCATGAAAAACACCGGTATGAACAGCTTCTACGCAACAACCTATGATGTGTGGAAGGGTGAGGCAGTTGAAATTTACAACCGTGTCAATGCCGCATTAAAATATGTGACCGGAGCAGAAATCACCGGACACGAAATTTCAGGAAAGGTAAGAAAGGTTACCTATTCCAACGGCGTGACAATTTACATTAACTACAATGATGAAGCAGAAAGCATGGACGGAAAGACCATTCCTGCAATGTCTTATGAAATGGAGGGAATCTAAATGAAAAAGAAGAAAAAAAGATTATCCCTGATGCATAAGAGAATGATAGCAGGCTACCTGTTCATTTTACCGTGGCTTGTCGGATTTATCGTATTTTATGTGCGGTCTTTGATGTTAACAACGCAGTTTTCATTCTCAACCATGAGTATTGATGCTGTCAACGGCGGCTATACGCTGCTTCCTGCAGGACTGGAAAATTTCCGGTATGCGTTTTTTGAACACGGAAGCTTTAAGCAGACATTGACCTCCTCCGTGCTGAATATGCTGATCGACGTTCCGCTGATTACTTTCTTCAGCCTGTTTATGGCAATGCTTTTAAACAAGAAGTTTCCGGGCAGAGCTGTGGTGCGTGCCATTTTCTTCCTGCCGGTAATCTTAAATTCCGAAGCAATTACCGCTGCCATGGAAATCAGTGAAATGATGATGCAGGGCGGTGTCAGCGGCCAGGTAGCAGAAACTACTGCTTCCGCAGGAACCACGATTGCCTTTGATATTGATTACGTAATCAATATGTTTATGAACCTCGGACTCCCGGCAAAGCTTTTAGACTACATTATTTCGGCGGTAGCAAGAATCAATGACATTATTGCCATGTCCGGCGTACAGATTATTATCTTTATTGCCGCTTTGCAGTCCATTCCAAGCTCCATGTACGAGGTTGCGAAGATTGAAGGTGCTACGGGTTATGAAACATTCTGGAAGGTTACTTTCCCAATGGTAATGCCGCACATTGTTACCAACGTTGTATATACCATTGTAGACAGCTTTGCAGAAAGCGAAGTATTAAAGCTTGCCGACACGGTTGCATTTACCAATTACAATTATGGTCTTGGCTCCGTATTCAGCCTCGTAAGTACCATAGTGACTTGTATTATTCTCGTTGTTGTGGTAGGATTTATACAGAAGAAGACATTCTATTATAACTAGGAAGGGAGGAAGAATGAATATGAGAAAAGCAGGCATAAAAAAAGCATTTCAGGATCCATATCAGAGAATGCTTTTAATGAATGATGTGAAGAAGTTTTTTCTGACCGTATTGCAGATTGCAATTATCGTCGGTGTCAGCTATGTCATTCTCTCCCCGGTTATCGGCATGGTGGTAAATTCCTTTTCCTCAGACTCCGATGCCTATAACCCAATGGTGTTTTTGTTTCCGCAAAATCCAACCCTGGAAAGATATAAACTGGCAATTTTGCGAATGGACTACTGGAAAACCATGGGTGCCAACATCCTTTATGTAGTCAGCCTTACCCTGATTCAGGTATTTATCTGTTCCATGGTCGGCTACGGCTTTGCCAGATTTGATTTTCCGTTTAAGAAGCTTTTGTTTGGATGTGTTGTAATCATGATTGTTATTCCAACCTACACCATCAAGCTTCCGTTATATACCACGTTTCAGAGCTTTGACCCGCTCGGAATCGTAACTGCCATCAAAGGCGGTTCGGTAAACTTGATGGGAACCCCGTGGCCGGTTTACATCATGTCTTTACTGGGCTGTGGTGTAAAGTCAGGCTTGTACATTTACATCTTTAACCAGTTTTTCCGCGGACTTCCAAAAGAAATTGAAGAAGCTGCATTTGTAGATGGTGCGGGAATGTGGTATACTTATTTTAACATCATGTTAAAGAACGCCTCCCCGGCGGTAATTACCGTTACTGTATTTTCGCTGGTATGGCAGTTCAATGACACGTTTTTCTCGAATTTATTTCTGGTCAGCGAGGACATCGTAATCAGTAAGAAGATAACAACGTTACAGATGGTGATTGCAAATCAGGACAAAATCCTGAACGTTACCGTTCAGCAGCTCTATTTGCACGCCGGAGTAATTATGGTTCTTCTTCCAATCGTTATTATGTATTTGCTGCTCCAGAGGTATTTTATAGAAGGTGTAGAACGAAGCGGAATCGTAGGGTAGCAGGCTCAGCCTCTGAGCAAAGCAGCTGCATCAGCGGCGGTAAAGCACAATATGGCCTTTGCAAACGGGGGCATCGCCTTGTTACATCAGTTCCACATCTTCACCCCAAAACAGAAATTATGGCAAAAGCAGGCATGCCTGCTTTCGTAGATACTTGTATCTACGAAAGTATATTATCTCTGATAAAACGGAAGTCTGCCAAACTGCCCTAATGTAAAAAAAGGAGGACGAAAAAGTGAAAAAGAAGATTTTCGCAGTAGCAATGGCAGCTGTTTTAACGTTGTCTATGGTTGCGTGTGGGGAAACGCAGACAAACACAGAGCTAACACCTACAACAGCACCAACAGAAACAACAGCGCCGACAAAGGCTCCGGATCCAACAGAAACACCGGTTCCGGAAGCAAAAAATGTAACTATCGAAGGCGCAAGTATTAACTTCGAAGATGGAAACATGGGATTTGCAGATGTTTATACACAGCATGCAACTTCCGCAGAGCTTGAGCTTTCCATCGCAGATTTTAACGGAAGCAAGGCATTAAAGGTTGTAAACAAGAACAACAAGTCTCCATGGATTGCTTTTGACCTTGCAAGCCTGCTTGGTGCAGACATTACCAAAGTTGCCAAGGTAGACATGGTAATCGGCACAGAGTATGCAGATGGTTCTTTCTATGCAACCTCCGGTGAAGTTCTTTCCTGGTGGGGCACAGATTTAAACGAAACAAAGTTAGCAGACTGGTCTGTTTATATGGCAAAGAAGAATCCAAAGGTGATTACTGCTTCCATTCCGGCCGGCTGTGAATTTGTAGCAGATGCAAACAACATTTTACTTGTCAGCTTAAGAACAGATAACGGTCTTACCGACACAGGTGCTTCTGCAACTATCTATATTGATGACATCTGCTTCTATGATGCAGCAGGCAATATTTTAGCAGCAGATTCTTCCGTAACATTTAACGCTCCGGAAGGCTTCGAAAAGACTGGTCTGGACTCCAACCTGTTATATCTTGACAACGCAGTTGCGTTAGACGGCTTTGCAGTAAGTGCAGGCGGCTGGACACAGGCAGGTATTGATTTAACAGATGAGCAGAGAGCTCTTTTAGTACCAGGTTCTGTAATTGAAATCAGCTACAGCTGTTCCGAACCGGTATGGCTTATCGCAATTGGTGAAAACAACCCACTGGGCGGCTGGCTTCGTGGTATTGAACAGAACAATTTTGTTTCCGGTGGTTATGTAGCAACTGACAAGAAAACAGTACAGTATACCTATGAACAGTTAGTAGAGTTCTGGGGTGAAGATTTCGGTCAGTACGTTTCTACTCTTCAGTGCGAAGGCAAGGACACATGGGAAGTTTACAGTGTTAAGGTTGGTATGGCAAGTGAATTTGCTCACTTAGGCTCCGCAACGAACATAGACGGCTTTGCAGTAAGTGCAGGCGGCTGGACACAGGCAGGTATTGACCTGACAGATGAACAGAGAGCATTATTTAAGCCGGGTAGTGTTATTGAAATTTCCTACAGCTGCTCTGAACCGGTATGGCTTATCGCAATTGGTGAAAACAACCCACTGGGCGGCTGGCTCCGTGGTATTGAGCAGGAATCCTTTGTAACAAATGGTGCTGTAAATGAAGAAGGAACAGTTGTTCAGTATACCTATGAGCAGTTAGCTGAATTCTGGGGCGACGGCTTCGAACAGTACTTAACAACCCTTCAGTGTGAAGGTAGGGACACATGGGAGGTTTACAGTGTTAAGGTTGGTAAAAAGATGTATCCAACAACCAATACAACAAGTCTGGACGGCTTTGCAGTAAGTGCAGGCGGCTGGACACAGGCAGGTATTGACCTGACAGATGAACAGAGAGCATTATTTAAGCCGGGTAGTGTTATTGAAATTTCCTACAGCTGCTCTGAACCGGTATGGCTTATCGCAATTGGTGAAAACAACCCACTGGGCGGCTGGCTCCGTGGTATTGAGCAGGAATCCTTTGTAACAAATGGTGCTGTAAATGAAGAAGGAACAGTTGTTCAGTATACCTATGAGCAGTTAGCTGAATTCTGGGGCGACGGCTTCGAACAGTACTTAACAACCCTTCAGTGTGAAGGTAAGGATGCATGGGAAGTTTATGGTGTAACGGTAGGTCAGGCAGCAGCAACAGCAACTGTAGAAAAAACAGACGCTCCTGATGCTGGTACAGACGAACCTGCGGGAGAACCTACCGTAGACCCATTAGCAGCAGATTATGCTGGCGACTACGGCATAGGCTTTACCGTATCCGTAGATGATTTAAAGGCAATTGACGGTGACGTTACCGTTACTTTTGATGTAGCAACCATGACAACCTATCCAAACTGGCAGCTTTGCTTCGTCGACTATTCCGATGGCTGGAATAAGCTGGCGACAGCAGATTTCTCCGCTAACGCTCCTACATTCAACGACTGGGGCTTTGCAGATGTAACAGACGGCAAAATGACAGTTACCCTTTCCAAGGATGCGGTTGCAAAAATCGTTGCAAACGGCGGCGGTCTGGCAGCTCAGGTTTACGGTGTTGTTATTAAGAACGTAACCGTTTCCACAGCAGCTGGTACAGAAACTACTCCTGCAGCAGACGCAGTAACAGGTACACTCAGCGGCTCTTACGTTGGCGACTATCAGGCAGAGTGGATTCCAGCAAATGATTTCGCAGACTTCACAAATGGTGCAAAGTTTACCATTAACTTCAGACTTCAGACCGAAGCAGAAGGTCGTACTAACGCATGGTGGAACTTAACTTTCGTCAGCGGAGCTGATGGCTGGGCAAAGTATACGGATGCCAAGTATTATCTTGGTGAGGCTCCAGCATTCAGTTCATACGGATTTGTAGCGGTGGATGGCACTTCCTACACAGTTACGCTTTCTCCTGATGCATTAGCACAGATTAAGGCAGACGGTAAGTTTGGTATCCAGACAGACGGTGTCATTTTCGAAAGCTATAGCATTGAAGCAGTAAAATAATATCTTCATACATAACCACGTCTGACGTGGGGATGTGCCAAGGCACATCCGGTATTTGAGGACAACAATGATTTCCACGGTTTCCGCACTCCGGTGCGGAGGCTGTGGATAAAAGAAAGAAATCCGGTTACTCCGGTTTTCTAAAAAAGGAGGATTCACAACATGAAATTAAAAAGAGTAATGGCTGTCGTTCTTGCAGCTGCATTAACTTTTTCCATGACAGCATGTGGCGGTAAGAACAACGGAGGCAATACACCGACTCCTAGCGGCACAACAAATAATGAGAACAATAACAACAATACTAACAATACTAACAATAACAACACATCCAAGGCAACGAATGATGAAATTGTTATTGGTACCTGGTGGACACAGCCATACGACAGCAACAGCACAAGCATGGATGAGGCTGAGGACTGGGTAAATGCTCAGGACAAACCGGAAGATACCGATGCAAAGAAGACAGAAAAGGCTTTAAACCGTCAGATTTGCCAGTACAAGTGGGATAACGTTAAGAATATCGAAACTAAGTATGGTGTAAAGTTCTGGTGGGAAAACTTAACCTTCGCAGGTGTAAAGGATTCCATCAATACCTCCATCTTAGCAGGTACTCCGGACTGTGACATATATCTGGTTGATACCGGTATGGCTATTCCAGCACAGGTAAATGGTCTTGCTCTTGACTTAAAGACTGTTCTTCCGGCAGACCACGACCTGTTCACAACACAGAAAATTGCCAGCTACCTTGATTTAGGCGATGGCAAGGCTTGCATCTTCTACAGAACACAGGCAGCAACCCAGGTAGAAGCTACCTACCCATTAGGCTTTAACGTACAGTTACTTGAAGAGTACAACTTAGAGGACCCAAGAGAGTTATATAAGCGCGGCGAATGGACATGGGATAAGTTTATCGAATACTGCCAGGTTCTGACGAAGGATACGGATGGTGACGGTCAGGTTGACCAGTACGGTTACTGCGGTTATGAGTACGAAACCTTTGAGCAGTTAATGATGAGTAACGGCGGTAACATTGCCATGACAACCACGGAAAACTTATCTTCTGCTAACGTTGCAGCTGCTCTTCAGATGATGAGCGATATGTACAATACCTATAACGTATGCTATCCATACGATTTTGAAGGAAATGCATCCGACTCCATGAGAATTCAGTATGCAGAGGGCAACATTGGTTTCTTCCCAATTGCCTGCTGGATTGCTGCAAACAACAAGAACTACAGTGCAGATTCTCCAGATGAAAACTTAACATGGGATACTGCATATGTTCGTTGGCCGGTTGGTCCTTCTGGTAATCAGGAAACAAACTATGGTAAGAACTTAACCTCCGGTGAATTCTACATTATTCCGTCTGGTGTTGCAGAACCGGAAAAGGTTTTCAACGTAATGTATGATTTATGGAACTGGGCTGGTGACGTAGAAACAACCATCCAGTACCGTGATGACAAGGCAGCTCTGAACTGGTGGTACAACGAAACTGCATTTGAAGAAGAATTACAGAATGCAAACTTCGAATGTATGAAGGATTGCGGTGCTCATGCTTACTTCGATTTATGGAACAGTATGTCTATTGGTTATGATTTACAGTCCATTATCAAGGGTACCATGACTCCTGCACAGTTCCAGGAAACCTACAAGCAGCTTGTTCAGGATGCTCTGGATTCCATTTACGGAGACTAATCTTATAACAAAATAATCAACTATCCGGGGGATATTCCCCCGGATATAGAAATGAGGACTTTATCATGAGCGATATTAAGATGATTGCTCCTGCTCTTAAAAAGATGCCATGGCAGGAGAAACCGGAAGGCTTAAAGAATGCACCGGTATGGAGATATACAGAAAATCCGATTATCGGCAGAAATCCGGTAGAAGGTGTTGCCCGTATTTTTAACAGTGCGGTAATGCCTTATGGGGACGAATTTATCGGTGTGTTCCGCGGAGAGCAGACCGACGGAGTTTCCCACATTTACCTTGGACATAGTAAGGATGCCATTCATTGGGAATTTGAGCCACACATGATCAATTTTGTGGATGAAGACGGAAATCCGTTTGATCCGATTTATGCTTATGACCCAAGACTGGTTAAAATAGAGGACACTTATTACATTATGTGGTGTCAGGACTTTTACGGTGCCGCTATCGGTCTGGCAAAGACAACCGATTTCAAGACATTTACCCGTCTGGAAAATCCATTCCTGCCATTCAACCGTAATGCCGTTTTATTTCCAAGAAAGATTAACGGCAACTACATGATGTTAAGCAGACCTTCCGATTCCGGTCATACACCATTTGGTGATATTTTCTTAAGTGAAAGCCCGGATCTTCAGTACTGGGGCAAGCACAGACATGTGATGGGCCGCAGCAGTGAATGGTGGGAGTCCTTAAAGATTGGCGGCGGTGCAGCTCCAATCGAAACAAGTGAGGGTTGGCTGATGTTCTATCACGGCGTAAGCGGAACCTGCAACGGTTATGTATACTCCATTGGTGGTGCTATCTTAGACTTAGAGAATCCATCCAAGGTATTATACCGTTGTGAAACTTTCCTTCTCACTCCGGAGGAGTGGTATGAGGAAAGAGGATTTGTTCCGAATGTCTGCTTCCCGTGTGCAACACTGCACGATCCGGAAACCGGTAGAATCGCCATTTATTACGGTGCTGCCGACAGCTATGTTGGTCTCGCATTTTGTCAGTTTGACGAAATCGTGGCTTATATCAAAGAGCACAGCGTAACAAGATGGGATGATACAGATTTGGGTAGAAGATAATCTGTAAAAAACACTTCAACAGGGTGGTATTGTTTTAAAAAGGAAAAAGGCAGCGCAGAGGAAGAAGCTGCCGAAAGTAAGAAACACAGAGAAAGCCGTGTGGCGGGTGTTTACGCCTGCTTCGCGGCTTTTTCCATACAAGAATGGTGTTCAGCAGAAGGGTTGAAGAAAGGAATAGAAACGATGAAAAATCTGGTGAACTTTAAGGATGGAATCGCATTTCACGGCAATACGGAGCGTATTGCAAAGGTATTAAAAAAGGCAGAAAGCGGACAGCCTGTAACCCTGGCATATCTGGGTGGTTCCATTACCCAGGGTTCTTTGTCCTCCACACCGGATACCTGTTATGCTGCCATGACAACAAAGTGGTGGCGCGAACAGTATCCACAGACAGAAATTACATATATCAATGCCGGCATTGGCGGGACAACCTCCCAGTTTGGCGTGGCACGCGTGGAAAGTGATGTGCTGGCATATGAGCCGGATTTCGTTGTGATAGAATTTAGTGTAAATGATGATAACCGCGTGTTTTTCCGTGAAACGTATGAAGGACTGGTGAGAAAGGTATATTCCTCCAAAACAGCTCCTGCCGTACTTTTAGTACATAATGTGATGTATCAGGACGGCACAAATGCACAGGATCAGCACGAAACGATAGGACGTTACTACAATCTTCCGTGTCTTAGCATGAAAACAAGCGTGTATCAGGCAGTTGCCCACGGCAGGATTGCAGTGCGTGACATTACGCCGGATGATTTGCATCCAAATGATGCTGGACATGCCCTGCTTGCCGGATTGATTACCGGTTTTCTTGCACAGGTGCAGAAGGAAAATGTGCCGGCAGTGACAGATACAATCCGCCAGCCGGAAGCACTTCCTGCTCCGATTACGGCAAATGCATACCAGAACTCCGTGCGCTATCAGGTGTATAATGCGGCTCCGAAGCTTGACGGCTTTGTAGCAGATACCGAAGAACAGCATCATATTACCGATATTTTCAAGCGTGGGTTTATCGGCAAAAAGAAAGGCGACCGTATCTGCTTTGAAATTGAGGGCAGCGGAATTGCCGTACAGTACCGGAAATCGGTGAAGCATCCTGCCTGTGTGGCAAAGGTTGTGCTGGACGGCGACGAGGCAAATGCCATGGTGCTGGATGGAAATTTTGATGAAACCTGGGGCGACTGCCTTTATATTACGACGGTGGCAACGCATATCGAGGAGAAGCTTCATACCGTGGAACTTACGGTAACAGACGGGGATGAGAGTATGGTACCGTTTTACCTTGTTTCGGTCATCGGTTCGAGATAAACCGGAGCCTGCAAAAGTTGTCGGCTATTTGTTTCTGAGCGAAAGCAAATAGCTTTTGGCGGCAGACAAGAAATTTTGTTTCTTTTGCCTCTTCGCAACAAGGTCGCTCAGAAATGAGGGTTAATATGTTATTTGTTGCACCGGAGCATGAGTTGCTTCAATACATGGGACGAATCGATTTTGCAAAGGAAGGCGGTCCGGAATTTGTATTTCCATGTACATTTGTAAAAATAAAATTTAAAGGCACGTTTCTTAGCGTGGTTCTGACGAATACAAAAAACTGCTGGGATAACTTCATGGGAGTCATCCTGGATGGGGAACAGACAAAATTCCAGCTTGCCGACTGGGGCAGAAAGGAATATGTACTTGGGGAAAATTTAGAGGATATCGAGCATGAGCTGATGCTGTTTAAGCGGCAGGATTCCTGTCATACGGTTCAGTTTCATGGCTTCACTTTAAATGACGGTGCAGAGGTGCTTCCTCTTCCTCCCCTGCCGGAGCGCAGAATCGAGGTGTATGGTGACTCAGTTTCTGCCGGCGAGGTCAGTGAGGCAGTAGAATATTGTGGACAGCCGGATCCGCAGCACAACGGCGAATATTCCAACAGCTACTATTCCTATTCCTGGTGTCTGGCAAGACGTTTAAATGCCCAGCTGCACGACGTTGCCCAGGGCGGCATCTGTCTGCTGGATGATGCAGGGTGGTTTGCCGGTCCGACTGCGTGCAAGGGTATGTTTTCCATGTATGACAAAATCGAATATCATCCGGATCTTGGCGTGCAGAAACGCTGGGATTTTAGCCGTTACACGCCGGAGGTGGTTATTGTTGCCATCGGCCAGAACGACAAAGACCCGTATGATTATATGTCGGCAGACTATAATTCCGAACAGTCGCTGTACTGGCGGCTTGCCTACAAGGATTTTATCGGTAAGCTCAGAAAACGCTATCCGGAAGCACATATCGTTCTTTCCACCACAATTTTAAACCATGCATCTGTTTGGGATGATGCTATCGATGAGGTTTGCGAAAGCCTTCGGAAGACAGATGACAAAATTCATCATTTCCTGTACACAAACAATGGCTGTGGAACGCACGGACACATCCGCATTCCGGAGGCAGAGAAAATGGCAGAGGAAATGGCAATGTTTGTGGAAGGATTTTTTTAGAGAAGCATAATGGGATATGAAAATGGAAAAGCCAGAATTAATAAAAAGTGTCTTGCTGTTCAGATACTTTTATGATATAATATTGTTAAATTGTTAACAAAGCATGGGGCTTTGTTGACAAAGCCGTTTTGGCTGATATTTTTATCTATAGGAGGGTTTACATTATGGCAAGATTTACATTACCAAGAGACGTTTACCATGGAAAGGGCAGCCTTGCAGAACTCAAAAATTTAAAGGGCAAAAAGGCTATTTTAGTAGTGGGCGGCGGCTCTATGAAACGTCAGGGCTTTTTGGATAAAGCAGTTGGTTATTTAAAAGAAGCCGGCATGGAAGTGGAATTATTCGAAGGCGTTGAGCCGGATCCATCCGTAGAAACTGTTATGCGTGGTGCAGAGGCTATGCGCAAGTTTGAGCCGGACTGGATTGTTGCTATGGGCGGCGGTTCTCCAATTGATGCAGCAAAGGCAATGTGGGCATTTTATGAATATCCGGAAACAACCTTTGAGGAGCTTTGCATTCCGTTCAACTTCCCTGAATTAAGACAGAAGGCAAAGTTTGCAGCAATTCCGTCGACTTCCGGTACAGCAACCGAAGTAACGGCATTCTCTGTTATCACAAACTACCAAACCGGCGTAAAGTACCCGTTAGCAGACTTTAACATCACACCGGACGTTGCCATCGTGGACAGTGAATTAGTAGAACAGCTTCCAGCAAAGCAGGTAGCATATACCGGTATGGATGCGTTAACCCATGCTATTGAAGCGTATGTTTCTACCTTAAACTGTGCTTATACCGATCCGCTTGCTCTTCAGGCAATCGAAATGGTATTTGATTATCTGCCAGCTTCCTATCACGGCAATCAGATGGCAAGAGACCGTATGCACGACGCACAGTGTCTGGCAGGTATGGCATTCTCCAATGCATTACTTGGCATTGTTCATTCTATGGCACATAAGACAGGCGCTGCATTCTCTACCGGTCACATCACACATGGCTGTGCAAATGCAATGTATCTTCCATTTGTCATCAAGTACAATGCAGGAGAACCGACTGCTCGCAGCCGTTATGCAGAAATTGCGCGCAGAATGGGGCTGGACGGAACTTCCGAGCAGGCATTGGTAAACAGCCTCTGCAAGAAGATTGATGATTTCAACGTTATCCTTGGTATTCCAAAGACCTTAAAGGAATTTGGCATTATTGAAGAGGAATTCAAAGAAAAGATTGCCGGAATTTCCGAGCGTGCGGTTGGCGATGCCTGCACAGGCTCCAATCCAAGAGCAATTGATCCGGCAACCATGGAAAAACTGTTTAACTGCATTTATTATGGAACAGAGGTTGATTTTTAATATTACATAACAATGTAACCAAAAAAGCTGCTGTCGCAAACAAAGGGAATGTGGCAGTAGCTTTTTTGTGTAATAGGAAAGCACGTTTGCGGAATAGGCACAAAGAATAGTATTTTTTTGGAATCAGATGTGGTAAAATAAATGAGATGATAACAATGGAGGAACCACTGCAAATGAAAAAAAAGCTGTGTGTTGTTTTGGCATGTATGGCTTTTGCGGTATTGGGATTTTGTGCATGCGGCGAACGGCAGAACAAGGATGAAAATAATAATATGGACGATATTTGGAAAAACGAAGCTGTGGATAATACGGTAACGCCAATAGCAACACCGGTTGCTATTGCGGATATTTCTTCTGCAAAGCTGGTGGAAGAAATGAAAATTGGTTGGAATCTGGGTAATTCACTGGATGCCCGTGGTGGAACCGGAATTATGTCGGAATTTTCCTGGGGAAATCCAAGAACAAAGAAGGAAATGATTGATGAAATTCTGGCTGCCGGGTTTAATGTTATCCGTATTCCGGTGACTTGGGACGGACATTTTGGCACTGCACCGGAGTATAAAATTAATGAAATATGGCTGGAACGTGTAAAAGAAGTGGTGGATTATGCGTATGAACAGGGTGCTTATATCATCTTAAATACACACCATGAAGAGTGGTATCTGCCTACTGCGGAAAACAGAGAAGCAAACGCCGCACAGCTTGCGGCACTGTGGACGCAGATTGCCGTATATTTTGAAAATTATGACGAGCGGCTGATATTTGAGGGCTTAAACGAGCCAAGGCTGCGGGAAACTGCTCAGGAGTGGACGCAGGATAAAGCGGCAAGCGAAATCATCAACGAGTGGGAGCAGGTTTTTGTGGATGCCGTGCGTGCTACCGGGGGAAATAACAAACTGCGTCATTTGATGATTACCGGATATGCGGCATCCTCTGCAAGAACCAATCTGGAACAAATTGTTCTGCCTAACGACGACAAGCTGATTATTTCCGTGCATGCGTATATTCCGTACAGCTTTGCCATGGACAGCAAAGGAACTTCCACATGGGAGACACAAGCGGATGCCGGGGACATTGATGCTTTAATGGAAACGCTGGATGAACTGTTTGTCAGCAAGGGAACACCTGTGATTATCGGTGAGTTTGGAGCCGTGAACAAAGAAAATGAGGAAGAGCGTGCCGAATGGGCAGCATATTATCTTGCCAAAGCGGGAGAAATCGGTGTTCCATGCATCTGGTGGGACAACAATGCATTTTACGGAAGTCAGGAAAGCTTCGGTCTGTTCAACCGGCAGAAGCTGAACTTTGAATACCCGCACCTGCTCGCCACTATGATGCGGGTGGTTTATCCGGAATAAGCGTGGAAGAAGTTGTTGTTCAGACAGCAACAAGTCATTTGTTGATTTGTTGCGAAAGAAAGTGATTCAGGAGTAAGCAGTAGCCGGCAGGATGGTTTACTTTGTTAAAATTATAACTTAAGTTGCTGAAAGTACTTTCTTCTGTTACAATAGGATGGGGTTTTTTGTGGGAATAATTACCTGTTTTCACGGAAACACTATAAAAAGCAGAATAAAATTTACTGTAGATGCCGGTTGTTGTTCAAAAAGCCGGGCAAAATCTTTATTCAGTGATAAAAGAAAGGGACTCTTATGCGTAAAACAAAAATAATCTGTACCATTGGTCCGGCAAGCACCAATGAAGAAACTTTAACAAAGATGTTTGAGGCAGGCATGAACGTTGCCCGCATCAATTTTTCCCACGGCGACCACGCAGAACAGCAGGCAAAAATTGATTTAATCAAAAAGGTTCGTGAAAAAATGAATTTGCCGATTGCAGTGATGTTAGACACGAAAGGGCCGGAATACCGCATTAAAACCTTTAAAGAGAAAAAGGTTGTGGTAAATGACGGTGACAAATTCACGTTTACTACGGACGATATTGTGGGAGATGAGACCCGCGTTGCCGTTTCTTACAAAAACCTGATGAAAGAATTAAACGTTGGCGACACCATTTTAGTGTGCAACGGTCTGGTTTCCTTTCGTGTAGATGAAATTGTAAAAAATGATGCGGTTTGTACGGTAATTCACGGCGGCGAAATGTCTGACCGCAAGAGCATGAATTTTCCAAATCATGTGTTAAAGCAGGACTATTTAAGCGAGCAGGACAAAAAGGATTTATTGTTCGGCATTAAAAATGGTGTAGATTTTGTGGCAGCCTCCTTTGTTTCCACAAAGCAGGATATGCAGGATTTAAGAAGCTTTTTAGACGAAAACGGCGGTGCCGATATTGATGTAATCGCAAAAATCGAAAATCGTTCGGGCATTGACCATATTGAGGAAATCTGTGAAATTGCCGATGGCATCATGGTGGCACGCGGTGACCTTGGTGTGGAAATTCCGTTTATTGAGGTGCCGTATATCCAGAAATATTTAATCAACAAGTGCCGTATGATGGGCACCAGAGTCATTACGGCAACAGAAATGTTAGAATCCATGATTCACAATCCGCGTCCAACCAGAGCGGAAATTTCGGACGTTGCCAATGCCGTATATGACGGCAGCTCCGCAGTAATGCTTTCCGGAGAAACGGCTGCCGGAAAATTCCCAGTAGATGCGGTAAAGAACATGGCAGAAATTGCTGAGTACACCGAGCAGCATATTGACTATGTCCAGCGTTTCCGAAATGCAGTATTTTCCATTAAAAATAATCTGGATGCAGTGTCCCACGGAACCTGCTCCATGGCAATTGACGTAGATGCCAAATGCATCGTGGCAAGCTCTTTAAGCGGACGTACCGCGCGCATGGTCAGCCGCTTCCGCTGCCCAATGCCAATTATTGGCATGACAACGTCCGAGCGTGTCTGGAGAAAGTTAAACTTAAGCTGGGGTGTTCAGCCAATCCTCTCCGAAGAATTTAACTCGGTTGAGGTTATGTTCTATCACGGGATGCGTCAGGCAAAAAAGGCGTTAGGCTTAAAGCCAGGCGATAACGTGGTATTAACCGGAGGTCAGATTAACGGACAGACCGGAAACACGAACACCATTAAAATTGAGACGGTGAAGTAGGGAAAACATCCTTATTTTTATAACGCTTCCGGTATTCTCCGGGAGTCAGTCCGGTCTGTTTTTTGAACGTCCGGAAAAAGTAATTTATATTTTCAAAGCCACAGTGTCTTGCTATTTCACAGGCATTCAGGTTGGTAAAACCAAGATAGGAGCGTGCCTTGTCGATACGGACATGATTGATGTATTCCGTTGGTGTCATTCCGGTACAGGTGCGTGTAATGCGGCCAAGATGCTGTGGCGTAAGATTTAAAAGCTGACACAAATCGGCTTCATGGATGGGATTCATAAACTGGTGGTCAACGTAATCAGCGAGGACATCCATGTGTTTTTTATAAGTAGTTTTTCTGTTTGTTTCCAAACCGGTGGCTTTTACATCGGTTTTCTTTTTTAGCAAACCAGTTTGTTTGATAAATTCCATGATAAATTCCTGCACATGGGCAGAGGCATAGTAATTTCCAAAAGCCTCATCACCTAACAGCTCTTCTCGCATTTTGTTCATCTGGATTTCCAGACCGGTTAAATTAAAGAGATGGTAGACACCACCTGTTAATCCAAACTTTTCATACAGCTGCGGCAGACGGTCTCCTCGCGGAACCATCCAGCGGACATCCCAAATGGATTCCTTTGGATAGTATTCATGTGGTACATGTGCGGGAATAAAAAATCCGTCTCCGGCAGGAAGCTCATATTTCACTCCATCCAGAATCAGAACCCCTGTTCCTTTTGTATTATAGAAAAACTGGTCAAATTCATGTCCGTCAGGCTTGCACGTTTTCGGCTGAAGCTCATGCTGTCCGATGCTGTGCAAAAAATAGGGCAGGTCGGCAACGCCGGCAGTGTCCGGATACATATAATACCACATAAAATCTCCTTTTCAAAATGTTCAAATTGTTCAATAAAGATAATACCATTCCTTGTTCTAATATGCAAGCACTGATAAAATATTAAAAGAATAGTAATTAGAAAAGCTATTCGAAATATTCAAAATGTTCTATGGAGGTATCAGATGAAAAGAGAAAGAAAGTTATTATTGGGATGTATGTTTGTACTTGTTTTAGCACTCTGCGGTTGTGGAAAAACCGAGCAGCCGGCAGAACCAACACCGACCAATACGGCAACACCGGAGCCGACGGCAACACCGGAGCCAACTTCAACCCCAACACCGCAGGCAGCCTCAGCCTATTCTTTGAAGAAGCAGGGAAATCCGACTAAAATATATCTGGCGGATATTGTTGAGGGAAAGAGTGAGCCGTATAAGGCATGGATTAAGGTATCCACCGCATTTGATCCGGAATTGTCGGTCTACAGTAGTGATTTAATTCAGGAAAATACTGAGGGCTTTGTTGTAAATTTCAAGGTAACGGATATGGACTGCGGCGAGCAGACGATATACTGGTGCTATCAGTTTAAAACAGCAAGCGGTACCGTTTCGCTCTGGAATGATACTTCGGCTGCGGACAAACTGACGATTAGCGGAGATGGAAGCTATCAGTTTGTTTTTGATGCTATCAAGGCAATTGGCGAGCCGATTTTGCAGGTAGAATCGTTCCAGATGGTATTTCCGGGGTTAAGTGAAAATACAACAACGGTTGTGGAGCTGACAGGTGCAAAGGCAGTGACGGATGCGGCGGACCTTGCTTTTTTCCAAACAGGAAAAATCGAGGAATAAAAGTTACCAGAACATGGGTTGAAAGAAATACAACCAATCAGGGGTTTGACAAGGAGAAAACAGATGAAAATGGGTAGAAAAAAATCCGCTTTTGCAGTGTTGCTTGCCGGTTTGGTTGCCCTGTCACCGGCAGGAACGGTAAATGCTGAAATCGTGCAGGCCACAGAGAATACGCAGACTGCGGAAAATGCAGTGGATGTGATTGTGATTGACCCGATGAATATGAACCGGAGCAACGGCGGTGTATTTGAAGGCTGGGGAACCAGTCTGTGCTGGTATGGCAACCGGATTGGCGGCTCGGAGAAGGCAGCCGAAGAATCGGCAGAACTGTTATATAATGCGGAAACCGGGCTTGGGTTAACTATTCTGCGTTATAATGTGGGCGGCGGGGATGATAAAAGTCACACCCACATTGAGCGTTCGGATTCCAATATGCCGGGTTACTGGACAGATTATGATGCGGTAGCAGGAACGTTTGACTATGATTTTACACAGGATGCCAACCAGAGAAACGTCCTGTTAAAATCCATGGAACAGTGTCCGGAATTGCTGGTGGAAATGTTTTCAAATTCCGCACCGTATTTTATGACAAGAAGTGGCTGTACGTCCGGAACAACGGATGAGATAAAGAGCAACCTTACCATGAATAATATGGCAAAATTTGCAGAATATATGGCAACGGTAGTGGAATATTATGTAAATCAGGGTGTCAACGTGGTGAGTGTGGAGCCGATGAACGAGCCTTCCAACGGATGGAACGTCAGTCATTACGGAGCAAAGCAGGAGGGCTGCTCCATCGAAGCGGGTGCAGAGCAGTCGGTAATGCTTTCTGTAATGGATGCGGCAATGGAGCGACATGGTCTGTCGGAGCTGCTGCTTGCCGGGTGCGATGAAACGAATGATACAACAACAAATATTTCCCTGAAGAAGCTTTCGGAGGATGCGCTGGCGCAATTAGACCAGATAAACACCCACACTTATTCCAGAAATGCAGCATCCAGCGGAAAGCTGTATAAGACGGCACTGGCACTGGGAAAGAAGCTTTGGATGACAGAAACGGACAATGGAGTGGTTCTTGGGGAAAATGCCGGGGAAATGGGAGCAGCATTAAATTTTGCTTCGCAGATTACGGCAGATTTGAACCATTTGAAGCCATCGGCATGGATTATGTGGCAGGCAATCGGCTCCTATTGTGATACTGAAAATGAATTTGATCCAGATGCGCTGGACCAGAAAACGCTCGACACGGAAGGCTTCTGGGGTGTCTGCTATGCGGATATGAATACGGAAACGATTGTCACAACAAAGAAATATTACGGCTTTGGGCAGTATACAAGATATATTCGTCCGGGGGATACGCTGATTGCCACCGAGGACGGAAAAACAACCGCTGCCTACAATGCGGCGGACGGTCAGATTAAAATTGTGACGTATAATACAGGTACTGCAAGCCGAGAAGTGAGTTTTGACCTGACGACGTTTGACTGCCCGGGAACGACAGCGACAGTTATCCGTACCAGTGGAAGCCTTGCCGATGGGGAAAACTGGGCAGAGTCGGAAGCTTTGCAGGTGAAGGATGGAATGCTCCGGGCGACCATTCCGGGAAATTCTATCACCACTTTTGTCATAAATGGTGCTTCTCATGACATGGCAGCCGTGCTGGCAGAATTGGAGCAGCAGCCGGAGGAAGAGGAAATACTTTTGGAAGAGGAAGCAGAGCTGCTTCCGGGCAGACCAATTCCGGCAGTGGAGAACGTCATCGGACGTATCTGCTTTGCAAGCAGCGACTGGAGCTACACCGTGATGAGTGATGCGGCAACAGAAAAGACAAAAATGACCGTCAGTACCATGGAAAACGGTTCCTATTCCCTGACACTTCCAGGGCAGGGGGCGGAAACACCTTCGCTTGGAACAGTGGTATGCTGCATTGATTTATTGGAATATGCCAAGCAGGTAACCGGAATTGATGTAACGACCTTGAAAAGCGAAGAGGAAATTGCAGCGTATAAAGATAAAATTGCGTCTACCGTCCATGCAGAAATTACTTCGGTTGTTCAGGACGGCGTGGAGGTGGAACTGGATGCCGCAAAGGCGGTTGTCAGCGATACGGAGGACAATGGTAATCTGCGTCTGGAGCTTTACAACATGTATGGTCCAACTGCTGAAGATGCGGCAATCGAACCGGATGCACTGAATTTTAAGGAAGCTCTGGTTATCAATTTTACGCTGGAGCTGGCAGAACTGTCCGCAACGGAAAAAGTAGAGTGGCCGGAGCCGACACCAACACCGACACCACGTCCAAGACCAACAGAGGAACCGACAGAAACACAGACACCGACGGAAATTCCGATGGAAACGGGTTCCCCAACCGAAGCCTCGGATGCGGCAGGAACGCAGGTTTCCGGCAGCTTGGAAGAATCGCAGACTTCCGGTAACTCAACAGGGATTTCGATGGTTACTCTTGTAATTGTGGCAGCAGGGGGTTGTATTGTGCTGGCGGTTCTGTTATGGACGGTTCGGAAGTCCGGAGCTTTCAGAGCTCGTAAATAAGTTTTTTATTTTCAAAATAAAAATGCTGAAATTTCCTGTAAATCAGGAATTTCGGCGTTTTTTTGTAGCAGCCCATGGGGAATTGAACCCTCAACTAGCACTTAGGAGAAGCCCCCGGACACATCCGTAAACTTGCTCCAAAACCTTGAAAACGCTTGTAAAATCAAGGTTTTCACCACTCTTTGAGTTAATGTTTTCTTCTCCATTTCTTGCTAATATTTCCTCGTTTTTCACCCTCATATTAGCAGGAAATTAGCAAAACACCCCAAAAACGGGATTAGTCATTGAGTTAGTGTGTTATACGAATTTTCAACAATACATCCAATACACTGATTACCAATATCTCGCTTTATTTACGTTAAATACTTTGACTAGAATTACTATTATTATAACCGCTATATGTGTGCAAAGCAAGAATTCAGGTTAAAATGTGACAGTTGCACAAAAGAAAGGCAACCTAGAACAGATTGCCTTTCTTCTTAATTTATAATATTCAATTTACAATGTTTTCGCCAGTGCCTTTAATAACGCTTTCGCTTCCGGATTTGAAAGAAGTTTTTCCAATAGTGCTGCATCATTATCTTCTGTCTTTTCTTCTTTCTTAGCCTTATACTTTTCTGATGGTTGCAGAACTTCCACTGCGTCAAAATCAGGTGTTGTATCTGCCGGAGTGCTTTCAACATTTTTCAGACCTTTCGCATTGTAGAACTGCTCCTCAAATTTCTGAGCATTGAATCGTCTGTCATCATCAATGATATGACTATATACATTTGAAATCATATCCATTCGTGCGTGTCCAGAATCACCCTGAACAGATTTCATATCGCCACCATTCCATTTCAGTTTGTAAGTGATACTGGCGTGTCTGAAACTATGGAACACTATATCCGGCAAATCATTGTCCTTAATGAGCTGCTTTAATGCTCGATTGATTACCTGACCTTCCATTGGTCTGCCTGAAGGGTGGCAGAATACTAAGTTATAATCTGTATACTCATCTCCATATAATTCTTTCATCTCATCTATTTGTCTTTTTCTCTCCACAAGCATATTTGCTACGGTACTCGGTAAAAATACCTTTCTGACACTTGTAGGTGTTTTAGGTGCTTTCAACACAAGGGAAGTAGTGTTTGCTTTTAGAATATGAGGAAATACCTGAATAATATCTTTGTTATCAAGGAGTGCCATCGTATCTATATTGCACCTTTGAAGTTCCTTATTGATGTAAATAGAAGCATTATTCTCCGCAATGCTTTCTTCGGAAATATCACAACAATCCCAAGTCAGTCCAAGCATCTCTCCCATACGCAAGGAACAAGAAAAAGCAAGGTTGATTGCTAATTTCAGAATATCATCTTCACATACTTCAAGAGCGTGTAACAGTGTTTCCGCAGTCCATATTTCTCGCTTTTTATGTTGCTCTTTTGGAAGTGTTGCGTTCAAAACCGGATTTCGTGACATCAGTTCCCATTTTACCGCCTGATTAAAAGCACTTCTGAGGAATTTGTGTATTTCTCTGACTGTGTGAGCAGTAAGGTATTCGGTTTGTGCCTTTTTATATTTCGTAGATTTCGGTTTTACCTTCAACAAACTCTTATAGAAGTTGTCCATAAGACGAGGAGTAACATCATCCAGTTTTATATCTCCAATAAGGGGAATAATATAGTTATACATCAATCCCTTTTTAGAGCGGTATGTTGACATCGCCCAGTTATTCACACCATATACGGAACAGTATTCTTCAAGCAAGTCTGATACTGTGGTCGCTGTCGGAACGATAAATGTTCCGCTTTGTTGCTCAAATTCAATCTGTGCCTTCCTTTTTTTCGCATCGGCATTTGTATCAAAGGTTTCCCACTTTTGTCTTTTCACGCCTTTTTCATCTTCATAGCTATAAACTACTGAATATCTATTCTTTCTTTTTACGATTGAAGCCATAATCTAATCCTCCTTTACTCATTATCCAGCCATTCATCAAAACTGGATTTTACGATTCGATAACCTCTTTCAACTCTGACTGCCTTAAAGCAGCCCTGATTTATCAATTTATAAACGGTCTGTCTTGCGACACCAAGTATCTCGCAGACTTCCTCGACTGAATAACTTCTTTTGTTATAAACCTGCTTATTCAGTTCCCTTACTCTGTCATTAAATGAATCAATCAACATAGTTTTCAACCTCCTCTATTGTTTTAATCATTTTGAAGCGGTTCTGAGAAGCATACCAATCTTCAAAACTTTGTCTTATAACTCTGCGTTTGCCCTTGACCACAATAAACTCAATTTCTCCATTATTCAAAAAATCATAGGCAGTGCTTTTTGATACTCCAAGCACTTTTGCTATTGTGGTAGGAGCAATAGTTTCAATATGGTCTGTTCCGGGTCTTTCGCCATTTACCTTTTTGTAATGAAATTGACCGGCATACCATTTTTCAAAACTCTCAACATCTATTCTCATCTTTCCGAAAACCACGTATGTCTTAAAATAGCACTGATTAACCAGTCGATATGTTGATGTTTTACCAAGTCCCAATATACGCCTTAAGTCGGGAACACTCATTGTCTTTTGATTTTGATAGGTAAGCATTGCATCAACCGTCTTTTTGCGTTCCTCAACACTTTTCCTTGAAGCACGATATTCATTTCCAACTCTATAAGTTTTGAACAGTCCGGATTTTACAAGTTTTCTCGCTTCATCTTCAGACACTTTAAGCAGTTTCTGTACTTCTTCTATACTGTAAGTTTCCCATTCAATATCTTCTTTTTCCTTATCGCCACGATATATTTCAGCCAAACGGGAATTTTCTCGTTCAAGATTAAAAATATGTACTCGTTCATCAATCTTATCTCCATATGCCATTATTCTGTACCTCCTTTATTACCGTCCAGCCATTCATCAAATACCTTTTTTGAAACTCTATGTCGTCCGCCAATTTTGACACTATGAAATTGATTTGAGTTAATCAGGTTGTAAGCACTTGTTTTACTTACGCCTAAAAGGTTTGCAATCTCGCCTACGGTATATGTTCTTTTCAATGTGTCTGCTGATTGTTTTTCTTCCATATTAGGTTACCTCCGATTCAGTTTTGCCACTTAGACATCAGCCATATAGCCAAGTGACTTGGCTATATGGTACTGAGAATCAGAGATTTTGTTAATGATGCGATTTTCCTAATCGCACACTTGACAATCTGCGGAATCTTTATCCAACTTATCCAGCCAGTTATCAAAACTCTTTTTAGATATTCTGTAATGTCCACCGACCTTTACATAATGAAATGCTCCTGAATTGACAAGGTTATAAGCAGCATTCTTTCCTATATCAAGAATATTCATTATTTCTTCGACGGTATAAACCCTCTTTTCAAAAGAAGGGACAAGCTCATCTGCTATTGTCTGAGCGTTCATTGCTTCTATCTTTTCTTCAAACATTAGTTATCCCTCCCTTGTGAATGATGATTGTGTTTCTTCATAATCATATAATCATATCCGTATCGGACTTGGCACTTATCACAGCACTCCTTTTCCGATTGCAGAGGGTCTACTCTCTTGACGATATTTTCAGGAACATTCATAAATTCCTGTCTACACTGTGGACATAGACTTAATACGATACCCGAACGCTGACTTTTGGGTTTCATAGGAATTCCAAGAGATGCTTTTATACCTCTTTGAATTTCAGTAATCTTGGTATCATCAACAACCGTTCCGACATAATCCTCAAGTTCTTCCACTTTGTCTACTGTGCGAATTTGCTCCAGCATTACCATAGAAGGCTCTTTAAGTCCACATTCTTTGCCAATCTCTATGTGTGTCGGCATTGACAATCTTTTTTTAACAGATGTAATAATAGCCACTACAACCGTAGGACTTGTTGCATTTAATCGGTTGTTTTGAATAACAAGCACCGGTCTGCGGTTTCCTTGCACTGAACCTTTACCCGCCGGAAGGTTACAGTAATAAATATCTCCCCATTTAATTTTGTTCATATCAGTTCTGTTCATTGCATTATCCTCACTTCGCATTTAATGTGAAGGGGATCTGTTCATATCCGGAATTGAACAACCCCTTCACTTGTTTGAACTGGCAGAGCAAAAAATAAGGGTGTTTCAGAAAAATTTCTTCAATTTATTTATAGCACTATCTATGGATTCCTTTATGGTAGGTGCAGATAAGCCTTCTTCATCTGCAATCTGCTTATAGGTTTTACCATAGAAGAAATACTGAATCACTCGCTGTTTCTGTTTCTCACTTAAATTGCATAGTACCTCTCGGAGTTTTTCTATGTTATCCTGCAAGATTATTTCTTCAATCGGGTCTGTTTCAACTGCCATTTCCGGGTGGTGTTCTTCAAACTCACCGTCATTGATGTCAAAAGCGTGTCCGTATCGCAGATTTCTCATTCTGTACTTTGCTTCGACATTCTGGTATTCCGTAATGGCGTCCCCTTGCTCAGGGGAGAGTAGGAGATAGGGTGCATATTCGCTTTTCGCTACCGCTCCAAACTTTTCGTCAAATTCTTCTTCGGTAAGTGAGGTAACGATTGCATAGCGTTCCTTTCCCGTATATCCTTCGTATTCATATCTGAGGTTTATAACTTTGCACTCAGCAGCAAATTCTTCTTTTCTTTCTTCAAATGTATTTGTCATTTTCGTAATCTCCTTTGAATTTTTGAAATTGGTTTGAAATCAAAAATTCGGAGATTACGGATACTTGGCGATGTAACAGAGCCACTTATATTTCATTTGCTTTCTCCATTCCGGAGCAGCAACAAAAAAAGCCGAACATCAAGAACAGAAGGATATGGTTATCCTCTGATTCTCAATGTCCGGCAATTTGGTGACTCAGAAAGTATTCACTTTCAGGACCCGTGGCTCGGTACAATGAATGTACTTCTTATTCTGTTGTTACTTCTCTTTTAATCTTTTGGCGTATGCTGCCATTCTGTATTTCAGTCCGTTAGACTTCCTAAGAGATAAGTCTACTGCAACTACTCTGCGGCAGTTCGGACACTTCAATTCTATAACACCGGTAGTGGGTGTTACCTTGTCAAATACTCTCCAATCACACCGAGGGCATCTGACAACTATCTTCATTTCTTCATTACTCATTATCTTGACACCTCCGGATAAATCGCAAGGTAGTCGTGCGGATTATCAAGGTATTCCTGTTCTAATAATCCCAGTTTCTTCATTCTGATTGCAAGTGCAGTCTTGGAACAACCCAAGAAATCTGCAAGTGCAGAGAACTTATCATATACAACCGGGTAATGTACTTTATTCAGGCATTTGATTTTCTCGCCCAAATCAAATAAGAACATACCTTGCTGAACTAAATCCTTTGGAAGTAGGATGGCAGATGCCAATGTATTCGCTTGCCATTCCTCCCAATCAGATATAGGCTTATTCCTTTCGGAATTTGCTTTATAAAAATGTACCGGTTCAGCATTTCTTACACCATAGTCATTCGGATAAAGCATTTTGAATATCTGATGACTGCCTTCGTGCATTGTCGTAAAGTTAAAACGACCTCTTTGCCCACTGTCCTGTTGCAAATCCTTTTCTACAAGTACGGTCTTACCATCCAAGAAGAAAAAGGTATCTGTATCTGCTTCGTCAAATACCTCAACCCCGACTTCCTGAAATGATGTCATTCCAAGAATTGAACCGTCAAGGGATAAATGCTGGTATTCTATCTTCAAGCCAAGCAGCTTCGTCAACAGTAACTCAGGTTCTATTCTATAAATCTTTTTGTTTTTTACTTCGGGAAGTTCTCTATATGCCTTTATAATCTTTTCGGCAATAACTTCAATGTCTATGCGTGATAAATGTTTCAATAAAA
>CAZJAA010000004.1:0-143867 GCA_964544055.1 uncultured Lachnospiraceae bacterium | reverse complement strand
AACAAGCAGGATAGAGATAATCTATTATAAAACAGAATAGAAAAGAACAGCGTTAACAAAGCAGGAAAATCCTCATGTATAATTGTCCAATCAATAATTGGATAATTACACAGTATGATTTAAAAAAAATCAGTTGCAAAATAAACGAATATATGCTAAATTGCATATAGGCCGTAGGGAGGCGTGGGTAATGCCTTAATCCAAATATCCCATTAGCGGGATTAAGAATGGTATATCCATTCTTTTTTTTACCTAGAGGAGTGATAAGTATGGCAAGTACAGAAACGCCGATTACGCTTGAATAACAGGTTGATTTGATGAAAAAATATGTGTTGTTTCGACAGCGGGCTAAGATGCGAAAGTTTTTACTATATGCCGGATATTTTAGAGCAAGCAGATACGGAAAATTTTTGCTTTCCAATGTGGGGAATATAGGAAGTAAATCGAAACAGGATGCATTATTTGATTTGTACCAATTTGATGTAGATTTGAGACGGATTTTAAATTACTACTGCAATTGTGTAGAAGTAAGATTTAAGAGTGCGATGTCAAATGCCTGTGCAATACATACCCAACCAACAGATAAATGATGTTGTCAGAGCGTATGTACTGTTTTCGGAGAAAGACGATAGTGTGTCAGATAGAAAGTATTTTGCTATCAAACGATTTAGTGAGAATGGAAAGGTATTTGTGTTTCATGTAGATACTGCTTATGAGCCTTTTATCGGGGAAGAATTTACAGAGCAATTTGGAGATATGGAGCATGAGTATTGGAAACTTGTGCGAGATTATGCAAGGCTTATTGTCAAAGATTTAAGGCAAGCAGAAGGTCAGAAGGAATGGAGTCGAGATTGGGCAAAAATGGATTGGAAAGAGATTAAAGAAAAATTGGCGAAATTGGATAATATGACACCGGAGGAAAGGGAGCAGGCAGATATAGGTATTACTTTAGATGATTTCGTAGAATATCTGGATTGGCAAGGAGAGAATGAGCCGGAGGAATATTGGAAAAGTATTTTTACATTAAAGCTTCGTGAGATGGGTGTACCAATGGAGAAAGTAGAGTATTGGGTGCAGCACCCGGAAGAATTTACGGAAGAAATAAGGAAATGGAGCGAGGGTGGGGAAGTCGAGTGACTTCCCTATTTGTCTGTTAAGAAATGCTTAATGCCATGTGTTGCACCGCATGGTATAATATATATAAAATTTTTTTCAAAACCTTGTAAGGTTTCCATATCATTTCCTGTCTTATAGAGTGAAGGGCTCTTTAGAACAAAGAAAGGAGGTATTGCATGGAGGATAATCAGATTGTAGAACTTTATTTTCAACGAAATGCAGATGCAATAAAAGAGACCGACAGCAAGTATGGTTCCTATTGTTTTGCCATTGCGGATAATATTTTACATAACAGAGAGGACTCGGAGGAGTGCGTGAACGATACGTGGCTCAGTGCATGGAATGCAATGCCACCTCAAAGACCTAATATATTACATAAAGAAAGCCATTAAGAGAAATAGCACCTACGATGTGGCTATGGAAGAATTAGATGCCTGTTTATCGTCAGCAAGTTCGGTGGAAGATGAGATTGAGACAAAGGAGCTGGCATGGATTATCGAGAGCTTTTTAGATACCCTGTCATCAGAAAACCGTGTAATCTTTTTGCAATGGTATTGGTTCTCTGACAGTTATTCTGATATAGCAAAGAAAGTAGGTATTTCCGAAAAGAGCGTGTCAGTAAGATTGTCCCGTATCCGTAGAAAGATGCGTGATTATCTGGTGGAAAGGGAGGTTTTGGTATGAAGTCAGAAAAATTTTCTACTGCACTAGGGGAAATAGACGTTAGTTATGTAGAGGAAGTAGTTAATTACAAGGCAGCACATAAACGAAAACAGCGGATATGGAAAATTGCTGCTGCGTGTGTTGCAGTGGCGGTATTGGCAATCGGAATTATTCCGTTGTTGAACAGAGGTAATGTAGAAAGCACACCTTTTGTACTTGTGGCTTATGCTTCAGAAAATAACGTGGTTGTGGAGCATGAGTTGCGGGAAGGTAAGAGTGTTCCTATCAGTTTCTTTGAGACAGAAAACGGTTTGAAGGGATTTGTGTTTGCACATAGCAAGACAAATCCGGATGATGTGAGTTCTATTTCCGTTATGACTGAGGGCGAGTTTCCGGGTGTCATAGAGGAAATCATTGGATTGGAGCTGGATAATGGTAAAAACTACACCTTATACATTCCGGAGTCTGGAAAAGATTTTCCTTACAGCTTTATGATACCGTACACGGATGAAGCTGCCAATAAAGTGATTTTCTGTTATCTCTTGGTGGAAGAAACAGAAGATGGATATAGTGCAGTGATTGAAAGAACAGAAGAATTTGAGAGGAAATTTAAAGAGTAAAAATATAAAAACAAGAGGTTCTTATGAAATATTTTTGTACGGAAACAGAGCGAAAGAAAAATAAATCATCGTGCTATTTGGAATTTCAGAAAGGGCGATATGCAAATAAGTGTTGGCTGGAGGACTCTATCTGTTTGCATGATGATGTGTTTGAGGAGCTTGGGTTGTATCAGGTGTTGATTTCTGCAATACCTCAATTTGACCATTGGGGGATTACGGAGGTTTCACCGGAGCAATGGCAACAAGTAAAAAGTAATGTAGAAGCAGTTGGCGGAGAAGCGTTGGCTGCTGTCAAGGAGCTTGACGAGTGGGTAGTGAAGTGCTTTGAGAAAGAAGCAGTGTTTACTATCTGTGGGATATAAGGAGGTATGCGACTATGAAAAAGTTTAGAACAATCGGTTCTGTAATTATTATGATTTTATGTGGATGTGTAGGTCTATATTTTGGCGGTGCATTTCGAAATGCTATTGGTGGAGCTATCCTTGGGGTTTTGATTTCCGGAATAGCTTGCATTATCTATGCGTTGGATAATCAGAATAACGAACAGTAAGAGAACAGGAGGTATGCAATGAAGAAGGTATTGCTTGTGTTATCAATTATTTTTGTGGTACTTACCTTTGTGGGAGCTATCTATGTGATAAGTTCAAGGGGAGAAGTAAATGCAGGGTATGCAGCAATACCTATGGTGTTTGCATTAGCTTCTTTGGCAGGGTATAGAGGTTGTAAGAAAAAGTAGAGGAGTGAGCTAACATGAAGAAAAATAAGAAGAAAATCATAATTGCAGTAGTATGTGTTATTGCAGTGTGGCTCATTATGGGCATAGTAGATTTTGCCTTAGTACTTAATTACCGCAGACCTTTGTTTTGCATTTGTACTGAGTCGATGCAAGATGGTGGCTCCGGTAAGTATGTTGGCTTGGGGTATTCCTTTGATATTGAAGGTAACTTCATGCCGGATGTGGAAACTCCTGCAACAGAAGCAGAAAAGCCGAAGGTTACTTCCTACAGAGGATATATTTTCGGAAAAGAAGTCAGCAGAGGATTTTGGGATGAAATGCTAGGGGCTCCATACAAGAGCATGAATGATGTTATTGAAAATGCACCGAGTCTTCAAGGAAATGTTACAGAAGTCCATGAGACTTATATGATTATTCATTTTGTAACAAGCGGTTATCCTTACGGAGCAGATTGTAGTGTATCGTTGACATCTGTGTATGGGGATAGTTATACCGATGTTTCTGTTGGAGATGAGGTAGTAGTATATTTTGATGGAAATATTATGGAAACAGACCCGTTGCAGTTGGGTACGGTGTATGCAATTACTTTGAGAACTCCGGCAAACCGAGTGGGAAGTATTACAATGCCCGACGAGATAACAGAAGTAGAAGTAAGTGGATATTATAATGGAGGTGTAATACAGCCGGGAGATTTTGTCGTAGAGGATTTTGATGAATTTGAGGAATGGTTTTCACAGCTCTCTTTGGAACATAGAACTTTTGAAGAAGGAAAAAATCCGGGCGAAATGTATGCCGGAGGCGACGCATATACATTTGATATCAATGACGGTGCGTTGACTTTCACATACGCAATTGGTGGCTCTCCGGTGACGGAGTACATTATTTATGATGAAGAATGGTATGAGGTATTAAATCCGTCAGAACTACCTTTTAAGTAAGCCAAGAAGAAATTGAATTAGTTTCATACAGAATGGGAGGTGTCACTATGAAAAATGGCAAGTGGCGTGAACATATCAGTTGTATTTTGTATATGTTAGCTTTCTTTGCGTTCTTGGGTGGAATAACCGCAGAGAGCAGAGGAAGTATGTTGGACTTTAGCAGTCTGGCAAGATGGTTATGCTGTGGCTTTGCGGCAGTCTGCGTAATTGTCGGAGCAATCATTTGGAAAGCAAAAGATGTCCGTGGAAAGAAAATCAAGATTGGCATTATACTTGGGGCTTTGTTGGTTATCGTTGCCGGAGGAATTATTGACAGCATGACAGACAATACCGAAGCGGTGGAACATCAGTATATCCACAAAACCTATAAGGGAGTAGTGACAGAGTATGAAAATTCCGAGCTGGCTATCAATTACTACTTGGGTACAGATAGCAATGGGAGAGAGTTTAACAACAGAGTGACATTTTATATTGGCGAGGAAACTTTGTCTGTTCCGGAAGATTTGGCGATTGGCGATAAAGTTGTGATTGAGTCCGAGTATTGGACATATTCGGAGCAACCTTATCCGGCAATTCTGATTACCAGAGAGGGAAGTGCAACAGCTATGGAAGAAGCTGTTGAACATGACTTGAGCAGTGCCGGAGAATTAGTGGTATCTGAAACGATTAAAAAGGATGAGGTATTTATTATCTCCCCGGATGTGCGTACGAATAGTGAGGAAATGTCGGTTATAAATAACGGAACCGTGGATTTGACCGTATATCTGTATAATTTTGGCGAGGTTGTAAGGCAGATGTCCTTGACTGCTGGAGATACAAAGGGCAAAAAGACAGCGTAAAATGGAGGTGCCTTATGAAAAAGAAGTTAATGCTTGCTTTGGGAGCAGTTTTGATAATGGTTATCGGTGTAATTGCAGTAATCAAATTAGGTGGTTTCGCAAGTAGACCAGACGGTACAACCGATACTATGGAATTGAGTGAAGTCAGTGGACTTGTATTAGAAAAAGGATATACACAGGAAGAAATCGAAGAAAAACTGAAAGGGGAGTATCGAGATAATATTCTTGTATCCTGGGGCGAACCGGATGGTTCACTTTTCGGCATGTTTGGAGATGTGTGGTTTTTAGATGCAGAAAAAGATAAGAAAATTACACTCTATTATGATGCAGAGGGATATGTAGAAAATGTGCGTATTGGTTCTGTTTCAGAGGAGAAGAAGCTGATTTATGGCGATACCTCTGTAGCTGAGGATTTAGGGCTGACTAAAGATGATATACAGATAGAGTTGAATAGCATTGCATTTAGTGAACTTGCACCGGGCGAGGAAGAAAAGTATTTTTCTGATTACTACATTGTAGGTGACAATGCGTGGTTTAACTATACGATTACATACGAGAGAGCAGCCATGAAAGTAGTGATTGGTCTGCGAGCTGAGGATGGTACAGAATATAGCAAAGAGATAACAGGTGGAGCCGATAGTGGAAAGATAGAAGGTATTCCGGCAGGAACTTATGAAGTATTCGTGCGTAGCAGTGAGGACAATGCAGATTATAAAGATACAACGACAGAAAGTTTAAATGTAACAGGAGCTTTGAATTTTGTTGCAGGACAGACAATACCGGAAGATGCAACTTATATGAGTCATTAAGCATATTAAATGGCAGATTGGCTAGAAAAGGAGATGCAGGATGAAAAAGTTTATCGCATTATTCATAGCAATAACTTGTGTATGCTGCCTGTTTGGCTGTGGTAAACAGGAACAACAGGGAGATAACAATATGCAATATTTCTTTGGTGGAAAGGTAATTGAAGCAGAGGAGGACTATTTGCTCTTGGAAGTGTTTGACACGGGCAATAGTAATCTTTCTGAAGGAGCTAAAGTAGAGGTGTCAACAGATGTGGTGGCTGCCAAGGGTTGCCCTGACTTTGTTGTAGATGAATATGCAAAGGTGTTAATGGCACGAAATACAGAAGATAATCCACCGGGACGATTGGAAGCACTGTCTATCTATAAGACAGATGAAACAGGAAGTCCGTTAGATGCAATTCATGAATTGAAGAATGGTGCATTGGAGTTTGTAGTGGAGCCGGAGTTAGATACAGTGCAGATGACATTGGATACCTTTAAGACGAATACAACACAGATTATCGTGACAACGGAGGATGAATTGGCAGATAGTGAAGTTTCTGTACTCTTATACAGCATTGTAGACGGAGAGGAACAGTTTATTGGAACTTCAACATTATCATCAGAGGAAAATCACGGAAAGATTATATTTTCTAATCTGACTTCTGCAAGTAAGTATAAAATAGGAGTATCTGCAAGAAACTTGGCGGAGAGCGTGACGATAATAATTGCCGAAGAATAAAAGGAGCATATTGTATGACAATGTATGAGAAGTTTTGTCAGCTTGGTATAGATGGCAGATGGATAGGTCTTGAAAAGAGTGATATGTGTGTGGATTATTTTTGCACACCGAGAAATGCGACAGTAATCGGTTGGGAGAACAGCATACATTATTGTTTTATCCGTGGATACCGGGATATGGTATTTGCAGTTAATCCGGAAACTTGTGTTGATAAATATGTGTATCCGCTGGCAATGAATTTTAAGGATTTTCTACGCTTGATATTAGCTTGTGGAAGTACAACAGCGGTGGAGCAGATTATCGGATGGAGCAAAGAACAGTTTGAAGCATTCCTGATAAGTGGTGACAATGCGATGCTTACGGAGCAGAAAATTGTCCTGGATAAAATAAGGGCAGAGTTAAAGCTGACTCCGATGGAAAATCCGTATGAGTATGTAAAAGCTGTACAGGAGCAGCATGATGATAGCAAAATCAAATTCAGCAACGATTATTATGACACATTAGGATTGGAGCGTCCAGATGGTTCAGAGAATGATGCAGAGCCTGTGGAGTTCGGAGCAGTGGCATTTAGCTTTGTGAAGCATGAGAAGTAGGAGGATGCTATGAAAAAGAATTTTGACTTATCTACATTTTTAGAATGCTGTGTAATCAGTGTCGGTATCATTGTTGCAGGCTGGCTTATTTCCAAAGAGCTACCGGATACAACCCATGTTCCGTCAAGTCTGGCAGTATCCACATCAAACTCCACCAATGGTCAATTTGGAGAATATCTATCCGAGTATCAAGGTCTGCATACTTGGGAATAACCAATGAAGATGTGACAGCTCTTATTGAGTCACTGACTAAAACCGGAGAACTTGATAGTGTTTCTACAAAGATTGGAGCAAATAGGGTATTCGTTAAGAGTAAGTTAGATGGGTGGATGGAAAATCGGGTTAAGTAAACGAAGGGAGGTCTTGCGATGAAGAAGGGTATGGTTTTAAGAATAATCAGCTTGGTTATGTTTGTGGTGGCAATCATCTTTATTACCTGTGCGTTGGCAAATCCGGCATTGGGTAGAACTTTCTATATCGGAAATATTGCAATAGGTGCAGAAGTGTGGAGAGTATTCTATGCCATTTATGCAATCGTGATGGCTATTCTATTGGTATTATCATTCTTTGTTGGCAAGCCAGCAGGAGGAATGAAAGCCGGGATATTGAAACTTTTGATATTCGTTCCGGTGTTGGTGTTCGCTTTTATCATAGGAGCTGTGTTAATCCTTGAGTTTGCATGGTGGAAGCTGCTTGTGTTTATGGTAATCAGCGTTGGACTTGGGCATGGCGTGTATTATCTGTTCCGATTGGTTGATAAGAAGTGTGGAGGTGCAAGGGTATGAAAAAAATATTGGCAATGGTTTTAACATTTGTTTGTGTATTCAGTTTGGCAGGTTGTGGTAAGGATAAAACTGTAACATTCGATTTCCCTTTTGAAGTTGCGGATGTTGAAAATGTTGAAATGTATCATTATTCGGGCGCACCTGTATCTGCCGAGAAAAAAGTTGTTGTAGCAGAAGAAGATATTAAAAATTTGTATGATGTGTTCGATGGGCTGTCTCTTAAAGAGGAAAAAGTAGAGGAGATTACAGGGGCAGAGGTCATTAGTTTTAGATTTAATCTTGCGGACGGAACCAATTATGAGCTGATTTACGGCGCTCATGCAGTTAAAAGTGGCAGTCTGAAATCAGCAACAGGTGGTTTTGAATACAGTACAAGTGCAGATATTCTTGCTTATTGGAGTAATCTGAATAAAGAGCTTGAAGCTGTATCTGTTGAGGAAAGTGAGCTTCCTAAATATTAAGTGATGCGGAGAAATAGTGTATGAAGATAGAAATATCCCCTTTAGAAAAGGTTGTGTTTGATGGTGTTTCGGTGTGTTTGGGAATGGAACGATCTGCGGTGGAAAACGCAATCGGGACAGGACAGCTCATCGGCAAGCGCTACTATTACTACAACAACGAGTTGGCGATTGATTACAACGAGAATAGTACAGTAGAATTTATTGAGTTCCTGGGCGGTGCGGAAGGTTCTCTGCAACCTACAATTTATGGTGAGTCTGCCTTTGACACAAAAGCAGAGGAATTGGCAGAGCTTTTGAAACAGAAGAACGATGGAGAAATCACTGACACAGAGCAGGGATATTCCTATTCGTTCTCAAACATCAGTGTAGGTGTGTATCGTGAAATAAGACCGTCTGATGTTCTGGAAATGGTTGAAGCAATGAAAGCAGATGGCATACCTACGGAGGACAATGAAGATTTGGCTGCGGATATGCGGAGAGCAAATCATTGGGCAACTATTGGAGTAGGTGTTGCCGGGTATTATAAGCAGTAGAAGTGGAGGAGCAGTTTATGAAGTGTCCGTGTTGTGGAAATGAAATGGAGAGTGGAGTAGTGCAGAGTGCCCGCACAATATTCTTTACAACCAAGGAGCATAAGAATTGGTTTCTTCCTGATGTAGCAAGCGGAGAGGAAGTTACTTTGAGTTCCCATAATTGGACAAGACCGACTTGCAAGGCATTTCATTGTTCTTTCTGCCAGAAGGTTGTGATAGATTATGCAGGGGATAATGAAAAGTAGAGGCGCATTTTATAAAAAGAGTAAGTTGGAGGTTGTTATGAAAAAACTGATAGTGGCAGTGTTAGTGGTGATAGGAATGATGAGCATGGTTGGTTGCTCAGATACACCAAAGAGTGCAGAAAAAATGTATATAGAACCTGCACAGCTTACAGAGGAAGAAGAAAAGATTGCTGCATTGTTGGGGTTGAATACGAAACAACGCATTTTTGATTTTGTACTCGATGAGTCGGTTCAGAGTATTCAAGTGAATACCTATCGCTTAATAGATGGCGAATGGAAGTTGGAAACCGGAGGTGGCGGTCAGGCATTTTCAGATACGGATGGTCGTATTGCTCTGGATTTTGAAAGATTAGATGAAGGAATTAGAATTGCAATTCAGAGTGAGCATACCGGTGGTTCGACGGAGTATGAGAGTGAACGCAACGAGGACTTAAAAGAAATTGGCAGCTTTGCAACATCAGTGTTATCAGAAAAAACAGATATTGTATATGAGGAAGAAATCCCTTTAGCAGTACAGGTGATTACCTCAAATAATCAAGTGGTGTCTTATCAGGTAGATTATTTTAATTCTCCGGAAGAATATGAGAAACTTGGATATGAAGGTGTTTTTGCAATTACTATTCGATTTAGTCAGAAAACAGTTGCAGAGTTAGATGTTCAGTAAGGAGTGCAGATGTATGTACAAGGAATTAGTATTAGAGTGTTCTGAAGGAAGGGCGAAGATACAAATTCAAGAACCCGCAACACTTTCAGAAATACAGGAAGCAGAGAAAGTGGTGGGATATAAATTCCCGGAGGAATTAAAGGCACTGCTACTTGAAATGAATGGCGATAAATGGCTGTTGTTTTCAACAGAAAAGATTATTGAGTGCGTATCCTTGAACCGTGAGTATCTGTTAGAGTGTTATGAGGATATTGAAAGACACATATTCTTTGCCGGGAACGGGTGCGGAGATTATTACTGCTATAATGTCAATCCAGATGGGATAGTAGATACATCAGCTATGAAACAGGAGGTTCGAGTAGTTTTATATAAAGCCATTCAGAAATTTGATACATAACACGGGAAACAGAAATGCTTTCGATTTCAATCCTACTACAACACTTGCCATTCTTGTAAAGCACATAATTTTGCAAATAACGGTTGATAGCAGCCGAAGGTGTCTTATGTGCTTTTTGGACTGACAAGTTCAATTATGATTTATCCAAAAGTTTGTACCTTGATAATTGAATATTTTTGCATACAGGACATGAGGGTGTGTGGAGCCACTAGGCAGGTTCGCCATGATATATCTGCTCTTTGATAGAGTGAATACGAGGAAATACTGCGGTATTGAAGTTAAGGTATGGAGCGAGAGGAACTTGGCAAAATGTGTAGCAGTTACACAGGGCGATGAAGCATATCTATAATAATGATACTTCCGGAGCAATCCGGTCAATTTTGTTGACGGTGCAAGACCGATGTGGGTAGCGTACTGAACTGCCACCTGTATTGCAATATTTTATCTACCTATGAGAGCCTGCAAGTGATTGTTGGTTGTCATCGGTGGATAAAATGTATTCACTGAGAAAGGGTGAAGTGATGAATTTAGGACAAAAAGAAAAGAAGCGTTTTGTGAGATACAAAACGGGAGCAGAGCTTTATGATGTGTGTCAATCCACTTTTGAAAAATGGGCAAAGGAAGCTGGAGCTGTCTGCAAGGTTGGGAAAGCAGTAATTGTTGATTGTGATGTCCTTGACAGATATTTAGAAGCGTTCAGACTTCCGGCAGAATAAGTGGGTGGAAGAGAACTATATCTTTAAATATATGTGCGTATTACAAAAAGTAGTTGACATATCGTATTACAAAAAGTATAATGTGTGTAGATGAGAGAAAGGAGAATGCCTATGAGCAAAATGGGTCGTCCAAAATCAGATATAATTAAAGATAAGATTGTGACAATAAGAATGTTTGATGAGGAACACATTAAGCTGAAGGACTATTCTGAAAAACATCAACAGACTATAACGGAAACCATTAAAAAAGGAGTTGACTTATTGTATAAGACTCAAAAATAAGGTGTAGTTCTCTTCTTTCCAAAAGAAAGGAGCAGACACATGGCAAAGTCACGAAAGGATAGTAAAGGTAGAGTATTGCGAAAGGGCGAGACCGTTCGCACAAATGGTATGTATCAGTACGCATATAACGATAAGTATGGAAAGCGTCAGTATATATATGCCAAGGATTTAGTTACACTTCGTCAGAAGGAAGAAGAAGTATTGAGAGACAGATTGGATGGAATAGACAGTCTGACTGCCAAGAACCAGAGCTTGAATGAGATATTCGACAAATATATGGCTACGAGAAAAGATTTAGCGGCTCGTACTTATGCCGGATATTTATATCAGTACAATTCGTATGTGAGACAAACCATAGGGAAACGGAAGATTAAGGACATCAAGTATTCGGATATTTTGTACTTCTACAAGGTTTTAATGGAAGAACATAATTTGAGCTATGGAACAATCGAACATTTGCAGAGAGAGATACACCCTGCGTTTGAAATGGCGGTAAGAGATTGTATTATCAGAACCAATCCAACACATAAGGTTTTAGGACAGCTAAAGAAGCAGACCGGGGCAAAGCGAGGTGTGAGAAATGCCCTGACACCGGAACAGCAGAAAGCGTTTCTACAATTCATGGACGGACATCCGGTATATGCGCATTGGAAGCCGATATTTACATTTTTTATCGGAACAGGTGTTAGAGTCAGGGAGCTGAGTGGATTGAGGTGGTGCGATATTGATTTTGAAAATGGGTTCATCACAGTTGACCATGCTGTTGTGTATTTTGCAGGCAAGATGAATAAGACCGGAAAAAGGCTCTATATTTCAACACCAAAGACAGAAGCTGGTATTCGCAAAATTCCTTTAGTGAAAGAGGTGCGAAAAGCACTGGAAGAAATTAAGGAGTATCAATTAGAAAATGGTGTTTTCTGCAAATCTGATATTGATGGTTATACAGATTTTATTTTCCTCAATCGCTTCGGTAATGTATTTATTCAGCCGGATTTAGACAGAGCGTTGGGCAGAATAATTGATGCTTACAACAACACCGAGTTGCATAATGCAGCATTAAAGAAAAGAGAAGCTATGTTGTTACCGAATTTCACTTGTCACAGCCTTAGACATACTTTCTGTGCCCGGTTCTGTGAGCTGGAGTCAAATCTGAAAGTTATTCAGTCGGTAATGGGTCATGTTGACATAGGTACAACAATGAACATCTATGCAGAGGTTTCCGAAGCAAGAAAGAAACAGTCTATGGAAGCCTTGTCAGAAAAAATGGTTTTATTTTAACTAGATAATATGTATGGAAGAGTCCGTTAGGGCTTTGAGTACATCAAAATATGTGTGTGTACATCAAATGTACATCAATCATAAAGGAATAATACCCAATAATACGCTGTTTGAGTTATGGCGATAAAGGTCAAAACTTCAATAATACAGAGTAATACGGGATAAAGCGTGAACGCTGTGTGAGTTTGGAAGAGCATCATACGATACTGGCGTTGGGAAGCGGTGGCTCAACCAAATTTAATTTTGCCGGAACCAACCGTTTAGAACGTGTGGAAAATGTAAAAAGTGTCAAGGATTATATTGAACGTATCAATGAAATGATACAGAGAAAGAAAGATTTTTTAGAGGAATACGGAGGATACATTTGATGGAAAGGAGCCAGGGAGTAACGCCTGCAGAGGGCTTAATTAAAAATATGTTGCAACGGCTGCATATGGAAGAAGTTGTGAAAGAAGACCTGTACGACAACATCGACCATGGGGAACTGGTGGCACTTCTGGTAAAACTTTTGTGTACCCAGATGGAGCTTCCGGTAGACTTTCAACAGCAGGTGGTACTGGCAGCGTATCTGCACGACATCGGAAAGCTTAAGCTTGGTAAAAATCTCTATGGCCGTGATAAAAAAGCCTTGCAGATTGAAGAAACAAAATACATGAGGATGCATACCAGAACCGGAGCAGAAATGCTGGAGGCTTGCGGATATCCGGCAGAAATATGCAATGCGGTATACCATCATCACGAAAATTTTGATGGCAGTGGGTATCCGGATAATCTGTCCGAGGAAAAAATTCCGCTGGAAGCGCGATTGCTGCGAGTGTGCGATGTGTTTGCAGCACTGATTTCCGACCGTCCTTACCGCAAAGCGTTTGATATGGAAACCGCAATTGATTTAATGATTGAAGACAATAAGGCGTTTGATATGAAGATTTTTCTGGAATTTATGAAGGTGTATCATTCGGATGAATTTCAACAGGTGGTGCGCATTTCGGAAGATATTAATTCCAGAAAACGATATGCGTAACAAACAAATTCCCAGTCTTGTAAGCAAGCTTGCATCCTGTGCATTTGCTTGTAGATGGCTGAATAGTTAGGAAAAAGATGTAACTATTCAGCCCACACCGCAATTCGTAAAACCTGCCAGCAAGCTGTCAGTCGCTGCAAAAGCAGCTTACTGTTTTACTCATTAGGCGGCGTGGTGCTAATCGCCATCTACAAACAAATTCCCAGTCTTGTAAGCAAGCTTGCATCCTGTGCATTTGCTTGTAGATGGCTGAATAGTTACAATAAAAAATATTAATATACGGCGAAATGCCGGGAAAGAGGAAGTTATGGCAGAATCCATGAAAGGTTTAAAAAGAACTCACAGATGTACCGAGGTTTCCAACAAAAACATTGGTGAAACCGTCACTGTTATGGGATGGGTGCAAAAAAGCAGAAACAAGGGCGGAATTATTTTCGTAGATTTACGCGACCGTTCCGGTATTTTACAGGTTATTTTAGAAGAAGCAGACTGTGGTGCAGAAAATTTTGCCAAGGGCGAAAAACTCCGCAGTGAGTTTGTAATTGCAGTTGTTGGTACTGTTGAAAAGCGTTCCGGTGCAGTCAATGAAAATCTGATGACCGGAGATATCGAAATTCGTGCGAAAGAACTTCGTGTGCTTTCGGAAGCAGAGGTTCCTCCGTTCCCAATCGAGGAGGACTCCAAAACAAAGGATGAGTTAAGATTAAAGTACCGTTATCTTGACCTGCGTCGTCCGGATTTACAGAGAAACTTAATCCTTAGAAGCAAGGTGGCAACTGCGGCAAGACAGTTCCTGGCAGAAGAGGGATTTTTGGAAATCGAAACACCGATGCTGACCAAGAGTACTCCGGAGGGCGCAAGAGACTATCTTGTACCAAGCCGTGTTCATCCGGGTACTTTTTACGCACTTCCGCAGTCTCCACAGCTGTTTAAGCAGCTTTTGATGTGCTCCGGTTATGACCGTTATTTCCAGATTGTCAAGTGCTTCCGAGATGAAGACCTGCGTGCAGACCGTCAGCCGGAATTTACACAGATTGATATGGAGCTTTCCTTTGTCGATGTGGATGATGTTATTTCCGTTAATGAGCGGTTGTTAAAGCGTATGTTCGCTGAAATTGGTGTAGACGTACAGCTTCCAATCCAGAGAATGACCTGGCAGGAGGCAATGAACCGTTACGGTTCTGATAAGCCGGATACCCGTTTTGGCATGGAATTAAAGGATGTATCTGCCATTGTAAAGGACTGCGGCTTTGGTGTATTTACCGGAGCACTGGCAAACGGCGGCTCTGTGCGTGGTATCAATGCAGAAGGTCAGGCTGCTATGCCAAGAAAGAAGATTGATGCATTGGTAGATTTTGCAAAAACTTACGGTGCAAAGGGGCTTGCTTATCTTGCCATTGAAGCAGACGGCACTTATAAATCATCCTTTGCAAAATTTATGACCGAAGAGGAATTAAAGGCATTAGTAGAAGCAATGAACGGTAAACCGGGTGACTTATTATTCTTTGCGGCAGATAAAAATAAGGTGGTGTGGGACGTGCTCGGCAATCTCCGTCTGGAAATTGCAAGAAATCTTGGCATTCTTGACAAGAGCCAGTATAACTTCCTTTGGGTAACCGAGTTCCCACTTCTGGAGTACTCTGAAGAAGAACAGCGTTATGTTGCCATGCATCATCCGTTTACCATGCCGATGGATGAAGATTTGCCGTTACTGGATACTGACCCTGGCAAGGTGCGTGCAAAGGCATACGATATTGTATTAAACGGCTGTGAAATCGGTGGTGGTTCCGTGCGTATTTTCCAGAGTGACATCCAGGAAAAGATGTTCTCTGTGCTTGGTTTCTCCAAAGAAGATGCGTATGAACGTTTCGGTTTCCTGTTAAATGCGTTCAAGTACGGTGTTCCGCCTCATGCAGGACTGGCATATGGTCTTGACCGACTGATTATGCTTATGGCAAAATGTGATACGATCCGTGATGTCATTGCGTTTCCTAAGGTGAAGGATGCTTCCTGTCTGATGACAGATGCTCCAAATGTAGTAGATGCAAAGCAGCTGGATGAATTGTGCATTGCATTGAAAACAGAAGAATAGTTGTAAATTTTATAATTAATTTTTTATAAATTTTGTTTGACACATTAACCAAAGAATGGTATTATAAATGTAGTGTGGTAACACATTAAATTATTTATTTATTTCGGAGGAAATACACATGCATAAGGGTACAGTTAAGTGGTTCAACAACCAGAAAGGCTTCGGCTTCATTTGTGACGAAGCTGGTAACGATGTATTCGTACACTATTCCGGTCTTAACATGGAAGGCTTCAAGTCCTTAGAAGAAGGCCAGGCTGTAGAATTCGAAATCGTTGAAGGTGCTAAGGGACCTCAGGCTACAAACGTAACAAAGTGCTAATCAAAACGAGTTTATAGTGTACCTTTTTCTATATAGACCTTTGATGTGCAGAGCAATCTGTACTGTTACAAAATCTTGAAAGAAATAAGTTATATTGTATACGAATTTAGCAGAAAAAAGAACCGTATGGACGTAGTCCATACGGTTCTTTTTTTCTGCCTCACAAAGAGCTGCGTGTTCTGTGAAAAAAAGAATCGTTACTAAATGCATAGTGAATAGCAAAATATAGATTGAATATATGCTGAAAATCGTGTAAAATAAAACTAACGTAAATTTTAAGGGAAGGCAGGCAATTATCATGAAAATTACAAAAACAAGCTTTGGCACAACGAAGAACGGAGAAAAGGCAACTCTGTATACCATGGAAAACTCCAATGGAATGAAGGTTTCTGTAACAGACTATGGTGCGTGTATCGTACATATTATTGTGCCGGATCGTGACGGCAAGCCGGAGGATGTGGCACTCGGCTATGATGATGTGAAGGGCTATGACGAAAACGGTACCTATTACGGTGCATTTATCGGCAGAAACGGCAATCGTATCGGCAATGCAGCTTTCACAATCAATGGTGTAAAGTACGAGCTGGAAAAGAACGACGGACCAAACAATCTGCACGGCGGTTTCAAGGGCTACAATAATTTCTTTTATGAAACAGAATGCTTTGAAGATACCGAAGGAGAAGTTTCTGTAGAAATGTCCCGCTTGAGCCCGGATATGGAGCAGGGCTTCCCGGGCAACCTCGATATTACGGTAACTTACACCTTAACAGAAGAAAATGAACTTGCCATTGAATATCTTGCTGTTTCGGACAAGGATACGGTGGTGAATTTAACAAACCATTCTTTCTTCAATCTGGCAGGTCAGGCTTCCGGAACCATTTTAGACCACAAGGTGTTTATTGATGCCGACTATTTTACACCAACGGATGACAATTTAATTCCAACCGGTGAGCTTCGTCCGGTCGAGGGTACTCCAATGGATTTCCGTACAGAAACTGTAATTGGCGACAGAATTGATGCCGATTATGAGCCTTTGACTCAGGCAGGCGGTTATGACCACAACTATGTACTCAACAATTCCGGTGAAGATGTGGAATATGTAGCAAGTCTGTACGATCCAAAATCCGGCAGACGCATGGAAGTGTTCACTGACCTTCCGGGTATGCAGCTCTATGCCGGCAACTTCATTGATGGAAAAGCTACGGGAAAAGGCGGCAAGGTATATCAGAAGAGAGAAGGTGTCTGCTTCGAAACACAGCTCTTCCCGGATGCCTGCAACGAAAAAGAATTTTTCAAGTCCTCTGTGGTAAAAGCATACGAGGAATACTCCACTATGACGGTATATAAGTTTACGGTAGATAAATAATGTGACAAACTCAAAAACACTTTGCATTTGTGACAGCACGAATGCAGAGTGTTTTTCATAAAAACCAGAAAGTAGCTACAGTATAGATTTTTTTGTAGAAATGTGTTAGAATGGGGCGCAAGAGAGAGGACCGCCAGGCGGCCGAAAATATTTGGATTGTGAGGGTATAAGCTATGGAGTGTAGGCAAAGTGAATTAACGGTTATCACCAAGGCAAAAGACTTATATTCCTATGTGATGACCGTAACACAATAAGCAAAAATTCGTGATACCGTAAAACGTATCACGGAATTTTTAGGCAAAACCACGGCAAGGACAGTTCCTTTTCACTTTCCCCTCGTCAATACCCCACCCGGTTAGGTGTAAAGGTAACAGAGATATGTATGGTTGCATTTACTTTGAAAATTTACGAACAATTTACTTGCCCGGAACTATACTAGTCAAGTCGGCAAGCATAAAGGATACCTGTGGCAGTTCCCACTTTTTATTAGTATTCCTTTAAAATTCCCTGTGGTGTGGGAGAAGCTTGTGCCTGTGGAGGGCAGGAAAGTCCATCGACGTACTGTCTGCCTTCATGGTCCATTTTATAATTTTCAGTATAAATTAATTCAGACACTTTTACAAATTCATATCCTTGCTCTTCTAGTTCCACAATCATCTGTTCCAGAGCATCCTTGGTGTATTTTGCACCATTGTGCATGAGAATAATGGAGCCATTTCCCAGATGCTTGTGGTTTGTTACGGTGCGCAAAATGGAGTCTGCACCGTAGTCTTTCCAGTCGAGGGAATCCACATCCCACTGAATAACATGATAACCAAGCTCGTTGGCAGCCTGAATTACTGTGTCATCATAATCGCCAAACGGAGGGCGGAAAACGGTCATGTCAATGCCTGTCAGCTCTTTTATTTTGTCGTGCACGATCTGGATTTCTTCTTTACATTGGTCTTTGGAAAGTGTTGACATCTGTTTGTGGTTTTCACTGTGATTTCCTATCTCATGTCCTTTGCTAATAATGGTTTTTACATCTTCCGGATACTTGGAAATCCAGCCACCGGTAAAAAAGAAAGTGGCATGAATGCCCTGTCGTTCTAAGATTTCAAGGAGAGTCGCAGTATCTTCATTCCCCCACGCCCCGTCGAATGTGAGCGCAATCTGCTTTTTGTCTGTTTTGACGCAGTAAATCGGCAGTTCTTTTTCACGGAAAAGGGAAGAAACACTGGCAGGAACGGCAGAGTTGTCAAAAAAAGTGCGAACCGAGCCGCCGCTTATTTTGTCTGTGATAATGGCAGTAAGGAGCATGATGGCAACTACGGCAAGACCGGTTTTGATGAATTTTGGGAGAACATTGTGGAATGTGTTAGTTGTAAAATATGTACGGAATTTATTTTTCACACTAATATCCTTGTACATGGAATTAGTATTAATGTATGTGCTTGAGAAGAAAGAAATACCTGTTTACAATATACATAAATTAAGATATAATTATATCAAAGAAATGATATGGAGGTGATAACGTTGATTATAAAAGCTTCGGCATCTTTAAGAAACGAATACGGTGTAATTTCGGATATGGCAAAAAACACTAAGGAGCCTATTTATATTACGAAGAATGGTGAGGGGGATTTGGTGGTAATGAATATCGATGCTTTTGAAAGAAGAGAGCAGATACTGGAACTTCGTGCAAAGGTCTTACAGGCAGAACAGGAGCGTATTGAAAGGGCAGAAACACTTAGTATTTCAGAAGCAAGAAAGCGGTTAAGGGAAAGAATTAATGTCATATAGGGTTGAAATCTTTCCGACTGCCTGGGAAGATTTAAAACAAATTGAAGATTACTATTTAATTCAATTTGATGTGGATACTGCATTGAAAGTGAGTGATAATATTTTAAATGCAGTGGAACGTTTGGAACTATTTCCTGAATCGGGTTCTCTGACACCGGATAACTGGTTGAATGAAATGGGATATCGCATGGTTATTTGCGAAAAACATATTACAATTTATAAAAAAATTGGAGAAGTGGTTTATGTATATCACATCGCTGATACACAGACAGAGTATACAAAACTGTTTTATTAGAGAATATAGAAGAAATAAAAAAGAGACATGCGAGGAAAGGGTAAGAACATGAAAAAGCTTTTAAGATTTATGAAGCATTATAAAAAAGAGACGGTGCTGGCACCGTTATTTAAGATGCTGGAAGCCTCTTTTGAATTATTTGTACCATTAGTCATGGCAGCAATTGTTGATATTGGTATAAAAAATGAAGATATTCCGTACATACTGAAAATGGGGCTGATACTGGCAGCACTTGCTTTGGTTGGTCTGGCAACGGCGGCAACAGCACAGTATTTTTCTGCAAAGGCTGCGGTTGGATTTGCAGCAAAGTTAAAACATGCTCTGTTTGACCACATCCAGTCCATGAGCTATGCGGAAACGGACAAAACAGGTATTTCTGCACTGATTACAAGAATGACAAGTGATGTAAATCAGGTGCAGGCAGGTGTCAATCTGGTGCTGCGACTGTTTCTGCGCTCGCCAATTGTTGTATTTGGTGCCATGATTATGGCATTTACCATTGATGTCAAAGCAGCATTGATTTTTGTGGTGACAATTCCGGCACTTTCGGTTGTGGTGTTTGGAATTATGTTAATCAGTATTCCACTTTATAAAAAGGTTCAGGCGGCTCTGGACAAGGTACTCGGAAGCACCAGAGAAAATTTAAGCGGTGTTCGTGTGATTCGTGCATTCAGCCGGGAAGAAGAGGAAAAGGCTTTGTTTGCCGGCTATAATCTTTCCTTGATGGATATTCAGAATTTTGTTGGAAAAATTTCTGCCTTGATGAATCCGGTAACGTACATTATTGTCAATGTGGCAACCATTGTGCTGATTTATACCGGTGCCGTGCAGGTGGATGAGGGAATTTTAACCCAGGGCGAAGTGATTGCACTGGTAAATTATATGTCCCAGATTCTTGTGGAACTTGTAAAACTGGCAAATCTGATTATTACCGTAACCAAGGCGGTGGCGTGTGGAAATCGTATTCAGACCGTGTTTGATCAGCCATCCGGAATCCGGGTGTATACCGAAGAAGAGGCAGAGGTTGCTGCGAAGCTTACAGAAGATGCAGCGGAAACAAAGAAACAAAAAAGCGGACAGAATAAGGTGTTTTTTGAACATGCTTATCTTTGTTATCCCGGAGCAGGTGCCGATTCCCTGATGGATATTCATGTAGAAGTAAAAAAAGGAGAAACCGTCGGAATTATCGGCGGTACCGGTTCCGGTAAATCGTCCCTGGTGCAGATGATTCCAAGATTTTATGATGCAACTGCCGGAAAGGTTCTGGTAGATGGCAAGGATGTCAAAACCTATGAGCCGGAAGCACTGCGAAAAAAAATCGGCGTTGTTCCGCAAAAGGCAGTGTTGTTCCGGGGCTCTATCCGGGAAAACATCTGCTGGGGAAGAGAAGATGCTACCGATGAGGAAATATGGAGTGCACTTACAGCGGCACAGGCAAAAAGCTTTGTGGAAGAAAAAGAGGGCGGTCTTGATTTTATGATTGCTCAGGGTGGTAAAAATTTATCTGGTGGACAGAAACAGCGTCTGACGATTGCAAGAGCACTGGTAAAACAGCCGGAAATCCTGATTTTGGATGACAGTGCCTCGGCACTGGATTATGCCACGGATGCGGCATTGCGTCAGTCCATCAAGAAACTTGATAAGGATATGACCGTGTTTATCGTATCCCAGAGAACCGCTTCGGTTCTGCATGCAGACAAGATTATTGTTCTGGAGGATGGTGAGGTGGCAGGAATCGGTACGCATGATGAACTGCTGGCAAGCTGTTCGGTTTATAAAGAAATACACGATTCCCAGATTTCGAAAGGAGGAACAAACGAATGGCAAAAAAGGTAACTGTCCGTAAGGATACGATGAAGCAGATGCTTTCCTACATTAAAAAACATAGTTTTTTTGTTGTTCTTTCTATTTTGTTTGCCGCAATTTCCGTGGCATTAACGCTTTATGTTCCGATTTTGACCGGTGATGCCGTCGATTTGATTGTAACAAAGTGTCAGGTTGATTTTGCAGGAATCGTGCAGATTCTTATAAAAATTGGTGTCTGTGTCGGAATCACCGGCATAGCACAGTGGATTATGAATATTTGTAACAACCGAATTACCTATCATGTAGTGCATGACATCCGGAAAGATGCCTTTGATAAGCTTCAGATATTACCGTTAAAATATATCGATAGCCATTCCCAGGGAGAAATTGTCAGCCGCGTCATTGCAGATGTAGACCAGTTCGCAGATGGACTTTTAATGGGATTTACACAGCTTTTTACTGGTGTTGTCACCATTGTCGGAACCTTGTTGTTTATGCTGACGATTCATCCGGGAATTACGGTGGTAGTAATTGTAATCACTCCGGTTTCTCTGTTTGTGGCAGCATTCATTGCAAAAAATACCTATGAAATGTTTCAGCAGCAGTCCGGTGCCAGAGGTGAGCAGACCGCACTGATTGATGAAATGATTGGAAATAAAAAGGTGGTACAGGCGTTCGGAAGAGAAGGTGTGGTTCTGGAACAGTTTGACACAATCAATGAAAAGCTTAGAAAATGCTCGTTGAAAGCAATATTTTTCTCTTCGCTGACGAATCCGTGTACCCGTTTTGTAAACAGTCTGGTGTATGCAGCTGTTGGCATTTACGGAGCCATTCTTGCTATCAGTGGCGGCATCAGTGTAGGACAGCTTACTTCGTTCTTAAGCTATGCCAACCAGTATACCAAGCCGTTTAATGAAATCTCCGGTGTGATCACGGAGCTTCAGAATGCCCTTGCCTGTGCGGCAAGAATTTTTGACTTTATCAACGAAACTCCGCAAACAGAGGAGAAAAACGGTATTCTGGAAGCGGATGGACAGGTAGAATTAAGGAACGTGAACTTTTCGTATGTGCCGGAGAAAAAGCTGATTCAGGATTTCAATTTAAAGGTGCATCCGGGACAGAGAGTTGCCATTGTTGGTCCGACCGGTTGCGGAAAAACCACGGTTATTAATCTTCTGATGCGGTTTTATGATGTCAACAGCGGAAGTATTAGGGTGGCGGATACCGATATCCGTGATGTGACAAGAAAAAGTCTGCGAACTTCCTTTGGTATGGTGCTCCAGGAAACGTGGCTCCGTGCCGGAACCATCCGAGAGAATATTGCAATGGGAAATCCGGATGCGTCCCTGGAGGAAGTTATTACAGCTGCCAAGGCAGCACATGCCCACAGCTTTATTAAGCGTCTGCCACAGGGGTATGATACGGTAATTGGGGAAGACGGCGGAAGCCTTTCCCAGGGGCAGAAGCAGTTGCTTTGCATTGCAAGGGTAATGCTTTGCCTGCCGCCGATGCTGATTCTGGATGAAGCCACCTCATCTATTGATACAAGAACGGAAATCCGTATTCAGAAAGCGTTTGCCACGATGATGCAGGGCAGAACAAGCTTTATTGTTGCCCATCGTCTGTCAACCATTATGGAAGCAGATGTGATTCTGGTTATGAAAGATGGAAATATTATTGAGCAGGGAAATCATGAGGAACTGCTTGCAAAGGGCGGATTTTATACCAAGCTTTATAACAGCCAGTTTTAAAATAAGTGAATAGAAAACGATAAAAAAGGTTACCGTTCAGACCGCAGCGAATGTTTGGACAATTTGCGGTGCAGGAAAGGTAACCTTTTGCCTGTTTGAATGAAAATACAACGATAGCTTTGGAAAAAATGGAGTGCAAATCAAAAAAACTATCTTCCCATTTTTTCTTTTTGACGTTCTGTCTGCAAGTGCATCAGAACACCAATCAGACGGTTGTTTCGTTCTATGAATTTACAGCCGTACAGCTTGTCTTTTCGATTTTCAAATTCCTGAATACGGATAATTTGTGCACTGAGCGGAAGCTCCATTCCTTTTTTTACAGAAAAATTTATGCGGATGGTTCTGCCAACGTCAAACTCTTCCTGAGAAAAGAATGCCATGCCGGTTTCACTGATATCTTTTAAGTTGACGGAATATGTTTTGGGACCGGTAGAAGAAAAAGCGGTAAGACTCATTTTTTCTCCAATGTATACTCGATAGGCACCACGACGGTTTAAAAGCTCTGCTTCTGCAATCAGCTCTGCACTATGGTATATGTTTTTTTCGTAACGAACGGCTTTTAATTTAATGTTTTTCCAGCAAAACACCTGTTTTTCACCGACATATAGCAGATTGACCGTACACTCTGGGGGAAATCCGACAATTTTTCCGTTAATTTGAATCGGAGTGAGCAGTACATGGTTATTCACAATATGTTCCACTGAAGTAAGCAGGGTGCTTTTCTGACCGTTCATTGTAATTTCCAGCTCAACACTGTGCTCCGGTTGCATTTCATCTACGGTCATGGGGGATCTCCTTTCTGAGGCGAAGTTTTTGTTTTTTGATAGTTATCAGGTAATTCAGTGATATTTATTATACTATATCTCATTTTGTAATTGCAAGTGAAATAGTTATAAATTTTCGAAAAAGTCAAATAGGAAACTATTGAAAGCCGGAGCAAAATGCGGTATACTTATGCGGTAAAGAAAAGTAGAAGCGTATCTACATATAAGGAGGACGATTATGAAAGTTATTTTAGTTATTTTAGTATTACTCATTCTTATTTTACTTGCATCCTGCATTAAGATTGTACCACAGGCACAGGCATACGTTCTGGAACGTCTGGGTGGTTATCAGGCAACCTGGGATGTAGGTATCCATTTTAAGATGCCGATTATTGATAAGGTAGCAAAGCGTGTACTGTTAAAAGAACAGGTTGTTGATTTTGCACCGCAGCCGGTTATCACCAAGGATAATGTAACCATGCGGATTGATACGGTTGTATTTTTTCAGATTACAGACCCTAAGTTGTTTGCTTATGGTGTAGAAAATCCAATCATGGCAATTGAAAATCTGACAGCCACCACACTTCGTAATATCATCGGTGATCTGGAACTGGATGAAACCTTAACGTCAAGAGAAGTCATCAATACAAAGATGAGAGCTTCCCTTGATGCGGCAACTGACCCATGGGGAATTAAAGTAAACCGTGTGGAATTAAAGAATATTATTCCGCCTGCAGCAATTCAGGATGCCATGGAAAAGCAGATGAAAGCGGAACGTGAACGGCGTGAAGCAATTCTGATTGCAGAAGGTGAAAAGAAGTCTACCATTCTTGTTGCAGAAGGTAAAAAGGAATCTGCAATCTTAGAAGCAGAAGCAGAAAAAGAAGCAGCAATTCTCCGCGCAGAAGCGAAGAGGGAGGCAATGATTCGTGAGGCAGAAGGTCAGGCAGAAGCTATCCGTGCCGTGCAGCAGGCGAATGCAGAAGGTATCCGGTACTTAAATGAGGCAAATCCAAATGCCGGTGTCCTTCAGTTAAAGAGTTTGGAAGCTTTTTCTAAGGCAGCAGACGGCAAAGCAACCAAGATTATTATCCCATCTGAAATTCAGGGGATTGCAGGACTTGTTAAGTCTGTAACAGAAGTGGCTGCAAAGGAATAGTGTGAAAATATTCTGGTGAGCCGGTTGTTTCGCAAACAACTAAGTGAGTGACATTTGTTTCAGAAATAGAGAATAAAAACGGAAGGTAGAAAGAATATGAATTTAAAAGGACGTTCTTTTTTAACATTGAAAGATTTCACAGCAGAAGAAATCCTTGGTCTGATTGACCTTGCAGCAGACTTAAAAGCAAAGAAAAAGCAGGGAATTACCGGAGAAAGCTTAAAAGGAAAAAATATTGCACTTATTTTTGAAAAGCCGTCTACCAGAACGCGTTCGGCTTTTACGGTCGGTTGTCTGGACGAAGGCGGTCATCCGGAATATATGAGTCGGGAAGATATCCAGCTTGGTCACAAGGAAAGTATAGAGGATACCGCAAGAGTTCTCGGACGTATGTTTGATGGAATTGAGTTCCGCGGTTTTAAGCAGGAAACAGTGGAAAAACTGGCAAAATACAGTGGAGTACCTGTCTGGAACGGCTTGACAGACGAATATCATCCAACACAGATTCTGGCAGATTTCCTTACATTGAAAGAACAGTTTGGTTATATTAAAGGATTAAAGCTTGTATTTGTAGGAGATGGCCGCAACAATATGGCGAACAGTCTGATGATTGGTTCTGCCAAGGTAGGGGTGAATTTTACCATTCTGGCTCCAAAAAACTTATGGCCGCAGCCGGAGTTGGTAGATTTATGCCGTGATTATGCAAAAGAATCCGGCAGCAGCATTGAAATTTCGGATGAACTTTCTGCGGTAAAGGATGCAGATGCCCTTTATACGGATGTATGGTGCTCCATGGGAGAAGAAGACAAAGCAGCAGAGCGCGTGGCACTTCTTCGTCCATATCAGGTAAATCAGGAATTATTGGACAAAACAGGCAAGGCATCTACTATTTTTCTGCATTGCCTTCCGGCAGTAAAGGGCAATGAAGTGAGCGAAGAAATTTTTGACCGCTTTGCTGACATTGTCTTTGATGAAGCGGAAAATCGGATGCATACCATCAAAGCAGTTATGGTTGCAACGCTTGGCAAATAAACATTTTAATCTTTTTAATGAAACTCTAATTTGCCTTTTTCAGCAGGTTGTTATATGATGGATTCAGAGAAACAAAGAAATACTTTGTAATGGAGGAATTTGTTGTATGAAAAAAGCAAATGGAGTAATCATTGGAACATTATTTATTATTATCGGATTGTTGTATGCCGGCAGTGCCTTGGATTTATTTGAGTTTTCAATTTTCTTTCCGGGCTGGTGGACATTGTTTATCATTGTCCCGTGTATTTATGTAATGACTCGCCCAAAAGAAGACAAAACAATGCCGCTTATTGGTCTGCTGATTGGTATCTGCTTGTTAATCAATGCACAGGATTTTGGTTTTCATATTGATTTTCTACCAATGGCAGTCGCAGTGGTATGTATTCTGATTGGCTGGAAATTGATTTTTCCACATAAGAAACCGATGCATCATGTGGAGTACACCTATAACAGTGCAACCGGTGAATCCGGAACAACATCAGAAAATACGGCGAATCAAACGTCTGATACCCAGAAAACCAGCGGCTATGTCAAAATAAATGCTGTTTTTAGCGGAAGAGATGTTTGTGTGGATAATGAATGTTTTACCGGAGCAGATATCAACGTGGTACTTGGCGGCGTGGAATTGAATCTTAAAAATGCCATTATTTCCGAGGACGTCTATATCAATGTATCCGCTGTACTTGGCGGCATTGACATTTATGTGCCGGCAAATGTCAATGTGGTAACGGATGGATGTTCTGCTGTACTTGGCGGCGTGGATGTGAGCAATTCCTATGCAAATTTCCATGATGCAGCTTCACCAAAGCTGATTATTACAGGCAGCTGCGTACTTGGCGGCATCGACATAAAATAAAACAAATTATTTCAGAAACAGCATTATCCTAAGGACAGTTGTAAAAATATATTTTGCAACTGTCCTTATCTTATGCTATGATAGAAGAAATTCGGAATGCTTCGGTTGGTTGCTTCCGAGAGTATATTGAAAAAAATAGGGAGGAATTATGTATCAGGATGCAGTTGTGCTCTGTGCCAGCAGTGCCTATGAAAAAAAATATTATCTGAATGAGGATTTCGAAGGACTTCCGCAGGGAATCAAGGACGAATTAAAAATTATGTGTGTGCTGTTTACGGAGGATGTTGGTGGCGTGCTGACGCTCTCTTTTGAAGAAGACGGAACCTTGATGCTTCAGACCGAGGCGGAAGAAGGTGATCTTCTATATGATGAAATCGGCAGTGTATTAAAAGTAAAACGTCTGCAGGAAGAAAAAAGAGAGCTGTTAGAGTCTCTGGAATTATATTTTCGCGTATTTTTTCTGGATGAGGATGCAGCAGAGCTGTTAAGAGAGAAACCGTAGTGAAGCATGCGGTTATTGTTTGAAAAAAACATTATCATAGTTTCTGGAAGGAGAATATCATGCTGTTAGCAATTGATGTGGGCAATACGAATATTACCTGTGCTGTTATGTGTGGGGAAGAAACAAAAGCAAGCTTCCGGCTGACAACCAAAAAGACGAGAACTTCGGATGAATTTGGAATCATAATATGTGAAATCCTAGAAAAACGGTGCATTGACCGAAAAAAAATAGAGGATGTTATTATTGCTTCGGTAGTGCCGGGAATCATGTATTCTTTGACGAGTGCAATTATCAAGTATTTGGGAATAACGCCGATGATTGTCGGAGAGGGCACAAAAACCGGAATTCGGATTGAAACGCCAAATCCAAAGGAAATCGGTGCGGACCGTATTGTGGACGCAGTAGCAGCCTATTATTTACATGGTGGTCCGGTAATTGTTGTTGATTTTGGAACGGCAACCACTTACGACCTGATTACTGCACAGGGAGCTTTTGTAGCCGGCATTACTTGTCCGGGCATCCGCATCAGTGCAAATGCCTTATGGAATGATACGGCAAAGCTTCCGGAAATTGAAATTGAAAAGCCGACTTCTATTCTGGCAAAGGACACAATTACAAGTATGCAGGCAGGGCTGGTGTATGGCTGTATCGGACAGACGGAGTATATTATCCGAAAGATGAAAGAGGAAAGCGGATTGCCGCAGGCAAAGGTAGTAGCAACCGGAGGGCTGGGCAAGCTGATTGCAGAGAACACGGACAGCATTGATGTCTATCGTCCAATGCTTACTTTGGAGGGACTTCGACTGATTTTTGAGAAAACATCCGGAAAAAAGGTATGACGTTAACTGCCAAAGGTCTGACGTGTTGTGCGTGAAAGCGAAGAAGAAAAGAGCTTTCGAATGTCTTTTTGAACATAGACAGGGTTATAAAAACTGGATGGATAAGGAATGGGAAAATAAGTGAAAAAAATACAAATAGGAACCGTTACGGTGCCCGGAATTGTGGCACTGGGACCAATGGCAGGGGTGACTGACCTGCCGTTCCGCACGTTATGCAAGGAATGCGGAGCGGATTTAATTTATACAGAAATGGTCAGTGCCAAGGGCATTTTGTATAATAATAAAAATACAGAGGCACTGCTTCGCGTGGAGGAGGCAGAACGCCCGGTGGCACTGCAGTTGTTTGGCGAGGACCCGAAGATTATGGCAGAACAGGCAAAGCGTATTGAAGAACGGAATTTTGATATTCTGGATATCAACATGGGCTGCCCTGTGCCAAAGGTGGTCAATAACGGAGAAGGCTCGGCATTGATGAAAACACCGGAAAAAATAGGAGAGATTGTTCATGCAGTTTCCACGGCCATAAAAAAGCCGGTGACAATAAAAATCCGCAAGGGCTTTGGAAAGGACGATGCAAACGCACCGCTGGTAGCAAAAATTGCAGAAGAAGCGGGTGCAGCGGCAATTGCCGTACATGGGCGTACGAGAGAGCAGTATTATAGTGGAACAGCGGACTGGAAAATTATCCGGCAGGTAAAAGAGGCGGTCAACATTCCGGTTATCGGAAATGGTGATATTTTTACACCGCAGGATGCCGGACGGATGCTTGAGGAAACCGGCTGTGACGGGATTATGGTGGCAAGAGGTGCCCAGGGAAATCCATGGATATTCCGTCAGATTAAGGCGTATCTGGAAGAGGGAGTGCTGCTTCCAAAGCCGCAGCTTGATGAGGTGATTGCCATGATTTTACGACATGCCAAAATTCATGTGGACTTTGTAGGGGAATATGCCGGCATCCGCGAAATGCGCAAGCATGTTGCCTGGTATGCTACCGGGTTCAAGAGGGCATCAAAACTTCGCAATGCCGTAAATGAAGTGGAAACGATGGATGATCTGAAACAGCTGCTGGATCGTTATTATGCAGAAAGCAGAGAGCTTTGATAGTATCTGGGTGGAATGCTGCCCTAAACGGTGCATTGGTAAATTTGCACAAATACATTATCAAACTAATGCTTTACCAAGTAAAAGTAAACAAAATTGAAAAAAGAAAAGAAAAACAGTTGATTTTTTTTTGAAAAAAGTGTAACATATCACAAAGACAAATGTTCGCCACAGAAACACAAGGAGGAAAATCCTCTGCCCACATAAGTGGGTGGGCATTTTTACTCCGTAAAAACAAGGAGGATTAGTATGGAAAAGTTAAGAGTTGGTATTTTAGGTGCAACCGGTATGGTCGGTCAGAGATTTATTTCTTTATTGGAAAATCACCCATGGTTTGAAGTGACAACAGTAGCGGCAAGTCCGCGTAGTGCCGGCAAAACCTACGAGGAGGCAGTAGGCGGCCGATGGAAAATGACAACTCCGATGCCGGAAGCTGTCAAGAAGCTCATTGTTTTAAATGTAAATGAAGTAGAAAAGGTAGCTTCCCAGGTGGATTTCGTATTCAGCGCCGTAGATATGACAAAGGAAGAAATCAAGGCAATTGAGGAAGCTTATGCAAAAACAGAAACACCGGTTGTTTCCAACAACAGCGCACACCGCTGGACACCGGACGTTCCAATGGTAGTGCCGGAATTAAATCCGGAGCATTTAGAGGTTATTGCTTCCCAGAAAGAGCGTCTTGGCACAAAGAGGGGCTTTATCGTAGTAAAGCCAAACTGCTCCATCCAGAGCTACACACCAATGCTTCATGCATTAAAGGAATTTGAGCCGACTGTAGTTGTAGCTACAACCTATCAGGCAATTTCCGGTGCGGGCAAAACCTTTGCCGAGTGGCCGGAAATGGTGGACAACGTAATTCCTTACATTGGCGGCGAAGAAGAAAAGAGTGAGCAGGAACCGCTCCGTATCTGGGGCAAGGTAGAAGACGGCGTAATCAAAAAGGCAGAAGGTCCTGTGATTACCTGTCAGTGTATCCGTGTTCCGGTTTCGGATGGTCATACTGCGGCTGTGTTTGTATCCTTTAAGAAGAAGCCAACCAAGGAGCAGATTTTAAAGGCATGGAAGGAATTCAAGGGTCTTCCGCAGGAATTAAAGCTTCCGAGCGCACCAGAGCAGTTTATTACTTATTTTGAAGAAGATAACCGTCCGCAGGCAAAGCTTGACCGTGACAAAGAAAAGGGTATGGGCGTATTTGCAGGTCGTCTCCGTGAGGATACCGTATACGACTACAAGTTTGTCGGACTTTCCCATAATACAAAGCGTGGTGCAGCCGGTGGTGCTGTGCTGATTGCCGAACTGTTAAAGGCTCAGGGATATATTACAGCAAAATAAGGAAAACTATTTGAAATTTATATAGAAATCCGCTATACTATACAAATGCACCATTAGGATCTTCATTCAAGGAGGCTGTCTTAGAATGCTTGCTTGAGAAGATTTCAAGAGCACATTGGAAACGTATGGCGGATTTTTATTTATTTGAAAGAAAAATCCGTTTGGAAACAGGAAATAAACAAAAACGAAGGAAGAACTTATGAAACAGGGAGATACGACATATTCCACTTATATTGAGATACTGAAAGAGGAGCTGGTTCCTGCCATGGGCTGTACGGAACCGATTGCCATTGCTTATTGCGGTGCAAAAGTGCGTGACGTGCTTGGCGGTATGCCGGATGGTGTGACGCTTTATGTCAGCGGCAACATTGTAAAAAACGTAAAGAGTGTAATTGTACCGAATACAAACGGTTTAAAAGGAATTGAAGCGGCAGCGGCGGCCGGAATTGTTGCCGGAAAGACAGAAAAAATTTTGGAAGTAATTGCTGAGGTAACAAAGGAACAGAAAGCACAGATGCGCGAATTTCTTGCACAGTGTCCGATTATGGTGTGCCCGGCAGAAGGAGAGGAAGCACTGGATATCCGGATGATATTAACGAAAGGCGCAGAATCTGCTATGGTGCGGATTTCAGGATATCATACCAATATTGTGCTGATAGAAAAAAACGGCAAGGTGCTTTACAAGGCAGGAGAGGTTCAGGCAACAGAAAACCTGTTGGCAGATAAAAGTCGGTTAAACATCAAAGAAATTGTGGAATTTGCAGATATTCTTAATGTGGAGGACGTCAAAGCAATTTTTGACCGGCAGATTGCCTACAATACTGCGATTGCAGAAGAAGGATTGAAAAACAGCTGGGGAGCCAATGTGGGAAGCGTCTTATTAAAAGGAAGTCAGGATTTGCGGACCAGGGCAAAGGCATATGCGGCAGCCGGTTCGGATGCAAGAATGAGCGGCTGTGAGCTTCCAGTAATCATCAATTCCGGCAGCGGCAATCAGGGAATAACGGCATCTCTTCCGGTTATCGTTTATGCAGACGGCTTGCAGAAATCGAGGGAGGAATTGTATCGTGCACTTGCCGTATCGAATCTGGTTACAATTCACCAGAAAACCGGAATTGGCAGACTTTCTGCCTACTGCGGTGCTATCAGTGCCGGCTGTGGTGCCGGCTGCGGGATTGCCTATTTAAAGGGTGGCGACTACAGGACAATTGCCCACACTCTGGTGAATGCTCTGGCCATTGTTTCCGGAATTGTCTGTGACGGTGCCAAGGCATCCTGTGCCGGAAAAATTGCGGCAGCAGTGGAGGCAGGAATTTTTGGCTATGAAATGTTTTTGGAAGGCCAGCAATTTGTCAGTGGGGATGGCCTGGTGTCCAAGGGCGTGGAAAACACGCTGGCAAATATCGGTCGTCTGGGAAAAGTCGGCATGAAAGAAACAGATAAAGAAATTATCCGGATTATGACAGGCTGTTAGAGAAGAATTACTACATAATGATTTATAAAAAATCGCTGAAGCATTTGCAACTTCAGCGATTTTTTTTTCTGTAGTTATTTCAGCAGCAGGTGCTGCAGAAAACTTACTTCAGCACGAAGAGTAAAGTGTACCAAAAAAGCAAGCCAACGTCAATTATTTCCTTCATACTTTTTGGACATGTTTCATATAAATAAAGCAGAAGAATGCTTGCAAAGCCAGTGTAAGACAAGGAACTGCAGGTGGCTAAAGGAGAAGAAAAATGTGGAAAAATAAGAAAGATAAAAAATTAATATGCAGTGTTGTGCTGTTGTTACTGCTTTGTCTGGCATTGCTGTTTCAGGACAAAAACAAATGGGATGGAACGGTGGCTTCTTTGCCAACGGATACGCCGACGCCTGCTCCTGAAGTGCCGTATGTATTGTCCAATATATGGCTTGAGGAAGGAAAGGATAATAAGATTGAAGTTTTATATGATGGGGAGTTACACAGCTTCCGGCTTGCGGCAGCACTCGGAACAACCTTAAAGGAATGCATCGTTGATGTGACGGTAGAACGGGGCGTTGTGACCGAACTTGTCGTAAAGCAGGATACGATTGAGGCAAAGGTACTTCGTATAGGGGAAGATTATATTGAACTGGAAGGATATGGAATATTACCTTTGGAAGAAGAAAGCAGAGTATATCGCATTTATGATGGAACGGAAGAAGTCTCCTGGCAAGAAGTATCCGTGGGGTATACCACTTCTTCTTTTGTGCTTTCCGGTAACAGGGTTTGCGCAGCACTGGTGGAGAAACCGGTCAAAGTAACGAGTATCCGGGTGCTTATCCAGACCTCTTCTTATGGAGGATATTATCATGACAGTCTGGAATGCGGCAGTGAGACGGCATTTTACCTTAGTGACGGAGCCGGAAAAACAAAATGGATGGAAGCCGGAGAAAAGGTAATGCTGACACCGGAGCTGGTGGAGGAATATGGTGGGCGGATTTATCTTGGAACGGAAAAAGAAGAAGGAAAACTGGCACTTTATAATGTGCGGCGTGCAGTTGGGGTTCCGTTGTACCGCGGAACGTTGGAAGTGGCATTGCAGGATGGAAAAATGCTTGTAGTCAACGAACTTTCTCTGGAAGAATATTTGTATGGGGTTCTGCCGAGTGAAATGCCGGAAAGCTTTGGCATGGAAGCCTTGAAAGCACAGGCGGTCTGTGCCAGAAGCTATGCGTGCAATCAGTTGTTAGCTAATCGATATCTTGCATTTGGGGCACATGTGGATGACAGTATGAACTGCCAGGTATATCAAAATTATGGGGAAACGGAAAGTGCAATAGAGGCGGTGAAGACTACGTTCGGCAGAGTACTTGCGCAGGAGGGAAGCTGCATTTCTGCCTATTATTTTTCCTGCTCTTATGGGTATACTTCGGATAGTCTGGATATTTGGGGAGAAAGTGCAGGAACCCGGCTTTCAGGAGTAGTTCAAGCGGCAGAGGGAACAAAGAAAAATTTAAGCCGGACGGAGAACTTTGAAAAATTTCTGGACAGCAATCTGGAATGGTATGATAAAGAGTCGGTCTGGTTCCGGTGGAATACTGTGGTTGGAACGGAATTGAGTGAAAAAATTCTGAAGCGTCTGAAAGAACGTCAGGAAGCGGTGCCGGATATGATTTTGGTAAAAGTTGCGGAAAGCGGCGAAACGATGCAGTTTGCAGAAGGAAAAATTGAAAAATTCGGAAAGCTGGAGGATATTATTATCGCAGAGCGCGGAAGCAGCGGGGTCATTACTAAACTGATTTTAGTCGGAAGCGAAGCGTCTTACCTTGTGCAGAGAGAATATAATGTCCGGTATATTCTGGCACCATTAAACGTTGTATATCTTCAGGATGGCAGCACCTCCAGCAATATGAATCTGCTTCCAAGTGCTTATTTTACGGTGGAAAAAAAAGAGAATTATTTTGTGATCCGGGGAGGCGGTTACGGGCATGGAACGGGTATGAGTCAGTATGGAGCAAAATATCTTGCGGCGCACGGAATGGGATTTGAAGAAATATTGATGCATTATTATAAAAACACTGACGTTGGTTACCTTTATAGTCAAAAGTGAGAAACTCCAATCAGTAAGGTGTTGCATATTTTACCAAAATGTAGTATAATTCAGAATAAGTAGATAAGTTTTATGCAGACTGACATCAGGAAAGGAAACAGAAGAGCAGAAAACGAGGTGCGGAGAAATGGAAGAGAAACTGGAGAGAATCTCAATTGAACAATTTAAAAATGTAATCAAAACATTGGATACCAGTATGAATGATTATCTGTATATTATGGATTTGCAGAACGATTTTTACTGCATTTCAAAAAATGCAGCAGTTCGCTTTTTACTTCCTAGTGCAGAATTTCATGATGTTTCTGAAAATTTAAAAAAGGCAATTTTGCCGGAAGACCTGCCGATGGTGCTGGAGGATTTGGAACTTATTAAAGCAGGAAAAAAACAGTTCCATGATATTCAATATCGCTGGTACGACCAGGAACACAGAGCAGTCTGGATTAATTGCCGTGGCAGAGTAACCTGTGATGCAGATGGAAAACCGGAATTTTTAATCGGTTGTATCAATGAGGTTGGTAAAAAACAAATGGCAGATAACGTCAGTGGTCTGCTTGGAGAATCCAGTTTAAAGCGTGATTTGGTAGAGCATGACGGTCGTCTGCAGGGCTTTATGTTGCGCCTTGGTATTGACCGCTTCAAGGAAATTAACGAAAAGCAGGGCATGGATTACGGTGATATGATTCTCCGTAAAACCGCAGAATGCATTTCAGCCTCCATCCGTCCGGATCAGAAGCTTTACCGTATTGTTGCCGATGAATATGCGGTGGTTGATTTTTCCGGTCGCAGCTATGAAGAGGCAATCCGCATTTACGATGCTATCCGCAGCAAAATTAATGAGTTTATCGCCGAGAATGAGTATGAGGTATTTTATACAATTTCTGCCGGAATTTTGGAATTTGGCAATGTTGTAAACCACACCTACTACAATCTTATGAAGCTGTCGGAGTTTTCCTTAAATGAGGCTAAGGATGACGGCAAAAACAAATATTATATCTACACCAGAGAAGATTATCATGCCTTTACGCATAGAAAAGAACTCACTAAAATTATGCGTAATGCCATCAATCATAATTTCGAAGGCTTTCAAGCATTCTTTCAGCCAATTGTCGATGTCAAAGAAAAAAAGCTGATTGGTGCCGAAACACTCATGCGTTTTTATTGTGCAGAAAAGGGAAATGTTACTCCGTTTGAATTTATTCCTCTGTTAGAGGACAGCAGCCTGATTATTCCGGTGGGACGTTGGATTTTATACAAAGCAATGGAATGCTGCCGGGAACTGCAGAAAACGATTCCTGATTTTCGCATTTCGGTCAACCTGTCTTATGTGCAGGTGTTAAGAAGCAATATTCTGGATGACATTCTGGAGGGCTTAAAAAAATACAATCTGAATCCGGAAAGTCTTATTGTGGAATTAACGGAAAGCGGATTTCTGGAAGAAAACGACAACTTCATCCGTTTCTGCGAGGGCTTAAAAAAATACGGTATTCCGCTTGCATTGGACGATTTTGGCACAGGCTATTCCAATTTCCACTATTTAAGTCGCCTGACACCAAATACAATTAAGATTGACCGTTCCTTTACTTTAAAAGCATTAAAGAATAACTACGAGTTTAAGCTGTTGCAGTACATGGCAGACATGACGCACAGCATTGATTCCAAGTTCTGTATTGAAGGTATTGAAACCGAGGACGAGCTTAACCAGATTTGCAAGATGGGACCGGATTATATTCAGGGTTATTACTTTGGAAAACCTTGTTCTTATGAAAATTTTGTTGAAGATTATGTAAAATAAAGGGCAAAAAGCAATAAAAGCGGAACGGTTTTTTTCTAAGTACTAAAATAATTGAAAACAGGTACAAAGGCAGGAGTGAAAATTCCTGCCTTGTCTTTTAAAAAATCTCTGTCACTGTCTGAACAATACTGGAATTACAAAAAAATTTGGAGAAATTCCTGCTTGCATATCTACTGGCGATACAGTATACTCTATTGTTAGAGGAAATGTGTATCAACGGTTTGGGGAGAAAGAGAATGAAGAAGAAAGCTGCACCGCATCCATTGGCTGTGGTACTTTTTATAATATATTTGTCCGTATTGTGCTATTTGCTGTTTTTTTCAGAAACGTATGGCAGAACAATGGACGGTGAATATCGTTACAATTTAAAATTTTTTAAAGAAATCAGTCGTTTTTGGAATAATCGCAAAACGCTTGGAATGCGTATTGTGCTTTTAAATCTACTTGGCAATATTGCGGCGTTTGCACCGTTTGGTTTTTTTCTTGCAATGCTGTGCCGCCTTGGGAAAAACGTATTTGGCTGCACGCTTTGTTCGGCACTATTCAGCCTGCTGGTAGAATCCATCCAGCTGTTTACCAAGGTTGGTGCTTTTGACATTGATGATATTTTTTTAAATACGATTGGCGGTCTGCTTGGTTTTCTGGTATACCATTTTATCTGGAAACCACTGACCGGAAAACAGAAGGGAAAATGAATTAGTATATGAAAAAAACAGCACTTCATTTTGCAGGTCGCAGACATTCCTCTCGGGGTGTTGCCTCTATCGTTATTGGTGGAATCGCCTGGCTTATATTTCTGGCATTGTGTATCAGCTCTTCCGTCAGTGGGGGTGCTGCTCCCATGCTCGTTGGAACCATAGGAGTTCTGGATGCTTTATTTGCAATTGCCGGAATGATAACGGCATGGCGTGGCTTTCAGGAAAGAGATGTCTATTATGCACTTCCAATCGTTGGAATGTCAGCAAACGGGATATTGTTTGTTGTTTATTTTTCCTTGTATTTTATGGGAGTTGCAATTCTATAAGCAGTTTTCAAACGGCAAAAAGAAAAAATACAAATAGAGCGATAAGAAATTTAAACGATTGGAAAGATGAGGAAAACAATGGAACAAAATATGGATTTTATCAAGGAACGCTATGCACTTTGCACGGAACGTATCCATGAAATTACAGAAAAGCAGGAGGTTCCGGAAAAATATCAGGAGTACTTTAAAAAAGAGGCGGAATTTATCGAAAGCACCGTTGCCATGGCAGAACTGGTGTGCAGCGGAGTCTATGCAAAGCTTCCGTTAATGGAACTGGAAGCATGGAATGATCGCCTGTATGAAAAAATTATACCAGAACAATATGAAACAAGCTATACCAATCCGGCCTATGCAGTAAAAAAGTTTGGAGTACGGGAGGGAAGAATTCTTTCTGCACTTTCGGCAAAGCTGATGGAGCTGGTGCAGTATGCGGCAAGACAGAAGTTGTATTTTCAGACGATTCTAATGGAGCTTTTTTTGGAAGTGTACGGACGCTATGAGGAATATGATGAATATGCTGCAAAAGATGCAAAAGCAGCGTATAAAGATTTCTTAATGGATTACCGTAGAGAATTTCTGGAACAGACGGTTCGAAATCAGTATCAGCCGGAGCTGTCTCCATTCCTGGAAATTGTGCTTGGTGATACTGCAGATGAAAGAAATTTATATCGTTACGGTGCGTATATTACGGATGTGGAACGTAAGACCGCAGCATTTTTAAATAAGCTGTCCCAGAAAGAAATCAATGCGATGGCAGATACTTATGTGGGTGGCTATCTCCGTGGTTTTGAGACCATGGGCGTAGAACGGAAAGAAAACGGAGTCGCACTGATGCTATGTCCAATTGGCTTCGAACGAATGGCAGCGGCTGCAATAAAACGTTTCGAAGCGCAGGGAGTGCGGGTATCGGTTCACCAGTGCGGTATGCTGACCAAGGTGAACCGCCAGTACGAGTACGACCACCGTCAAGACTATGCTTTGGTGTTTGATAAGGTGTATGTCAACCGTTTTCTGGAAGATATGTCTGTTGTTTATGAAGAAAACAAAGACATTCTTTCCATGTATATTGGTCCGGCGGTAGTAGAAACCTTTGGAGAACCTGATTTTAAACCGGTCAACAAAAAGGAAACGGCGCAGTTAGACAAACGTCAGATTAAATTAGACCGTGAATTTGACCAGAAGTATGCGCAGATTGCCTATACCTATATTAAGAATGAGGAAACCTCGTTTACGATTATTGCTTATCCGGTGCCGTCCATTGGAGAAAGGTTCGAAGAAATTTTTGCGGAAACCGTGCGCTGCAATACCTTGTCAAACGAAAAGTATACCAAAATCCAGCAGACACTGATTGATGAGCTGGATACCGGTTATGCCTGCCGCATTCTCGGAGCACAGGGAAATGAAACGGATTTAACCGTGCAGCTAATAGAAACCGAACATCCTGCACAGCAGACAAAATTTGAAAACTGTACAGCGGATGTAAACATTCCGGTGGGAGAGGTGTTTACTTCTCCGGTGCTGGCGGGAACAAATGGACTGCTGCATGTTTCCAAGGTGTTTTTAAATGGGTATGAATATAAAAACCTGAAGGTATGGTTCGAAAATGGACGCACAACAAAGCTTTCGTGTGAGAATTTTGCCACCGAGGAGGAAAATCAGAAATTCCTTTCAGAGAATCTGTTGTTCCACCACGATTTTCTGCCGCTTGGAGAGTTTGCCATCGGTACAAACACCACCGCTTTTGTAATGGGCGAAAGGTTCGACATTGCGGCAAAGCTTCCGATTCTCATTGCAGAAAAAACAGGACCGCATTTCGCTATTGGAGATACCTGCTACAAGCGGAGCGAAGACCACAAGGTATATAACCGGGACGGAAAAGAAATCATTGCAAGAGACAATGAAATCTCTATTTTGCGGAAAACGGAGCCGGAAAAAGCTTATTTTAACTGCCATACCGACATTACGATTCCGTATGGTGAAATTGGAGAAATTTCTTCCTTAAAGAAGGATGGAAGTAAAACCATACTCCTTCAGAATGGGCGTTTTGTCCTGCCGGGCACGGAAGAACTGAACGAGCCGTTAGAAGAGTATGAAGATTCTAAAAAATAAACGAGTGTACAGGGAGGATAAAATTATGGCAAAAGTAGGAATTGTAATGGGAAGTGACTCAGACCTTCCAATCATGAGCAAGGCAGCAGAAATGTTGGACAAGTTCGGCATCGATTACGAGGTGACGGTAATTTCAGCCCACCGTATGCCGGATGTATTTTTTGATTATGCAAAGACGGCAAAGGAAAAGGGATTTAAGGTAATTATTGCTGGAGCCGGCGGAGCTGCCCATTTACCGGGTATGTGTGCCGCTATCTTTCCGCTTCCGGTCATTGGTGTGCCGATTCACACAAAAACATTAAGCGGTGTGGATTCCTTATATTCCATCGTGCAGATGCCAAGCGGTATTCCTGTGGCAACGGTAGCCATCAACGGTGCACAGAATGCAGGTATTCTCGCAGCCAAGATGCTGGCAGTATCGGATGATGCAATGCTAAAGAAAATTGAGGACTATGCAGCATGCTTAAAGGACGGCGTTATGGCGAAAAAGGAAAAAATTGAAACCGTTGGTTATAAAAAATATTTAGAAGAAATGTAAAAAAAGTGTTGACAGAGAAAAAAAACTGTGTTAACATATTTGAGTATGTGACGTACAAACGTCCGCTAAGAAGCAGAGTATCCACTCTCACCCTCCGCACATCAGTCGCAAAAGGGTTTGGTTATTTTCTAACATGATGCATTGCAATACGGTTGTTAATGCGCATAAACAGCAGAAAGTAAAGGATAATCTAAGCTTCTTGGATTATCCTTTTTGTTTTGCCCAACAGGCAGAGTTAAGTTTGCTTTCTGGGCAGGGTTCATTATCTTTTGGAGGTGCAGAACTATTAGCGAATTAATGATTAACGAACAAATCAGAGACAAAGAAATCCGTTTAATCGGAGAAGATGGCGAACAGTTAGGTATTATGTCCGCAAAAGATGCTTTAAAGATGGCAAAGGAAGCAGAACTTGATCTGGTTAAGATTGCTCCGACTGCAAAACCGCCGGTATGTAAAATTGTTGATTACGGCAAGTACCGCTACGAAATGGCAAGAAAAGAAAAAGAAGCCAAGAAGAAGCAGAAAGTCACTGAAGTAAAGGAAATTCGCTTATCTCCAAATATTGATGAGAATGACCTGAATACAAAAGCAAATCAGGCAAAGAAATTTCTTACCAAGGGAGACAAGGTAAAAGTTGCACTTCGCTTCCGCGGCAGAGAAATGGCACATATGACAAGCAGTAAGCAGATTCTTGACAGCTTCTTTGAAAAAATTTCAGATGTTGCTGTAATCGAAAAGCCAGCTAAAATGGAAGGCAGAAGCATGATTATGTTTCTGGGTGAAAAACGTTAGTTAATTGCGAAAGCATTAAGTAAAATGGAAAAATTCCGGGTTACTCGGAAAGTATTAAGGAGGAAGAAACAATGCCTAAGGTAAAAACAAGTAAATCAGCAGCAAAGCGTTTTACAATGACTGGTACAGGAAAGTTAAAGAGAATGAAGGCTGGTAAGCAGCACATCCTCACAAAGAAGTCCAGAAAGACTAAGAGAGATCTTAGAAAAGCAGAAATGATGGACAAGACAAACGAAAAGAATATGAAGAAGATTTTACCATATCTGTAGGATTTGGTGTAAGGAGGGAAAAAGACAATGGCAAGAGTTAAAGGCGGAATGAACGCTAAGAAGAAGCATAACAGAGTATTAAAGCTGGCTAAGGGCTATAGAGGCTCCAGAAGCAAACAGTATAGAGTTGCAAAGCAGTCCGTAATGAGAGCATTAACGTCCTCTTATGCAGGCAGAAAAGAAAAGAAGAGACAGTTCAGACAGTTATGGATTGCAAGAATCAATGCAGCTGCCAGAATGAATGGTCTTTCTTACAGCAAGCTTATGTATGGTTTAAAGCAGGCTGACATCCAGATTAACAGAAAGATGCTCGCTGAACTTGCAGTTAACGATGCAGCTGCTTTCACAGCACTTGCAGAAGTTGCAAAGAGCAAATTAGCTTAAATAAAACGCAAACCCTGGAAACATCAGTGTTTCCAGGGTTTTTTACTGCCGGAATTTTACAAAAACAAGGGGATTTTTAATCGTAATATGCAAGCAATATACAAATAAAAGACAGGATGCAAAAAAAACATTACAATAAAATGAAAACCGGGTCTGTTTTCTAATGGAACATTAATTTGATTCTTTCGCCTTTTGCATGTAAGATAGTATTAGAAATGATGATACCAATTTACAAAAAAAGTGAGGAGAAAAGTTATGAGAAAAAGAATTGGCAGTACGTTGTGGGGATTATTTTTTATTGTGCTTGGTGTTGGAATTATTGGCAGCATAGTGGGCGCATGGGAATTTAATCTGCTGTTTGCCGGCTGGTGGACAATGTTTTTAATTATTCCATCGCTGATTGGAATGATAGGCAATGGAATACGCATTGGAAATTCGATTGGCCTGTTTTTAGGTGTAGCATTGCTGGCATGCTGTCAGGGCTATCTTCCATGGGAAATACTTTATCGTATGGCTGGACCGGTAGTGCTGGTGATTATCGGTATTGTTCTGGTGTTTAAAAATCTGTTTCATCTGGGATTTGGCAGAGTTAAAGTGCCGAATGACAAGCGGATGGAAGAACTGGTAGTTTTTTCAGGGAAAAAGCTTATGGTGCAGGATTCCTTTTACGGAATGGATGGAGAAGCAGTGTTTGGCAGCCTGACGATTGACCTTCGCGGAGCACAAATTGAAGAAAACATTTCGATTGATGCACTTGCAGTCTTCGGTGGAGTGGATATTCTGCTTCCGGCAAACGTTTCTGTAAAGTTCAGCGATTTATCCCTGTTTGGTGGATGCAGCAACAACAGAAATTATACACCGGTGGGAGGACCAACGGTATATATCAATGCAACAGCTCTTTTTGGCGGTGTGGAGGTAAAATAAATGAAACAGATAATCAAATATGCAGCATTAATTTTTGCTCTGCTGCTGGCAGGTTCTATTATCGGAGGATGTTTGACGGCAGGAATTTCTCTGGTAAGAATCATTGCGGAAAATGTAGGAAACAATACCGGGAATTCTGAAAATGCCATTTGGTACCGGGATGAAAACGGAGATGTGGTTTTTATGGGGATTCATTTTGGAGAATCCGGGGACGTGAAGAGCGGTTCGGAACGCTTTGAAGCATCGGATATTACTTCTCTTTCTGTGTCAGGAAGCCATGGCTCTTTGGAAATAACGGAATGGGAACAGGATTACTTTTTTGTGGAATACGAAAACATTCCGGAGAATTGCCAAATATATAATGCTGACGGAATCCTTACCATAAAGCGCGAAAAAACATTCTTTTCTATAGATCATGCTTTCACAAAACAGGCAAAGATTTGTGTTAAGGTTCCGAAAGGAATAATGTTAAAAACAGCAGACATATCGACTGCTTCCGGCAGCATGAGTATTACGGGCATTTCGGCAGAAAGCTTCTCGATATACAGTAACTCTGGTTCTGCAAGCATTCGGGATGCTTCTGCGGAAAATTTGCTTGTGGATAAAGGCTCCGGCAGTGCCAATATTTCGAACGTTACGACAAAAAGCTGTGTGCTTGACAGCGGTTCAGGTTCTGTTACAGTACAAAATTCCACGTTGGGAGTTACCGAGGCAGACAGTGGCAGTGGCTTTGTAAATATGGAAAATGTTGTTGCAGAAAATCTTATTATGAACAGTGGTTCCGGCAGAGTGGATATCAGTGGTGTACTGACAGGAAACTGTGTCTTTGACTCCGGAAGCGGTTCCTTGAATGTTGAGATTTACGGAAAAGAAGAAGATTACAGCATTCGTACTGATATTGGCAGCGGCAGCTTTTATTTAAACGGCAAAAAAGAAAAGAATGATGAAATAGAATATCGTGGTGCAAAAAATCTGCTGGTTTTTGATAGCGGCTCCGGCAGAGTATCGTTGAATTTTATGGAGTAAAAAAAGACTGCGGTATGTTGCTGTAGCAGGACATGAGAAAACAGAATTTTTAATGTGTATAAATTGATAGCAATTCACAAAAACTACTTTCCAGGGAAACAGAAAGGAAGGTAGTTTTTTTATGGAAGAAAAGGAGCAGTTTCAACAGACGCTTTTTGAATATAAGGCTGCACTTCACTCAGATAGGAGTTTTGACCTTGTTGTGCGTGAGTTTATGGTATCCGATAGACAGGCAGCCTTGTTTTTTGTGGATGGCATGATAAAGGATGAGACCATGCAGAAACTGATGCAGGGATTTGCCTCCATTCAGCCGGAAGACATGCCGCAGAGTGCGGAGGAATTTGTAAAACAGCAGATTCCCTATGTAGAGGTGGAACTGCCAAAGAATAAAGCGGCAGCAGTTACCGGAGTTCTTTCCGGCGTTCCGTGTCTCATCATTGAGGGCTATGGACAGACTATTGCGCTTGATATCCGTACGTATCCGGGAAGAAGTGTGGAGGAGCCGGAAAAAGATAAGGTAATGCGTGGCTCGCGGGATGGTTTTGTGGAAACGCTGGTGTTTAATACGGCGTTAATACGGCGTAGAATACGTGACCCGCAGCTGACGATGGAATATTGCAGTATTGGTACGGTTTCCCATACGGATATCGCACTCTGTTATATGGAAGATCGTGTAGATAAAAAGTATCTGGAGGAAATTCAGAAACGTCTGAAAAACATTTGCGTGGAAAGTCTGACCATGAATCAGGAGAGTCTGGCAGAGTGCCTGTATGAAAGCTCTTGGTGGAATCCGTTTCCGAAATTTAAGTTTTCAGAACGCCCGGACACCGCATCAGCAGCAATTTTAGAAGGAAATATTGTGATTCTTGTGGATAATTCTCCAGCGGCGATGATTTTGCCAACTTCTATTTTTGATATCATTGAGGAAGCAGATGACTATTATTTTCCGCCGGTTACAGGAACTTATTTGCGTTTGACCCGTGTAGCGGCAAATATTCTTGCTTTTGTGCTTACTCCACTGTTTTTATTGTTGATGCAGCAGCCGGAGCGGTTGCCGGAGAGTTTTTCATTTATTGCACTGAAGGAACCGATGAATATACCGCTGTTATGGCAGTTTCTGATTCTGGAATTTGCCATTGACGGTCTGCGTCTGGCAGCCTTGAACACGCCAAGTATGCTGAGTCTGCCGCTGAGTGTGATTTCTGCACTGGTGGTTGGGGAGTTTGCCGTGTCGTCTGGCTGGTTCAATGCTGAACCGATGCTGTATATGTCCTTTGTGATTCTGGCAAATTACACCCAGGCAAGCTACGAGCTTGGCTATGCTATTAAATTTTTAAGAATTATTACACTGATTTTAACAGACCTGCTTGGGGTATGGGGCTTTGGTGCCGGTATTTTTCTGTGCCTGTTCTGCATCGGAAGCAACCGTACCATAGGCGGAATGAGTTATGTGTACCCATTATTTCCATTGCATTTAAAAAAGCTGATGAAGCGTTTTTTTCGCATCAGCCTGAAAATAGAAAGTAAAAATCAAGGAAGAAATGTCCGACAATGATTGAGTTTTTAGAAAAAATGTGGTAAGATATACTCATAGGGCGAAATTATTTGAAAACTTGCTCTGTTGCAAAGAGTATAGAAACAGGATGTATTGCGAACAGAACAGCCTGTACACTTTTCTTTGCAAAAAACAGAAAGGAGGATTTTATGTCAACACCACACAACAGCGCCCAGAAAGGCGATATTGCAAAAACAGTCTTAATGCCGGGCGACCCGCTTCGTGCAAAATATATTGCAGAACATTATCTGGAGGATGTAACGTGCTTTAACACGGTGAGAAATATGTTTGGCTACACCGGAACGTATAAAGAAAAAAAAGTTTCCGTGATGGGCGGCGGCATGGGTATGCCATCCATCGGCATCTATTCCTATGAGCTGTATGCATTTTATGAGGTGGAATCCATCATCCGTATCGGCTCTGCTGGCGGAATTTCCGACGATGTCAAGCTTCGTGACCTTGTTATCGGAATGGGTGCATCCACCAACTCCAACTACGCAGCCCAGTACAATCTGCCGGGCATCATTGCACCAATTGCAGATTATGGTCTGCTCCGCAAGGCAGTAGAAACCGCAGAAAGCAAGGGAATCCATGTAGCTGTGGGCAACGTGCTTTCCTCTGACACCTTCTACAACGCAGACCCTACGTTTAATGACCGCTGGAAAGAAATGGGCATCCTGTGCGTAGAAATGGAAGCAGCAGCCCTTTACTTAAATGCAGTAAAGCTTGGTAAAAAGGCTCTTTGTATGCTTACCATTTCCGACCATTTGTACACCGGTGAAGCCTTATCGGCAGAAGAACGTCAGAACAGCTTCCACGAAATGATGGAAGTGGCACTGGAGCTGGCATAAAAAAGAAAGGCAGCGTTTGCCAAATCAGGCGCACAACGCTGTTCCAGAACGGAGAATACCATGGACAAAAAAAATATTTTTAAAACAGTAGACCACACTCTGCTTACCCAGACTGCAACCTGGGAAGAAATTAAGCAGATCTGCGATGACGGCATGGCATATGGCACAGCTTCCGTGTGCATCCCGCCATCTTATGTAAAACAGGCAAAGGAATATGTGGGAGACAAGCTTGCCATCTGTACCGTTATTGGTTTTCCAAACGGCTACATGACAACAGCAGCCAAGGAATTTGAAACAAAGGATGCACTGGCAAACGGTGCAGATGAAATCGATATGGTCATCAATCTTGGCTGGGTAAAGGATAAAAAATTTGACCTTGTGGAAGAAGAAATCCGCACTTTAAAGGCAGCCTGCGGTAACAATATTTTAAAGGTTATCATTGAAACCTGTCTGCTTACCGAAGAAGAAAAAATTAAAATGTGCGAAGTAGTAACTGCTTCCGGCGCAGATTTCATCAAAACTTCTACCGGATTTTCCAAGGCAGGAGCAACCTTTGAGGATATTGCACTTTTTGCGGCACATATCGGGCCAAACGTAAAAATGAAGGCAGCTGGTGGAATTTCCTCTTTTGATGACGCAGAAAAATTTATTTCCCTCGGTGCATCAAGACTTGGCACTAGCCGTATTGTAAAGCTTGCAAAAAATGAGCAGGCAGGCGGTTATTAATACCGAGCGGAAAGGAAGAAACCGTACCTGCTGAGTATACAGAAGCTACGGCTCAGAAAAGGAGAGTTTTATGCTGACAAAGGAAGCAGAACAAGAGTTGATGCGTACGGCAATCGAATACCGGAAGCGTTCTTATTCCCCATATTCCCATTATCAGGTGGGAGCTGCGCTTCTTGCATCCAATGGCGAAATTTTTGGGGGCTGCAATATTGAAAATGCTTCCTTTTCGCCAACAAACTGTGCAGAACGTACCGCACTTTTTAAGGCAGTGAGTGAAGGCTGTCGTGAATTTACTGCAATTGCCATTGTAGGCGGCAAGGCAGAGGGAAAACTGGAATTTTGTTCTCCGTGCGGAGTGTGCCGCCAGGTACTGGCAGAGTTTTGTAATCCCAAGGAATTTGTGGTTTATCTTGGAACAGGTCCACAGGATTATAAGGGGTATCTGTTAGAAGAACTGCTTCCGTACAGTTTTACTCCGCATAATGTATTATAACTTTGATTTTGGGGTTATTTTGGTGCTTTTAAGAAAAGCACCGCTGAAAAGGTTTATGGACAGCCGGACAGAACTGTTCCGGACTGTTAAAAATTACAAAAGGAGAGGTGTATTATGGCAAACAGATTTGTGTTAAACGAAACATCGTATCATGGAGCAGGTGCAATCGGAGCAATTTCCGATGAAGCACTCCGGAGAGGCTTTCAAAAGGCATTAGTATGCTCTGATCCGGATTTATTAAAATTCGGTGTAACAAAGAAGGTTACCGATATTTTAGACGCGGCAGGACTTGCCTATGAAATTTATTCTGACATTAAGGCAAATCCTACCATTGAGAATGTGCAGAAGGGCGTGGAAGCATTCAAGGCAGCCGGCGCAGATTATCTGATTGCAGTAGGCGGAGGCTCATCCATGGATACAGCAAAGGGAATTGGTATTGTGATTGCCAATCCGGAATTTGCAGACATCCGGAGCCTGGAGGGTGTTGCACCAACAAAGAATAAGTCCGTTCCGATTTTTGCAGTTCCGACAACGGCAGGTACAGCGGCAGAGGTTACAATCAACTACGTTATTACCGATGCGGAAAAAGACCGTAAGATGGTCTGTGTAGATGTAAATGATATTCCGGTGGTTGCGTTTGTTGACCCGGATATGATGTCTACAATGCCAAAGGGACTGACCGCAGCTACCGGTATGGATGCCCTGACACATGCCATTGAAGGCTACATTACTGCGGGAGCCTGGGAGCTTTCCGATATGTTCCACTTAAAGGCAATTGAAATTATTGCAAGAAGTCTTCGTGCAGCAGTGAATAACGAACCTGCTGGAAGAACGGATATGGCACTTGGTCAGTATGTTGCCGGTATGGGCTTCTCCAACGTAGGACTTGGTATTGTTCATTCCATGGCGCATCCGCTGGGTGCTCTGTATGATACTCCGCATGGTATCGCCAATGCCATCATTCTTCCAACCGTAATGGAATATAATGCAGAAGCAACCGGCGAAAAATATCGTGAAATTGCCCGTGCTATGGGTGTTGCCGGGGTAGATTCCATGACGCAGGAGGAATACAGACGTGCCGCTGTAGAAGCGGTAAAGAAGCTGTCTCAGGATGTTGGCATTCCAACAAACTTAAAGGACATTGTAAAAGAAGAGGATATTCCGTTCTTAGCGCAGTCTGCATATGATGATGCGTGCCGTCCGGGTAATCCAAAGGAAACCAGTGTGGAGGATATTACAGCACTGTATAAGTCCTTATTATAATTTCTGTTTTAACCATACGGGTGCAGGTGTGAAGATACATCTGCACTCGCTTTTGAAGTATTTGTGTATAATATTAAAACATTTTCAAAAATTTATCAAGAAAGTGTTGACAAAGCAGAAAACCTTTGTTATAATGTCAAATGTACTCGTTAAGAGATACAAGCTACGGGATCTTAGCTCAGCTGGGAGAGCATCTGCCTTACAAGCAGAGGGTCATAGGTTCGAGTCCTATAGGTCCCATTCATGGCGAGATAGCTCAGTTGGCCAGAGCACACGGTTCATACCCGTGGTGTCGAGGGTTCAAATCCCCCTCTCGCTACTAAATTTTCGAAAGCGGAAGCCTTACAAAATAAAGGTTTCCTTTTTTTTGCGCTGCATGGGCAAAAAAAGTAGCACACCTTTGTAAGGGCGCTACAGGGAAAAGATTGTATCTAACTCCCAATTCGAAATTCCATGAATCTCTTCGACCAATTTCATTGCTTTTTGTGCATATCCATTATGTTTTCATCCATCGTAATTTGCTCAAATTATTTTTTCACTCTCATCAAATAGTGTGTTTCATCCTCACCTGCTATATAAGCACCATTATTACTAATAGCTTTCAGTGACGGAACGTTGCTTTTTAAGACACGTAAATATATCTCATTGCTGATATGCTGTTTCAGGGAGCGTTCGGTGCAATCCGGGGTATCCAGACTGATACGGTCAAGAAGTACACTCTTGGCAATCACCTGTTTCGGATTTTCCATCAAAAGCTTTAAGATGGCAAATTCTGTCCGGGTCAGTTTTACGAGTTCTCCCTGCGCCGTGAGGGTAAGTGATACCATATCCAGGCACAGTGCACCAACAGAAAGACAGGAAACATCGCTCTGTTTTTCTGCCTTGCGAAGCTGAACCGTGATACGGGCAAGAAGTTCTTCCGTATGAAATGGTTTTGTCATATAATCGGCGGCACCGCCGAGCAGCAGATTTACCTTGTCCTGCACATCGACCTTTGCGCTAAGGACGCTCACCGGAGTGTTTTTGATGTGCGGCAGAACCTCTTCCCCTGAAAGACCGGGCAGCATTAAATCCAGCAGTACAAGATCCGGTTTGTTTTGTGAAAGGAGATACAGAGCTTCCGTGCCGGAATAAGCTCGAAGAACAGAGTATCCCTCCCGCATTAGAAGCTCTGCCAGCATATCTCCGATATGGATGTCATCCTCTATGATTGCAATTGTTTTCATGTTATCCTGCTTCCTTTTTTGAAGTGTGTTCTATGTATTACCGAACGAGAACGTATGTTTGTAACTCTGATTATATCACAATAGCAATTGTGTTTCAATGGCTTATTTTTGAGTTGGGTTAATTATGGTTTTAATGTGCGATGTTTAAAAGCAAGGAAGCTCCGGAATAACCGTCTTGTGAAATTTTGCTCGGTATGGTAAAATGAAATGGCTGCGTGAAATCGCATCAATGAAAGGAAAAGGAAGAAAAACGTATGAGTGAATTCTATTTCAATGTAATCCGACCACTGCTTTGCTTTAGTTTACTGATAGGTACTCCGGTGTTTTATTGCAGGTGGCAGGTAAAAAAAGCAGAGCGATTTATAGAAGCTGCCCAAAAAAATAAAAATTATACAACGGCGAGAGCTGTTAAGTCAAGCATGGTTCCCGGAAGGCGTGGTTCGAGCAACACACATGCTCATTATGCCAGCAACAGGGTAAAGTATGAGTACACAGTCAACGGAAAAAAATATAAAAAAACGTATTACTTTGATGGAGAGAATTATTGCATTCCGGGAACAGCACCGAGTACGATAACGATTTATTATCGTCCCGGAAATCCAAGAAAAGTTGTGACCGGAGTGCCGGACAAAATGGATCAGGCGAATATCGCAATAGGGATAATTTTTGGAATTGTCCTGACAGTTTTGGTCGCAAATCTTCACAATCTGCTGAGTCTGCTGGGGTGAACAGGATGGAAATGGAGTTCAGAATGAAAATCAGAGGAAAACTTTTACTAATAGGGGCGGTGCTTGTTTTGGCAGGCTGTGCCGGAACAACAAAACAGGATACCGTTGTGCCGGAACTAACGGAGACCCCGCTACCGACGAGCACGCCGCTGCCAATGGAGACTCCGCTACCAACGAGCACGCCGACGCCAACAGAGCCCCCGACATCGACGAGCACGCCGACTCCAACGGAGACACCGACACCGACGGAAACGCCAATACCAACCAAAACACCGGTGTCAGAAAAACGTTTGATTGTAATCGATCCGGGACATCAGAAAAAAGGAAATTATGAAAAAGAACCAAATGGTCCGGGCTCGGAGGTGCTGAAAGCAAAGGTTTCTTCCGGTACACAGGGAGTTTCCACAAAAATTCCGGAATATGAACTGACACTGGCGGTAAGCCTTTATCTGAAGGAGGAACTGCTTGCCCGGGGTTACGAGGTTATTATGACGCGGGAAACACACGATGTTGATATTTCCAATGTGGAGCGTGCCCTGATTGCCAATGAGGCAATGGCAGATGCGTTTATCCGGGTTCATGCCGATGGCTCGGACAATGCTTCGGCAAAGGGGGTGCTGACCATCTGTCAGACACCGGATAATCCCTATAACAGTGAGTGGTATCAGGAAAGCCGAAGACTTTCTGAGCTTGTTCTGGATGAAGTAGTTCGTGAAACCGGGGCAAAAAAACGCAAGATTTGGGAAACAGATACTATGACAGGAATTAATTGGACAACTGTGCCGACAACGATTCTGGAAATGGGATTTATGACAAATCCGGAGGAAGATGCGCTTATGGCAACGGAGGAATATCGGAAAAAGATTGCCGTTGGTGTGGCAAATGCAATCGACCGGTATTTAGAATAAAAACAGGTACGCAGCAAATGTAGTTTGTAAACAGCTGGCTGACCGGGAAAGTGTAAAGGTTTTTGTCAGGAAAACAGTTTTAACCGGATGTCCGGCTACATGCGGTTCAGAAAAAGGACAATGAAAAAGCAATAGAAACGGAGTAAATATGCAGTTTGAAGAAGAAATACAAGGGATAAATTTAACCTTACAGACCAATGAACAGGTTTTTTCACCAACGGCAATCGACAAAGGCACAAGGGCAATGTTGTCATTTGTCAGCTTTTCGCCGGAGGATAAGGTGCTGGATTTGGGCTGTGGCTGCGGTATTGTGGGTATTCTGGCGGCAAAGCAGATTGGAGCAGAAAACGTGGTTCTTTGTGATGTTTCTGAAAACGCTGTGGAGCTTTCCAAACAGAATGCAAAAATAAACGGTGTGGAAAATCTGCTTGTCCGCCGGAGTGACGGACTAACAGACATTCCAGAAAACAAATTTACGATGATACTCAGCAACCCACCGTATCATACAGATTTTGCTGTAGCAAAGCATTTTATTGAGGATGGATTTCAAAAATTGGTTGTAGGCGGTAAAATGGTAATGGTGACAAAGCGGCTGGACTGGTACAGAAATAAGCTGTCATCGGTATTTGGCGGTGCGACGGTAAAGGAAAAGGACGGTTACTATGTGTTTATTGCTGAAAAACGAGGCACAAGAAAGCTGAAAAAAGAAAAGAAGAACGAGCAGATACTTTCGAAAAAATTGCAAAGAAAGTATGCGCAGAAGCAGAAAAAGATAAGTTCGACGGAAAAGAAATAAGCAAACCGGAAAATCAGAACAGAATAGGATGTACTCCCGGAATGCCTCATTCAGAAAATTTTGAGAGTACGTCAGAAAAAAGGAGGAAACAAAAATGCGAATCGGAACAGGATATGATGTGCATCGTCTGACAGAGGATAGGGCATTGATACTTGGTGGTGTGGTGGTTCCTTACGAAAAGGGCTTATTGGGACATTCGGATGCGGATGTACTGCTGCATGCTGTAATGGATGCTCTTTTAGGTGCAGCGGCACTTGGAGATATTGGAAAGCATTTTCCAGATTCGGAGGAGAAATACCAGGGCATTTCCAGTATGGAGCTTTTAAAAGAGGTAAAGCGGCTGCTGGATGAAGAATTATTCCTGATTGAAAATATTGATGCCACGATTATTGCCCAGAAGCCGAAGCTGGCACCGTATCTTGAAGAAATGCGTGCCAACATTGCAGCGGTCCTTAAGATGGATATTTCCCAGGTGAATGTGAAGGCTACGACCGAAGAGGGGCTTGGTTTTACCGGTGCCGGGGAAGGAATTGCTTCTCAGGCGGTGTGCCTTTTGGAAAGTGTGAAAGATTTGTCTTTTGAAGGAACGATTGGAAGTGCGTATGTTTATGATGCTGACATGGAGGTGGGCACGGTTTGTACCGGCTGTCCGGGCTGTCATAAAAGATAATTATCAATAACGTATGAAAAGCTCTTGACATTTTAAATTAGTTAGTGTAAACTAACCATGGAGTTAGAGGAAACTAACCAGACTCGTGAAAATCGAATACAATAAAAAGATGTCGAGGTGGAAATCTTATGGCAAGAGAAGTTGTAATACAAAGATTAAAAGAAAACGGATGCCGGATAACAAAACAGCGTCTGATGCTTTTGGATATCATTTTGAAAGAGGACAGCAGCAGTTGCAAGGAAATTTATTACAAAGCAGCTGCGGCAGACAGAAAAATTGGTGCGGCAACCGTATACCGCATGATAAATACTCTTGAAGAAATCGGTGTCGTTACCAGACAAATCTGCGTTGTTCAAAATCCTGCGTAAGACAAAAAGCATGCAATGTCAAAGTAGGAAAATTTTGTCTGGTTTGAAAAAAATAGACTTAAATACCTTGACAAAAAAAGCGGGATTGCATAGAATATAGTAAATGCAAAAAAGCGAAGAACGGAAAGAGTAGCATTGCAAAAGCCGCAGAGAAGAAACGCCATGGGCTGAAAGCGTTTCTGGTAATAAAAATGTGAAGTGCGTCCGGGAGCTGGCAGGGTGAAAACGGAAATTGTTGAAAGTAGTTCTGTCCGGAAAAACAGCCGTTATCTGTTGTTTAAGAGGAATTGTCAGATGCAATTCAAGTAGAGTGGAACCGCGGATGTAACCGTCTCTATCGGAAGATAGAGGCGGTAATATCTGCGGTTCCACTTATTTTTGCAGTACAGCATAACAGGAGGCATGCTATGGGATTGATTTCATTCGTAAAGGAGGAAATGCAGGTTATCGTGGAACGCGATGCTGCAATAAAAACGCGATGGGAGGTTTTTTTATATCCCAGCTTTAAGGCGATTATGAGACACCGGGTGGCACATTGGCTTTATCAGCACAAATTCTTCTTTCTGGCAAGATGGTATTCCCAGACTACCGTGCGTAAGACCGGTATCGAAATTCATCCGGGAGCCACAATCGGCAAGGGCTTGTTCATTGACCATGGAAACGGAGTGATTATCGGAGAAACGGCAGTAATTGGAGATAATGTGACGCTGTATCAGGGCGTAACGCTTGGCGGTACAGGTAAGGAGCAGGGCAAACGCCATCCAACAATAGGCAACAATGTAATGATTAGTGCAGGAGCCAAGGTGCTCGGTTCCTTTACGGTAGGAGAAAATTCAAAAATTGGTGCAGGTTCGGTTGTTCTTTCCGAAGTGCCGCCAAACTGTACGGTGGTGGGTGTTCCGGGACGTGTGGTAAAACGGGATAACCTGAGGATTCCGCAGGAGGATATGGATCAGGTGCATCTTCCGGATCCGGTAAAAAATGATATTGATTCTCTGAAAAAAGAAAATGAACGATTGTCGAAGATGGTTGATGTGCTGTTGAATCACTGTCCGCAGGTAAATGAGGACAGTTGTGAGCAGTCTGCAAAGTAATAGAAATGCTGCAAAAACCAGATACAGGTAAAACATCGCAGTGATACGGAAAAAAGCTGGTATCACTGCGATACCGACAAAAGCATTATCATAATGAAATCCAGAAGGAGAAAAAAGAATGGAAAACAAAGTTACCTTATTTAACACACTGACACGAAAGGTGGAAACGCTTATTCCGAACGTGGATGGAAAAATCAATATGTATACCTGTGGCCCTACTGTATATCATTTTGCACACATTGGAAATCTGCGCTGCTACATTATGGAAGATATTCTGGAAAAAACGCTGCGTTATGTGGGCTATGATGTGAAACGGGTTATGAACATTACGGACGTCGGACATCTTTCCAGTGATGCGGATACCGGTGAGGACAAGATGTTAAAGGGGGCAAAACGTGAAAAAAAGACGGTGATGGAAATTGCAAAATTTTATACGGATGCCTTTTTTGCAGACTGCGAAAAATTAAATATCAAGCGTCCGGACGTGGTAGAGCCGGCAACAAACTGCATTGAAAATTTTATTGAGATGGTGGAAAAATTAATCGAAAAAGGTTATGCTTATGTGGCTGGTGACAATGTATATTTCGATACTTCAAGGTTAGATAACTATTATGTTTTTTCCAGCCAGTCCGAACAAGAATTGATGGTCGGCGTGCGTGATGATGTCAGTGAGGACGCAAATAAACGGAATAAGAGTGATTTTGTACTTTGGTTTACCAAGTCCAAATTTGATAATCAGGAATTAAAATGGGACAGTCCATGGGGCGTTGGCTATCCGGGATGGCATATTGAATGCTCCTGCATCAGCATGAAGCATCTGGGAGAATACATGGACATTCATTGCGGTGGTATTGACAATATCTTCCCGCATCACACAAATGAAATTGCGCAGAGTGAGTCGTATCTGGGGCATAAGTGGTGTAATTACTGGTTTCATGTGCATCATCTGACTGAAAAAGGCAACCAGAAAATGAGCAAATCAAATGGGGAATTTTTAACCGTTTCCCTGCTGGAACAGAAAGGGTACAAGCCGTTGGTTTATCGTTTCTTCTGTCTCCAGTCGCATTACCGTAAGCCGTTAGAATTTTCCTATGAGGTACTCAGCAATGTCGGTGTGGCATATGAAAAGCTTCGCAAGAGGGTGTTGGAATTAAAGGCAGATGGCGTAGTAGATGAAACGGCATTTGTGGCATACCGTGCAAAATTCGAGGAAGCGTTGTGCAATGACCTGAATACCTCCATGGCAATTACCGTAATTTATGATGTGCTTCGGGAGGAAATGAATGATGCAACGAAAAAGGCATTGATTGCAAGCTTTGATGAAGTGCTTTCTCTGAATCTTACGGTGGAGGAAAAAGTAGCGGCAGTAGACAGCGAGCTGGAAGCATTTATTCTTGCAAAAATAGAAGAACGTAAGGCTGCCAAGAAAGACAAGGATTTTGCAAAAGCAGATGCCATCCGTGCCGAATTGTCCGAAAAAGGCGTGCAGATTAAGGATACCAGAGAAGGAACAGTCTGGGATCTTGTGTAATCGGTCGATTATCCGAAAAAAGGAATGGATTACGTTAAAAAGTTTTGTTCCAACGGGAGGAAACTATGGAAAAAGCAATAAAAAATACCTTTCATATGCCGGACATCAATCCCAATCAGTATTCGCCGCTGACACTGGCATATATGGGGGATTGTGCATATGAAATTGTCATCCGTACCCTGTTGGTACATCAGGGGAATACCCATGTGGATCGTTTGAACCGACGTGCAAGCAATCTGGCAAAGGCTGTAACCCAGTCACAGATGATAGATGCTATTTTTGAGGAACTGACGGAAGAAGAAAGGGCAATATACAAAAGAGGCAGAAATGCAAAGTCCTATACCAGCGCAAAAAATGCCAGCATCCATGATTACCGGAGAGCAACTGGATTTGAGGCACTGATAGGATGGCTGTATTTAAAGGGCGAGTTTGAGCGGATGACAAAGCTTATCCGCCTTGGGTTTGAGAAGATTGGTGCAGATATTATAAAGGAACAGGTGCCGGAAACACAAGCAGAATCTGAAATTGCTGCCGGACAACCCTCAGAGGTGGCTGAACGCACAGAAAGGCTGCGGTCAGGAGCATCGGAACCGGTAACAGGGCAGGCAGCAGAAATGTCTGCAAAAGAGTGAGTGGAGGAACTATGGAAACAACGGAAAATAAGAACCAGACAGTAGAGGAAACGAAAATAGAAGGGAGAAACGCTGTAATAGAAGCGTTTCGCTCCGGAAAGACAATTGACAAGCTGTTTTTGCTGGACGGCTGTCAGGACGGTCCGATAAAAACGATTTTACGAGAAGCAAAAAAAGGTGACACCATTATCAACTTTGTGTCAAAGGAGCGTCTGGATCAGATTTCTGATACTGGAAAGCATCAAGGAGCGATTGCCTATGCGGCTGCCTATGAATATGCGGAAGTGGAGGATATGCTTGCACTGGCAAGAGAATGCGGAGAAGCACCGTTTCTTGTTTTACTGGATGGCATTGAGGATCCGCATAATCTTGGCGCAATTATCCGTACAGCCAATCAGGCAGGTGCCCACGGAGTGATTATTCCAAAGCGTCGTGCGGCAGGACTTACCGCAACAGTGGCAAGAACCTCTGCCGGAGCATTAAATTATACACCAGTTGCCAAGGTGACTAATCTGGTACAGACGATGGAAGAATTGAAGAAAGAAGGGCTGTGGTTTGTGTGTGCAGATATGGATGGAGAGATAATGTACCGCCAGAATCTGACCGGACCGATTGGACTTGTGATTGGCAACGAAGGCGAGGGAGTCAGCCGACTGGTAAAGGAAACCTGCGATTTTACGGCAAGCATTCCGATGAAAGGACAGATTGATTCTTTAAATGCTTCTGTGGCTATGGGAGTGCTCGCTTATGAAATCGTAAGACAAAGATATGCATTGGAAAAATAAAAAAGGAAAGAAGGGTGCGCGTGAAAAACTACGAACAGGAAACGGATGAAGTGCTTGTGGAATGGATAAAAAAGGGAGATAATTCTGCTCTGGATTTTTTAATGAACAAGTATAAAAATCTTGTCCGCAGCCGGGCGCGTACCTTGTTTTTGGTTGGTGCAGATAAGGAGGATCTGATTCAGGAAGGCATGATTGGCTTATATAAGGCAGTTCGGGATTTTGAAGCGCAGAAAAATGTTTCGTTCCAGAACTTTGCAGAATTGTGTATCAGTCGTCAGATGTATAGTGCCATTAAAGGTTCAAATACGCAAAAGAACCAGCCGTTAAATAATTATATTTCCATTGACAGCATGGGAGGTACGGAAGAAACAGAAAACCCGTTAGAACACCTGCTTGGAAGCAATTTTGAAAAAAATAAAAATCCGGAGCAATTAGTACTTGACAAAGAGAGTGCTGATGTGTTAGAATATACACTCGTAGGGCATTTGAGTGATTTGGAACATAAAGTTTTAAAACTTTACATGAAAGACTTAAATTACAGCCAGATTGCCAAAACGCTTGGCAAAGAGCCAAAGGCAGTTGATAATGCTTTACAACGTATAAAAAAGAAGCTTACCCAGATTCTTTCTGAATCGAAATAAGCAGAATGCTTCCGTGGCACAGCTGGTAGCGCGCATCCTTGGTAAGGATGAGGTCGGCGGTTCAAGTCCGCTCGGAAGCTTTTGGGACTCTGATGTTGTCAGAGTCTTTTTTTTATAATTGGAATTTGCCAAGGCACATTCTTTTTTTTAAATCTTGTGGAAAAAAAATTTGAAATGTGATATGCTGATATCAGGCAGATTTTATGTTACTGAACTTGTCAGCAACAAACAGTAGCATTTTTACAACAAGGAGGGTAATCTATGAAGCAGTTAAGTACATTGACAAAAGTTATGTTTTGTGTGGTAGCAATTCTTTTGGTGATTACTGTGGTTTTAGGTGTAATGACCGCAGTTAAGGATAGCAAGGATACAGAGAAAAATCAGACAGGAAGTACAACAGTAACTCCAATTCCAACATCTCCGATTAATCCGTCAGGAGAAGCAACGGGTACACCAACACCGAAACCAACGGATACTCCAACACCGGAGCCAACCAAAGCACCGGCAGGAGGACATAAAATCGCTTTAGATCCTGGGCAGCAGAAGAGCCAGATGTCTGAGGAAGAACCAATCGGTCCGGGAGCATCCACAGGTACAGCAAAAATGTCTTACGGTGCAACAAGTACCACAACCAGCAAGCGGGAATATGAGTGGACATTACTGTTTACCAAGCGTTTACAGACAGAGCTTGAAGCACGCGGCTACGAAGTAGTACTGACGCACGAAGAAGCAGATGTTAAAATCAGTAATGCAGAACGTGCACAGTTTGCAAACGAAAGCGGAGCAGAGGTTTATTTAAGTATTCAGGCAGATGCTGCTTCTAATACGGAAGCAAAGGGAATTTACACCCAGATTCCATCCCAGAGCAATGAATTTGTCGGAAATATATACCCTGAATGCAAGCGTCTTGCTAAGCTGCTTCAAAATAATCTGATTGCCGAAACCGGAACAAAAGACCGAGGCGTGCAGGAAAATGATAAGGTGGCAGCAATTAACTACAGTAAGATTCCGGTAGCAGTCCTGCAGCTTGGCTTTATGTCCAATAAGGAAGAAGATACGAATCTCTGGTCAGAAGCATATCAGGATAAAATGATTCAGGCTATCTGTGATGGCATTGATACATATTTTCAAGAGCAGTAAAGGAGCATCCATGAGAAACATTAAGCTTGTGATAGAATATGATGGTTCACGCTATGATGGCTGGCAGAAAGCTGTAACCCCTGCCAAAAAAACATCCTCCGGAAAAGGCGGGGCTATTCAGGAAAAAATAGAAGAGGTTCTTTCAAAAATGGAGGAAACTCCGGTGGAGCTTACCGGTGCAATCCGCACGGAAGCAGGTGTGCATGCCTATCGTCAGGTGGCAAATTTCCACACGGACTCCACGAAAAAAACGTATGAAATCAAGCAATATTTGAACCGTTATCTGCCAAGAGACATTGCGGTGCTGGAAGCACTGGAGGTTAACGAACGCTTCCATGCGGCATTTAATGCCAAGGCATTTGTGTTTGAATACCGCATTACCATTGGAGAGGTTCCTTCCGTGTTTGACCGGAAATACAATTATTACTGCTTTAAACGTCCGGAAATTTCCAAAATGAAAGCTGCTGCGGCGGCACTTACCGGAACAAAGGACTTCAAGGCTTTTTCCGATAATAAAAGAATGAAAAAGTCCACGGTTCGGACAATTCAGAGCATTGATATTTACGGCGATGAAAAAGAAATTACCATAACGATTACCGGAGACGATTTCTGGCCAAATATGGTGAGAAATCTGGCAGGAACGATTCTGGATGCCGGTTTGGGAGAACTTTCCGTGGAAGCTATTCCGGATATTCTTGCTTCCGGTGACCGGGAACGTATTGGACGTGCCGTTGAGCCGAAGGGGCTGTTCCTTGCAGATGTGAAATATGACGGATGCATTTAAGAATGAGTTTTCTTTGGAAAAGGCGGTTGGCTGTTTGTGCTGAGAACGTCACAAAAGAGCCTTGCTGTGACACCGGAAACCGCCTGTGCGAATTTTCGATGTATTTCCTCAAACGAAAAGGAACGTTCTCGGAATGGAGATGAATATGGCAAAGCACAGAATTCTTATCAAGTGTGTTGTAAATTATGGAAGTAACTATCTTCTTTTGAAAAAGTGGTATGATGACCGTATTGACAACCCATTTCAATGGGAATTTGCAGATGGAGATCTGGAGTTTGGTGAGTCACCGGAATATGCGGCAGAGCGTATCGTGGCAGAAGCTACAGGGCTTACGGCAGAAGCGGCAAGACCTCTGTATACCTGGCAGTATACACTTGGTGATGTTTCCAACATCGGTATCTGCTATCTACTGTATGCACACGATACGGAAACCGTGATTTCGGAGGAATATGCAGAGGCAGCCTGGGTAAGCCGGCTGGACTTTGCAGAATATATACAGAATAAAAATATGCTTGCGGATATTGAACGGGCAGGCTTATAAAGAGAGGAAGCAGCTTATGAGTATGTTAATTCGCAGAGGGCATCTGATTGACCCGGCAGCAGGCCGTGACGGCATTTACGATATTCTGATAAAAAACGGCAGCGTTGCAGAGCTTGCTGAATGGAAAGACAACAAAGCCCCGCTCTGGACAGAAGAAGCCGAGCAGGTGCTTGATGTGACAGGAAAATATGTGATGCCCGGGTTTATTGATTTACACGTTCATTTGAGAGAACCGGGACTGGAATACAAAGAAACAATTGCTACGGGAGCCATGGCAGCCGCTGCCGGCGGTTTTACAAGTATCTGCCCAATGCCGAATACAAAGCCTTCTACTGATTCGCCGGAAAAAATCAGGGAACTGCTAAAAAAGGCAGAAACAGATGCCGACATTCATATTCTGCCGATTGGTGCTATTTCCGTCGACCAGGAAGGAAAGGTGCTGGCAGATATCAAGGGCATGGCAGAAGCAGGAGCGGTTGCTTTCAGTGAGGATGGAAAATCGGTGATGAATTCTGCCCTGTATGCGGAAGGAATGAAGCTTGCGGCAGAAGCCGGCTGTCCGGTGTTTGCACACTGTGAGGATATCAATCTGGTACGAGGCGGAGTCATGAACGCCGGCAGACGAGCAAAAGAGCTTTCTCTGCCTGGAATTACCAATGCGGTGGAGGACATTATTACGGCAAGAGACATTTTTCTTGCAAAAGAAACAGGTGTCCGACTGCATTTATGCCACTGCTCCACAAGGGACAGTGTGAAGATGCTTGCTCAGGCAAAGACAGAAGGGCTTCCGGTCAGTGGTGAAACAGGTCCGCACTATTTTACCATGATTGATGAGGAAATCCCGGAAGACTGGGGCAACTACAAAATGAATCCTCCGCTGCGCTCGAAGGAAGATAAAGAAGCACTCATCCGGGCGTTGCAGGAAAATATACTGGAAGCCATTGCAACAGACCATGCACCGCATTCCAGAGAAGAAAAGGAACAGACCATGTTAAAGGCACCATTTGGTATTGTAGGCTCGGAAACAGCGTATGCTCTGACCGTAACAGCACTTGTCCGCACCGGAAAGCTTACGATGGCGCAGCTTGTGGAGCGTATGAGTGCGTCACCGGCAAAAATCCTTGGCATAAGGAAAGGAAGCCTGCAGGTAGGAATGGTAGCAGATATTACGATTGCAGATGCAGATACGGCATGGAAAATCGATCCGGAAAAGTTCTATTCCAAAGGAAAAAATACACCGTTTGCCGGGAAAACGGTATACGGTAAAATCTATTACACGATTGCAGATGGCAAAGTGGTATTTCAGCAAAAATAAGAAAACGGACAGCGGAAGCTGCCGGCTGTTTGTGCCGAGAACGTCGCAAATAAGCCTTGATACAACAGCAGAAAATCTCTGCTGTGCTTTCTTAAACAAACAAGAACGTTCTCGGAATGGAGGATAAAATGATTGACAAATTGATTACAAAAATTAAAGAAACAGAGGCACCAATTGTGGTAGGACTTGATCCGATGCTGGGCTATATTCCGGACTACCTCAAACAGGCTGCGTTTAAAGAATTCGGAGAAACCCTGGAGGGTGCTGCGGAAGCAGTTTGGCAGTATAATAAAGGCATTGTGGATGCAGTATATGATTTGATTCCGGCAGTAAAGCCGCAGGTGGCAATGTATGAGCAGTTTGGCATTCCGGGTATGATTGCATTTCACAAAACCGTACAGTATTGTAAAGAAAAAGGACTGATTGTCATTGGTGACATCAAGCGTGGTGATATTGGCTCGACTTCTGCTGCTTATGCAACAGGACATATCGGAAAAGTTACGATCGGTGCAAACACCTATGAACCGTTTGGAGAAGATTTTGTTACAGTAAATCCATACCTCGGAACGGACGGCATCAAACCGTTTGTGGATGCCTGCAAGGAAAACGATAAGGGCTTATTTATTCTTGTAAAAACGTCCAATCCGTCCAGCGGAGAATTTCAGGATCGTCTGATTGACGGCAGACCGCTTTACGAGCATATGGGTGAAAAAGTGGCAGAATGGGGAGCAGACTGCATGAGCGGTGATTACAGCAATGTTGGAGCTGTTGTCGGTGCCACTTATCCGGAACAGGGTAAAATTTTAAGAAAGCTGATGCCGAAGACCTTTATTTTGGTACCGGGCTACGGTGCACAGGGCGGCAAAGGAAAAGACCTTGCTTACTTCTTTAATAAAGATGGGCTGGGAGCCATTGTAAATTCTTCCAGAGGAATTATTGCAGCCTATAAACAGGAAGCATACGCAGGCTATGGTGAAACCGGCTATGCGGATGCAGCAAGAGCAGCAGTGCTTGCTATGAAAGAAGATATTAATAGCGCAATTAAATAATCAGGCTGAATGCCCGGAGGCGGCTTTTTTGCTGCGTATCCACTTCCGGAAAAGAAAGCCGGAAATGGCCAAAACAGCGGTAGCTACGAGAATGAGCTTATATTCTTCGTAATACCGCTGTACTTCGTTCCAGTTACTCTTTAAGAGGTATCCAAGGCTGATAAGGACGCAGTTCCACAGCGTGATGCCAAAACAGGAATAGGAAAGAAACTGTCCAAACGGCTGCCGGATGCTTCCGGCAATAAAGGCAATATACGTCCGGCAGAGCGGAATAACCCGCCCAATGCAGACGGCAAGTGCACCATATTGTGCCATTTTTTCTTCAGAGGCAGTGATGCCCTTTTCTGTTTTTGGAAATTTTGTTTTTAAAAAAGTGAGTGTGCGAGTGCCGCCAATCCGTCCGATAAAGTAACAGAGGGAAGTGCCGATGAGCCCTGCAAGCACGCTGCCCGGAATCAGTGCAAAAAAAGAAATTTCATAGTATTTGGCGAAAGCACCGCAAAAGGGAAGAATGATTTCGCTGGATACCGGAAAACAGGCATACTCCAGTAAAATCATCAGGCAGAGTCCCCAAAGACCATATTTTTTAAAAAGAGCAGTTAATAATTCCATAAGACCTCCAAAAACGGTTCTATAAGAAGTATATTGGTAAGGCAGGTCCCATATGATATTTTAGAATCCGAAAAAATGCTGTGTTGAAAAGCAAAAGCACGGAAGACATCGTATGGCAGGAAAGAAAGGAACAGACATGAACAATCAATTAACACAAAGTGATATTCAGAAGATGAAGGATGAAATTGAACACCGGAAGGTAGTTATCCGCAAGGAAGCGAATGATGCTGTAAAAGAAGCAAAAGCCCAGGGAGATTTAAGTGAAAATTTTGAGTATTATGCAGCAAAAAGATACAGAAACCAGAACGAAAGTCGCATCCGCTATCTGGAACGCATGATAAAAACCGCAGATGTGTTTGAAGAAACGGCTGCCGAGGATGAAATTGGAATGAATAATACGGTGGAATTGTACTTTGAAGAGGATGATGAAGTGGAAACGTACCGTATTGTGACAACCGTTCGTGAAAATTCCTTAAAAGGGCTTATCAGTGTGGAGTCTCCGATTGGAAAAGCAATTTACGGAAAAAAAGTAGGAGACCGCATAAAAGTCAAGGTGAATGAAAACTACGAATATTATGTAGTAGTGCGCTCCATTACGAAAACAGTGGATGACTCGGAAGACAAAATCAGAAGCTTTTAACCTAGCCCATATAGGTTCGAATTGTTACGAATCGTTATTTTTTACAAGAAAAACAAAAAAATCAGTTGCGCTTTTGGCTAAAATGTACTATGATAAAAACGTAAACGATTAAGCCATTATTTGAGAGAAAGCGTGTGAAGACCATGATATCAATGAAAGATATTGCGGCAGCCTGTGGAGTCAGTGTGGCAACAGTCAGCAAGGCACTAAACGACCACAGCGACATCGGGGAAGAAACAAAACAGCATATTAAAGAAACGGCGCGAAGCATGGGCTATTCACCCAATGCCCTGGCCAGAGCATTGAAAACAAACCGAACCTATAACATTGGAGTACTGTTTGTGGATGAAGCACAAAGTGGTCTGATGCATGACTATTTTTCACAGGTTCTGGACAGCTTTAAACGAACGGTGGAAGAAAAGGGTTATGATATTACCTTCATTAACAAAGGGCGCAACCATTTGTCCTATCTCGAACACTGCCGTTACCGCGGTTTTGACGGCGTGATGATTGCCTGTGTGGATTTTTACGACCCTCAGGTGGTAGAACTGGTACGCAGCAATATTCCGCTGGTGACGATTGACCATGTATTTAACAACCGTATCAGTGTCATATCAGACAATGTAGGAGGAATGCAGCAGCTTTTGGAATATGTTTATTCCAAAGGACACAGAAAAATCGCTTTTATCCACGGAGCGGATTCTGCAGTTACCAGAGAGCGTTTAAACTCCTTTTATCATACGGCAGAAAAACTGGGATTAAGCATTCCGGATGAATACATTAAAGAAGCACCGTACCGCGACAGCTTTGGCACCGGAGAAAGGACGCGGGAGCTTTTGTCACTGCCAAATCCGCCAACCTGCATTTTTTATCCGGATGACTTTGCAAGTCTCGGCGGCTTAAATGCCATTGCAGATATGGGGCTCAAGGTTCCGGAAGATATTTCGGTGGTAGGATATGACGGTATCCGCATCAGCCGGCATTTAAGCCCAAAGCTGACTACTTTAAAACAGGACACCAAAAGCATAGGAATGAAAGCAGGGGAGCGGTTGGTTTCTTTAATCGAACATCCAAAAAGCACCATTACTGAGCAGATTGTAATTACGGGCGAGGTTTATAAAGGAGAAACGGTCCATACAATACTTGAGTAAAAACTTGACTGCTTCTACTTTGTGCAAAATATACAAAAAAATAGAAATAGTACTTGCATTTTGTATCAAAATGTTGTATAGTAAAATAAAGTAAACGTTTAAGTAAAAGAAACGAGCGCAACATGTTGCGCGAAGCTTGAGCGTGAAGCGGCTGTTACGCAGTGTCGTAACGGCAAAATAATTTTTTTTCAGAGGGAGGAAAAAAGATGAGAAAGAAATTTTTAGCAGCTCTTCTTACTGCAACTATGGCACTTTCTATGTGTGCAGGCTGTGGAGCAAAGGATTCTGTAAAGAATCTCGAAGAAACAAATGGTGGTAAGGTTCTCAACATTTACTGCTGGAACGATGAATTCCAGAGAAGAGTTAAGGATCATTATCCGGGCTATAAGGAAGTTGGCCCAACCGAAGGTAAGATTGGTGACGTTACCGTAAAGTGGAACATCACAGCAAATGAAAACAACGCTTACCAGAACAACCTTGACAACGCCCTGTTAAATCAGGAAAAGGCTGCAGCAGACGACAGAGTAGATATCTTCCTTGTAGAAGCAGACTGCGCATTAAAGTATGTTGATACAAACCATACAGTTCCTGTAACAGAGCTTGGCATCACAGCATCTGACATTGCAAACCAGTATAAGTACACACAGGATGTTGTTACAGACTCTGAAGGCAATTTAAAGGGTCTTTCCTGGCAGGGATGTCCTGGTGTTCTTTTCTACAACAGAGAAGCAGCTAAGGAAATTTTCGGCACAGACGATCCTGCAACTGTTCGAACTTATGTAAAGGACTGGGATACCTTTTATGCAACTGCTGCAACAGTTAAGCAGGCTGGTTACTACATGACTTCTTCCGTAGTTGACACATACCGTACTTACTCCAACAATGTTACTTCCAAGTGGGTAGTGGATGGCAAGATTAACATCGATACTAACATCAAGAAATGGGTAGATGATTCTAAGGCATTTTTTGAAGCTGGATATACCAACACATATGACCTCTGGGATTCTGACTGGAGCAAGGGCTTCTATCCAGACGGAAAAGTATTCTGCTACTTTGGACCGGCATGGTTCATCAACTTCTCCATGGCAGCTGATACCGAAGGCTCCATTGGTTACAATGGTGGCTGGGGTGCAACCGAAGGTCCTCAGGGCTTTTTCTGGGGCGGCACATGGGTTTGTGCAGCAAACGGCACTGACAACCTGAATGAAATCAAGGACATTATGTTAAAGCTTACAACAGATGCTGAAATCATGAAAGGCATCGTTGTTAAGGATGATGACTTTGTAAACAACAAGACTGCAATGGAAGAAATGGCAAATGATACTACTTATGCCAGCAAGCCTCTTGGCGGTCAGAACCCACTTGCTATGTACTGCGCAGGTGTAGAAAGTCTTGACTTAAGCAATCTTTCCATCTATGACCAGGCTTGTAACGAAGAATTCCAGAAAGCAATGATGAACTACTTCAACGGCGAGGCAACTTATGAAGAAGCATTAGAAGTATTCTATAAGGCAGTAAAGGAAAAGCATCCGGAATTAAAGTACTAATAAAAACAAAAAGATTATTGTATAGTAAGGAACTATGCCTGCCTGAAAATGGCAGGCATAGTTTTTTTCTTCCATGGAAGAAAAATAGTTACTGGTATTTTTGATTTCGTCCGGTTGCTAAGACACTACTTAGAACGAAGTATGGGTGATTAGCAATAAAAACGTTCTTGAAATGGGAGGCAATGAGGCAAGCATGAAAAAGCAGAAGGGTAAGGTAGTACGCTATAACAAATGGGGCTACATATTTTTAATACCATTCATTCTGGTATATATTATTTTTAATCTGATACCTTTATTTACAACAATTTTTTACAGCTTTTTTCAATATTACAGGTCCGGATTAAATATCATCGGTCCGAATTTCCTTGGATTTGAAAATTATGCCCAGTTATTTTCAAATAAAGATATCTGGGTTTATACACAAAATACATTGATTATGTGGATACTTGGTTTTGTACCGCAGATTCTGGTTTCTTTGCTGCTTGGAGCATGGTTTTCCAATCCAAGCCTGCGCTTAAAAGGACAGAGATTTTTTAAAACGGTAATTTATCTGCCAAACTTAATCATGGCATCTGCATTTGCTATGCTGTTTTTTACCTTGTTTTCTCAAAGCGGACCGGTAAATGATATTTTGATTAGCTTGGGAATTTTTGAGAAGCCATATGCATTTTTGGATCATGTCTGGAGTACTCGTGGCTTGGTCGCTTTAATGAATTTTCTGATGTGGTTCGGTAATACAACCATTCTCCTTATGGCAGGTATGATGGGAATTGATACTTCCCTGTTTGAAGCAGCAGAGGTGGACGGTGCCAATTCCACACAGGTATTTTTCAAGATAACCCTGCCGCTGCTTCGTCCAATTCTGGTTTATGTAATGATTACCTCATTAATCGGTGGTTTGCAGATGTTTGATGTTCCACAGATTTTAACAAACGGAACCGGAGACCCAATGAGAAGCTCCATGACACTGATTATGTACCTGAACAAGCACCTGTATTCCAAAAACTTCGGTGTGGGCGGTGCGTTATCTGTAATTATGTTTATCATTACCGGCATTCTGAGCCTGATTGTATATAAGATTTCAGACCGGAAGACAGACTAGGAGGGCAGAACAATGGCAAAAACGAAAGTAAAGGTAAAAGGACTGGATAAATCACTCGGTCTTGGTACCAGAAGAATAATTGCATATGCGTTTTTAATTTTTATCTCCATTCTGTGTCTGTTCTGGTTTTATATTTTATTTGTGAATGCGACGCGTTCCAATGGAGAAATGTCGAGAGGCTTTACGCCAATCCCAAGTACTCATTTCCTTGAAAACTGGAACAATATGATGCACAGCACGCTTCCGGTAGTATGCGGTATGCTGAACAGCATGATTGTAGCGGGAGCAAGTGCACTGGTAAGCACCTATTTTTCCACGATGACTGCATTTGCTATCCATGCGTATGATTTTAAACTGAAAAAGTTCATGTTTACGTTCATTCTGATGGTAATGACGATTCCAACACAGGTTACAGCACTTGGTTTTATCGATTTAATGGGAAAAATGAATTTAGAGGACAGTTACATTCCGTTAATTGTACCAACGATTGCTGCTCCGGTTACTTTCTTTTACATGAAGCAGTACATGGAAAGTGCCCTGCCGGTTTCCTTAATTGAGGCAGCAAGAATTGATGGCTCCGGGGAATTCCGTACCTTTAACAGCATTGTAATTCCACTGATGAAGCCGGCAATTGCCGTACAGGCAATCTTCACCTTTGTCAGCAGCTGGAACAATTACTTTACTCCGGCATTGATTTTGCATAAACGTACTATGAAAACTCTGCCAATCCTGATTGCAGAGCTTCGTTCCGCAGACTTTTTAAAGTTTGATATGGGTCAGGTTTACATGATGATTGCATTTTCTATTTTCCCTGTTATCGTGGTATACCTCATTCTGTCCAAACACATTGTACAGGGTGTTGCCATGGGCAGTGTCAAGGGCTGATAAAAAATAATGCAATAAACAAAAAACGCTCCTTTCCAGGAATGGTGTGAGAAATTCTTGCAGCCATTCCTCGGAAGGAGCGTTTTTTATGTAATAGGAAATTGCGGTTTTCTATTACATAAAAATGCTCTGCTTTGGATGCAGAAAGAAAATGGCTACGAATTTGATAAACGAAACGTGCCTGCGAATATTTTCTGTCAGGCAAGATTTGATTGAAATAAGGCTGGAACGGATGTATAATTGTGCTGGAGCGTCACAAAAAGCTGTAATGGCAGAACTGAAATCGCCGGTGCGAATTTCTTTAAAATCTTGTTTCTTTAAGAAACTTTGTTTCTTTTGCCTTATTTGCCAAAAAACGCTCGGAATGGAGAAGAGTATGAATTACACAAACCCGATTATTTCCGGTTTTAATCCGGATCCAAGCATCTGCCGTGTTGGCAAGGATTTTTATCTAGTAAACAGCACCTTTGAATATTTTCCAGGTCTGCCGCTGTATCACAGCACAGATTTGGTACACTGGGAACAGCTTGGACATGTGCTTACCAGAGAGAGCCAGCTGAAGCTGCCGCTGGGAGCACCAAACTGTATTGGACTGTATGCACCGACCATCCGTTATCACGAAGGCAAATTTTACTGTATTGTAACGAACGTGGGCGGAAAGCCGGGTGGAAATTTTTTTGTGACAACCGAAGATATTTCCGGAGAATGGTCGGATCCGGTCTGGCTGGATTTTGAAGGAATTGACCCGTCTTTGTTTTTTGATGAGGATGGAAAATGCTACTATACCGGAACGGACAGCGGTGTATTTATTTGTGAAATTGATAAAGTGACCGGAAAGCGTCTGGGAGAAAAGCATTATGAATGCTGGAACGGAACCGGAGCAAACAACCCGGAAGGACCGCATCTGTATAAAATCAACGGTTGGTATTATCTGATGATTGCCGAGGGCGGAACGGAGCTTTGCCATATGGTGACCATTGCGCGCAGCCGGCAGGTATACGGCCCTTATGAGGAATGCCCGTGGAATCCGGTACTGACCAACAGCCGGACAGGCCTTTCGTTAAAAGCCATTGGTCATGCCGATCTGGTAGAGGACAGCAACGGAAACTGGTGGGCAGTGTGTCTTGGCAACCGTCCGATTGCGTATCCGTTTCGTCATGTCATGGGCAGAGAAACCATGCTGGCTCCGGTAACCTGGAAAGACGGCTGGCCGGTGATGGGCGTGGACGGACACGTTCCGGAGGAGATAGCTGTAGAATGTTTTGCCGGAGAAGAAACACCAAAAAGCGACAAATATATACCGGGAAGTGATTTTGAAGATGATTTTTCAGGAGAAGAGCTTCACGTTTCCTGGAATACGATTTACAATCCTGTAGAACATCTGGTTCATTTGGATCACAAGGGGTTGTGTCTGCATGGAGCGGCAGCTTCCATATCCTGTGATGACTATAAGAGTATTCTGGTTCGCAGACAGGAGCATTTTGATTTTGACGCAACCATGAAGCTTGACTTTGCTCCGGAAGAAGGCGAAGAAGCCGGCATCTGCATTTATATGAACAACCTGCATCACTATGAAATTGCCCTGACAAAGCTTCAGGGGGAGCAGTGTCTGATTCTGCGTCGCCAGATTGGCAAGCTTGTTGCCGTGGAAGAAAAAGTTCCATATGCAGAAAAAGAAGTGTTTTTGCGATTAAACGCAAGAAGAGAAGAGTATCAGTTTTCGTACAGCAGGGACGGAAAAGAATTTATCACGCTTGGCGGTGGAGAAAGCCAGTATCTTTCCACAGAAGCCGGCGGCTGCTTTACCGGAAATATGATTGGTCTGTATGCGTCCGGCAACGGAAAGGAAGCAACGCAGGATGCACATGTCACAGGCTTTACTTATCAAGCGGTCCGGACAGAATAATCTGGTGGACAGCCGCAGGGCTACCCAAAACAGCAGAAAGCCAAAAAATTGTCTGCAAAGGAAAACAGCAGAAGCTGGCAAAAAAGGTCGCTCAGGAGTTGAGAGAGTATGAAAGAAAAAACGTTAAAACGGCGTGAATCCATTGTAGGTAAGCTGGCACGCAAAAAAATATCCGTTCAGATGTATACCGTATATCTTATGGCAATTGTGCTTCCGATTGTTGCCCTTGGCAGTCTGATGACGCATGTCACTTATGCGAATCAGAAAAGCTATCATGCGTCACTCTTAGAGTCCTATAACAGCGGCGTGAAGCGTACCATGTATGAAATAGCAAGCCAGATACATACGTTTTCGGAAAGCATTGTATACAATGATGGTTTGATAGAGTTTCTTCGTGGGGAGTACGATACGGAAGAAGATCTTCGGATTGCTGCGCGGAAAATCACCCTGATGGATGATTATATGAAAAATTATGGCGGTATCGACGAAATACTTGTCTATATTGACAGGGAGGATATGATTAATTACCGCCAGTATCGTGTGCCAGATGAACAGATCAAGGGAACCGCATGGTATCAGAAAGCACACAGCCAGTACGCTCCATTCTGGATCAGCTATTTTGCAAAAAATGCCACCAATGATGAATATGTATGGCGGCTTGCATTTGTCCGGATGATGAAGCTTGTCGGAAGTGACACGGAAGCTGTGGTTTTTATCAAAATCAAGGATTCGTATCTTGCCAGCCGTTTAAACAACCAGAAATATGTAACGATGCTCGCCGTAGATGACACACCGATTTCCTTCAGTAATCGGACGAAATATTACGGAACCATGCCGCAGTTTCATCTGGATCCGAATGAAATTTATGATTATGGCGGTGTAACGGAACTGGATGGTGAAGAAGTACTGTTTCACCTCTCATCTTTAGATATATCGCGGACAACCTCGGATATGTACCTGATTACCTATGATGTAAGTGCAATGGAAAATACACAGCAGATGATTGTTTTGTATGCGACGATTCTTGCTATGACAATGATTATGACGGTGGCTATTCTGTTTGGCTTTAGTCAAAGCATTGTAAATCAGGTAAAAGGTCTGCGGACAGAAATGAAGAAAGCGAGCATCGGCGATTATGCAGCTATGAAAACCAGATTTCACGGAAGTGCCGAACTGACGGAAGCCTTCGAAGATCTTCGCATCATGGTAAATAATATTCAGGAAATGAAAGCAGCTCAATATGAGGCGGAGATAAAAGAACAGAATCTTCAAAATGAACAGCAGAAAATGGAATTTAAAATGCTTGCCAGTCAGATAAATCCGCACTTTCTTTATAATACCCTGGAAACCATACGGATGAAGGCTTTTACGGCGGGTGATAAGGAAGTGGCAACGGCAATCAAGCTGCTTGGAAAATCCATGCGGTATGTATTGGAAAATACCGGAACAGTGGACACGACACTTCAGGCAGAGCTGGAACATATTGTTACTTATTTAAAAATCCAGCAGCTGCGGTTTGGTGACCGTGTCAATTATCAGACGATAACGATGCCCGGAATGAATCTGGAAGAATATCGTATTCTGCCTCTTTTGCTGCAGCCAATTGTGGAAAATGCCATTGTGCACGGACTGGAACAAAAAGAAAAGGATGGTACCGTGTGGTTCTGCATTTACCTGATTGGAGAAACGGTGTATGTGGATATTTCGGACAATGGTTGCGGAATGGAGGAAGAAACGCTGAAACACCTGATGTCCAGAGTAGAGGATAATACAAAGAAAGACAGAAAAAACAGCATTGGACTTTATAACATCAATCGCCGGATAAAACTGTACTATGGGGAAGCCTATGGTTTGCAGATTTTCAGTACACCAGGGGAAGGAACCATGGTGCGTGTGACATTTCCTGCCGTAAAAAAAGAAGCCGGAGTCTAATTTTTCCTGTAAAAACTGTATAAAAGAGAATGTGTTTTTTAAAGAAAAATTGTTATAAAATACTAATGTATGGTATGGGAGGCGTGGTGTACCCATGAATCTCCATACAAAAATCCTATAAATGTACGGTCGAAATTGCCGGAAAGAAGCATTCTGAGGTGATTTTTTGAACGGTCTGCCGTTTGGCATGAATGGCGAAAATGCAGGCAGTCGGTCAGAAAGTCAGCCGGAACTCTTTGCTCCGTGAAAATTCCGGCAGTACATTATAAAATAAGAGGAGGATGAAAATGAACAAGCAAGTCAAAAAGTTTTTTGCCGGTCTTCTGTCTTTTGTTATGGTATTTGCCCTGACAGCTGCAGCAGCTCCTGCAAAAGAAACAAAGGCAGCAACGGCAGGAACGGAAACAGTTGCCATTGGAGCCGAAGTAAGCTATACCGGACTTAAGACACCGGGCTATACATTCGACAGCTCCAGCCTGACAACAGGCGGTCTGGTTGGTGCCATGGTATTTAATGTAACAATTAATTTACCGACTGAGGGTGATGTTACATGGAATGACTGGTGCGGTGAAGCTGTTGCAGTTCATGCAAACGGCGAAACAAAGTATTATGATTTCGGTGGTGCACAGGTAAGCTGGGGCGTTGACGTAAACGGTGACGAAGCAGAAGATACCACAGGTGTTGGTACAGCATCATGGGCAGGCAGTGTTACTGCAGCAAGAAACGTAACCGTAACTGTTCCGGTCAATGCAGAAGAATTCGCCATCGATTTCTTCGATAACTGCTGGGATAGCGCAACTGATATCACACATTATACCATTCAGAGCGGAACTGCTGTGTATGGTACAGTTGCCGCAACAGAAACAGTTGCCATTGGTCAGAGCGTTGGCTTTACCGGTTTAACAGATGCCGGCTATACCTTTGACAGCTCTGTATTAACTACAGAAGGAACCACTGCTTATGCAGTATTCAATATCAACATTGATCTTCCAACCGAAGGTGACGTTGCATGGAACGACTGGTGCGGCGAAGCGGCCAAGGTTACCGCTGGTGATACCGTGAAGTATTATGACTTCGGTGGCGCACAGGTAAGCTGGGGCGTTGACGTAAACGGTGACGAAGCAGAAGATACCACAGGTGTTGGTACAGCATCATGGGCAGGCAGTGCAGAAAACAGAAGCGTATCCGTAGTATTCCCAATTGATGCAGATGCATTTACGGTAGATTTCTTTGATAACTGCTGGGACAGCGCAACGGATATGACACACTATACCGTAAATTATGCAACTATTTTATACGGTACAGCAGTACTCCCAGAAGTAGTACCTACAGAAAATCCGGAAGAATCCGGCGAGGCTCCGTTAATTGGTGGAACTCCTTATACAGGAGACATGACGGTATTCCTTGCCATGCAGGGTGATGTTTCTGCGTCCGGTTTATGGGATATGACATGGATTAATGGTTCCACTGACGTGGAAGGCGTTGTTCCAACCATGGCAACCAATGTAAAAGCTGGTGATACCGTTACTATCGGTTTAAGCTTCCCAGAAGAAGTTATTTACACCTGGTGGATGGCACCTGTAGTTCTTCTGAATGATGCAGAAGCAGATAAGGTTACTACCTTAAATTACACAATCGATAAGGTTACAATTGATGGACAGGAAGTTGTTCCGGATTTATCTCTTGGAAGCAGTGACTTCTGGTACGAAGGAAGTGGTGACTGGACTAATACACAGTCCATCCGCTTAAAGGGTGGTTACAATGAATGGGCAGACCATTACATTGAATGTCCGAAGAACTATCAGGAAATTAAGTATACCATCACGTTTGGTGATGTTGTTACCGGTCAGATTGCCGGAATTGCTTATGACGGCGAAGTTTCCATGTTCCTTGCAGGTACTGCTGAGAGCGCAGATCAGGCATGGGATTACACATGGGCAAATGGTACAACAGACAATACCGCAATTACCGGTAGCGTAGTTACTGCAAAAGCTGGTGATACCGTTACAATTGGTGTTACATATCCTAGTGCTGTTCATCATACATGGTGGCTGGCTCCAACCGTAGTTTTCCCAGAAACAGAAGATGGAAAGAACTACAAGGTAGATTTCACAATCGACAAGGTTACGATTGACGGCAATGATGTAACAGACAAGATTACCTTAAACAAGGAAGCAGATCTTTCCTGGTATGAAGGCACAGAAAACTATCCGGTTACAAGAACTATCCGTCTTGGCGGTGGTTACAATGAATGGGGTGCAGATAATGCGAAGTGCATAGACGGTACACTCTTAACCGGTCATACAAACGTTGAATATACCATTACTTTAAACTACATTTATGCAGAGCCTGTAGTTGAAGAGGTTGGTCCAATGGTAGATAAGAACGGTACTTACAAGGCTTATCTTGGTATTCAGTCTCAGAACTATACTTTCCGTAATGCATGGGATGATGGCACTTACGGTTTAGAAACCAATCCGGAAGCATTTGGCCAGATGAGCATTCTTGAGTCCGGTGAGTCCGGCTCCGTTCTGGTTAAGAAAGCTGGTACTTTCTATGATACTGAAATTGCTGGTAATGGTACCTATTCTCTGGAAGTAAAGGATCTTGCATGGGATGATGGCTCCGTAGATTTAAACCTCCTGTTTGTTTCTACCGACATTCCAAATTCCGGTGAAATCAAGATTTCCAACGTAAAGGTTGAATTTGACGGAAAGCAGGTAATGAGCTTCGACGAAGGATTTGAGGATCCGGATTCCAAGGAATACTTAAAGCTTCTCTGCATCAATATCTGGAACAAGGATTTAACCACAGCAAAGCCAATGGCAGAAAATCTTCCAACAAGCAGTGCAAAGGTTACATTTGATGTTTCCGGTTTTGACTATGACAAGGCTGGCGGTGCGGAAGAAACACCAGCTCCGACCGAAACACCAGCTCCAACCGAAACACCAGAACCAACAACGGCTCCAACCAAAGAACCGGAACCAACCACAGCTCCTGCTGGAGAACCAACCACAGTTCCTACTTCCACAGGTAATACGGAAACAGAAAGCAGCTTTTCTACCGTTATTATTGCAATTATTGTAGTTGCAGTGATTGCAGTAGCAGGTGGTGTAGCATTTGCGGTTATGAAGAAAAAGAAAGCATCTGACGAAGAATAATCCCGGATGCAGATAAGAACGTCTGATAAAAAGGCACAGCTTGCAAAAAAGCAGCTGTGCCTTTTTGCATATTCTGTGAAATAAAAAAATGTCCTGCTTCTGAAGATTTATATGTAAAAAAAGCATGTATGTAAAAAGTCTGTCTGATAAAAAAGGTGGCATCTAAAAAAAGAGGTGGGCAAAAAATTACTGTATTTTGTATCGGTTATTTGCGGTATTCTTTTTGGGGTGAAAAGAGTATAATTATCCCATAAAATAAGAATGTATCTGTATGGAACTGCCAGAAGACATGAGCAGAAAATGCAGTACAAAAATAATGGGAGGTTGCAATGAAAAAAGTAAAAGTGCAAAGTAATGGCTGGACCGATAAGGTCTATTACGTTACAAGAATTGGTACGATACTGGGGCTGATTATGATGTTCTTCCCGGCAACGAATCCAGGCTATGTATGTAATCTGATTAATAAGAATCTGTCGTTGTTTACCACGGCAATTTCTTACAATTCCCTTACGACACTTGCTATGAGACCATTAGACAAAGGCTGGGTGCAGAGTAGCAGTTTTGTTCTTCTGATGGTTGCAGCAGCACTTCTTTGTCTTGGTCTGGTTCTTTGGACAGTAGATGGCTGTATGTCTGTCGGCAACTTAAAAATGAAGCGTATGGGCAACTGGTTTGGACTTGGCGGCTCTGTTCTGATGCTTGCCGGTATGGTGGGACTTTATCTGGCTTATGAAAGCTTTGGCGGTTCCAGTCGTCCGGAAAAAGTATACAACATTATGCCAAGCGGCATGTATATTTATGCTGTGCTTACCCTGATTTTGCTGGTAGCAAACATTATTATTCTCGTGTTCCAGCCACGTGCGGAAAAAGAAGAAAAGCTCGAAATGAAAACAACAATGAAACTGTTCCTTATGTTTATTCCAATCATTGCCTTTGTTTTCGTATTCTCTTATCTGCCGCTGTGGGGCTGGAGATATGCGTTCTTTGACTACAAAGCCGGAGAAACGCTTTCGATGGATAAATTCGTTGGCTTTAAGTGGTTTACCTATCTGTTCCAGAACAGCGCAACCAGAAGTGATATTGTTCGTGTTTTGAAAAACACCCTGATTATGAGCGGTCTTGGTATTGCGACAAGCTGGGTGCCAATGGCATTTGCCATTTTCCTTACAGAAATCAAAACCGGCTGGTTTCGTCGTTTTGTACAGACGTTTACTACAATTCCAAACTTTATCAGCTGGGTTTTAGTATACGCAATTGCACTTGCAATCTTTTCAACAGATGGTTTCATCAATAGTATGATGACCTCTATCACTGGAAATGCCTACACAACCAACTACCTGCTAAGCGATTCCGGAACCTGGTTCAAGATGCTTGCATGGGGTATGTGGAAGGGTACCGGCTGGAGTGCAATTATTTACATTTCCGGCATTTCCGGTATTGACCAGCAGCTTTACGAAGCAGCTACCGTAGACGGTGCCGGACGTTTCCAAAAAATGTGGCATATTACGGTGCCGGGTCTGATTCCAACCTTCTGCGTATTACTTTTAATGTCTGTTGCAAACATTTTAAGCAATGGTATGGACCAGTACCTTGTATTCGAAAATGCAAGAAATGCAGCAGATATGGAAGTATTAGACCTTTATGTTTACAAAATCGGTATTGGTAAAGGCTTAGTTCCTCTGTCCACAGTAGTAGGTATGGTAAAAACGCTTGTCAGTGTAACACTTTTATTCCTGGCAAACGGTGTTTCCAAGCTCATCCGTGGCGAGAGTATTATGTAGTGGAGGTGAGAAACGATGGCAAAAACAAAACAGGAAAAGCTGGACTTAAAGGCAGAAAAGAGGTATTACAAAACACATAAGAAAAAACAGAAGCTGACTGTAGGTGATGTGATTTTTAATATCCTGAACTATTTTTTCTTCGGGCTTTTTACCATAAGCTGTCTGTTCCCGTTTTATTATCTGTTTATTAATACGATTTCAGATAATGCGCTGGTTCGGATTGGTGCAATCAACTTTATTCCGCAGGGAATACACTTTCAAAACTACCTGTCCCTGCTAAATGCTAGTGAAATTCTGGATGCATTTTTAGTATCGGTATCCAGAACGGTTATCGGTACTTCCCTGATGGTGGTAGTTTCTGCACTTGCCGGATACCTGATGACAAAACAGGAAATGTGGCACAGAAAGGTATGGTATCGTTTCCTTGTTATTACAATGTATTTTAATGCAGGTCTGGTACCAACTTACTTAAATCTTTTAATGCTCGGACTGACAGAAAACTACCTTGTTTATATTATTCCGGCAATTGTTCAGCCGTATAATATTATTCTGGTAAAAACCTACATAGAATCTATTCCGGCAGAACTGGAAGAAAGTGCATTTATTGACGGTGCCAGTCACATGAAAATTTTCCGTAACATTATCTGGCCGTTAAGCAAACCAATTCTTGCAACCATTGCTATTTTTGGTGCCGTTGGTCACTGGAATTCCTTTATGGACTCCATTCTGTACATGAGCGGTACTCCGGCATTGCAGACATTGCAGCACCGTCTGTATATTTACTTAAATCAGACAACCAGCCTTGGTTCTATTATGTCAGGCGGTATCAGCAGTTCGCAGGCAGCAGACCTTATGGCAGGAGTACTGGATTCCAAGGTAATCAAGTACACCATCTCCATGGTAACGGTAATTCCGATTCTGGCGGTGTATCCGTTTATGCAGCGTTATTTTGAAAAGGGCATTATGTTAGGTGCCGTAAAGGGATGATGAATACAAAATGGAATGCAGCGAACAGTAACAGTTGAAACAGCGGATTTGAGCAGGTTGGAGGAGACCTGTTTAAATAAAGGGTGAGTCCGGAATACTTTATTTAAGAGCTTCCGAGAGCACACAAAATAAAAAGGAGGATACATATGAAACATTTATGGAAAAGAGTTCTTGCCATGATGCTGGCAGCTACCATGGTTTTTTCACTGGCAGCCTGCGGAAGTGAGGGCACACAGAATGAAAACGGAGGTTCGAACGGAACAAATCCGAATGCTAATTCCGGTACGAATTCCGGCACAACAAACAAAAAGAATGAACCAATTGAATTGACAGTATACAGCCAGCTGGCAAACTTCTCCGGTGAACAGGTAGGCTGGTTTGCCAAGGTTATGCTGGATAAGTTTAATGTTAAGCTGATGATTGTTCCGGATACGGATGGTGTATTTGATACCCGTATGGAATCCGGAAATCTCGGTGATATTGTAATCTTCGGTAGCACGGATGAGGATTATAAGAGAGCAGTAGCAGCAGATATGCTGTTTGACTGGGAAGAAGATGATGTTTTAACCGAATATGGTTCTTATATTAAGGAGCATATGTCCCTTGCACTGGAAGCAAACAGAAACATTACTCCGGAAAAAGGAAAGATTTATGGTTTCGGTCATGGTGTTGCACCGGCAGATGGTGCCAGCATCGAAGAACCGTTCTACACATGGGATATCCGCTGGGATTTATACAAAGAGCTTGGCTATCCTGTAGTAAAGGATTTAAACGATTTATTAACACTTTTCAAGGATATGAAGGCAATCTGTCCAACGGATGATACCGGTAAGGAAGCTTATGCAATGTCTTTATGGCCGGACTGGGATGGAAACATGGTAATGTACGTAAAATCCATGGCAACTGCTTTTTATGGCTATGATGAGTTCCATATGGGACTGTATGACTGTGATACCGGCACATTCTACGGCGCTCTGGATGAAAATGGTCCTTACCTTGAAATGTTAAAGTTCTTCAACACATTATACCGTGAGGGACTGCTTGATCCTGACTCCATGACTCAGACCTATGATGAAATGGCAACTAAGGTAATTGGTGGTGGCGTATTCTGTTCTATTTTTAACTATGCCGGCAATCTTGCCTTTAATACAGAAGCACATCTGACAAATGGAAAATACATGACGACGATGCTTCCAGAAAATGCAACTCCTCTTACTTATGCCATGAACCCATATGGCGGTAACAGAGTTTGGGCTATTGGCGCAAACAGCCAGTATCCGGAGCTTTGCATGGAAATCATCAACTGGTTATGTACACCGGAAGGCTATATGATTTCTGAGTATGGTCCAAAGGGTATTATCTGGGATTATGATGAAGAAGGAAATACTTACTTCACTGAATTTGGTAAGAAGTGTAACTCTACCGGCGACACAATGATGGAAGGTGACTATGCTGGTTTCTCCTATTCTGATGGTCGTCAGCAGATGAACAATATTACATGGTCCAAGAATGCAGTAAATCCGGATTCCAATGGTGAAACCTATAACCAGGAAGCATGGAAGAGCAATCTGATTGAAGTATCCTGTGATTTGGAAGCTGACTGGAGAAATTATACCGGATGTACTACTCCAAATGAGTACATCAAATCCAAAAATTATAAAGTATCTCCAGCTACTACTTACAGTGCGTCCTTAAAGTCCGATGAACTTAAGGTTGTCTGGGAGCAGGTTGCAAACTGTATCGTAACAGGAAGCTGGAACTGCATTTATGCTCAGTCAGATGGACAGTTTAATATGCTTTTGAACAAGATGAAAAATGATGCTAAGGCATATGGTTATGACGAGTGTGTTGCATGGTGTAACCAGGAAGCAGAAGTACGTCATAGTCTGGAAGAAGCAACAAGATAGTAATACGTGGGTAAAAATAAAAGGGGCTGCGCAGAATGTCAGCCCCTTTTACTGCAAAAAGGATGTAAATATGAAGCTTTTTAGTGTAGATGGACCGTTATATCATTTTTTCAGCCGGCTGCTGGATATGATAAAATTGAATTTTTTATGGCTGCTGTTTTCCCTGCCTGTGGTAACGCTTGGAGCTTCCACAGCGGCGGCGTTTGCAGTGACGCTTAAAATGGTGGATGAAAGAGAAGGTTACATTGCCAGACAATTCTGGGAGGCTTTTAAAAGTAATCTGAAACAGGGAATTCCAACAGGACTTTTAAATCTGTTCTTTCTTTATGCACTTTATCTGGATTTTCAATTGTTTAATGCAGTAGAGGGAAATCCGATTTATTTTCTGGTTCTTGGCATTGTAGGAAGTGTCATGTGTTTTTGCTACTTTATTTATGCCTATGCCCTGATGGCAAGATATGAAAATGGATTGTTAAGAACCCTGAAAAATTCCATGGATATCAGTGTGAAATATTTTGGAAGAACGATTATGGTTGCCGTAGTGCTGGCTGTGGAAATTGTTGTGTTTTTATTCAGCACGACAACAATGTTTCTTGGAGTGCTGATTGGTCCTGCAGTAGTGTTTTTTACGATTAGCGGCCCGGCATTGTATATTTTCAGGGATATAGAACGTAAAGCGAAGGAAGGTTAAGAAAATGAAAAAGAAGAAAGCATGGAAAAAAAGAACAATGGCACTTTTACTGAGTGCGGCTACGGTGCTTTCCATGACAGCATGTGGAATTTCGAAAGGAACGACACCAACACCGACACCAACAGTGACCATACAGCCGACTTTGGAACCAACGGCAGATCCGACTTTAGAGCCAACAGTGGAGCCAACAGCGGAGCCGACTTTGGAGCCAACAGCAGAAACGACGGCAGAGCCAACTCCGGAACCAACCCCGGAAAGCAAATTGTTTACGGAAGCATTCCGTGAGCTGACAGCGGATGAAATGGTGGCTGAGATGGGAACGGGCTGGAACCTTGGAAATACGATGGATGGTCACACCGGTTTTACCCCGCTGGAAACACTCTGGCAGCCCTATGTAACAACAAAGAAGCTGATGACGGCAGTGCATGATGCCGGTTTTAATACGGTGCGTGTTCCGGTGACCTGGGGTAACATGATTGATGACGAAAATGGTTATGCCATCAACGAACAGTGGATATCCCGTGTACAGGAAATTGTGGACTACTGTGCTTCCCAGGATATGTACTGTATCATTAATATTCATCACGACGGTGCGGAACAGACCGGATGGCTTCGTGTTGGTGCGGAGGACATTACACCGGTCAAGGAAAAGTTTGCTGCGGTATGGAAGAATATTGCAGAACGCTTTAAAGACTATGATGAGCACCTGATTTTTGAAGCAATGAATGAAGTGGTTGGTCCGGATAATACGGATGCAGGTATTAAGAAGGATATGCAGGTAATCATGGAATTAAACCAGATTTTTGTAGATACGGTGCGCACAACCGGTGGAAACAATGCAAAACGCTGGCTGTCTGTTCCGGGACGTTATACCAATATTATCAATACAACCAAGGAAGAATATGGTTTTTCCATGCCGGAGGATGCTGCCGGACATTTATTCCTTGCCGTGCATGATTATGACTGGCTGTTTGGACTTGCCGAAAATATGACAAACCGTACTTACAGTGAAAAATCGGCACAGAATCTGGAAACAAATATGCAGAAGCTTTCCCGCTTTATTGATGCAGGATATCCGGTTATTTTAGGCGAATATGGAGCCATTGATAAAAACAATACTTCGGAGCGTGTGTACTATCTGGAAGCAGTCAATTATATGTGTAAAAAAATCGGTATTGTTCCTGTACTCTGGGATGCCGGATACTTTAACCATGAAAATGCAGATACCGCAGATTACTGCTTTACAATTATACGCCGTGATACCTGTGAGCTTTTATATCCGGAACTGACATACGGTATCATGCGTGGATTTTACTTGGGCTATGAAAGTCTGACAGAAATTACAAAAGAACCGGAAGTTCAAAAAATAACAGAAATTCAGCTTCAGGCAGAAAAACTTTCCAAAGAAAACAGCCTTACGATGGAAGCTTCGGAGTATTTTCAGATAGCGGCTGCGAAGGTTCCGGAGAACTGTAACGATATTATTGTGTGGAAAACCTCCAATCCGGATGTGGTAACAGTATACAATGGAAAGCTGCATGCAAAGAGCATCGGAACGGCACTTGTTACGGCATACTCTCTGTATGGTGATGTGGAAGAAAGCATTACTGTTGTTGTGGCAGGACAGACTTCGGAAACACCATGCACGAAGATTGCAGTTGCGCAGACAACGCTTAACATGACACAAGGTGCCCATGTTTCTCTTAATGCTTCTCTGGAGCCGGAAACAACAGATGCATTTCTTACTTATTATTCTACCAATAAAGAAATTTGTACGGTGAATGAATTTGGTGAGGTAACGGCAAAAAATTCCGGAATTGCTTACATTATGTGTCAAGCGTCTACCGGATTGACAAAGAGTGTCAAGGTCAAAGTTTCTGCTGTGGCATCTGCCGGAGAAATTCAGGTGGCATTGAATGCGTATTATACAGATGGTACTCATAACTACTATGGTAATGATGTCGGAGAAGCAATAACGATTACGGGTAACGGTCAGTACACGGTTGTGATTGATGCCGAAAAAGATCTTTCAGATGCGGCAAAGGCAGCCGGCGTTACAAGCCTTAGCGGAATTGGTTCTCTGTATATTAAGGATTATCTTGTAACAACAGCGGTAAAGACAAAAACAGAGGTGGCTTCCTGTGAAATTCAGTACGATAAGGTAGTGGTTGACGGCAAGGAACTGACCGTGACTCAGAAAGCACCGAAAACTGCATTAAAGGCTGGTGTGTTAGATACCGGTGATCCAATGAACGCCTGGGATGGTTCTGCGGTGGAGGGAGTTACTGCAAACAGCGATTTTACTCTTAATATCGCAGGAATTACCGAACCAAAGCACATCGAAGTAACTTTCACCATTTCTAATCTGGTGTTTGAATCAACAGAATCCGGAGAAACGGTAGCCATTACGTCAATCAAAACTGACGAGGTGTCTGCAACCATGAAAGTGGGCGAAACAAAGGAGTTTGTTATTTCGGTAGAGCCGGGCAATACAACGGAAAAAATTGCTTTCTTTTCGGAGGATGCTTCTGTTGCTATTGTCGATATGGATGGACAATTGCCGGAAAACGGCATGGTTACCGTGAGAGTGACGGCAGTAAAAGCCGGAACCACCACGATTACCGCTATGGGTGAAAAAATCGGAAAGACAAAAATTAAGGTTACGGTAGAATGAAAAAACAGGGAAAAGAAGTCATTCTGGTGTGCCTGGAGGTGGCAGGCGGTCTGACAACACCAAGGATTCCGGTGAAGTGGAATCTGTGCAGTGGTTTCCATTGACCGAGGCAATCGGAAAAATCCGGGAGGGCAGCATTACTTGGCAGCTCGTAAGGAGCGTGTGTTGGTAAATTTTTTTACAGGGTATCTTGTTATTATTAATTGCATTGGTCTGTTTGCCATGTGGTCGGACAAGCAAAGAGCCAGAAAGGGTGCCTGGCGCATCAGCGAAAAAACGTTGTTTTTTGTGGCACTGCTTGGCGGTGCCCTTGGTACAACGCTTGGAATGTACTGGTTTAGGCATAAAACAAGGCATTGGTATTTTAAGTACGGCTTTCCTGCCATTCTTCTGGCAGAAGCTCTGCTTGTGTGTCAATTGGTTTTATGACAATTGCCGCTGCTGCATTTTTTTTCAGTTATAAAAGCCGTACAGGTCGTTGGCAAGAAACATGACAAAGCAGGCAATCATCGGAAGGTAGGAAAAGTCCTCCACGGAAGCCAGTGTCCAGAGGATAATCAAAACCACATCATTGGCGGCATATCCGGCGGCATAGTAAGGACTTCGTAAAAAGGTCAGATAAGATGCCACGAAGCTTGTGGTAACAGAAATGGTGCTGAACAACAGGTTTGCGGTGCCAAGGGCTTTTAAAATAAAGTAAAAGACCGAAGTGGTTAAAATGGCAAGCAGGCTCATGATGAAAAGCTGGCGTCGGCTTGCCTTATGCACTGCCACCTCCTGCGTGCTATGGTAGGGATGCTTGATCCATTCGATGGCAGTCAGCACGGCCATTGGGGCGGTCATGAAAAGATAGGTAATCATTTCACCGTAATAAGTAAACAAAACGGAAATGATGCCGTAAAAAATGGCAAACAAAACGGTTAAAAGCTGTCCGAGTACCTGACCTTTAGCTACAAAAATCAAGGCAGTAACGCCGATAGCGGAGGCCGTCAGACTCAGAATATCAGTTTTTTTAAACATAACGGCAGAAATCAGACCGGAGAGCAGGATAACGGCAAGGGAAAAAAGCCAGAGTCTACGCTCAAAGCGAGTCAGGGTTTTAAAAGCGGCAAGGTGTTTTTTTAAAGCAGTCATAGTAAAAATTCCTTTCTGTTGTTTATGGAGTAAAAAGCTCTGTCAACTTTTTGTTTTGTCAAAAGACGGCGAAATGAAAAAGCATTCGCAGTACATCTTCTAAGACCTGATGATGTACGACGAATGCTTTTTTGCATTCTTCTACCCGGTGGCAGTGTTTTGATATTTATTTTGTTCCGTAGATACGGTCGCCGGCGTCGCCAAGACCCGGAAGAATGTAACCGTGCTCATTTAAGCATTTATCCAGGGCACCGATGTAAACGTCTACGTCCGGATGAGCCTCGGTTAATGCCTTGACACCTTCCGGTGCGGCAATCAGGCACAGAAAACGGATTTTTTTGATGCCGCGCTTTTTTAATAGATCGATTGCGGCAATGGCAGAACCGCCGGTGGCAAGCATTGGGTCTACCACGAAAATTTCGCGTTCCACAGCGTCAATCGGAAGCTTGCAGAAGTATTCCACAGGCTCTAAGGTTTCTTCATTGCGGTAAAGACCGATGTGACCAACCTTGGCATTTGGAGTTAGGTTTAAGATGCCGTCTGCCATATGGAGACCGGCACGCAAAATAGGAACAACGCAAAGCTTTTTGCCGGCGATTTCCTTTACGGTAGTTTTTACCATTGGTGTTTCAATTTCTTTATCGGTCATTGGAAGATTGCGGCTTGCTTCGTAATAAACAAGCATGGCAACTTCTGCGACCAGAGTGCGGAATTCCTTTGTGGAAGTGTTTTTGTCACGCATAATACCGATTTTGTGCTGAATCAGTGGATGGTCCATAACCATAACCTTTGACATAAGTACCTCTTTTCTGCACTGCTTTTGTGCTGTAAAATATTTTCTAAAGAATAGTATACCAGATTTTTGGGCACTTGAAAAGTAGTACCTTGCAAAAATTATATAAGTTTGTTAATATTATGTTACTGTTCACAGGAACAAGGTTGAATCCCTATTTTTGGGCAGAGGAGAAGCCCGGTAGAGGGGGAGGGTAACTGCCGGGCTTTGCTTTATGAAAAAAAATATCTGATTGGCTTTTTTAAAAGATGTAGTATCTTTATGTATTTATAATAACATTCATATTTGAGAATAGTGTGGATAACTTATGAACTTTTTGTAAACATTTCAGTGCAAAAATGTGTCAGAGAAATTGACTATTCAGCCATAGCTAAGTAAAATGGTGGGCTGACCTAGTTACCAGAGGAAATACCAAGGGCAGCTTCCAGATTTTGAAGTGCTTTGCCCGGATAAGTAAGAGGATTTAAAACATACTAAATGAAAAAAGGAAATGAGGTACAGGCGTGTTTAATGTTCTGAAGAAAACATTGCGGAAAGAATTTGGACAGGCAAAGTATGAGCAATATGCCCTGTTTATAAAACAAAGCATCCGGAAATCAGAAAAGGATAATTCGGAAATATATAATGATTTGTATCAACTGCTGCAGGCAAAGGATGAAACCTATCTGGCAGGGATGCAGGAGCGTTTGAACGGTTCCTTGCTGGAAACGTTTTATGTCGGAAAAAATTATTTGTGGGCTTTTGTGGAATATCTGGTGGCATTTGCGCTTATTGCAAGTCTTGTTATCCGAAAGTATGCGATTTTCCTGCTGTTGGTTATCAGTGCAGCATTTCTTGTAAAAACCTATGAATTTCTTGTGAATAAATTCTGCTATGTCGATGCACATCTTGTTTTAATTTACAAAGCAGTATTGGACAGGGTACGAGCAGAAAAAAAAAATGAAAAAGCGGAAAGTGTTTAAGTGGCAGGAGGCAAAGCAGCATTGCCGGAACAATGGGAATATCTGCGGCAACCGTGGCAGCTTCTTACCAATTTAAAAATAATGGAAAGTGAGGAATAGCATGAAACAGTATATGAAATATGTAAAGCCATATGCCGTTTATTTTCTGCTGGCGCCGTTATTTATGCTGGTGGAGGTAGTCGGCGAGGTGGTAATGCCAAAGCTTCTAGCAAACATTATTAATATCGGCGTTCCAGAAGGCAATACCGGTTATATTGTTGAGATGGGACTTTTTATGGCAGGTATGGCAATTGTTATGATGCTTGGCGGCATCGGAGGAAGCTTTTTCAGTGCCAAGGCGAGTGTGGGATTTGCCTCAGAGCTTCGAAAGGATGTTTTTACAAAGGTACAGGAATTTTCCTTTGCCAACATTGACAAGTTCAGCACAGGCTCTTTAGTGACTCGTCTGACCAACGATATTACGCAGCTTCAGAACATTATCAATATGGGACTTAAACTGGCATTCCGTGCACCGGGTATGCTAATTGGTGCGCTGATTATGGCAATTGCCATGAATCCAAGTCTTGCTACGGTAATTGCGGTTGTAATTCCGGTGCTGGTGGTTGCGCTGGTACTCGTGATGAGAAAAGCATTTCCAAAGTTCAATGCCATGCAGAAAAAGCTGGACCGCTTGAATACAACGGTGCAGGAGGATTTAACCAACATCCGTGTGGTAAAATCCTTTGTCCGTGAAAAAGAGGAAAAAGAAAAGTTTGCCCAGGCGAATGAAGACCTGCGTGCAGGAAGTATTGATGCGTTTAAAACAGTAATTATGACAATGCCGATTATGACACTGGCAATGAACATTACAACGCTGGCCGTTGTATGGTTTGCCGGCCGTCAGATTATTGTCGGTACGATGGAGGTTGGTGACCTGACCGCATTTACTACTTACATTGTGCAGATTTTAATGTCTCTGATGATGACTGCCATGGTTATTTTAAACAGCTCCCGTGCGATTGCGTCTGCAAAGCGTATTGGAGAAGTGTTAAATACCGTAGTGGATTTATCCGATGAGCAGGCAGCACGCAAGGATGCTTTTGTTACAAAGGGTAAGGTAGAGTTTAAAAATGTGTGCTTTAAGTACTATAAGGAAAACGAAAATTATGTTTTGGACCACTTGAATTTTACGGTTAATCCGGGTGAAATGGTGGGTATCATTGGCGGCACCGGTTCTGGAAAAACAAGTCTGGTACAGTTGATTCCGAGACTGTATGACTGTGACGAGGGCGAAGTATTAGTAGATGGTGTCAATGTAAAGAATTACTCCTTAAAGCATCTGCGTAACGGTGTCGGCATGGTGCTTCAGAAAAATGTCCTGTTTTCCGGAACAATTCAGGAAAATTTAAAGTGGGGGGACGAGCATGCAACAGATGCACAAGTGCAGGCGGCGGCAGAAAGTGCGCAGGCGCATAACTTTGTTACTTCGTTTACCAATGGCTATGAAACGGAGCTCGGACAGGGCGGCGTTAATGTGTCCGGTGGACAGAAGCAGCGTCTTTGCATTGCAAGGGCATTGTTAAAGAAACCGAAAATCCTGATTCTGGATGACAGCACAAGTGCGGTAGATACGGCAACAGAGCGCAGAATCCGGGAAGCATTTGAAAATGAGTTAAAGGATGCAACAAAGATTATCATTGCACAGAGAATTTCTTCTGTAAAGGATGCGGACCGTATTATGGTCATTGATGAAGGGAAAATCGTGGGTGAAGGAACGCATGCAGAATTGTTTAAGAACTGCGAGGCATATCGTGAAATCTGCATTTCCCAGGAAGAACAGGAGGTGGGTGCATAATGGCAGGTAAGAAAGGTTTTCAGCAAAGACCTGCAATGGGATCGGGCAGACACGGCGGACATGGCGGTCCCGGTGGAAAGCCTGCCGACAGTAAGGCTGCCATGGGCAGGATTTTCAGCTATATCCGGAATGACATTCCGATGTTATTTGTTGTTTTAATTTGTGTTCTGGCAAATACGGCATGCAGCCTTGCCGGCTCCTATATGCTGCGCCCAATCATCAATGACCTTGGTGAAACAGCGGGAAAATATGTGCTGGCAGTTTCAGACTCGGCAAGGGCAGAGGTATTTGCGGGTGGTGTTTCGGCACTGATGAAAGGGCTTTTGTTAATGGCAGCCGTTTATGGCATCAGTGTGGTGTGTTCCTATGCACAGTCCCGCATCATGGTTACTATTTCCCAGCGTGCTATCCGCAACATGAGAAATGATTTGTTCGGAAAAATGCAGGAGCTGCCAATCCGCTTTTTTGATACTAACAATCACGGTGACTTAATGAGCCGTTTTACCAATGATGTGGATGCAGTCGGTGAAATGCTGAACAACACGATTCCGCAGATTATTTCTGCCGTGATTACTTTGGTCGGAACGCTGGCACTGATGTTTTACACAAACTGGCTTCTTGCCATTATTACGATTATTGCCGTTCCGCTGCTTTCTACGGCAGGTGCCATGATTGCAAAGCGCAGCCGCAGCTTTTATTCCGAGCAGCAGGCGGCTATCGGTGCGGTGAACGGTTATGTAGAGGAAGCGGTTACCGGACAGAAGGTGATTAAGGTGTTCTGCCATGAAGAAACTACGGTGGCAGAGTTTGATAAGTTAAATGAAAATTTAAGAAGTGCTCAGATTAAGGCATCGTTTGTGGGCGGTCTGATGGGACCTGTTATGGGAAATTTAAGTCAGGTCAGCTATTCCATTACAGCCCTTGCCGGTGGTATTCTTTGTGCCCTTAACAAATTTGATATTGGTGGTCTGACGATTTTTGTAAACTATGCGAAGCAGTTTTCCAGACCAATCAATGAGGTTTCCATGCAGATGCATACGGTATTTTCTGCTCTTGCCGGAGCGGAGCGTGTCTTTGGCATTATCGACCAAGAGCCGGAGCTTCCGGATGCACCGGATGCGGCAGAACCTGTAGCAATTGCAGGAAACGTGGTGTTAAAGGATGTTACTTTTGGGTATAATCCGGATAAGGTGATTTTAAAGAATATTTCCCTCTATGCAAAGCCGGGACAGAAAATTGCTTTTGTTGGTTCAACCGGTGCAGGAAAAACCACGATTACTAATCTGCTGAATCGCTTTTATGATATCCAGTCGGGTGAAATCACAATTGACGGTGTGAATATCCGCAATTATAAAAAAGATTTCTTACGACAGAACATTGCCATGGTTTTGCAGGATACGCATCTGTTTACCGGAACGGTACGCGAAAATATCCGGTACGGCAGACTGGATGCCACGGATGAAGAGGTAGAGGCAGCTGCCAAGGTTGCCAGTGCCCATTCTTTTATTATGCGTCTGGAACATGGTTATGATACGATGTTAGACGGTGACGGTGCCAACTTAAGTCAGGGACAGCGTCAGCTGTTAAATATTGCCAGGGCAGCCATATCCAAGGCACCGATTCTGGTTCTGGATGAAGCGACCAGTTCTGTTGATACAAGAACGGAACGTCATATTGAGCATGGCATGGATCGTCTGATGAAGAACCGGACAACGTTTGTCATTGCACATCGTCTGTCTACGGTGCGAAATGCGAATGCAATCATGGTGCTGGAGCAGGGTGAAATTATCGAACGTGGTACCCATGATGAGCTGTTAGAGATGGGCGGCAGATATTATGAGCTTTATACAGGCTTGAAAGAACTGGATTAAATGTGGTAAAATAAGTAAGGGCAGAGTGTTACGGCTTTGCCCTTATGTTAATATATCGGAAAGAGAAGGTAAATGACATGAGCAAAGTGTATGTATTTCTGGCAGATGGTACAGAGGAGGTAGAAGCTCTCACTGTGGTTGATTTACTACGTCGTGCCGGGGTCAATGTGGTAACGGTATCCGTGATGGAAAAAAGGCAGATTATAAGCTCCCATAACATTGGGATAGAGGCGGATGAATTGTACGGACAGTCGGATTATGTGGACGGCGATATGATTGTGCTTCCGGGCGGTATGCCGGGTACAACGCACTTAAAAGAGCATGAAGCACTTCGCAGCGTACTGTTTGCCTACCGCAATGCCGGAAAATATCTGGCTGCCATTTGTGCGGCACCGTCGATTTTTGGTGAAAACGGTATGCTGGAAGGAAAATGTGCGGTTTGTTATCCGGGCTTTGAAGAAAAATTAAAGGGTGCAACAGTAACAAACCGGGCAGTGGTAACAGACGGAACGTTTATTACTTCCAAGGGACTTGGCACAGCCATTGATTTTTCGCTGGAGCTGATTACTCTTTTGAAATCAAAAGAAGCTGCAGAGCAGATTGCAGAAGCGGTGCAGTATCGTTAGAAAATAAGAACGGACTATTTCAGCTCTTTCCTCAGTAAAAACACACAGGTGATATTTGTCAGAAACATCAGTGCATTAAAAAAATCACTCAGCTCCCAGAGGAGTGACATTGTCATCTGGGAACCGAAAAATACCATAAGGCAGTAAAGAAGCCGATAGTGTGTAAGACATTCGGTACCAAACAAAAATTCCACGGCTTTTTCTCCAAAAAAGCACCAGCCAAGCAAGGTAGCCATGGCAAAGAGAATGATGGCAATGCCAAGCAGCCTTTCACCGGCAAAGGGCAGAAGAGAAAAGGCAGCCAGTGTATAGTCACCGGCAGCATAGCCGTCAAACAGCCCCGGCACGGCAAGTCCGGCACAGACAATAACAATGCCGGTGATGCCGCACATAACAACAGTATCCCAGAAGGTGGCACTCATCAGTACCAGAGCCTGTTCCTCCGGTTTACCGCTGCTGTTGGCTGCGGCAACCGGAGCAGAACCAAGCCCTGCCTCGTTTGTAAAAAGACCTCTGGCGATGCCCTGCCTGGCAGCAAGGAGGAAGGAACTGCCAAGAATTCCGCCGGAAACGGAAGAAAAAGAAAAGGCGGAGGTCATGATAAGAACAAGGGCATCCTCCAGATATTCTATATGAAAGAGGAGTAAAATTATGCAGGAAAGCAGAAAAAATCCTCCCATAATCGGCACCAGAAGAGTACATACTGTGCTGATTCCGGCAAAACCACCAAAAAGCACCAACGTAATGACAAATGCAAGGCAGATACCAGCGGGTATTTCAGAAATATGAAAAAGCGTGTGAAGTGTTTCGGTAACGGCACGGCTTTGCGTGGAACAGCCAACACAAAAAGCGGAAGCAAGCAGTAAATAAGCGTAAAAACGGGAAATGGAAGGTGCATGAAGCTGATTTTTCAGCAGATACATTGGTCCGCCGCAGAAGCTTTTGTCAGCACGCGTGATGCGGAATTTCAGACTTAAAAAGCATTCGGCATAGGAGGTTGCCATGCCAAGCACTCCGGTAATCCAGCACCAGAATACAGCACCGGGACCGCCGATAGCGATAGCGGTGGAAAGACCGATGATATTTCCGGTGCCGAGCGTTGCAGCCAGTGTGGTTGCCAGGGAAGCAAAGGCACCCAGCCCGGTATTTTTTTTATCATTGCTGAGAGAAAGCTTTAATGCTGTCGGCAGTTTTTTTTGTATGCCGCCTGTGCGGCAGGTAAAATAAATATGGGCAGCCAGTAAAAAAAGAAGCAGGGGACCGTTCCAGAAAAGACTGTTTATGGTGTGAAGTGCGGAAAAAAATATAGACATGGGAAACGGCTCTTTCAACTTTTTTTTATGTATATGCATAAAAATGAAAAAAAGAACCTGCCGGTTGCCAATATACATTTCACGCTTTGGTTTTGCCATGCCGTTACTAAAATTACGGGAAATTAAGGAAAAAAGTGGCTTGTATAAATTATTAAATTATGGTATAATTCTTATGTTATGAGTGAAGCCGCTTCTTTTACGGCAAAGGTACGGAAATGAGGATAAAGATGAAGAAACGCAGAGAAAAAAATAATATGATTTTTGGGCTCACAAATGTAAAACGCTGCCTGCTGGCAGCACTGGTTTCTGCGGCAGTTTTTCCGGCTTTGCTTTTGCTGGCGTTGTTTGATTCGGAGTTTGCCGCACCATACATGATTCCGTTTGCTTTCTTTTCTATTGGTTCTGCTGCGTTTGCCCTGTTGTTCCATCAGGTAGCAAAAAATAAAATCAGGCAGTATTATGACGCAGTTATCTGGCTTTATCTGATTGCATTCCATCTGTTTTTTATCTATATTGCGCAGGAAAACATTCTGTTTTACTACACCGTTGTTCTGATGTCCGCATACATAGTGCTTATGCCACTGGAAAGCTATGCCGTTATGATCTTGGGAGAGCTGGTCTGTTTTGCAGCCCTGATTGTAAAAAGTGGTGTCAGGGAGCTTTCCGTCGGACAGTTGCTGTTTCTGGCAGGGGTTCATTTGTTTGCTTTTGCACTTTCCAGGGACTTTTACAATACCAAAAAGAACTGTGCAATCGAAGAAAGAAAGCTTCGCCGCGAAATGCAGGAGTCGGAACGCGACCCACTGACCGGTCTGATGAACCGCCGCGGTATGAACCGTCGTGTGGACGAACTATGGCAGACGAGTTTAAAGCGCAAGGAAATGGTCGCTGCCTTTGTCATTGATATTGATTTGTTCAAATCCTATAACGATCGCTTCGGACATCTGCAGGGAGACGAGTGCATACGACGTGTGGCACATTCTATTGCAGATACGGTAAAAAACTGTGGCCTTGCGGCAAGAATCGGCGGAGAAGAATTTATGGTTTTTGTCTGTGGCGAAAGTGCCCGGGAAATTTACAGCCTTGCAGAGCAGGTTCGTGAAAATGTGGAGCAATTGCATATTTCCAAAGGAATGCCGGAGGATTATGTTACAGTCAGTGTTGGCGTGGATGTTCGTTGCGCTTCCGGGGATGTTTCCCTACAGGGACTTTACGGAAGGGCAGACAAAGCACTGTATCAGGCAAAGCAGAGTGGCAGAAACCGTGTCTGCGGCTTGCAGAGTCTTCGGGAATATCGCAAAAAAACAGGCTGATTGGTTCTGGATGTTTCCATTTGAAAAAAGTGCTGGTATTTTGCAAAAAGATATGTTATACTATATGCTATTGTGGGCAGGCTTCTTTTGCATGGCAAAGCTTAAAATGAGCCTGCAATGCGTTACTGTGACGAAATACAGGGAAACAGTAACTGAAAATTGTTGCCTGCAGAAGGTTTAAGGAGGAAATTTTTAATGAGCTGTAAAGTAGAAAATCTGGAAAAGAACATGGCAAAGCTTACCATTGAAGTAAGCGCAGAAGAATTTGAGAAAGCATGCGAAAAGGCTTATCAGAAGAATAAGAATAAAATCAATGTGCAGGGCTTCCGTAAGGGCAAGGCTCCAAGAAACGTGATTGAAAAGATGTATGGTGCTGCTGTATTTTATGAAGATGCAGCAAATGATTTAATGCCGGATGCGTATGCAGAGGCAGCAAAGGAAAGCGGACTTGATATTGTTTCTAGACCGGAAATTGATGTTGTTCAGATTGAAAAAGGCAAGACCTTTATCTTTACAGCAGAAGTGGCAGTAAAGCCGGAAGTTACTCTTGGTGAGTACAAGGGAGTAGAAGTTGAGAAGGCTCCTGTAGAAGTAACAGAAGATGAAGTAAATGCTGAATTAGACAAAGTACGTGAACAGAATTCCAGAATGATTACCGTAGATGACAGAGCAATTGCTTCTGGTGACATTGCAAATATTGATTACGAAGGCTTCTGTGACGGTGTTCCGTTTGAAGGCGGCAAGGATACCGGATATGATTTATCCATCGGTTCCCATTCTTTCATCGATACTTTTGAAGATCAGTTAATTGGTAAAAACGTTGGGGATGAAGTTGAAGTTAACGTAACCTTCCCTGCAGAATATCATGCACCGGAATTAGCCGGAAAGCCTGCCATGTTTAAGGTTAAGGTAAACGGAATTAAGGTAAAAGAGCTTCCGGAATTAGATGATGATTTTGCACAGGATGTTTCTGAATTTGATACTTTAGATGAATATAAGAATGATTTAAAGGCTACAATTCTGGAAAGAAAGGAAAAGGATGCCAAGGCAGTGAAGGAAGAAGCAGTTATCGATAAGATTATCGAAAATGCCACAATGGAAATTCCTGAGCCAATGGTACAGAATACCGTAAGCCAGATGGCAGAAGATTTCGCACAGAGAATCCAGGCACAGGGGCTTTCTATTGACCAGTACTTCAAGTTTACCGGCATGAATGCCAATACATTCATGGAAAACTTAAAGCCACAGGCACTTAAGAGAATCCAGAGCAGACTTGTATTGGAGGCTGTTGCAAAAGCAGAAAGCATCACCGCTTCCGAAGAAGAAGTAAACAAGGAAATCTCCAATATGGCAGAAATGTACCAGATGGAGGTTGACAAGTTAATGGAGCTTGTCGGCGAAGATGAGAAGAAGGCTATGGCAGAGGACGTTGCTGTACAGAAGGCTCTCGACTTTGTGGTAAACGCTGCTGTAGAAAAGTAAGGAATCAGTTTTATAAATGAAGGAGGCTGGACATGAGCTTTGTACCTTATGTTGTGGAACAGACCAGTAAAGGAGAACGTTCCTACGATATTTACTCCAGATTATTAAAAGACAGAATTATTTTCCTTGGCGACGAGGTAAATGATACAACGGCAAGCCTTGTTGTGGCACAGTTGTTATTTCTCGAAGCAGAGGATCCGAAAAAGGATATTTCCCTTTATATCAACAGCCCGGGCGGTTCTGTAACTGCCGGTATGGCAATTTATGATACGATGCAGTTCATCAAGTGTGATGTTTCTACCATTTGTATCGGTATGGCTGCCAGCATGGGAGCTTTCCTGTTAGCAGGCGGCACGAAAGGAAAGAGAATGATTCTTCCGAATTCCGAGGTTATGATTCATCAGCCATCCGGCGGTGCAAGAGGCCAGGAAACGGAAATCCGTATTGTAGCGGAAAATATTTTAAGAACAAGAAATAAATTAAATGAAATTCTTGCAGCAAACACTGGAAAGCCGGTTGAGGTAATTGCCGCTGACACAGAACGTGATAACTATATGACCGCAGAACAGGCACTGGAATATGGTCTGGTAGACGTTATTGTAAAAGAAAGAGCATAGCAAGGGTTGACGGAGGTAGCTTAAGTGGCAAAATCAGATGACAAAAACATGATTTGCTGTTCTTTCTGCGGAAAGCGTCAGGATGAAGTACACCGTATGCTGGCGGGTTTAAATGGTGCATTTATCTGCGATTCCTGTATTGAGCTTTGTGCGGAAATTATAGATGACGAACCGGATATGGATGATTCCTCTTCTTTGGATTATGCAGAAGAACAGGGCATCAATCTGTTAAAGCCTAAAGAAATCAAAGAGTTTCTGGATCAGTATGTAATTGGTCAGGAAGAAGCGAAGAAAGTTCTTTCCGTGGCGGTTTACAATCATTATAAAAGAGTGTTGTCTGCGGAAGATTCGGATGTGGAACTCCAAAAGAGCAATATTTTAATGATGGGACCTACCGGTTCCGGTAAAACTTATCTTGCACAAACACTGGCAAAGCTTCTGAATGTTCCGTTTGCCATTGCAGATGCAACAACCCTGACAGAAGCCGGTTATGTAGGCGAAGATGTGGAAAATATTCTGTTAAAGATTATTCAGGCTGCTGATTACAACATGGAACGTGCAGAAATGGGAATTATCTACATCGACGAAATTGATAAAATCACTAAAAAGTCCGAAAATGTTTCCATCACAAGAGACGTTTCCGGAGAAGGTGTGCAGCAGGCTCTGTTAAAAATTCTGGAAGGAACCGTTGCTTCGGTGCCTCCGCAGGGCGGCAGAAAACATCCGCAGCAGGAGTTTATCCAGATTGACACTACAAATATTCTGTTCATTTGCGGTGGTGCTTTTGACGGTTTGGAAAATATTGTGGAGAACAGAGTCGGCGAAAAGGCAATGGGCTTTTCTGCAACCCTGTATGAAAAAGAGAAAAAAAACATTGGCGAGCTGTTTCGTCAGGTAATGCCGCAGGATTTGGTAAAATTCGGACTGATTCCGGAATTTATCGGTCGTGTACCGGTGCATGTAGCACTGGATGCACTGGATGAGGATGCTCTTGTCCGTATCTTGCGTGATCCGAAAAATGCACTTACTAAGCAGTACCAGAAGCTGTTTGAATTGGACGGTGTAGAACTGGAATTTGATGAAGAAGCATTGAAGGTATTTGCAAAGCGTGCCCTGGAATACAAGACCGGTGCCCGTGGTCTTCGTTCCATTATGGAAAAGACCTTGCTTGAAACTATGTATCAGATGCCTTCCGATGAAACGATACTAAAGTGTATCGTGACAAAGGAGTCAGCTGAAGGCTCTGAACAGCCAAGTCTTTTAGTATCCGCAGGCGGTCAGAAACACAGCAGATAGTAGTATAAAAATAACACACAGGCTGACAGAATCCTGAAAATGTCAGCCTGTTTTCTTTAATTAGAGAGGAAAGAAAATAATGAGTGAAGAAAAACAGCGGATGCCCGTGGTGGCACTAAAGGGTATTACCATGCTCCCAGGCATGTTAATTCACTTTGACATACAAAAAGAATCCAGCATCAGTGCCATTAACACGGCATTGCAGGAAGGCAGGGAAATTCTGATTGTAACCCAGAAAAATACGGTGTCGGAGAATCCGGATCAGGTGGATTTATATGCCATGGGAACAGTTTCTGTTGTAAAACAGATGATAAAAATGCCCGGCAACCAGATACGTGTTCTAGCTACCGGAATCCGCAGAGGACTCTTGGAAGAACTTGTTTCTACGGAACCGCATCTGGAAGGAATGGTTTCGCTGCCGGAAGAGGTAAATGCGGACAGCCTTTCTGTAACGGAGCAGCGCGCCATGCTTCGAGAAATGAAAGATTTGCTGGGTGTTTATGTGTCGGTAAATGAAAAAATCGGCAGAGATATTGTAAAACAGCTGATGAGCGTGGAAACGGTGGATGCTCTGATTAACCAGCTTGCAATAAGTATACCGATGACGGTTACTGCCAAACAGAAAATTCTGGAAGCAACGGATATTATGAACCGCTATGAAGCGATTATGGTTATTCTGGCAAACGAAATAGAAATTCTTCGTATAAAGAAAGAGCTGCAGACCAAAGTAAAAGCAAAGGTAGATAAAAACCAGAGAGATTATGTATTGAGGGAGCAGTTAAAGGTAATCCGGGAGGAGCTTGGAGAGAGCGTATCCGGAGATGATATCCCGGAATTTTACGAAAAGCTTGAGAAGCTTGTGGCTGATGACGCTGTAAAACAGCGGATAAAAAAAGAAATAGAACGTTATAAGGCAGTGCTTTCAAGCCCATCGGAAAGCGTTGTGGAGCGCAGCTATATAGAAACCTTGCTTTCCCTTCCGTGGGATTATGCAACAAAGGATAATTTGGATATTACGCACGCAGAAAGAATTTTAAACCGGGACCATTACGGACTGGAGCAGGTTAAGGAGCGTGTGCTGGAATTTTTAGCAGTACGGGCGTTAAACGAAAAAGGACAGGCACCTATCATTTGTCTGGTGGGACCTCCGGGAACCGGAAAAACATCCATTGCTCGCTCAGTTGCCACGGCACTGAAAAAAGAATATGTGCGTATTTGTCTTGGAGGTGTTCGTGATGAGGCAGAAATCCGCGGTCACAGAAAAACCTATGTTGGTGCCATGCCGGGACGTTTTATCCAAGCGTTAAAATCAGCAAAAGTAAAAAATCCGTTATTTCTGCTGGATGAAATCGATAAAGTCGGCAGTGATTTTAAAGGAGATCCGGCATCTGCCCTGTTGGAAGTATTGGATCCGGAGCAGAATAAGCATTTTACAGACCACTATGTGGAAATTCCTGTAGATTTGTCGGAAGTGCTGTTTATCTGCACGGCAAACACAACCCAGACCATTCCGAAACCGCTTCTGGATCGTATGGAGCTGATAGAAGTTCACAGCTATACGGAAAATGAAAAGTATCATATTGCCAGGGAACATCTGCTTCCAAAGCAGCTCGAAAAGCATGGTCTGACAAAAAAAGAATTTCAGATTACAGCTGATGGGCTGCGGGAAGTCATTTCTGCCTATACAAGAGAAGCAGGTGTTCGTTCTTTGGAGAGAAAAATTGCCGAGCTGTGCCGAAAAACAGCAATGGAAGTGTTAAAAGCACGCCAGAGTCATACAGATTGGAAAACAGTAAAGGTGACAAAGAAAAACGTATCAGAATATCTGGGAAAGCCGAAATACCGTCAGAATAAAGCAAATGAAACCGCAGAAATCGGTATTGTGCGAGGACTTGCGTGGACCGAAGCCGGAGGAGATACGCTTCAGATTGAGGTAAACAGCATGCCGGGAAAAGGAAACCTGCTGTTAACCGGAAAGCTCGGTGATGTAATGAAAGAATCGGCACAGATTGCTTTAAGCTATGTGCGTTCCCAGACCGAGGAAAATGTTTCCGGCGAATATTTTGAAATGCATGATTTTCATCTGCATGTGCCGGAGGGCGCAGTGCCAAAGGATGGTCCATCGGCAGGAATTACCATGGCAACCGCATTTTATTCCGTGGTTACTGGATTGCCGGTAAAGCCGGAAGTAGCCATGACCGGAGAAATTTCCTTAAGAGGACGTGTTTTGCCGATTGGCGGTTTAAAAGAAAAGCTGTTGGCAGCAAAGCAGGCTGGTATAAAGCTTGTACTTATTCCAAAGGAAAATATACCGGATGTTAACGAAATTTCAGAAGAAATCACAGACGGAATGAAAGTTGTTCCGGTAGAAAAGATGTCGGAAGTACTGGAATATGCACTTGAAAAGTGCATAACAAAAGGAGAATAAATCATGAATGTGAATAACGTAGCTTTGGAAACAGTATGCGGCATTACAAGCACACTGCCGGAAAATGCTCTGCCGGAATTTGCATTTGCCGGAAAGTCCAACGTGGGAAAATCTTCGTTGATCAATACGATGATTAATCGCAAGGCACTGGCAAGAACATCTGCCCAGCCGGGAAAAACCCAGACCATTAATTTTTATAATGTGGAAGAAGCACTGTACTTCGTAGACCTTCCGGGGTATGGTTATGCAAAGGTTTCTCAGGAAATTAAAGAAAAATGGGGCAAAATGATTGAACGATATCTTCAAAAATCAAAGCAGCTGAAGCTGGTATTTCTTTTGGTAGATATCCGACATGAACCTTCTGCAAATGATAAAAATATGTACGAATGGATTGAATACAATGGGTTTGAACCGGTAATTATAGCCACAAAGCTTGATAAAATCAACCGTAGTCAGGTGCAAAAGCATATAAAAATGCTGCGAACCGGACTTGGTTTAAAAAAGGAAACGTTGCTGATTCCGTTTTCTGCGGAAACCAGGCAGGGAAAAGAGGAAGTATGGCAGATTATTGAGTCCTACTTGTCCAAAACAGAGGAGATGACGGAATGAAAAAATACATGACAAAAGAAATGGTAAAGCGCATTGTTTTTATGCTGATTGGTGTGTTTTTTATGGGAGTCGGAGTACATTTTTTAAATCGTACCAATCTTGGCCCTGATCCGTTTTCTGCACTGAATTATGGTTTGTCAGCAAAGGCAGGCCTGAGTTTTGGAACGTTCCAGCTGATGTTTAATGCAGTTTTGTTTCTGATTGTTCTGCTGAAAGACAGAAAACTGTTTGGGCTTGGTACGATTGGAAACATGGTTATCGTAGGATATTCTGCTGATTTTACCGGATGGGTAGTAGATAAACTTGGATTTTTTCCACCGGTAGAAAAACTGACATTTGGCATGAAGCTTGGAATCATGGTGCCAACCCTTGTTCTTTTCCTGTTTGCAGCGGCGTTATATATGAATTGCGGACTTGGAACGTCGCCCTATGATGCACTGCCGCTTTTGCTGCATAAGGGCATAGAAAAAGCCGCAAAGAGAGAAATACCATACAAGTTTGTGAGAATGCTGTATGATGGAATTGCTACCATTGCGGCATGGCTGGTTGGTGGTACGGTTGGAATTGTTACCGTGCTTATGGTATTTACACTTGGTCCATGTGTGGATTTTGTATCCGGACTTGTAAAAAAGAGTGGTATTTTTGACGTGAAGTAACTATTTTTCTGCAGCGGATTGTCCGGGTGCAGCAAGCGTGGAAATCAGATAGCCGTAGACATCAGCACTGCATTCTTTCCAGCGGCTGCATATCATATCCGCTTCTGCCGAAGAAGTTACAAGCAGATTGATATGGATGAGCTCGCTGTCTCGTTCTACAACACGAAGCTCCACAACAAACTCATTTTTCTTTGATTCATAATAATCAGCAGTGGTTGAAATCATTTCACGGAGCTGATATTCCTTTTCGGAAAGGTATGCATCAATATCATCACGGATGGCAACGGAAATTCTTGTGTAAAAAAAAGAAAGAGTTTCCTTGCCGGATGGCGTAATACGGTAAAGATAGGAATTATGGGAGTGCTCTACTTCCACATAGCCGTCTTCAATCAAATCGGCAAGTGTCTGGTTAATTGTAATGTAATCACAGTATTCCTTATCTACAATAAAGCGTGTCAGCTCTGTATTGGTAATCGGAAAATCCATTCGGTCCAGAATATAAAGAATGATAAGTTTGTAAAGCATTAATGATTCGGATTGCATTGCGGTAAATTTCCTCCATGGTAAATAATTGGGTTCTACAGAAATTTATTTTACCACTGAAAAACTTTTTCGTCAATTCTGCGAAATTAATACTTTCTTTTTTGGCGAAGATGGTGTATAATAAAATAAAATCATAAGATTTCTTATGTTATTGAATCCCGGTATCCCCCAAACCAAGAGAAAAAAGGAGAATAGAATGGTAGATTTTTCATCAATGACTCTTAATGAATTAAAAGAAGAAGCGAAAAAAAGAGGATTAAAAGGCATCTCTGCGATGAGAAAAACAGAACTGGCAGAAGCTCTTCAATCGCAGACAGAGACAACAAAAACAGCTGGAAAGGCACAGAGTGCTTTGGCAGAAAAGACTTTGGAAGAACCAAAGGCATCTGCAAAAGCAAAGGAGGTACCGGAAGAAGCGCAGGTACCTGCAAAAGCAAAGGCACCTGCAAAATCAAAGACGTCTGCAAAACCAAAGGCAGTACCGGAAGAACCAAAGACCCCTGCAGAAGCAAAGGCAGTACCGGAAGAACCAAAGGCACCTGTAGAAGAAAAAACACCTTTGGAAGAGCCAAGGGCAGAAGTGCAGGAAGTACCGTCAGAAATGGCATCAGAGGAATACCGTTCCTATCCGCAGAATATGCAGGAAATGCGTCGGCCGGCAGCACAGTATCAGGACAGAGGACAAGTATCCTACGGACAAAGACGTTCTGCCTATTCCGCATCTTATGTACAGCAGCCTAAAATGGGTTACAATTCGCAGCAGGCCTATAGCCAGAATCGTGTAGCACAGCAGCCGATGCAGATGCAACCGCTGCAACAGCAAATGCCGATGCAGCAGCCACAGGGAGAAGCTCCAAAAGGGCCAACACCGCAGGATATTGCTGCTATGTCGTTAAAAGAATTAGAAGCATATGACAGTGGAGAAACCAAAACCGGAATCCTGGAAATTATGCCGGAGGGCTTTGGCTTTATCCGGTGTGACAATTACCTTCCAGGAGAAAATGACGTCTATGTGAGTACTCCGCTGCTTCGTAAATATGGGCTGCGCACGGGTGACATTGTTTCAGGAAATACCAAAATCCGCACGGCAACCGAAAAATTCAGTCCATTAATATATGTAACATCCATCAACGGTTATCCGGTTACAGAAACATCAATGAAAAGACCGCGTTTTGAACAGCTGACTCCTATTTTCCCGAATCAGAGAATTCACCTGGAAACACCAGGCTGTCCGCTTGCCATGCGCATGGTTGATTTGGTTTCACCAATTGGCAAGGGCCAGCGTGGCATGATTGTTTCCCAGCCAAAAACCGGTAAAACCACACTGCTTAAGCAGGTGGCAAAAGCAATTACACGCAACCATAAGGATATGCACCTCATTATCCTCCTGATTGACGAACGCCCGGAAGAAGTTACCGACATCAAGGAATCCATAGAAGGAGAAAAGGTAGAGGTTATTTATTCCACGTTTGATGAACTTCCGGAAAACCACAAGCGTGTTTCTGAAATGGTAATTGAGCGTGCAAAGCGTCTGGTAGAGCACAAAAAAGACGTGGTAATCCTGCTTGACAGCATTACCCGTTTAGCAAGAGCATATAATTTAACTGTACAGGCAAGCGGTCGTACTTTATCCGGCGGTCTTGATCCGGCAGCACTGCATATGCCAAAGAGGTTTTTTGGTGCTGCCCGCAACATGAGAGAAGGCGGCAGCCTTACCATTCTTGCAACTGCTCTGGTAGATACCGGCAGCCGTATGGATGACGTTGTATTCGAGGAATTTAAGGGTACCGGTAACATGGAACTTGTTTTAAACAGAAACCTTTCTGAGCGCAGAGTGTTTCCGGCGATTGACCTGCCAAAATCCAGTACAAGAAGAGAAGATTTGTTGCTTTCGCCAACAGAAATGGAGGCAGCTACCATTATGCGTCGTGCGTTAAATGGTATCAAGACGGAAGAAGCAACAGAAAACATCATAAAGCTTTTCACGCAGACAAGAAATAATGCTGATTTCATCGAAATGATAAAAAGGACAAAAATTATAAATTAGCTATTGCATTTGAAAAAAAATTATGCTACAATGTAAAAGCTGTTTATTATGCGGTTCAATAATCGTAATGTTTAAAATAAGAGGTGAAAAGAATGAAAGAAGCTATTCAGCCAAAGTATTATCAGGCAAAGGTAACATGTAACTGCGGTAATGAATTCGTAACAGGTTCTACCAAGAGCGAAATCCACGTAGAAGTTTGTTCCAAATGTCATCCTTTTTATACCGGTCAGCAGAAAGCTGCTGCTGCTCGTGGTGCTATTGAAAAGTTCAACCGTAAGTATGGTTTAACACAGTAGTAGATAAAAATATAAGGTTTAAAAATCAGGTTGAGCTATAGCTATGGGCTCAACCTATTTTTAAATGTGAAATCAGCAACTATGTTTGAAAGTAAAGCTGCTCTTACAGGCAGATAAAATATAGAATGTATTCTTCAATACTTAAATAATTCCGGAGTACCTTAAAAGCATTCGGAGGATACTAAAAAATCATAAGGAGGATTATGTATGAAACCATCCGGAATAGGCGGACAGGCAGTGATTGAAGGCGTTATGATGAAAAACGGCAACCAATATGCCGTGGCCGTCAGAAAACCCAATAAGGAAGTTGTAGTAGAAACCAATACGATTGCCGAAAGAAAAAGTAAAATATTCGGGCTGCCAATTATTCGAGGTGTGGTCGCTTTTGTAGACTCCTTGTCCCTTGGCATGAAAACATTAACATTTTCTTCTTCTTTTTATGAAGAAGAGGATGAATCCAAATTTGAAAAGAAGTTAGATGAATTTACCAAAGGTCATGCGGATGGAATTTTAAACGCTTTTACCATGGTGCTGGCAGTTCTGCTGGCAGTCGGCATTTTTGTCGTAGTACCAATGCTTTTGGCCGGTTTTCTGGCTGCAAAAATTGACAACACTACCGTACTTGCACTGCTGGAGGGTATGTTCCGTCTGCTGATTTTTGTTATCTATATTGCTTTGATTTCCTGCATGAAGGATATTAAGCGGCTGTTTATGTATCATGGTGCAGAACATAAGGCAATTAACTGTATTGAACACGGTCTGCCGCTCACGGTGCAGAATGTAAAAAAACAGAGCAGGGAGCATAAACGCTGTGGCACTAGTTTTATGCTGACGGTTATGGTTATCAGTATTATTTTCTTTATTTTCATAAGGGTAGATAATACACTGCTTCGTTTGGTTGTACGCTTGCTGCTGATTCCGGTGATTGCCGGTGTTTCCTATGAGTTTATCCGCCTTGCGGGCAGAACAGACAATGCATTTATCAATCTGTTAAGCCGCCCGGGCATGTGGCTTCAGGCACTGACAACAAGAGAGCCGGATAATTCCATGATTGAAGTTGCCATTGCTTCGGTGGAAGCTGTGTTTGACTGGGAGAGCTTTATTGAAAAAGGCCGTAAAAAAGAAAAATCAAATAATCACAATCAGAGAAAGGCTGCGAACATAAAAACAGAAAAAACATCTGTAAAAGAAGCGGCAGCAGCTCAGGAAACAGTAGCAACTGATGAACTGGCAGCTGCCAGAACAGAGTCTGCAGCACCGGAAAAACCGTTGGAAGTGGATATAGCGCAACTGTTTGACATTAAACTTACAAATTCCGCATCTGCACCAAGAAAGGGCAGGGCACCGAAAAAAGATCCAATGCCGGAAGCAACCAGGGCTGTGGCAGCCAGAGTTTCCAAAGATGATGAGGATGATGATATTTTGAAAGCATTGGATATGTATTTTGAGTTTAACGGCTCCAAGTCTGTTATGGAAATTTCTGACGAGGAAATGGGTGAGGATACAACTCCATGAATACCTGCAAGGATGCACTCCGGCACACAGTAGAGTTATTGACAGCGGCAAAAATTCCGGAGCCGGAGGTGGATGCGTGGTATTTGTTTGAACATGTGACAGGAATGAACCGGGCTTCCTATTTTCTTCATATGGAGGAAGTGCTGGAAGAGTCCTGGAAGCAAAAGCTGGAAGAACTTACCAAACAGCGTATGCAGCGGATACCACTGCAATATATTACAGGAAGTCAGGAATTTATGGGATATTCTTTCCTCGTAAGTCCTTCCACGCTGATTCCAAGACAGGACACGGAAATTCTTGCAGAAGAAGTAAGTAGGAATGCGGATGGCAAATCAGTGCTTGACTTATGCACAGGTACAGGCTGTATTTTGATAAGCGTTGCAAAGCTTTGCAGACTGAAAAAAGCAGTAGGTACCGATATTTCGCCTGAAGCAGTAGAAATCGCAAGAAAAAATGCCATTCATCTACAGGCAGAAGCCTCTTTTTACTGTGGTGACTTGTTTGAGGCAGTACCCATTCAGGAACGCTTTGATATTATTGTGTCCAATCCACCGTATATTCCAACGGCGGTGATTGATACGCTTATGCCGGAAGTAAAAGAGCATGAGCCGGTAAGGGCACTGGATGGAGATATGGATGGTTTAAAATTTTACAGAAAAATTATTCAGAATGCCGGTGCATACTTAACAGAACATGGTCAGATTTTTTTTGAAATCGGATGTGAGCAGGCTGCAGATGTCTCTGCCTTACTCGAAGAAAGAGGCTTTGTAAATATTCGTGTAGTAAAAGATTTAGCCGGACTTGATCGTGTTGTCTGTGCCGCACTTGCGTAAAATAGAGAGGGAAAAGAAATGTTTGATAAATTAGAGGATTTATTAAGACGCTTTGAAGAAATCCAGAATGAACTAAGCGAGCCTACCGTAGTCAGTGACCAGAACCGTTTTCGTAAGCTGATGAAAGAGCAGAATGATTTGTCTCCAATCGTAGAAGCTTATACGGAGTATAAAAAGGAAAAACAGAATATCGAAGACAGTCTTATGATTTTGGAGGAAGAAAGCGACGAAGAAATGAGAGAACTGGCAAAGGAAGAATTAAGTGCCAGCAAAGAAAACGTAGAAGCATTGGAACAGAAATTGAAGATTTTGCTTCTTCCGAAAGATCCAAATGATGATAAAAACGTTATTGTGGAACTTCGTGCGGGTACCGGTGGTGATGAAGCAACTCTGTTTACCGCAGAAATTTACCGCATGTATTGCAAATATGCAGAATCTCAGCGTTGGAAAACGGAACTGATTTCCGTTAGTGAAAATGGCATTGGTGGATTTAAGGAAGCCATTTTTATGGTAAATGGTGTTGGCGCATATTCCAAATTAAAATACGAAAGTGGCGCGCACCGTGTGCAGCGTGTTCCGGTAACAGAATCGCAGGGACGCATCCAGACTTCCGCTATTACGGTTGCCATTATGCCGGAGGCCGAAGAAGTAGATATCGAAATTAATCCAAACGATTGCCGGATTGATGTATTCCGTTCCTCCGGTAATGGTGGACAGTGCGTTAATACAACGGACTCTGCAGTTCGTTTGACGCATATTCCAACCGGTATTGTTATTTCCTGCCAAGATGAAAAATCCCAGCTGAAAAACCGTGATAAAGCGTTTAAGGTGCTTCGTTCCAAGTTGTATGAGCTGGAACTTGAAAAGGCGCATGATGCGGAAGCAGCAGCCAGAAAGAGCCAGGTTGGTTCTGGTGACCGTTCCGAAAAAATTCGTACTTATAATTTCCCACAGGGACGTGTAACGGATCATAGAATCAATTTAACGGTTTATAATCTGGATGCTGTGATGAATGGCGATTTACAAAAAATTATTGATTCGTTAATTGCGGCCGACCAGGCAGCAAAGCTTCTCAATATGCAGAACGAAGCGTAAAAGGTCTTGAAAACATGCCAATAGAAATAGGGCGTATTGTAACCGTACGCTGTGGTACGAGTTAAATACGCCTTGTATTAACGCAGTTGTGTTTTATTGCAGCAATTGTTGAGGCTTATCACTGAAATAGAAATAATACGTTGTTCGTCTACTTCTGCAAGATACATATGCGCTACCTCCGATCTGTGTGATTTCGGTTTATTTTTTTCAAAACAGATTCCTCCTTTGTCTACGCCGTGCATGGCAGCGTAACGGTTCTGGTTATCCCTGTTTTTCTGAAAAATATCTTTTCCGTAGCGAAGCGTGCATAAACAGTAAATATCTTTCCACTTCCAGTATAAATGTGCCGAAAAAATTTGCAAGACAAAAATGATTTACTAACGTACGCAATATTTTACACATTGTACACACAAAAGGATTCACCAGTGTATGCGATTGTTTCACACGTTGTACGCAGATAAGATATTTCACTGATATAGTAATCATCCGGCAAACGTATATCGTAACTGCGTCGTTTTCAAAGGTTGTGAAACATTTGCTTTGTTCTTATTCAGTAATAACAGGAATAAATGGAATGTGACATTATGAAAGATTAAAATCATTTCTGAATCCGATTATACAGGAAATAAAGAGAAAAAGCAACTGTTTTTGGTGGAAAGCAGCTCTGAAAGGTAAATTTATTCGTTGTGAATGAAAGCTGTCATAGGTGAAAACAAATTTGCTACACCTGAAACACATTGTGGCGATTGTAGCTGTCTCGGTATTCGCTTGGAGCCAGTCCGGTAACTTTGCGAAAGGCATTGGAAAAATTGTGTGCATCTGAAAAGCCCAGACCAAAAGCAATCTGGGATACAGATTCGGAAGATTCGCTCAATAATGCCTTGGCACGTTCCATTTTTATTTGAAGAATATATTGTTTTAGAGAAATACCTGCCCGTTGTTTAAAAAACGTGGTCAGGTATTTTTCATTGTAACCAAAATAACCTGCCACCTGGGATACCTTTAAATTTTCGGTCAGGTGCCAGAAAACATAGTCGCAGATGTCCTGATACAGTTGTTCTTTGACAATTTTGTTTCCATAGGCCGGATAAATTTGGTTCTGCAGGGCAATTTCCGAAAGAATGGCACTGCAAAGATAGCGGTTTAAGGTAACCTCACGGTAACGGCGGTCGGAATCCTGCAGCTGCTTCATTAAAATGATAATCCGGTCGGGCAAGGTAAGACGACCCTGTTCCGGCAGCAAAAGCATTCCCGGAGTGTAGACCGGGGTGATATCGGACAAAAGTTCATGGTCATTCTGCTCGCAGTTGTAGCCAAAGTGCATCCAGTAAAAATTGCAGAGGGAAGGCTTTGTTCCGTGTTCAAATTCGGTGGGAGGCATTAACAGATATTCGCCGGTAGTCACGTCATATTCTGTGGTATCCGTGCCAATATGAAGGGTTCCCTCTACCACGACGAACAACTCATAATCACCGAGATGCCGTGTTAAATGTATCCAGTTTTCTCCCGGTGCGACAAATTTACCACACCAGTGATAGATAAATTCATTTTCAGCAGTAAAACGGATATAATTCATGGAATGCCTCGTTTCTGAGTGACTTGCCGTAACAAGCCGGTAAGTGCGTTCTTTGGTTAAAATAAAAATCGTCAGGCAACTTTGAACTGTCGCAACAGATTTTGTGAATGAATACTGATATATATTATACAACCTTTTTACACCCTCTGCAACTTAAAAAACTTTTTTTTATTGCATAAGGTCTGAAAAAGGTATATAATGATTACTGTGAAGCGTTACTAGAGTAATGTGTGGATAAAATACAGTACTTTTTAGCGAACACGGTCGTTTTTTTATTCCCAAGGCAGCAGGGGAGTGCTGCTTAAACGGGGATAAAAAAGATGCAAGAGGAAAAAGGGGTAAAAGAGGTTCCTGTCATGGAAACAAAGCTCAATGAAAAATTATTCAATATTATAAGCAATATTCCGGAAGGTCAATTTATCTTTGTGGAAGATTTGGAAACCGGTGTTTCCAATTGGAGCAGGGAGGCAGAAGAATATCTTGGACTTCCGGGAATCACTCTGCATAATACCACAAAAATTATCCGCAGTCTGGTACATCCGGATGACCTTGCACATTGGGATCAGGAACTGAAAGATGTTTTTTCCATGAAGCGTGACAGCTTTTTCTTTACTTATCAAATCCGGAATGCAAAGAATGAATATGTACCATGCACGGGCAAGGGAAAGATTATTTGCGGAGACAACAACGAACCATTGGTGTTTGCCGGCTCCATGACAATCCATAAAGCCGGTGAAATGCATGATGCCATTACAGAACTGCCTAAATTGCAAAGCTTTTTAAAGCAGGTTAGCAGAACAAAAAAGCAGAATAAGGAATGCCTGCTGCTGGCTCTCGAAATAAAACATTTTAACGGAATCAATGCACTGTATGGCTATGATTTCGGCAGTAAGGCATTATATGAAACGGCAGGCATCATCAAAGACGTTGTCAAAAAAGATGGCATGGTGTACCGTCTGGACGGCATCAGCTTTGGAATTGTATTTAAGAATAACCACCTGGAGTTTGCAAAAGAAGTTTTTCGGAAAATACGCGAGCGGCTTGCCAATTTTTCACTGGATGGTTGTGCAGTCAATATTGAAATCTGCGCAGGTGCTCTTTATACAAAAAATTATGGGGTAAGTTCCCAGACGGTATATTCCTGTCTGCTTTCTGCTCTTGAAAAAGCAAAAGAGGAAAATTCCTATGAAATGGTTGTTTTTGATGACGAATCCCATGAAGATAATTATAAAATGCTGGAGCTTCTGGACACGGTAAAAGCGGGAATCCGTAATAACTGTGAGGGCTTTTATCTCTGCTACCAGCCGTTTGTTTCTACGGTAACCGGAAAAATTATTGGTGCAGAGGCGTTATTGCGTTTTAGAAATCCGTATTACGGCGAAGTTTCGCCGGGACGTTTTGTACCGCATTTAGAGTCACATCCATGTTTTTATGATTTAAGTATCTGGGTACTTCGCAGAGCAATCGAAGATGCCAAAGAAATTATTAAAAAAATTCCGGGCTTTTTTATCAATGTAAATATGTCCTATAGCCAGTTGGAACGACCGGAATTTAAAGAGCAGGTAATTTCGATTCTGAAAGAGTTTGATTTTCCGGCGAAAAATTTGCAGCTTGAATTAACGGAACGTTGCCGAAATCTGGACATAGAATATTTGCGGGAGCAGCTGAACTTCTTCCGTGAGGAGGGAATAAAAATTGCTCTTGATGATTATGGTACGGGAAATTCCACCATCAATCTGCTTTGTGATTTACCAATTACCTGTGTCAAAATTGACCAAACCTTTATATTAAACATTCTTGGAAAAAGCAGCAACCGTGTAGTTGTGGATTCCACGGTACAGTGCGCAAAACGTCTTGGACTGACGGTGTGTCTGGAGGGGGTGGAAACACAGGAAATCAAGGATTTCATTGGAAAATATTCCGCAAATTATCATCAAGGATATTTTTATTCACGACCAATCGAATTTGATAAATTCAGAAAAGTTTTATTTGATACATGGCCGGTAGCAGAAGTTAGCCTGATAACAGGAAGTCCAAAAGATAATTTTTGTGTAGACAGTATTCTGTCCATGATTCCAGGCGGATTTTTTATCTATGCGGACAATGAAACAGAGAAAATCCTGAGTGTCAATGAAATGCTGCTTGGCATTTATGAATGCAAAACCCTGGACGAGTTTCTGGAATTGACGCAGGGCTCCTTTTCAGGAATGGTTCATCCGGATGATTATTCGAGGGTAAGCCGGAGCATTGCAAAGCAGATTACGGAAAGTGATGCAAATCTGGATTTTGTAACGTATCATATCATTACAAAAACCGGAAAAATTAAATATGTCCGTGATTATGGGCATCTGGTACACAATGAAAATGATGCAGATTTATATTATGTGTTCATAGTAGAAGAACATTAAAAAAGGTAATTTTTATGTTATTGAAATGAGCTGTGCGTGACGAGAGCTAAAAAATGGGGCTGGTGCGGAAGTTGCACCGGCCCCATCTCTGTTTATTTTTGATAAAATGTACGGTAAATTTTTTGGAAAGCAGTATAAAGCGGTCGGAACAGCAACAGTGCAACGAAAAAGTTGCCGACTCCGTGAACAATGTCCATAAAAAGTCCGCTGATAATCCAGGAAACTGCCATGTGTGCCCCACCAGTAAAAAAATATGGAACCGAGCAAAGCGTGCCAAAGGATAAACCGTAGAATCCGCTGATAAATGCCCAGATAACAGGACTTTTTCCGTCTTTCAAAAGCATTGTGATTCCCCAGAGAATAGTCCAGACATACAGGTACATAATCCACCAGATGCCAAAACCATACATCAGTCCTTCCAACAGGACGAAAATGTAAATAATGTACAGCGTTTTTTTCTTAAAAAACATGGTGTACAAGATGACCAGCAGGGAAACAACTTCAATGTTCGGAAGAAATGCAAGTCCTACCTGAGAGACAAAAAGCAGCGCAGAAAGCAGGGCGATCAGCACTGCCTCCTTTACGGTGAGCTTCATTACCAGCCCACCGTCAGAGTGAATTCATAGTGTCCTCCATCGGTAACAGGTACCTGATCGGCACCGTACATGGACATTTCACCATCAATGGTTAAGCACCACCATTCCTGATTGTCACTGTTGGCCGTAATGCCATTTACCGTGGTAACGTACAGACCATACTCGCTGGTAGAACCATCAATCAGTCCTTTGGAAAGCAAGGCTTCTCCAAGAAATTCGGCATCTGTGGATATCTTGTGCTCTGTGGAAGAGCCATCTGCTAATACAACTTCCAGAGTGAATTTTTTAGTTCCCTCGGAGCCGGTTGGACGCAATGCAAAATAAATTGCGCCAAATACGGCAACTACGGCGACAAATAAGCATGCCAGCAGTGCCACTTTCTTTTTGTTATTTTTCATGTTCTTTTCTCCTTTACCATATCCTCGTGGTTTGAGTGTATTTCGTTCTGAGCAGGTCTTCTGACTTATGGATTCAGTGAGCATCACAGTGCGTTCATCGTCTTCCCAAAAAACCGGTTCCAACTGTTTTTCAGTGACATATGATGACCGCTTTCCATTTACAGCGGCGGGACCGTACAGGACTTACACCTGTTTCCCTATTATGTCTGTCCATTTCCGAAAAAGAAACACAGACCACTCAAAACGGTAACAGTATACCACTCTGTCTTTGGAATGTCAAAAGCTGTTTTTTTAATTTTGAAAAGCAGGACGTAGCTACGAATTTTTTTGCTTTTTTTGCAAAACCTATCAAGGCAGGGAAATAATAAAACAGAAAGGAAGCTGCACTATGAAAAATAAGAGTCTGAAAAAAACAGCGACAGAACTTTGTCAGGAAAAAAAGAGGGAGATGCAGTTAGATGAGGCATTTGAACTTGGAAATTGTGCATCTGCTTCGGACTGCACCGGCTCAGTACCGACAGCACCGCTAACGGAAAATCAGTGGAATAATTATGATAAGGCATATCACTTTCAGCCAAAGGCAGCAAAAACGGAATAGAAACGCAAAAAAAAAGTGAAAAATCAGGAAGAAACAGGCATCTGTGGTTGCAGGAAGTATGTTTTTATGATAAGATAAATCTGATTTTTGTGCAACAACTGCACAAATGACTATGTAGAAAAACGATGGCATACCGGATTAATGGATTGCAGCGGTTGCGCAAATTGATTTGATATGAGGTATGCCGGAATGAGGAAGCTATGATTACAAGTACATCCAATGTGCAGATGAAAGAAATTTCTGCATTGTTAAAGAAGAGCAAGGAAAGAAAAGAAAAAAGGACCTTTGTAATAGAGGGTAGAAAAATGTTTGAGGAAATCTGCAGGAATCCATCAAAGATAGTAAAGGCGTATTTCTCCGACAGCTACTGGAAAGAACAATATAATAACAGACCTATGCCGCAGATACCGTATGAAATTGTAGCAGATTCGGTTTTTGATGCTATGGCAGAAACAGTTACCCCGCAGGGGGTGCTGGCAATCGTGAAGATGCCGGAGTATTCTGTAGAGGACATGATTGAAAAAGCAGGAACACTAGTGCTTTTGGAAAACGTAAGGGATCCCGGAAATCTTGGAACCATCATCCGCACGGCAGAAGCAGCCGGAGTAGCCGGTGTTATTTTAAGCAAAGAATCGGTGGATATTTATAATCCCAAGGTGATACGTTCAACCATGGGAGCTGTGTACCGCGTACCATTTGTTTATGCAGAAGATTTTAATGAATTGCTGAAAACTCTTAAAATGCAGGGAGTGCGCCTGCTTGCAGCACATCTGAAAGGGCAGAAAACCTTTGACAAAGCAGATTACAGCGGAAAAGTGGGAATTCTCATCGGAAACGAGGCAAACGGTCTTTCGGAGGAAGCGTCAGATGCGGCAGAGGAAAAAGTGCTGATTCCTATGGCAGGCAATGTAGAGTCATTAAACGCAGCGGTAGCCGCAGCGTTGCTGATGTATGAAGCCTTTCGGAAGCAGAAGCTGTCATAAAGAGTCGGGAGTGGCATATTTTTGTCACTCTCTTTTTTATTTTTTTCCGGACTTCGACAAAAAATAACTTTCTGTCATTGTATGATAAGACTGGAAATAAAAGGAATGAACAGGAGGGTTACTATGGGACAGGCACTTTATTACAGCACAATTGCAGCATGTATTCTGGGCTGTGTACTAAGAATTGCTCTGGCAGGCTATTTCAAAATGCTGCTGAGAGCTTTAAAACGTATGAAAACAACCAAAAATCAGTGGATGTTAAAAATGAAAGAGCAGTTTATTTTGCGTTATCAGGCAATGCTTGGTGTTCCAAATGTCGAAAGCTTTGTGGAAAATTTTTTTGCAGAACGCAGGGTATTGGGTATTCCAGCTACATTTTTTCTAGGACTGCACATAGAACTGGTAAGTCTGTGTCTGCTGCTTGGTGCTGCGGATGCCATGTACAGCTGCGTAAAAGGAGCCTCTACGGAAACGGTGCTTCTCGCCATGTTTCAGGGAATATGGACAAGTGCGGCATTACTTTTGGTGGATGGAGTCTGTATGATATCTTCCAAGGTAAATGCTGTAAAAAGCGGCATGTGTGATTATCTTGAAAATTATTTGCAGGTACGGCTGGAACATGAGTATCATGTCTGGGGGAAGAACCGGGAAGAATTGCGTCAGACAAAGGCGGTGCTGGATGCACAATTGCAGGTGATTGATGAGAGGGCATATCAGGAGCAGAGAAAAATGCTAAGACGACAGGAAAAGGAACAGGAAAGACTAAGAAGGCTTGCGGCAAAACAGCAGAAGCGTGTTGTGGCACACCGTCGCCCGGAGGTGGAACGAAAAGTCCGTCAGGATGTAATGAAGCTCAAGCAGGAGGTGGAAAATCGCAGACAACAGGATGCAGAGGCTGCTGCGGCGGAACTGGAACGAAACACGAGCCTGCAGGTGGAGGAAATTCTGCGAGGACTGCTGTAAAATTAAAAAAAGTTTCAAATACACGAAAAAAACACAAAATAACCATATTTTTTTCTTCTTTTTTGTGCTATAATGAGTAAGAGAGAACTTTATTTGGAAGTATATCATATTAAACGGAGAAAAAAATGGCAATTGAGGTTTTTAACCGGTATGAAAAAAAATACCGGATTCGGGAGGATACATATCATAAATTAAGAGAACGTCTTGCTCCGTACATGGAAGCAGACGAACACAGCAGAAATGGAGAATTTTATACAATCTGCAATATTTACTATGATACGCCGGATAACTATTTGATTCGGAAGTCCATAGAGGGCAGTGCCTATAAAGAAAAACTCCGTCTGCGCAGCTACGGCATCAGAAATTCAGAAGATATGGTATTTCTGGAAATCAAGAAAAAATATAAGCGACTGGTTAACAAAAGGCGTACAAAGCTTGTTCTTGGAGAAGCGTATGAGTATATTCAGAGTAAAGAAAAACCGGAACTGAAATCTTATATGAACGGTCAGGTTTTAAACGAAATTGACTATATGCTTCATCGTATGGAACTGTCACCCAAGGTATTTTTATCCTATGACCGATGCGCCATGTTTGCTAAGGACAACAGGGATTTCCGCGTGACCTTTGACCAAAATATTACGACACGTCGGTATGACCTGGGACTTCATTTTGGAATTTACGGCGATAAGCTGTTACAGGAGGATGAATGGATTATGGAAGTTAAAATTGAAAAAGCCATGCCGTTGTGGATGACGCAGATTCTTTCCGAACTTGCAATTTATCCGGCATCTTTTTCAAAATATGGAACAGAATATAAAAATTTTGTGGCAAATGGCTGTAGAATAAACAACAAAGGAGAGCAGGAAGAATGATAGAGAAGGTATTTGGATTTGTGGAGGATACGTCAATAGATATAAAAACAACACTGATTTCTATGCTTTTGGCAGCATTTTTTGGTTTAATAATTGGTGGGACATATCTGGTAGTATGTAAAAAAGAGCAACGAAGCAGAAGCTTCTTTTTGAGTATGGTGATGATTCCGGCAGTAGTTGCCGTGGTTATTGTGCTGGTCGGAAGTAATGTGGCAAGGGCATTTTCCATTGCGGGAATTTTTGCACTGGTTCGTTACCGCAGCGTTCCGGGGGATGGTAAGGACATTGCTTTTGTATTTATGGCAATGGCATCCGGGCTTGCCTGTGGACTTGGGTATCTGACTCTTGGCTTTGCGGTTGTCGTAGTGCTTTCTGCTTTAGTAATTCTTGTTCATTATGCTGGAGCAGCTCTCATCCGTTCGGAATGCAGACAGCTTCGCATCCTGATTCCGGAGGATATGGATTATCAAGGAGTATTTGATGATATTTTTAAAGAATATACAATGAAAACTTCTTTGGAAAAAATAAAAACAACCAATATGGGAACGCTTTACGAACTGACGTACCGTGTGCATTTCAAAAAAGGGATGAATGAAAAACAGTTTTTAGACAGCATACGGTGCAGAAATGGAAATCTGACCGTTATATTAAGCAGGGTTGAAATGCCGCAGGGCTTGTAAACAACAAAATTTCAGGGATTTTTCTGATTTTTTGAACAGTATGCAGAACAAAGAATGTGCCAAGGTATATTCTTGCGCTGAGCGCAGTCGCTTGCGGCTATTTTCTTTTCGCATGGGTGTGCATCCAAAGCGGAGCGTTTTTCTGTAATGGGAAATCGCAATTTCCTATTACAGAAAAAGGGAAAGCCAGAAAAAGGGCTTTCCCTTTTTCTGCTTTTGTGCTATGATTATCAAAAATCGTCCTAAGGAGGAAGCGGAATGAAGTTTACAAAGATGCAAGGCTGCGGAAATGATTATGTATATATCAATTGTTTTAAGGAAACGGTAGAAGATGCGGCTAATCTTGCAATAAAGGTAAGCAACCGGAATTTTGGCATTGGCTCAGATGGTTTGATTTTAATTTGCCCTTCCGAAGTGGCAGATGTAAAAATGATAATGTACAATGCGGATGGCTCCCAGTCACAAATGTGCGGAAATGGGGTACGTTGCGTAGGAAAATATGCCTACGATTACGGATTGGTTACAAAGAACGTTATTACAGTGGAAACACTTGCCGGAATTAAAATATTAAAGCTTCATGTGGAAAATGGAAAAGTGGCAAGCGTAACGGTAGATATGGGAGCACCGGAGGTTAAAGCGGAGCTTGTGCCGGTTGTGTCAGAAGGCGATGCTGTTGTAGCAAAACCGGTAGAAGTCTGTGGCAGGCAGTATGAAATCACCTGTGTTTCCATGGGAAATCCACATGCGGTTACGTTTGTAGAAGATACCGCTGCGGTAGATATTGCAAGTATCGGACCGGAATTTGAACATCATCCGATGTTTCCGGAACGTACCAATACAGAATTTATTCAGGTGTTCGATGAACAGGAAATTAATATGCGTGTGTGGGAACGTGGAAGCGGTGAAACGCTTGCCTGTGGAACAGGTGCCTGTGCCAGCGTATATGCCTGCATATTGAATGGAAAAACAAAGGAGGAAGTAACCGTACATTTGTTGGGCGGTGATCTGCATATCAAATATGATAAAGAAAGTGGTCATCTCTTTATGACAGGTCCTGCGGTAACTGTATTTGACGGCGAATTATTTCTGTGAAAAGATATGTAAAACAGGAGCTGCTCACCGGTTCTCTATGTATTCTGCTTCCGGTTCTGTTTGAAGCCTTATATCAGGTGAGTGTGCTTCATAATGGTATCGGAACATTGCCAATGCTTTATTATGCGGCGTTATGCGGCGGTGTTATTTATGTATTGACATTTTTTTTACCGGAGCTTGCCGGAAAAATTGTATACTGTATCGGAAACAGTCTTCTCTGGCTGTATTTTATGATACAGACGGTGTATTACTCGGTATTTCAGGTGTTCTTTTCCTTTGCTTCTGTTTCAGCGGTTGGAGGAGATGTACTGGAATTTAAGAATCTGATTGCAAATGCCATTTTGGCAAATATTGGGCTGATACTGATTAATTTTCTGCTTTTGCTTGTTTTTTGCATAAGCTTCTGCTATTTTTGCGATTTGGACAAAAAGAGTCCAAAGCATAAGCTTGGCATGGTTGGGGGACTGCTGTTTGGCTGTTTGTTGTTTCCGTTGCTGCTTTTGCCGGGAAAACAGCAAGAAAACAGTCCATATTCTCTTTATTTTAAAGAATGGAATACACAGCTGGGTGCAAAAAGACTTGGTATGCTCATTTATGCGCAAAAGGATATGGCAGAAATTTTCCGGGGCGAACAGAGCTCCGGAACATTCGATACAATTGAAATCGTGAACCGTCCATCTTTTCAGACACCGATACTGGAAATTTCGTTAACACCGACGGTTACGGCAACACCGGAGCCAACAAATCCGGGCACACCTGAGCCTGATGCCACCAGTACGCCAAGTCCAACTCCGACACTGAGTCCGACACCGACACCTACACCGATAGATACGTCACCAAATGTGCTGGATATTGATTTTTCCGCATTGGCGGAAGCGGAAAGTAAGAAAGAAATTAAAACGTTGCATGAATATTTTGCCACGGAGGAATATACTCTGAAGAATGAGTATACCGGAATGTTTGAAGGCTATAACCTGATTTTTCTTACGGCAGAGGGATTTTCTCCGTATGCCATGCAGGAGGGATTAACACCAACCTTGCTTAAAATGGCAACAGAAGGCTTTGTATTTCATAATTTTTACTCTCCATTGTGGATGACCAGTACGATTGACGGAGAATTTGTGAATTGTACCGGCCTGATTCCGGATAAATTTCACAGCCTGCGCCGAACTGCCACACATGATATGCGCTTCTGTCTTGGAAATATGCTTGGCAAGCTTGGCTATCTGACGAATGCATACCATAACCACTCTTATACTTATTATGACCGGGATGAAACACATCCAAATATGGGATATACTTATAAGGGCAGGGGAAATGGCTTAAATGTAACAAAACAGTGGCCGGGGTCTGATTTGGAAATGATGGAATTGTCTGTTCCGGAATACATTACAAAGGAGCCGTTTCATGTGTATTATATGACGGTCAGCGGACACATGGAATATAATTTTGGCGGAAATAGTATGTCATATAAAAATCGTGATGCGGTGAAGAATTTGCCATATTCCGAAACAGCAAAGGCATATATTGCCTGCAATTATGAACTGGAAAAGGCATTGACCTATTTGGTGGAGCAGCTTATGGAAGCCGGTATTGCTGACCGTACAGTGATTGCACTGGCTACAGACCATTATCCTTACGGACTGGACAAGGAGTATCTGGACGAGCTTGCCGGACATGAACTGGAGGAAACGTTTGAGCTTTATAAAAGTACGTTGATTCTCTGGACGCCTTCTATGGAAGAACCGGTAGAGGTTGATAAATACTGTTCAGGCATTGATATTGTCCCAACGCTGGCAAATCTGTTTGGACTGGAATATGATTCCAGATTATATATGGGAAAAGACATTCTGTCCACTTCGGAGGGGCTCGTTATGTTTCAGGATAAGAGCTTTATTACAGACCGTATTATGTATAATGCCGGAACTGGTGAAGTTACTTATCTGACCGAAGAAGAACTGCCGGAGGATTATGTCAAAGTAATGAAGCAGGTGGTAAAAAACCGTTTTGCAATTTCCAAAGGAATTATTGATTTGGACTATTACAGCTATCTGCCGGAAAATACTGAGAATTGACGCAAACAGTAAATCATGTTAAAATACAGAAAAAGTGGAAAAGAGGTACTGCTCTTTGCCATAAGGTGCACAGCAATAAGATTACAACAAGTAGGATGGAATGACATGAATAAAACAAAGAAAATAAATCGATATGCAGGAATGGCAGTCCTTATTCTGCTGCTTGGAATGACCGGTTGCGGAACAATACTTGAAACGGCTTCCGATCGTCTGGATGCTGCTATGGGTAATCTGTTTTTTGCAGGACAGGATTCGTTTGACGAGAATGGAAAAGTAACAATACGCATCCTTACGGCAACGCCAATTCCAGGACCAACAGAGGTGCCAACACCGACTTTGTCGCCGACTCCAACCCCTCTTCCGGATGATGTGGAGCCTACCGGGGAAAAAGTAGATGAATGGGTGTACGCAGCAAGCGGTGTAAATATCCGTTCCAGCTGGACGGTAAATTCCCTGATTCTTGGCTCTCTAAATAAAAACGATATGATTCATCGTGTGGCAGTGCTGGAAAATGGCTGGTCCAAAGTAAGCTATAACACCGAATATGCCTATATCAACAGTGACTATCTTACTGCATCACGTCCGAGTGTTGTTGGTACGATACATATCGACACGAGCCAGTACTCTTATAATGCAGTTATGAACGGTGATGATGTCATGCTGCTGGATGTTAAAAATATTCTGCAAAATCCAGATCTTCCGATGGGAGCCGAAATCACTTGCCTTACCATTGTTTTAAATTATCTGGGTGACTATGCAGACAAGGTGTATATGGCAGAAAATTATCTTACGATTGCAGAACCGGGGACAACGTCACCTTATGAGGCATACCTTGGCGATCCAAAAAACTCCAACGGCAGTTATGGATGCTACGCTCCTGTGATTGTGGATGCCGCAAACCGCTATTTTTCTGATAAAGGAAATATGAAAAAACAGGCATTGGACGTTTCGGGAAGCAACATGGAGGAACTGACTGCTTATGTAAAAAAAGACATGCCGGTTATTGTCTGGGGAACCATTAACATGGCAGCGTCTTCCAAAACCACGGACTGGCAGATAGAGGATGCAGTATACCGCTGGAGAGAAAAATCACATTGTACGGTACTCATAGGCTATAATAAAACAAAAAATACCGTAATTGCGGCAGATCCGCTTCAGGGAATTGTGGAATATGACATGGATACCTATTATCAAAGATACAAAGACCAGCTTTATAATGCGGTTGTTATTTCCAACTAATCATACTTACCAAAAAGATAGTGTTATCCATTGAAAAACGCTCCAGCCAAGTGCTGGCACTGTATGAACTTGCCCAGCTTGGTGAAGCACCTGAAAGTCAGGTTACTGAACAGCTCATCGAGCAAGAATATGAGCAACTCTGCGCACTGCTCAAAAAATGTTGGAGGACCATTAAAACAGGAGGTATATTATGACTGCTATTAACAGATTGGGACTCGGAACGATGGGGATGTCTAACCGCCGCAATCCCGAAAATTCTATCAAAACCATTCATGCGGCATTGGATGCCGGTATTACACTTTTTAACACCGGTGAATTTTACAATGCCAGCGAAAGTGAGCTGATTGTAGGACATGCATTAAAGGGGGTTAAACGAGATGACTATTTCCTGTCCGTCAAGTTTGGCGTTCTCCCTTCCCCGGGAGGAGGCATTTACGGTCTTGATGTCAAGCCTCATAATGTGAAAGGCCATTTAACCTATTCTCTACGCCGTTTGGGGCTGGACTATATTGACCTGTACCAACCTGCCCGGCAAGATACCACCATTCCTGTAGAGGATCTGGTAGGTGCAATCGCAGAACAGGTGCAGGCTGGCTATGTAAAGCATATCGGTCTTTCCATGGTAGATGCCGAAACGCTGCGCCGTGCCTGCAAGGTACATCCCATCCATACGGTGGAAATGGAGTATTCGCTCGTTGAGCGTGGCATTGAAAAGGAACTGCTTGCTGCTGCCAAGGAGCTGGGTGTTAAAGTGCTGGCTTTTGGTACCGTTGGACACGGCTTACTCAGCGACAATATTCTGAATGCTCCTGTCAAACCCGAAATGGCTCGTGGCTTGCTGGCTCCTGAACACAGGGAAAATAACCTTACAATGATCCGCAAGGTCAAGGAAATCGCCGTTGAGAAAGGAGTTTCTCTTTCTCAGTTGGCACTTGCTTGGAGCCTTGCCAAGTACGACCATGTGCAGAGTCTGGTGGGCACAACTAATCCTGCTCACTTGCACGATGCCATTGATGCACTGAAAATTGAACTGTCTGCCGAGGATATTGCTCGAATCGAGGATGCACTGCCTGCTGACCAGGTAGGTGGCAAGGGTATGCGCAACTTCGTCTTTACCGATGGGAAAATGTCTTTGGTGTAACGAAAGAAACTGTTATTAAAAAAAATGGTTCATATTCTTATATTTGCCCTTATCGGTTGTTGCTTTGCAGGCTGTTCTGTAAGCAGTACGGATGACGGTCTGAGTTTCCTTTGGTATTATCAAATGGGACAGAGCTTATAAAAGTAAAAAAGCTGCGGTGTTACCTTTCGGCATCACCGCAGTTTTTCTTAAGTTTTTTTTACAATGGAAGTGTAATCAGACGATTAATTGGTGTATATTTGTGATATTGGATGCCGGCTGCATCCAACATTTTTCTGGCGGCAGTGTTGGAGTCGGTATTGTGATATTTGTCAGAATAATAAATGATTTCGCCGACACCGGACTGGATGAGTGCCTTGGTGCATTCATTGCATGGAAAGAGTGTTGTGTATACTTTGGCACCTTTGATGTCACTGCCGGTATAATTCAGGATGGCATTCAGTTCAGCATGACATACATAAAGATATTTCGTATCGAGAGGGGAACCGTCGCGCTCCCATGGAAATTCGTCATCAGAGCAGCCGGCAGGCATGCCGTTGTAGCCTACAGAGAGTATTTTGTTGTCCTTGCTGACGATGCAGCAGCCAACACTTGTGTTTGGGTCTTTGCTTCTTTGTGCGGAAAGCAGAGCAATTCCCATAAAATAATCATCCCATTTTAAATAATCGGTGCGTTTCATAGGAGCTTCCTTTCTTGTTTTGATGTTTACAGTGTATCATGGAAGAAGTGTATGTACAAGCTTCTTTTTTTTCAGATAGAGGGCGGCCAGTATGGCTGCTCCGAGCAGCACTGTGATAACAATAATCAGTGCGCATTGCAGAAAAAAGCGTTCCGGAAGAAACAGGATAATCGGATCCTCTGCCGGTGAAAACAGCCAGTCATCATTGTTAAATACAAGCTGATGAAACAGGACAAAAATCTGGTTGAAGTTTATGGCGCAGGCAAGACTGACAAGCAGCGGAAGAATGCATACAATAATAGGAGAACTAATCATCCAGGTAATGCTGTTTTTTTTGTGCTGCCGATAAATCAGACCTGCCAGAAGAACCGGTGTAAGAAACAAAAGTACAAAAAACAGGTTGAAAATCTCTTTTACCTCGGCAAAGTGGGAAATTCCGGTTTCACTTTCCCGCAGAGAAGGAAAGTCAAGTGTTCCATGAAAAAACGGACTGCAGTAATCAATCAGGGCATCATAATTTTCTTTAATTGTTTCCACCGGATAACCGGTTTCTTCTGAAATGCGTGTCATCCCCCGGTAGTACAGAGGGCGGCAGTAAATGGCAATAGCAAGTCCGATGGAAATGAAAAACAGCAGAAACAGGATGCCAATGACACAGTGAGTCAGCCAGGTACATATTTTTGTTGGTTTCATAATGATTGTGCTCCTTATCGTAAATATTTCAGTTCTTTTATCGTTATGTTTTTATCCGGAAAAACGTTATGCGCGTATATCAAAGCTGTAACGTGTTAACCGGTTTGGAGAATGTTCTTCTAAAAACTGTTCTAGCAGTCCGGGTGCGTCCGGAGCTTCCGGTTCACGCACGGATACTTCGGACTGCAGGGTGTAACCTTTTTCTGCCAAAGCCGCAGAAAGAGTTGGCAGTTCTGAACGTACCAGATGCTGTGCTTCCTTGTCAGCCATTGAAAACCGTGTGTTGACATGACTGTCGGTCAGGGTGACAAAAATGTCAGTGGTTCCCAAAGCTTCCAACTCCAAATGAAGAAGGGCACTGATGCTGTCGGAAGGCTTTAGTCCTTTCTTTTTTTCGTATACATACAGCTCACCGTGGGCGGGTGCTTCCTTTAATTTTAAGGGAAGCTGAATGTAAGGAAATACATTGTTGATTGCTTCCATAAAGGACAAATTTTGTTTTATCTGTTTTGGCATTTCGAAAGCTGTTTTTGTGTTGATTTCTTGAAGTCGTTGGGAAAGCTGTTCCAGTTTTGTTACTTTTTCGCTTAGTTCCTCATAGTATTTTTTTATTTTTTTTGGTTCTGCAATATCTTCTGGCTGAAGCAGGAACGAATGAAAAAAGCGGTTGTCGAAAGAGGGCTCCAACGTTGTTTTTTCGTTTTGCAGCGGCCTGTTGTCTGTAAATGCAGAAAGATCTTCTGGTTTTACATTGGAGGTCGGTCTGACAATATCCGGCAGCTTTTCAGGGTTTTCTGTAGCCAAAGACTCTGACGCATTTGAGAACGCAGTGGTAGTTTCTGTGGTGGGCGCTGTCAAATGCTTCGTTGCTTCGGAAGACGTTGTTGCTTCCGAGATGTTTGCGTTTGCCGGTAGTGAGGATGTGTCATTTGGCAGTTTGCCGGTGGCAGAAGCAGTCGTATTTTCAGGCACTGTTTCAGAATGGTTTGTTTCCAATAGGAGGTTTAACTCCCGAAAAATTTCTGTCCGCAATTCGCCTTCCGGTAATTGCTTTGCTGAGGTAAGAAGCTCTTTGGTAAGTTCCTGTGCCTGATTGAGAAGCAGTGCCTGCCTGTTCTGATACTGAACAAACTGTGCTGCAGTTTCCTTTGTTACCGGAATGTGGTGCAGTTCCATCAGAACCAGTGCTTTTATTGGGACTTCCGGATATTTGGCAGATAAAGAAAGGTAGTGGCGCAGGTTCGCCTCATTTACCGGCTGCTGATGAGACAAAAGCTCCGTGACGATGGAACTGCTGTGTTCTGTTTTCTGGATGTGGGCAGCAGTTAATACCTTGTCAATCATCGGATTTTGGGCAGGCGTATCATCAGCGGCAAGCTTTAAGAGGATTTGTTCATCGGAAGTCTGTGTAACGATAAAGCTGGCCTGCTGACCGATAGAAAGATTTAAAGTTCCTTCTGTGCGGGCAGAAACAGAAGTGCCGTTTTCCAATAGTACAAGTATTTGACTGGCACGCAAGTCAAGTACTTCTCCTTTTAAAAGCTGTCCTTGTGTCAGGGAAGTTTGTGCTGCTGTCCCGGCTGATTTTTCCAGAGGTGAGCTTTTGGAAAGCAGAACGGTCTGTTTTTCCTGCCGGGGCGGTTTATAAATATTTGTTATCATATGGTCAATAAATCCCATAATATTCTCCATTCCGGAGCGTTTTTTGCGACGCTCCATTCTGAATTATAGTTGTACGCTGCACAACAGCAAATGATTCGCTGTTGTCTGAACGGTAATTATAGTTTAACATATAAAATGAAATTTTGGAAGAATGGATGCTTTTTTTTAATAAATGTGATATGATAAAAATTGCTACTTCTTTTAGATAATTCCGGGAGAGCATTTTAGAAAATGGAGGAAAACACAGTGAGATATCCTGAAAAACTGAAACAAAATGAAACCATTGGTTTTGTGGCTCCATCGTTTGGCTGTGCCACGGAACCTTATAAAACAGCATTTCAGAATGCACAGAAAAAACTTAAGGAGCAGGGCTATGGTCTCTTTCTTGGACCAAATTGTTATGAAAGCTGCGGAATTGGCATCAGCAACACACCGGAAAACTGCGGAAAAGAACTGACCGAAGCCTATCTGAGTGCGGAAAATAAGGTGCTTATTTCCTGTGGCGGTGGGGAATTGATGTGTGAAATTCTGGATTACGTTGACTTTGATAAAATAAGAGAAGCGAAACCAAAGTGGTATATGGGCTATTCCGATAATACCAATTTTACTTTTCTTTTAACAACACTTTGTGATGTGGCATCCATTTACGGACCCTGTGCCGGAACCTTTGGAATGGAGCCGTGGCATCCGTCAGTACAGGATGCATTCGATTTGCTGACCGGAACAAAGCATATCGTGTCCGGCTACGACGGCTGGGAAAAGGAGTCTTTAAAGGATGAAAATCATCCACTGCAGCCATATCATATCACGGAAAAGAGAGTTCTGAAAGTGTATGACTCGGCAACTGGGATGCTTTCCGGCAACAGCCGGATTACTGTTTCCGGACGACTGCTTGGTGGCTGTCTGGACTGTCTGGACACATTGGTTGGCACAAAATACGATAAAGTGCCTGAATTTGCAGAAACGTACAAAGAAGAGGGGATTCTCTGGTTTTTAGAGGCGTGTGACCTGAACGTGATGTCTATCCGCAGAGCACTCTGGCAGCTGGAGCATAGTGGCTGGTTTCAATATACCAGAGGATTCTTAATCGGTCGTCCGTTATGCTTTGGAGAGGAAACAATGGGACTTGACCATATTCACGCCGTGACCGGTATTCTTGGAAAATATAATGTGCCGATTATTCTGGATGCTGATGTGGGACATTTTGCACCGATGATGCCGCTTATCTGTGGAAGTTATGCAACCATGCAGGTAAGTGGAAATGAAATACAGATTGAAATGAGCTAAGGAAAATCATGAAACAACTGATCTTAAGAAAACGAAATATTTTATTACTACTGCTTCCGCTTGGAATTGCCTTGACGGAATGGGCAAAAGCAGATTCTGAGGTGGCGGAAAAGGTGTTTGCCACTGGCATCTATAAAATACTTTCCCAGTGTATGGCAGTTTTTACCGGATGGATTCCTTTTTCGCTCATGGAGCTGGTTGTAATTATAGGACCGGTAGTTCTGCTGTATTACATAGTCCGGCAGATCATTCGGACGGTGCACATAAAGTCAGAACCGCATGAAAATCCGGAGAAAGCTGAAATGTGCGCCGAAGCAGTAATATGTATGGAAACCGCCCCAAATGCGGCTGCATATACGGAAACAGAGAGAAAAGAAACCGCCGGAAAAGAGAAAGAAGCACTGGGAAAAAAACGGTTTTTCCTATGGATGACAATGGTTGAAAACCTGCTCTGTCTGGCAGCGCTTGTTTTCTTTGCGTATGTGTTGCTTTGTGGGGTAAACTATCACCGCTATCCGGTGGCATATCATTTTAAACTCTCTGTGGAAAATTCTTCTGTGGAGGAGCTTACCGGGCTGTTTATTGAACTTGCAGATACAGCGTCCGGACTGCGGACACAGCTGACTACGGAAAACGAAAACGGAGTATATGAACTGCCTTTTTCAAAGCGTGTGCTTGGGCAGGAAGCAAAAAAGGCATATGAAGCCATGGCAGAACAATATCCGATATTTGGTGGAATTTATCCGGCACCAAAGCCGGTGCATTTTTCAAGACTTATGTCGTATACGGAAATAACAGGAGTGTTTACTCCGTGGACGATGGAAGCAAATGTAAATGTTGACATTTCACCGTATTCTATTGGCTCCACTATGTGTCATGAGCTGGCACATTTGCGGGGGTTTATGCGGGAAGACGAGGCAAATTATATTTCCTATCGTGCCTGCATGGCATCAGAATCTGTGGATTTACAGTACAGCGGCACAATGCTTGCCTTGATTAATACAGGAAATGCGCTGTATCGTCAGAATGCAGACGCTTATTTTGAAGTATACCGAGAGCATATCAGTGCAGCGGTTAGCCGGGATTTAGCAGCAAACAATGAGTATTGGAAACAATTTGAAAAGCCGGTGATTGGGGAAACCACGGCAGGTGAAATTATGGAAAAGGTCAATGATACTTATTTAAAAGCAAACGACCAGACCGATGGAACCAAAAGCTATGGCAGGGTAGTGGATTTGTTGCTGGCAGAATACAAGGCAAGACATGGAAATGAATAAAGAAAGCCCTTTTATTTTTGGAAAAGTTATGTTATCATAATATTATGTTGGTCTGTAGTATGGCATTTACAGGCAAAAAATCAAAGCTGAACAAGTAGAAAGGCATGGGAAAGAACATGGCTGAAGAGCTGAAAGAGGAAGTAAAAGAAGTAGTATCGAAAAATTTTATTGAAATGATTATCGAAAAAGATTTGGCAGAGGGTAAGCACAAACAGATTGTGACCCGTTTTCCACCGGAACCAAATGGTTATCTTCATATCGGACACGCAAAATCCATTTTATTAAACTACGGTCTTGCAAAAAAGTATGGCGGTAAGTTTAATCTTCGTTTTGATGATACCAATCCTACCAAAGAAAAAACGGAATTTGTAGAATCCATCAAGGCTGACGTGAAGTGGGTAGGCGGCGATTTCGAGGACAGACTGTTTTTTGCCTCCGACTATTTTGACCAGATGTACGAAGCTGCGGTCAAGTTAATCAAAAAGGGCAAGGCGTTTGTGTGCGATTTAACCGCAGAAGAAATCAGAGCATATCGTGGCGATTTTGAACATCCGGGTAAAAACAGCCCATATCGTGACAGAACCGTGGAAGAAAACCTTGCATTATTCGAAGCAATGAAAAACGGTGAATTTGAAGACGGTACCAAAGTGCTTCGTGCAAAAATTGATATGACTTCTCCAAATATTAACATGAGAGATCCGGTCATTTACCGTGTGGCAAGAATGACGCATCATAACACGGGCGACAAGTGGTGCATTTATCCTATGTATGACTTTGCACATCCAATTGAGGATGCCATTGAAGGAGTAACCCATTCCATCTGTACTCTGGAATTTGAAGATCACAGACCATTGTACGACTGGGTGGTAAGAGAGTTGGAGTATCCTAATCCGCCACAGCAGATTGAATTTGCAAAAATGTACTTAACCAACGTTATTACCGGTAAAAGATATATCAAGCGTCTGGTAGAAGATGGAACGGTAGACGGCTGGGATGACCCACGTCTTGTTTCCATTGCAGCACTTCGCCGCCGTGGCTTTACACCGGAATCCTTACAGGTGTTTATGGAGCTTTGCGGTGTATCCAAGGCAAACAGCTCGGTGGATTACGCAATGCTTGAGTACTGCATCCGTGAAGACTTAAAGCTGAAGAAAAACCGTGTGATGGCAGTGCTTGATCCGGTAAAGCTTATTATTGACAATTATCCGGAAGACCAGATAGAATATCTGGATGCTCCAAACAATTTGGAAAATGAAGCACTTGGCATGAGAAAGCTTCCGTTTGGCAGAGAACTTTATATTGACCGTGATGACTTCATGATTGATCCGCCAAAGAAATATTTCCGTCTGTTCCCTGGAAATGAGGTTCGTCTGATGAATGCTTATTTTGTTACCTGCACCGGCTATGAAACAGAGGAAAACGGCAAGGTAACGGTGGTTCACTGCACATACGACCCGGCAACCAAGAGTGGTTCCGGCTTTGAAGGCAGAAAGGTTAAGGGAACCATTCACTGGGTAGCAGCAAAAACAGCACTGCCTTGTGAGGTTCGCCTGTATGAAAATCTGGTAGATGAGGAAAAAGGTGTATATAACGAAGATGGAACTGTCAACATCAATCCAAATTCCAGAACCATCTTAACAAACTGCTTTGTTGAGCCAAGCGTGGCTGATGCAAAGGCTTACGACAGTTTCCAGTTTTTACGCAACGGCTATTTCTGCGTAGACTGTAAGGATTCCACACCGGAGCATCTGGTATTTAACCGAATTGTTTCCATGAAGAGCTCTTATAAGCCTCAGTAGCAATGTAAAGGAGGAATCGTTATGGCGAATATGTTTTCCGGACTGGAGTCGTTGGGACTCGGAAATTTGTCCGAACTGCAACTTTTTGAAAAAAAAGAAAAGGAAAAAGAATCAGAAAAACAGGAGGCTGGTTCCGCTGAAGTCAAAGAAGAAGATCTCCTGTTTGACAAAAGCTTTACCTGTAAGGTATGTGACGAGGAATTCAAGTCCAAAATGGTGCGAACCGGTAAAGTAAAGCTGATTGGTTCGGATATGGACTTAAGACCAAAGTACCAGCACATTGACTCGTTAAAATATGATGCAATTGTCTGTCCACATTGCGGCTATGCGGCTTTAAGCCGGTTTTTCAACTACATGACCGATACGCAAGCAAGGCTGATAAAAGAAAATATCTCCTCCAAATTTAAGGGAATTAAAGAAGGAGAGACCGTTCTTTCTTATGATGAAGCGATTACAAGACATAAGCTGGCTCTGGTGAATGCCGTGGTAAAACACGCAAAAGCTAGTGAAAAAGCCTATATCTGCTTAAAACTTGCCTGGCTGTACCGTGGGAAATCAGAAAATCTTCCAGACGATACGGCAAATCGGAAAGAAGTAAAAAAACAGCTGGCAGTACAGGAAAGGGAATCGATTTCCAATGCATATGAAGGTTTTATGGAAGCTTTTTCGAAAGAACCGTTTCCGATGTGCGGAATGGATGAACTGACACTTACCTATCTGACAGCAGACCTGGCACGGCAAATCGGAAAATATGAGGATTCTTTGCGTATGATTGCTAGAGTACTTACTTCCAGAGAGGCAAACGAGAGAATTAAATCAAAAGCAAGAGATATGAAAGAAATGATTCGCGAAGAGCTTGGCAGAAAAGACGAAAAACAGCTGTCGGAATAAGAAATGACGAAATAGTAATAAAAAGGTTACGATAGAGGGTGGCGTTTGCAGGTCGCAGCGTCACCCTTGCTGCTTCTCCGGCCTTTGAAGTATTGCTGCAGTTTCCGCTTTCCTGTTGTATACGCCATGTACGCACTGTAAAACGGTCAAATTATAAATTATCTCTGGATGCTTCTTTTGGAAAAGTCAGGGGTACATAGTTGAAAAGGGAGGATAAGAATGAAAGAACAGTTATATACCATTCCGGTCAATGAAGCGTTTTCACTGGATTGTGAATGCCCGGTTTGTGCCATGCGTCACAAGCTCAAAGAGGATGCTTTAGATTTTACGCTTGGTCCAAGCTATATGGAGGATGATATTCGAATGGAAACGGACAGAATGGGATTTTGCAGGAAGCATGTGCAGGAGCTTTATCATAAGCAGAACCGACTGGGACTTGCCCTGATGCTAAAAACGCATGCGGATAAAACCATCCGGGAGGTGGAAAAACGGACGAAAAATTATAAGCCTGCCAAAGCGGGGCTTTTTAAAAAAGATGCGGAAACAAATCCGCTTTTGTCTTATCTGGAAAATGTAGAAGACAGCTGCTTTGTCTGTAATAAAATTAATGCAGTGTTTGAACGTTACATTGCGACTATTTTTTTCTTATATGAAAAGGAATCTGATTTCAGAATGCTGTTAGAAAATGGCAAGGGCTTCTGCACGGCACACTATGCCATGCTGCTGAAGGAAGCTCCAAAACAGCTTTCGAGTAGCTATGCGGAAGAATTTACCAATACCCTGCATAAATCTTATATAAAAGGAATGGAACGTGTGCGCAATGATTTATCCTGGTTCATTGACAAATTTGATTATCGCTATACCAATGAACCATGGAAAAATTCCAAAGACTCTCTGCAACGAATGATGATGAAGCAGAATAGTCTGGAATATTTTCCTGAATAGTTATGCGGATGAAAAAATAAAAAAACTATAAATAGGACTTTTGACCTATTTTACTTTGCGAAAGATGTGATAATATATAGTATATCAAAGGTTAGCACTCAAACAAGATGAGTGCTAACAAGAGCAAAACAAATAAACAATACGTTGTACACTCAAAGTATTTGGAAAGAAGAATTTCGGGTGTACATCACGGAGTAAGGAGGATTATTTTATGAAATTAGTACCATTAGGAGATAAGGTCGTATTAAAGCAGTTATTAGCAGAAGAAACTACAAAATCCGGTATTGTATTGCCTGGGCAGGCAAAAGAAAAGCCTCAGCAGGCAGAAGTTGTTGCGGTAGGTCCTGGCGGTGTGGTAGATGGCAAGGAAGTTACCATGCAGGTAAAGGTTGGCGATAAAGTAATTTATTCCAAGTATGCAGGAACAGACGTAAAGCTTGGTGATGAGGAATACATTGTTGTAAAGCAGAATGATATTGTTGCAATTGTAGAAGAGTAAAATGCTGTTTTCAAATATGAACAGTAACAGGAAAAGCAGTTTAAAAGGAGGAATTAATTATGGCAAAGGAAATTAAATATGGCGCAGAAGCAAGAGTGGCTTTGGAAGCCGGCGTAAACAAGCTTGCAAACACAGTAAAGGTAACACTTGGACCAAAAGGCAGAAATGTGGTTCTGGACAAATCTTTTGGAGCACCGCTTATCACAAATGACGGTGTTACCATTGCAAAGGAAATTGAGTTAGAGGACGCTTTTGAAAACATGGGTGCCCAGCTTGTAAAAGAGGTTGCTACCAAAACAAATGATGTTGCAGGTGACGGTACAACAACAGCAACGGTTCTTGCACAGGCAATGATTAACGAAGGTATGAAGAACCTGGCAGCAGGTGCAAATCCAATCATTTTAAGAAAGGGCATGAAAAAGGCAACTGATTGTGCAGTAGATGCTATTTCTGAAATGAGCTCCGTAGTAACAGGCAAGGAGCAGATTGCTAAAGTTGCTGCTATTTCCGCAGGAGATGAGGCAGTCGGTGAAATGGTAGCTGATGCCATGGATAAGGTTTCCAAGGATGGTGTTATCACAATTGAAGAATCCAAAACAATGAAGACAGAGCTTGACCTGGTAGAAGGTATGCAGTTTGACCGTGGTTATGTTTCTGCATATATGGCAACGGATATGGATAAGATGGAAGCAAATCTTGATAATCCGTACATTTTAATTACAGATAAGAAAATTTCCAATATACAGGAAATCCTTCCTGTATTAGAGCAGATTGTACAGTCCGGTCAGAGACTTTTGATTATTGCCGAGGATATTGAGGGCGAAGCTCTCACCACTCTTGTTATCAACAAGCTGCGTGGTACCTTCACCGTCGTTGGTGTCAAGGCACCGGGCTATGGTGACAGAAGAAAAGCGATGCTTCAGGATATCGCTATTTTAACCGGCGGTACTGTAATTTCTGATGAACTGGGGCTTGACCTTAAGGATGTTACCATGGATCAGCTTGGCCGTGCAAAATCCGTAAAGGTTCAGAAGGAAAACACCATCATCGTAGATGGCGAAGGCGATAAAAATGAAATCGCAGCAAGAGTAGCTCAGATTCGTGCCCAGATTGAAGAAACCACTTCCGATTTTGACCGTGAAAAGCTTCAGGAAAGACTTGCCAAGTTAGCAGGCGGTGTTGCAGTTATCCGTGTTGGTGCTGCAACCGAAACTGAAATGAAAGAAAATAAGCTTCGTATGGAGGATGCTCTTGCAGCAACAAAGGCTGCGGTAGAAGAAGGTATTATCGCAGGTGGTGGTTCTGCTTATATCCACGCATCCAAGAAGGTGGCTGCACTTGCGGCATCCTTAGAAGGAGATGAAAAGACAGGTGCAAACATCATCCTTGCAGCTTTGGAAGCACCACTTCGTTGCATTGCTGCAAACGCAGGCTTAGAAGGCTCTGTTATTGTAAATAAGATTCGTGAATCTGCAGTAGGTACCGGATTTAACGCTCTTACCGAGCAGTATGTAGACATGGTAGCAGACGGCATCCTTGACCCGGCAAAGGTAACAAGAAGTGCTCTCCAGAACGCAACCAGTGTTGCCTCTACATTCCTTACCACAGAATCTGCTGTGGCAAACATTAAAGAAGACACACCTGCTATGCCAGCAGGCGGTGCCGGCGGCATGGGAATGATGTAGTAAAGAAAAAAATTACAGCACATAAAAACAGCGGCAGCAATTCGCTTGTGCTTGCACAAGGGCGGATTGCTGCCGCTGTTTTTGCAGGGTGTCTGGAAGACACCCATCTGCTCTGTGAGCAAAAGGTAAGTGGCGAATATTTTTAATAAGTTTTTTAGAAACTTCGGATTGAAAATTGTTGGGTTTTCTTATATACTAGAAAATAGTGTAATTAATACAGAAGCGAAAAATGCAAAATTATCGAAAAATGAGGAGGATTATGAAATGGACGGATTGTATGCAGAAGCACGCACAAAGAAAAAAGTAACAGCGAAGGATAAATTCTTGAAATTTTTATTAGTTGGCGGCACGATTGCTTTTTTTGTACTCGGTTTTTTTACATTTAATATGTGGTTTATTTTTCTTGGTCTGGTATTTATGGCACTTTGCTATTTCTTCCTGCCAAAGCTTTCGGTAGAATATGAATATGTATTCTGCGATGGTCAGCTTGATTTTGATAAAATCAGTGGTGGAGCAAAGAGAAAAACCATGATGCGTATAGATTTTGAAAAGCTAGTGGTGGTTGCACCGAAAAATTCCCATGCACTGGACGGTTATAGATACAACGGCGTTCTCGTAAAAGATTTTTCCAGTCTGGATGAAAATGCAGTCGTGTATGGTATGGTAATCACCGGAGGTGAACAGCAAACAATGATTTACTTTGAGCCAAACGAAAAAATGTTGGCAACCATGAAACAGAAAGCGCCAAGAAAAATTATGGAATATTAGTTTGTTGCGAAAAAGCAGAAATTCATAAGCAAAACTTATAATATTAAGAAGTTTGAAAGTCTTGACTTTTGTCTGAAAAAAAAGTATACTTTTTAAAATATTTTTAAAACTTAACTATTAACCAAGGCGAAAGAGAGGAGTAAGTAATGGGAACTATTATTGGCGAAGGCATTACCTTTGATGACGTGTTGCTTGTACCGTCTTATTCTGAGGTAATTCCAAATCAGGTAGACTTAAAAACACATCTTACACAAAAAATTCAGCTGAACATTCCGCTGATGAGTGCAGGCATGGATACGGTTACGGAACATCGCATGGCAATTGCCATGGCAAGACAGGGCGGTATCGGTGTTATCCACAAAAATATGTCCATCGAGGCACAGGCAGACGAGGTTGATAAAGTAAAACGTTCGGAAAACGGAGTCATCACAGATCCATTTTCCTTAAGTCCAAATCATACGTTAAAGGATGCGGATGAGCTTATGGCAAAGTTCCGTATTTCCGGTGTTCCTATTACAGAAGGCAAAAAGCTGGTTGGTATTATCACAAACCGCGACTTAAAGTTTGAAACTGATTTTTCCCAGAAAATTTCTGACTGCATGACATCTGAAAATCTGGTAACTGCAAAAGAAGGCGTAACCTTGGAAGAAGCAAAGAAAATTCTTGCAGCAGCCAGAAAAGAAAAGCTTCCAATCGTAGATGATGCTGGAAATTTAAAGGGTCTGATTACAATTAAAGATATTGAAAAGCAGATTAAATATCCACTTTCTGCCAAGGATGAGCAAGGAAGACTTCTTTGTGCAGCCGGTGTTGGTGTTACTGCCAATATTCTAGAAAGAGTGGAAGCACTGGTTGCCGCAAAGGTAGATGCTATTGTTATTGACTCTGCTCATGGGCATTCAGCAAATGTTCTGCGCTGTGTAAAGATGGTGCATGATGCATTTCCTGAATTACAGATTATTGCAGGAAATGTGGCAACAGCAGATGCAACAGAAGCTTTGATTCAGGCAGGTGTAGACTGTGTCAAGGTTGGTATCGGACCTGGTTCCATCTGTACCACCCGTGTGGTTGCCGGTATTGGTGTTCCGCAGATTACAGCGATTATGGATGCTTATTCTGCAGCTAAAAAACATGGCGTGCCGATTATTGCTGATGGAGGCATTAAGTTCTCCGGAGACATTACCAAAGCAATTGCAGCAGGTGCCAACGTATGTATGATGGGAAGCCTGTTTGCCGGCTGTGACGAAAGTCCGGGAACCTTTGAACTGTTCCAGGGCAGAAAATATAAGGTTTATCGTGGCATGGGTTCCATTGCAGCCATGGAAAACGGCAGCAAGGACAGATATTTCCAGGCAGATGCAAAGAAGCTTGTTCCGGAAGGTGTAGAAGGTCGTGTGGCATACAAGGGTCTTGTGGAAGACACTGTATTCCAGCTGCTCGGCGGACTGCGTTCCGGTATGGGTTATTGCGGTGCTGCTGATATCGAAACATTAAAGGAGACCGGCAGATTCGTTAAGATTTCTGCTGCATCCTTAAAAGAAAGTCATCCGCATGATATTCATATTACGAAGGAAGCACCAAACTATAGTGTGGATGCGTAATTGTTCAAGAAGTAGGAAGCTATGATGTTTTTTGGGGGAAAGCGAGGTTTGAGCCATGATGCAGGAAAAGAGAAGAAGCAAAAGATTTCCAATACAACTGGAACTGGTAGTATCCAAATTGTTCCGACAGGATGCTGCCACGGCAGTGGAGCTGGATGCACCGATTCAGGTAGTGGATGTTTCAAAACTTGGAATTGGATTTATTACAACAAATGATTTACCGTTAAACTTCTATTTTAACGCAAAACTGGAATTGGGAAGTCCGGAAAATTCCCTTTACTGTGTAGTTCAAATTATCCGAAAAAATGTAAAAGAGGACGGAACGTTTTCTTATGGCTGTGAATTTGTAGGACTCGCACCTGTTCTTAGCAATATTTTTGACGAATACGAAAGAACACTGGAGGAAGAATAAAAATCAGGAAAAGCTGTTGCACCAAGAAATACAAGTACAAAGTATAGAAAGTTTTCCTTTCTGTATATTGTATGCTAATTTCTTTCTGCAGCAGCTTTTTTTGCCAATTGATGAAGTATTTCATTAATAATTCTTTTTCTGTACAAGTTTCTTAAAATATGATACACTCTATATCATGGGAAGCTTTTAAAAGCCTGTAACTATAATGAAAATGAAATGGGGTAAAAACATGAAAGATTTAACAAAGCTTGGTGCATATACGCTTGTGAAAACAGAAGAACTGCCGGATTTAAACGGAACCGGTTATTATCTTCGCCACAATAAATCGGGCGCAAGAGTTGTATGGGTAGAAAATGCAGATGACAATAAAGTATTTTCCATCGCATTCCGCACACCACCGGCAGATTCTACAGGTGTAGCGCATATTATTGAACACACGGTACTCTGCGGCTCGGAGCATTTTCCGGCAAAAGATCCATTTATTGAGCTGGCAAAAGGCTCTTTAAATACTTTCTTAAATGCAATGACGTTTCCGGACAAAACGATGTATCCGGTAGCAAGCTGCAACATGCAGGATTTTAAAAATCTGATGCATGTATATCTCGATGCAGTTTTTTATCCGAATATTTACAAACGGGAAGAAATCTTCAAGCAGGAAGGCTGGCATTATGAGCTGGAAAGTGAAGATGCCGACCTGATTTACAATGGTATCGTTTACAGCGAAATGAAGGGAGCTTTTTCTTCACCGGAGCAGGTACTTTCCCGTTTGGAGATGCATGCACTGTATCCGGACACGGCATACGGTGTGGAATCCGGCGGTGACCCGGACTGCATCCCAAACTTAACCTATGCGGATTATCTTGATTTTCACAGAAGATATTACCACCCGGTTAACAGCTATATTTATTTGTACGGTGATATGGATATCGAAGAGCGTCTTGCCTGGATGGATGAAGAATATTTATCCAAATTTGAAAAAATTGAGCTGGATTCTGAAATCAAAAAACAGCCGGAATTTGGCGGAATCCATAAGCAGACGGAATATTATTCTGTCGAAGAAGAAAAGGAAGATGGTGTTTTCTATTCCTATAATGTACTGCTTGGTGACTGGTCCGACTTAACCGAAGCCATTGCGTTTGAAATTCTTGACCAGGTGCTGTTTTCTAATCCGGGTGCTCCGGTAAAGCAGGCACTGCTGGATGCAGGCCTTGGTGATGATTTTATGTCCGGTATGACAAACCTGCTGCAACCAAACTTTTCCATTGCAGCAAAAAATGCAAAACCGGGGGACAGAGAGCATTTCTTTGAGGTACTGCGTGGAGCACTGGAAAAGTGTGTAAAAGAAGGTATTAAAAAGACAACCCTGCTGGCAACCATCAATGCACAGGAATTCCGTTATAGAGAAGCCGATTTTGGACGCTTTCCAAAGGGGCTGATGCATGGCATCAACTTAATGAGCACCTGGCTGTATGACGATAATGAGCCGTTTATTTATATGCATGCCAACAAGGTATATGCCGATTTAAAAGAAAAAGCAAAAACCGATTATTTTGAGCAGCTGATTCAGAAATATTTCCTGGACAGTAAGCACGGTGTATTATTAGAGCTTGTTCCAAAGGCAGGTTTAAATACAGAAAAGGATGCTTCCCTGAAAGAAAAACTGGCTTCCTATAAGGCATCCTTAAGTAAGGCAGAAGTGCTGAAGCTGGTAGCAGATACCAGGGCATTAAAGGCATATCAGGATGAGCCTTCTACCAAGGAGCAGTTAGAATCCATTCCGATGCTTTCTATTTCCGACATCGAAAAGAAGGCAAAGGACTTTAAAAATGAAAAATTCCTGGAACAGAAAGCCGAAGCTGTATGGCATAACATTTTTACGAGCGGTATCAGTTACATCAGTCTGCTGTTTGATGCCAGAAAGGTAGCACTTGCTGATGTTCCATATATCGGGCTGTTATCCGATGTGCTTTCCATGGTAGATACCGGGTTGCATTCATATCAGGATTTAGTAGATGAAATCAATACCTATACCGGCGGCTTTGAAACAGGCATTACCACCTATGCAACAACCAAGGATCACAAGCGTTTCCTGCCGGTATTCAGCCTTTCAGTAAAGGCATTGACTGCAAATACAGGAAAAGCACTGGCACTTCTTCAGGAAATCATGTTCGAATCGGATTTTTCAGATAAAAAGCGCCTAAGTGAAATTCTTCTGGAATTGAAATCCCGGCTGGAAATGAAATTTATGGGTGCCGGTCATGCGGTGGCAATTGGCAGAGCTGCCTCCTATTATAACGAAAATGCAGCTTTTGATGAAGCAACCAAGGGCATTGAATACTATGAATTTATTAAAAACATTACGGCAAATCTGGAAGAAAAGGCAGACGAAGTGGCAGCAGGACTTGTAAGAGTCACAGAACAGCTTTTTACCAAAGAAAACCTGTTGCTTGACTTAACAGCAGCCGAAGATGGCAAACAGGCACTGGAAGCAGAAATTGACGGAATCCTGGATGCCATGTATCCGGCGGCAGAAGGAGAAGAGCTTCATATGCCATGCGTAAAAAAGAATGAAGGCTTTAAGACACCGGGACAGGTTCAGTATGTTGTCCGCAGCGGCAATTTCCTGGACGCAGGGGTTTTGTATCATGGCTCTTACGAGGTACTTCAGACTCTGCTCGGCTATGGTTATCTCTGGAATGAAATTCGTGTCAAGGGTGGCGCATATGGCGGAGGTATTTCATTAAATGGCCTGACCGGCAATGCCTGCACCTATTCCTACCGTGACCCAAATCTGGCGGAAACAAACCGTATTTACGAGGGAATGCCTGCTTATGTGGAAAGCTTTGAAGCAGACGAACGGGAAATGACAAAGAACATTCTTGGAACAATCAGCAACGTAGATGCACCGATGACTCCACGAACCGAAGGAATCCGTTCCCTGGCTGCATATTTAACCGGAAAAACCTATGAAGATGTGCAGAAGGTGCGAGATGAAATTCTTGGAACAACAGTAGAGGATATCCGGAATACCAAGCCGATGTTAGAGGCACTGCTTGGTGAACACTGCATTTGTGCGGTTGGTTCTGCTGCCAAGGTAGAAGAGTGCAAAGAGCTGTTTGATGTTGTAAAAACACTGATGTAATAAAAATGCTGTCTTACCGATGTATGGCGTGCAGCGTTTATCCGTATGGGATATAAAACAGAAAAGTTTAGAAAAGGAAATGGTGGGCTGCGGTGTCAGGCAGCCTGCCTGAAAGAAAAAGTATGAATAATCAGATAAAATCCGGTCTTGTTACGTTGATCGGCCGTCCTAATGTCGGTAAATCAACACTGATGAATCATTTAATTGGACAAAAGATTGCAATTACCTCCGATAAACCGCAGACAACCAGAAATCGCATTCAGACCGTGTATACAGATGAACGAGGCCAGATTATTTTTCTGGATACGCCGGGCATTCACAAGGCAAAAAATAAACTGGGTGAATATATGGTAAAGGTTGCAAAGGATACCTTAAATGAGGTGGATGTTGTGCTCTGGCTTGTAGAGCCGACTACCTATATTGGTGCAGGAGAGCAGCATATTTTAGAACAGCTTGAAAAAGTAAAAACACCGGTAATTCTTGTAATCAACAAAATAGATACCGTAAAAAAAGAAGAAATTATGGCAGCAATAGAAACTTACCAGAGTAAGTATCCATTTGCCGAAATCATTCCTGTTTCGGCAAAGAAAAAGGAAAATACGAATCGACTGATGGAACTGATATTCCATTATCTGCCCTATGGACCGATGTATTATGACGAAGATACGGTAACAGACCAGCCGGAACGTCAGATTGCTGCCGAACTGATTCGCGAAAAGGCGTTGCGCCTGCTGGGGGATGAGGTACCGCACGGCATTGCAGTCACCATTGAAAAAATGCGCGAGCGTGCCGACGGTTCCATGGTGGATATTGAAGCTATCATTGTATGTGAAAGAGATTCCCATAAGGGCATCATCATTGGCAAACAGGGTGCAATGCTTAAAAAAATCGGTACCAAGGCAAGGGAAGAAATTGAACGCTTATTTGAGTACAGGGTAAACCTAAAGCTCTGGGTCAAGGTAAAAAAAGACTGGAGAGACTCGGATATTCTGATGAAAAACTATGGATACTGGGAAAATCCGGAGGAATATTAAATTGTTTCAAGCAATTCCATCATGAAATTCTGTGAAAGGTAAAACAGCGGCATCGGTATTTCCAATTCTTCCATAGAGTAATTGCTGCTTTGACGGACATTCTAAACATATCAGGAAAAGTTTTAAATTTCAGAAATGAAATTACTCTGATATGCGGAGGGAAAGTGGTTATGAAAACATGGAATAGCAGAAATTCAGAAATGGAACTTGGCAGGGAGCTGGCACCAAACCAGCAGTTTGGTGAAGCTATGGCACATGACTATTGGCAGCGTTTTGCCAAAACAGGAAATATTTCCGATTATTTGAAGTATACCGCCCACTCCCGTGGGGAACATAAACAGGAGGATTTAAATTAAAGGTAATATGACCGGACAAGTAAAACTGACCGGCATGGTACTTGTTTCCATGCCGGTTGGCGATTATGATCGCCGATTGACGATTTTAACCAAAGAACGAGGAAAGATTTCAGCGTTTGCCAAGGGCTCACGAAAACCAACAAGTCCGCTGCTTGGCTGCAGTCAGCCGTTTGCCTTTGGAGAATTTACCCTGTATGAGGGAAAAAACTCCTACAACGTGGTAAATGCGGAAATCAGTAATTATTTTGCAGAGTTCAGGGAGGACGTGGAGTCCATTTATTATGCCATGTACTTCTGTGAGTTTTCCTGCTTTATGACAAAGGAAAATTTGGAAGCGGGGGAACCGCTGAAATTATTATATATGACTTTGCGGGCTTTATCCAAACCTGCACTACATAAAAAATTGGTGCGGCGTATTTTTGAATTGCGTTTTCTGGCTGTAAACGGCGAAATGCCCCAGGTAGAGCATTGTGTCCTTTGCGGAAAAAAAGAGATGCTTAGTCAGGCAAAAGCCTGGTTTTCTCCTTCGGAGGGAGGAATCTGCTGTGAAAGCTGCAGAAAAAAGAGAATGCAGGAGCAAAGCTGCGAAAGCGGAACGGATGGACGTACTTCAGAAAACAATGGGGTGTGTATTTGCACATCTACGATTTATACCATGCAGTACATTCTTGCATCACCGTTAGAAAAGCTGTTTACCTTTGCAGTATCGGATGCGGTGCTTTGTGAGCTTTGCGAGGTATTGGACAAATTTCTAGAAAAGCATGTGGGACACAAAATGAAGTCCGAGGAAATGCTGGAAATTTTGTAAGTTCAGACTGTGAAACAGGGGAAGCGAAGATATGCTTTTTTACCGGAACAATTGTCTGACCGGGGACGGTTTGGGATGCAGTGACAGAAAATGGTGTGGAAAACGCTCCGAAATGAGGAATAAAATGAGAAAGAAACAATTGGGAAAACAAACAGCAAAAAGTATTCTGTTGTCCGGCATATTCTGCTTTTGTATGATATCCGGCTGTGCCGGCGGTACCGCAAAAGAGCAGAAGCAGACAGAAACCTTGCAGGAAAGCAGCCGGAGCGCAACAACACCGACACCGACCATAACTCCATTGCCGGAGGACGAAGCAAATGAGAAGCTTTCCAAGGTAAATCAGATGATGGTCTGGAAGCTTACGCCGGAAAATATCCGGGAATACAGCGTTCTTCCTGTATTGGAGCTTACCGTAGATGCAAATATCGGTGATAATTATGAAACCGGAACCATGGTTCTTTCTGACCAGTCAGGAAACATTCTGTATGACGGAAACCTGCAAATCAAGCTGCGAGGCAATTCTACCAGATATTTAAGTAAGCAGCCCTATAAAATCAAACTCGAAACAAAATCAGATTTGTTCGGCATGGGGAAAAATAAGCACTGGGTGCTCCTTGCAAATGATATTGACCATGCCTTAATCCGAAATAAAATCACACTGGACTTTGCAAAGGCAATCGGCATGCGGTTTGCCAGCGAGTCGGAGCTTGTCACGGTGTTTGTAAACGGAAATTACCGCGGTGTATACCAACTATGCGAGCAAATCCGCGTGGATAAGGAGCGGGTTAATATATATGACTGGGACGAATATTTCACCGCTGCAGAATGGTCAGCAGATATGGGAATGAAACAGAAGGATTACGAAGAAGCAGCAAATACTCCCCAGACAGGCGGTTTCCTGTTAGAAGCTGATTTTTATGCATACGAAGCTTCAAATCTTACAAAGGTAGTAACCAATTTCCGACAACCGTTTTATTTTAATACACCGGAAAACGTGCCGGAAGCTTCGGAATTGTATGCATACACAAAAAATTATATCCAGTCCTTTGAGTACGCACTGCACAGCAAGGATTATACCTACCACAGTGATGACACGCATTATTCCGCATTCAGTGTCCAGTACGGCGGAGAAGAAAACGGCTGGTTTACTGTATACAGCGCAGAAAAATATGCAGATACAGCCTACGATGGTTATCACTATTCCCAGCTGTTTGACTTAGACTCTCTGGTACAGAATTTTTTGATATGTGAACTGACCATGAACTGGGATGGCATGAAAAACAGTGTGTTTCTCTATAAGGATATTGAAGGACTGGCATATATGGGACCGGTGTGGGATTTTGACTGGGCATACGGCAACATCAATATGTATGATATTGACACCTATATTACGGATGACTGGCATACAACGAATAATTATTTTACAAGAGAGCAATTTTATCAGTCGGTGCAGTGGAACCGCTATCTGATTAAAGATCCATACTTTTTGATGATGGTGTATGAAACTTACCGTTCCATACGCGGAACTCAGATAAAATCATTGTTAGAATCCCTGGACTATTATCAGAATCTTTTGAAATTGGATGGCACCATGAATGACAAACGCTGGGGATACGGCGGAAGAAACGGTGAAAGGTATACAAAAGCCACGGAGAGCCTGAAAAGCTTTATTACTGAGCGTGTGGCATGGTTGGATACGCAGTTCGCCGATTTTGAAACCCTCGTGGAATCTCTGGGCTATTATGAACCATATGCAGAAATACTTCATGTAGAAAGCGTGACGGAAGAAAAAGAAACGTTTACGATTAAGGTTGTCATTGATAGTGGGGATGCCCGTGAGATGGAATATCAGATTAACGGCGTGAATCTGGTGCGCACTGAGGTGTCTGACGGCATCAGCACAGTAACCGTTCCAGCAGAATGGTTTACGGACGGAATGGATATGATACAGATTCGCCCTGTGGATGCAGATGGCAGTTATTATTATGCAGAAGTCTGGGAAGAAGCATTGCCGGTGAGTAATTATTATTTATATGAAAAATAGTGTTTGCCGGTTGACAATTTTCAAAATCTCAAGTATAATTTTCACCATAGCAATCGGCTGTGAAAAGGAAAAGTACACATACAGGACAGCCCAGAGAGAAGATGACTGGTGAAAATCTTCCTGAACTGTAGTGGAACGGCACCTTGGAGCCTTGGCTTTGAACAGATTTTTGAAAACAGAAAGACAGAATTTGTTTTTAAAAATAGTAGAAGTCAACGTAATCCTTCGTTACAGGAATCAGAGAGCATGGAAAATCAGCAAAAGCTTATTTTCCATGAAGCTAGGTGGAACCACGGACATAGAATGTTCGCCCTAAGCAGACAGAAAACTGTTCTGCTTAGGGCATTTTTTATGTAATAGGAAATTGCAATTTCCTATTACATAAAAATGCTTCGCCTTGGATGCACACTTGCGCGAAGAGAAAATAGTCGCAAGTTACTGCACTCGGCATGAGAATGTGCCAAGGCACATTCTCGGTTCTTTTTCAAGAAAGAAAAGAAGTTATCCTGTCGGCAGAACACAGACATGTAAAAAACAGGAGAAAAGCTTCTGCTCCAAAAGGAGTGGAAAGTTTACTCCGCAAAACAAGGAGGAATTATCACTATGGAAAAAACAATGGACAAAATCATTGCACTTGCAAAATCCCGCGGTTTTGTATATCCGGGATCTGAAATTTACGGAGGTCTGGCTAATACTTGGGATTACGGAAATCTCGGTGTGGAACTTAAGAATAACGTAAAAAAGGCATGGTGGGGAAAATTTATTCAGGAAAACCCATATAACGTAGGTGTAGACTGTGCAATTCTTATGAACCCGCAGACATGGGTTGCCAGCGGTCACCTTGGTGGCTTTGCAGACCCACTGATGGACTGTAAGGAATGTAAGGAGCGTTTCCGTGCGGACAAATTAATTGAAGACTATGCTTTTGAAAACAAGATTACGTTTGATAAAGCAGTGGATGCATGGAGCAACGAGGAAATGAAGTCCTATATTGACGAGCACAGCATTAACTGCCCAAGCTGCGGTAAGCATAATTTTACGGATATCCGTCAGTTTAACTTAATGTTCAAGACATTCCAGGGTGTAACGGAAGAAGCAAAAAATATTGTTTATCTTCGTCCGGAAACTGCACAGGGTATTTTTGTTAACTTCAAGAATGTACAGAGAACGTCCAGAAAGAAGATTCCGTTTGGTATCGGTCAGATTGGTAAGTCCTTCCGTAATGAGATTACACCAGGTAACTTTACGTTCCGTACCAGAGAGTTTGAACAGATGGAACTGGAATTTTTCTGTGAACCGGATACTGATTTGGAATGGTTTGCATATTGGAAGCAGTTCTGCATTACATGGTTGCAGACTCTTGGCATCAAGCCGGAGGAAATGCGTGTCCGTGACCATGATCCGGAAGAACTTTGCTTCTATTCCAAGGCAACCACAGATATTGAATTTTTATTCCCATTTGGCTGGGGTGAACTCTGGGGTATTGCAG